>CALQCM020000004.1 GCA_943329075.2 Chitinophaga pinensis | reverse complement strand
ACCACCCGCGTTGCGCGCGAACTATCGATCATCACTTTGGCTAAACTATTGTGTACCCAGCATTCCCTTATATTGACCGACTTCGCCATGCAGGTGCTCAAGAAACGACTCGGATTACGAGCATGAAAAGCCGGGGAAACATCAGGGGACAGGGTGAGGGGTGATGCGCGAATCCTCGTCCTTGCCATTTCTGCATTGGCGTTCGCGATGCTGGAAGGCCCCGACGCCACGGCCCAGTCCTACCCGAACAAACCCATCCGCGTGCTCGCCCCCGAGGCCGGTGGCGGTGTCGATTTCGTCGCGCGCGTGATCGCGCGCGAGATGAGCCTCAGCATGGGCCAGCAGGTGGTGATCGACAATCGCGGCGGCGCCGGCGGCATCATCGCCGGCGATACGGTGGTGAAATCCGCCCCCGACGGTTACACGCTGTTGTTCTACGGTCCGGCGATTTTTCTGCTGCCTTATCTGCGCGAACGCGTACCCTTCGATGCGGCGAAAGACCTGGCACCGGTGTCGCTCGCCGTCACCACGCCCAACGTGCTCGTTGTGCATCCGTCGCTGCCCGTGAAGTCGGTGCGCGAACTCATCGCGCTGGCAAAAGCCAAACCCGGCGCATTGAGCGATGCTGGCGCCAACACCGGCTCCTCCGCCCACCTTACCGCCGAACTCTTCAAAGCGATGGCCGGCGTCGACATCGTGCGTGTGCCGTTCAAAGGCGTCGGCCCGGCGCTGAATGCGCTGATCGCCGGCCAGGTGCACCTGATGTTTCCGTCGGCCGGCTCCATCACGCCGCATGTGAAGTCGGGCCGCCTGCGCGCGATCGCGGTGACGAGCGCGAAACCGTCGGCGCTCACGCCGGGCCTGCCGACCGTCGCTGCATCCGGCGTGCCCGGTTACGAATCGGTGGCGGTGTTCGGCGTCTTCGCACCGGCGCAAACGCCACCCGACATCATTGCGCGCCTGCAGCGCGAGATCGCGCGCGCCACCAGTAACCCGGAGGTGCGCAAGCGATTTCTCGACGCCGGCGTCGAGCCGGTCGGCAGCACACCCGAGGAATACGCGAGCACCATTCGTCGCGAAACGGCGAAGTGGGGCAAGCTGATTCGCGATTTGGGGATCAAAGAAGAGTAATGACGGCGGAAATTCACGCCACCAATTAGAACCGTCACTCCCGCGAAAGCGGGAATCCGGTTTTAGCCGCGTGTAGCGCTTCCTCTGGACTCCCGCTTTCGCGGGAGTGACGAATATTTTTATTTACGTTCGGCGTATACATTCTTGTCGTGGCCACGCGCGCGATATAACATCGGACGACTCCACCGGGCGTTCTTGCAGAACGCGGCCCTCTCCCGGCGGGACAGGGTGAGAACAGACGCAATGCGCTGATGCGCATTGCGAATAATTGATTGGAACCGCCATGCAACTCGCCGCAAAAATATTCGAAGCCGCCGATCTCGAGGCCGCGACCGAACTCTGTTTCGAAAACAAATGGACCGATGGCCTGCCGGTGATTCCACCGACGCGCGGTGCGGTCGAGCGCATCATCAATTATCTGAAGCGCGATCCCGCTGAAGTAATTGGCATCATCCAGCCGCGCGACGGTGTGGCCACGATTGAAACCATCGCCATCAACTGCGTGATGGCCGGCTGCAAACCCGAGTACGTGCCGATCGTCATCGCCGCCATCGAAGCGATGATCGATGACGAATTCAATCTCAACGGTGTGCAGACCACCACGCACGGCTGCGCGCCACTCACCATCATCAGCGGACCCGCCGTGAAGAAGTTCGGCTTCAACACGAAAGAATGCGCGTTCGGCCACGGCGACCGCGCCACCGCCACCATCGGCCGCGCGATCCGCCTCATTCTGTGGAACATCGGCGGCGGATTTCCCGGCGAACCGTGCAAGACCACGCAGGGCCATCCCGGCTATTACAGCTTCTGCATCGCCGAAGACCCGGACACCAACCTGTGGGAACCGCTGCACGTCGAGCGCGGCTTCAAGGCTGAAGACACCGTCGTCACCATCGCCGCCGTCGAAGGCCCGCGTCTGATCGGCAACGGCGCCGGTTACGGCCCTGCGAGCGATGTGCTCACCGTGCTGGCCGATTCGATTGCCACCCTCGGCAGCCCGCAGATCAGCGGTGGCGACATGGTGCTGGTGCTCGCCCCCATGGCGGTGAAAAACCTGCACGATGCCGGCTACAGCAAGGCCGACGTCAAACGCGAGCTCGTGCGGCTGGCGACACGACCGGTGCGCGAGGTGAAAAACCGCCACTCGATCGCCGAATCGCATCCGGCGCACTGGAAACATTTCTGCGATGCCAGCAACGACGAGGCGCGCGTGCCCTTCATTCGCGGTATCGAGCGCCTGATCATCACCGTCGCCGGCGGCTGGGGCTCGGGCAGCGCGTTCTCATCGCTGTGCCCGGGCTGGGGCGCGCGCCGCGCCAAGCCGGTACACCGCCGCGTCGAATTTCCTGCTGCATAACAAACACCATGACGTTTAATAAATGCCTGTTGCGCCCTCACCCCAGCCCTCTCCCCGAGGGAGAGGGTGAGAACTGCGCTCATTCGCCGATGCGAATGAGCGAACGATAAGGAACCATCATGACACTCCAACTTCTTGACCCGACCGGCGGGATCGCGAAATCGCAGCGCACCGCCGAAACCGTGCTCGAATCGCTGAACGGCCGCAAGGCCGGCTTCATCTTCAATCAACACGCCTCGGGGCTGGCGTTCTGGAAAGGCCTCGAAGCCGAAGTCGAGCGCCTGTTCAAACCGGCCTCGATGCACCGTGTCTATAAAGAAAACACCTGGGCTCCCGCGCCCAAAGCCGATGTCGACAAGCTGATCGGGGAAACCGATTACGTGCTTGTCGGCCTCGGGGCCTGAGGGTCCTGCACCTCCGCCGCCGTGCGCGACGCCATCAACGTTTCCAAAGCCGGTCGTCCGGTCGTGCTCTTCGTCTATAACCATTTCGAAAAAGCCGCGCGCGCGCAGGCCAAGGGCCTTGGCGTCGGCGACCTGAAGATTTACGTCTTCCCGCAATACAAACCGGGCGAAGCGTATTCGCCGGAAGAAGCAAAGAAAGCAGTAGCGGCAGCAGAAGAATTTCCGAAGATGCTGTTGAAGGCCTAGCGTTTGATACTCCGTTCGTGGTGAGCTTGTCGAACCACGTAGGAAGCGCCGCGCAGTCTCCAGAGCAGTCGGACCGCCCTTCGACAGGCTCAGAGCGAACGGGCATTAAACAACCCCCTCTGGATTCCCGCTTTCGCGGGAATGACGCGACACGTAGGGTGCGCATTGCGCACCGTCCACCGCCGAAACCGCGTGCGCGATGCGCACCCTACGATTTCACGGCTTTATCCCCGACGTCCTGAAAAATTTCTCCAGCCGCGCGAACTCGCGCTCGAATATCGCGCGGCACTCCGCCGGCGTGTTAGGCAGAGCGGGTTCGACGCCGTCGCCGGCGAGTTTCTTCTGCACCTCGGGCAATAACGCAATCGCGCCGATTTCGCGATTGAGTTTCGCCACGATCTCCGCGGGCACTGCTGCCGGCGCGAACAGCGCGTAGGAATTGCTCCACTCGAATCCCGGCAGGCCTGATTCGGCAACAGTCGGAATGTCCGCATAGGCCAGCGAACGTTTCGCGCCGCCGGTTGCCAGCGCGCGCAGGCGCCCCGTGCGCACATTGGGCGTAACGATGATCGCCGCGCCGAAGACGAGCTGGATCTGCCCGCTGATCACATCGACCATCGCCGGGCCGAGGCCGCGGTACGGCACGTGCACGAGTTCGATGCCCGCCATCGATTTGAAAAACTCCATGCCCAGATGCGACGCCGAGCCGATGCCGGTCGAAGCGTAGTTGAGCGCGTTCGGTTTCGCCTTCGCATAGGCGATCAGTTCGCGCACCGTTTTCACCGGCAGCGACGGCTCGGCCGCCAGCACATAAGGCTGGGTGTACATCTGCACCACCGGCGCATAGGCACGGCGCGTATCGAAAGAAATTTTCTTCAGCAGCGTTGCGGTTGCCACCGTGCCGGTGCTGCCACCCAGCAGCGTGTAGCCATCGGGCGCGGCCTGCGCCGCCACTTCCATCGCAATCGCCCCGCCGGCGCCGGTGCGGTTATCGACGATCACGCTCTGGCTCCAGCGTTCCGACAACACCTGCCCGACCGCGCGCGCCACGGTGTCGATGCCGCCGCCCGGCGGGATGCCGACAAGCACGCGGATCGACTTGCGCGGATAATCGCCGGTTGATGCCGCGTGCGCAGCCGCGCCAAGCAGTGCGAGCGCGATGAATAAAATACGAAACATGGTGTGCGGGGGAGTTAACGGAATGCAGTTGCGTTTGATACACGGATTGTTGCACAGCGCGGCATTGTTGTTTTTGGCGGGCGCCGCATTCGCGCAGACCTATCCCAATAAACCCGTGCGCCTGATCGTGCCACAGCCGCCCGGCGGCGGTGCCGACATCGTCGCGCGGCTGATCGGACAGAAGCTCGCCGAAGGCCTGCATCAACAGGTGGTGGTGGACAATCGCGCCGGCGCCGGCGGCATCGTCGGCACCGAACTCGTCGCGCGCGCACAGCCCGACGGCTACACACTGCTGATCGGCATCACTGGCAGCCTCACCATCAATCCGAACCTCTACAAGAATCTTCCCTACAAACCGGTTGAAGATTTCGAACCGATCAGCCTCGCCGTGATGAGCCCTTATCTGCTCGCCGTGCATTCCTCCCTCAGCGCGAATAACGTCACTGAGCTCATCGCGCTGGCCAAATCAAAAGCCGCGCCGCTGACCTACAGCACACCGGGCAATGGTTCACTCGCGCATCTGGCGATGGAATGGTTCCGCACATCCACCAGCACCCAGTTCACGCACGTGCCGTACAAAGGCTCGGCGGCCTTCGGCGCGGTGGTCGCCGGCGAAATTCAGGTCACGCTGGTCAGCGTGGTCAGCGGCATGCCGCAAATCAAAAGCGGCCGCGTCAAGGCGCTCGCCATCACCAGCAAAACACGCTCGCGCGCCATGCCCGATTTGCCGACGGTCGCCGAATCCGGCCTACCCGGCTTCGAAGCCACCAACTGGTTTGGCGTGCTGGCCCCGCGCGGCACGCCGCAAGCGATCATTCAACAAATTCACGCACTGATGGCAAGCTCGGCGCGCAGCAATGACGTGAAAGAACGCCTCTTGCGCGACGGCGCCGACGCCGTCGGCGGCACGCCGCAGGAATTCGCGCAGCTGATCAAGACTGAATTGAAGCGCTGGGGCGAAGTGGTGAAGCTGTCGGGCGCGAGGGTGGATTGACTGCAAACATGCACGCACACTTCACAAGCCTTACCCGCCTTACGCACATCATCAATACGCTCATGCGGCGGCACAACCATTCCTTCCCCCGTTTACGGGGGAAGGCTAGGATGGGGGCGCTCGCACGTCAGCAGCGCCCCCATCCTGGCGCGCGGACACGTTACTGGCGAAGCCAGCCGCTTGCGGGCAGCGCGCCAGAGCGCTCGCTCCCGCCCCGGATCGCTTCGCGAACGCCGTGTCGCGAGCGCCCTCCCCCGCGCGTTGCGCAGGGGAGGGAATCTTTCTTGCGGCGCGCACATGTTTGCGCGATAGTTACCGCAATAATCTTTTCGCCAATTTCATCAACCGCTCAGTCAACCGACCTCTACCCCACCAAACCCATCCGCCTCATCACCCCCGCCCCACCCGGCGGCGCCACCGACATCATGGCGCGTTCGCTCGCGCAAAAACTCGCCGAAGCGCTCGGCCAGCAGGTCGTCGTCGATAACCGCGGCGGCGGTGGCACGATCATCGCCACGCAACTCACCGCGCGCGCCCTGCCCGACGGCCACACGCTGCTGCTCGCCAACGCCGCCTTCGGCACCAACCCCGCGCTGATCAAAGACCTGCCCTACGACACGCTGCGCGATTTCGCGCCGGTCACGCTGGTCGCCGATTCGCCGCTGGTATTCGTCGCGCATCCCTCGCTCAACGTCGGCAACATCCGCGAACTGATCGCTGCCGCCAAGGCACGCCCGGGGCAAATCAACTACGGCTCATCGACCCCGGGCACGGGTGGCCATCTCTCGGTTGAAATGCTGAAGTGGATGGCGGGCATCGACCTCGTGCACATTCCCTACAAAGGCGCCGGCCCTGCGGTCACCGCATTGCTCGCCGGCGAAGTGCCGCTGATGTGCACCAGCCCCTTGCCGACGTTGCCGCATATCAAAAGCGGCAAGTTGAAAGCCCTCGCCATGACCGGCCGCGCGCGTTCGCGTGCCCTGCCTGACACACCGACGGTGGCCGAATCGGGACTCACGGGTTTTCAGTCATCGCTCTGGTACGCGCTGATGGCACCCGCCAGCACGCCGGCCGCGGTGGTACAACGCCTCAACACAGAAACCGCGCGCATCGTGCGCCTGCCCGCGGTCAGCGAACAACTACTGGCGCAGGGCGCGGAGCCAATCGGCAACAGTCCGCAGGAACTGGCGGTGTTTTTGCGCGCGGATATCGAGCGGTGGAAGAAGGTGGTGCGGGAGGCGGGGATCACCTCGCATTAACTGCAGTCCGTAGGGTGGGTTAGGCGCGCAGCGCCGTAACCCACCGTTCAGAGTCAGAACACCGCACATGATTGCATCTTTGTATCTAGTTGGATACACTGCAAACCGTGAACATCTTTGAGCGCACCGATGAAT
Organism: Chitinophaga pinensis; assembly: GCA_943329075.2. GTDB lineage: Bacteria > Pseudomonadota > Gammaproteobacteria > Burkholderiales > SG8-41 > PALSA-1004. The sequence goes on along the minus strand of CALQCM020000004.1, from coordinate 128,944 downwards.
TCGACGCTTGGCTTGCAGGCCTGAAAGACAAAACGGGCCGCGCCCGCATCATTCATCGTATCCGTTCAGCCGAGCACGGCAATTTCGGCGACTGCGAAACAGTGGGTGAAGGTGTTTCCGAAATGCGCGTCCACGTCGGGCCGGGCTATCGCGTCTATTTCACACGGCGCGCAAAAGTGGTCTATTTGCTTCTGGTCGGCGGTGACAAATCGTTGCAGAAGCGTGACATCAAACGTGCAATCGAAATGGCGCGTGCTTTAAACAAGGAGTGAACCATGGCCAAATTTTCCCGTTTCGACGCCGCTGATTACCTCGATGACGAGGACACCATCGCGGAATACATTACTGCCGCGCTTGAAGACCCCAACCCCGCGGTGTTTCTGGCCGCCGTGCGTGATGTCGCACGCGCCCGCGGCATGGCACAACTTGCCAAAGATGCCGGCCTCGGGCGCGAAAGTCTGTACAAGGCACTCACGCCCGGCGCCAAGCCGCGTTATGACACGATGCTCAAACTGCTGCATGCGCTTGGCGTCAAGCTCTCAGCTTCTTCCTTACATTCTAGATAGACCAATTGACGCTTACCCCTATGGTTCTCTGTTCGGATTTTAGGGGAATATCCTGATGAACATCATTTCCATGCCGCTCTCAACAATTGTTCTTTAATAAAAATTAATGACAATCCGTAGACAGATTTCCTTGGATAACTTGATCGACCATGCCTCTCGACTTGGTGGAAATGTTCTTTCCAAAGATTATCGTCGCCTACGATCCAAATATACTTGGGAATGCAAGGCCGGTCATCGATGGGAAGCCAACGGGCGTATGGTGCTAGATGGTACCTGGTGCCAAAAGTGCAAGAACAGCCCCGAGAAATGGCTAAACGAGTTAGATGCTTTTGCAAAACAAAAGGGCGGCCTCTGTCTTTCGAAAGAATACGTCAAATCCTCTGTGAAACTGCAATGGCAATGTCAAAACGAACACATTTGGGAAGCAAAACCGAACAATATTTTGAATGGCACCTGGTGCCCGACATGCGCCAAATCTAAGGTAAACGCTAATAGGCGACGCACGATTCATGATCTAAGACGCGTGGCAATTGAGCGTGGAGGGCAATGCTTGGCGGAAAGCCTGATAACCCCTGCCGATAAAGTTCGCTGGCGATGCAAGGAAGGGCACGAGTGGCTGGCCACACCTCAGAGTGTGATCGGCGCTAAAAACTGGTGCCCTCTTTGCGGAAAAATGCGCTGGCAAGAGCACCTGATGGGTCAGCATCCAGCCAAGCTATTGGCACTGCAAGAAGTAGCAAAAACGCGTGGTGGTCTATGCGTATCTAAGGATTATGTTCGACAGGTGAGTCCCTTGGAATGGCAGTGTTCGTTAGGACACAGGTGGTTTGCACGCCCCGCAAACATTTTGCAAGGAGGATGGTGTCCCGAATGTTCCTCCGGACTAGGCGAGCGAATCTGCAGGATATTCTTCGAAAAAATTTTTTAAAACACAATTCCCAAAGACACGACCGAATTGGTTAAAGACGCCACGGGGAACTCTTTTGGAGCTAGATGGATATTCTCAAAAATTAAAGCTAGCATTTGAACACCAGGGTAGCTACCACTATAAAGTCGATAAAAGGTATTCAAAAGATGCCTTATCCCTAAAATTTCGGCAAAACGAAGACGCCCTAAAAAGGCGGCTCTGCAAAAAATACGGTATCGCCTTAATCGAAGTGCCCGTAATTCCAGCACTTACGCCACTAGACAGCATTCAGAACTTCATTCTGAAAAAGACAAAAATATGCGGCATTCGAGTTCCATTGCAAAATCGCAAACAGTTGATCGATTTTTCGGATGCTTACAAGCCTCTACCAATATTGAGCCTAATTACCGAAGAAGCTAAAAATCGATCTGGGGAACTGTTAAGTTCCACTTTTCGTGGATGGAGCATTCCCCTGGAATGGCAATGCGCGAAAGGACATCGGTGGAATGCATCTCCAGGTAGTGTTTACCATCAAAAATCGTGGTGTCCCGAATGTGCTGGCGTATTAAAAAAAACAATCTTGGATATGCAAAAAATAGCGGCTGAGCGTGGTGGCGCATGCCTATCAAAGATTTACAGAAACTCGCACTCATTGCTCAGATGGAAATGCAACAAGGGCCATGAATGGGCCGCCGCGTCAACAAATATTCTCAGCAAGAATTCTTGGTGCCCATATTGCGCAGGGCAAAAGGGAACCCATGTCGGAATCATCGCGATGCGAGAACATGCCAATAAATTTGGAGGCCAGTGCCTTTCGACGGAATACAAGAACAGCAAAACAAAATTGCTATGGCAATGTACGAATGGGCACAAGTGGGAAGCAATGCCCCTGAATGTAATCCATAAGCGCTCTTGGTGTCCGACATGTGCCAACCAGAAAAAAGGTCCGCAAAGAATTAAGAAAAAAAGCACAGTCTGATCTAACAGACTCAAGCACCTCTCCCGCCCTCCACCAGCATAATCATCGCCCTCATCGCCGCGGCCAGTTCCGCATGTGTGCTGACAATCACTTCGACGCCGCTACCGAACAGGCTCGAGGTAACGTCTAGACTGTGCAGCACGGCGACTATTTTGCGCGCCCGTCGCGATGCACCGACTCCGCAAAGATGCTCGTCAATGCCCCGCAGCCGGCGTAATGTCGATAAACCCATATTTATCGGTGTCCGATGATCGGAAGCGGATCGTGGCTATGCGTAATTTCATCGATCAACGCGTGGCCGTGGGCTTCAACCGCCACGTGTTAAAGGGGCCAGGCTCGATATCTTCTTGCGCGTCAATGTTGCCCACTCACGAATCTGCTACGCTAAACCAGCCAAGGAACAATTCCTGGCACCACTCAAGAGAGGTTTACCGTTGAATCCGCGGAAAATCATAGCGGTGCTTTGCCCGTGCTGTCGCAAGCAGCTGTATCGCACAACTGCGACAGGCGGCGCCCATGGCAAAGCCATGAATTCGGGAGAAGCCACCAATCCGTCCATAGACCATGACAGGAATGGCGAATTCGTGAAATGCCCCCACTGTCATCTTCGAATTTCGATGATTCGCCTTGCTGACGAGGACCACGGCGCGAGGTGGGCCATCAACAAGATCCAGAAATGCGATTGCAGGCTTCCGTAATTTTGAGCGTCAGTGCCCCGGCGCTGGCGTGATGTCGATAAACGCGTATTTCTCGGTTTGTCCGACGATCGGCAGCGGATCGTGGTGGTGCGTCAGTTCCTCTTCCGGCGAATGGCCGTGGGCTTCGATCGCCAACGCCAGCGCAAAGGCGGCGATGCCTTCCGCAGTACCGACCGTGCGGAAATAGCGCTTGTTACAGGGAAAACAGCGCAGGTAGCCGACGCCATCGACACCGCGCGGCACGGGAAACGATCGCTCCATCTTGACGCGAGTACGCTTGCCGCAGTTCGGGCAGGCGGCAATGGTCGGAAAAAGTGGTTCGGGTTTGGTTGCCATTTCGTTTTCTCGTTTCAGCAATAAAAATGTTTTAGCGAATTAAAGGGGCTAGGCCCGACTGTTTGCCGCTGACCCCCACCCTGGCCCTCCCGCATCAAAGGGGGAGAGAACCTGCTAACAGAGCGTTTAAGGGACCAGGCTCGATATAGCGGCCCACTACTCCGCTCGTATTCCAGCGTCTTTTATAACCTTCCCCCACTTCCCCATCTCCGCCTTCATCGTCGTCGTCAGTTCCTCCGGCGTGCCGGCGACGACTTCAACGCCGCTGCCGAACAGGCGCTCAGCGACATCCGGCCGCCGCAGCGCAGCGACCATTTCACGATTGAGGCGTTCGATGATTGCGGGCGGCGTGCCGGGCGGTGCCAGCAGCGCGAACTGCGAGGACGATTCGTAGCCGGGCACGCCGGAGGCCGCGAGCGTCGGCAGCCCCGGCGCCAAGGTCGAAGGTGCGAGCGTGGTGACGGCGAGCGCGCGCACGCGTGTCGACTTCAGATGCGGCGCCACGGTGCCGGCGTTCGGAAACATGATGTGCACCTGGCCGCCGATCAGCGCGACCAGTGCCTGGCCGCTGCCCTTGTAGGCGACGCGCACAATGTTGATGCCTGCCATGCTCTTCAACAATTCCGCGGCGAGATGCGGCGAGGCACCGGTGGAACTCGACGAGTAATTGAGTTCGCCCGGCCGCTTCTTCGCAAGCAGCAGAAGCTCGGGCACTGTTTTCGCCGGCAGCGACGGATGAATGGCGAGGATGTTCGGCGAACTTCCAGCCAATGTGATGGGTGCGAGATCGCGCAGCGGATCGTACGAAACCTGCCGCAGCAAGGGTGTCAGCCACAGGGGCGGACCGTAGGAGAGCAGCGTGTAACCGTCGGGCGCGGCCTTCACCACCATTTCAACGGCGACGAGGCCGCGGTTGTCGACGACAAATTGCTGGCCGAAGGCGCTGCTCAGGTGCGAGACGATCAGGCGCGCGATGAGATCATTGCCGGTGCCGGGTTCGGCGGTGATGATGCGGACGGGTTTGGTAGGCCAGGTTTGGGCGTGGGCGGTAGCGACGCCAAGAGCCACTGCCAAGAGTATCGCGCTTGAGACATTTCGAACCATGAGTTGCATCACCCCCACCCTAACCCCCAACAAGGGGGAGGGAAATTTTTGCATTCGTTGCGCCACAAATAAACTCCTTCCCCCTTGATGGGGGAAGGTGGGGATGGGGGTGAATTTCTTCCGAATGCGGTACTTCTCACCCCCACCTTGTCGCGCGGACACGTTAGTGGCGAAGCCACCCGTTTGCGGGGAGCGCGAGCGCATATCAGCACCGCAACAACCGAGCATTTACTTGACTTCTTTCGTTACCGATCTGACATGCCCCGACATCGGGATATAAACCGAATGCGTGCCGGTGCCGCCGGCGACGAGGATGCCGATCTCTTCGGGCTTCTGTGTGATCGGCAGCAAAACATCACGCGTGATTTCACCGAGCTCGGCACGGCGTCCGCTTTGCGTGCGGCCGAAATCCTTGGCCGACAGGCGGTGCCCTGACAAACGCGCCTGCTCCCACAACAATCGTTTGACGTCGGCCTTGCTCAAGCCTTCACCATGCAGCACCTCGGCGTGTTCGGGTGCGAGGATCAACCACGGCTCACCGGCGTAAATGAAATCGCTGCTCGCCGGAAAAGTCATGGTGTCGGCAATGATGCGCAGCAGATCTTTCGAATCCTTGGCGTGCGAGTTCATGTTCCAGGTGCCGAGCGCGCCGACGGTGGTGACGGTGCTTTGTTCCTTTTTGAAACCGCGCTCGACGTGCAGCGGCTCCCACGGGCTGGCGTCTTCATTCTCGGCGCAGCAGAAGGTGTACTTGCCGGGCTGGCCCTGTGTCGAGCGGTCCATGTCGCCGGCCTGCGCGCCGCCGATGTTCTGCTGGATGAGGCGCATGGCGCGACCGAGCGTGGCATTCGCCCACGCGCCGGGGCCGAGGCAGTTGCCGCCGCTGTTCACACCGAGCTGTTTGGCGATCGGGCCGTTGACGATCAAGAACACCGCAGCGGGATTGGTCGTCGCCTGGATGCCGCGCAGATTGAAGCGCGGATCGGAGATCGCTTCGGTCGCCGCGATCAGCACCGGCAGATATTCGGGATAACAGCCGGCCATCACCGCGTTGATCGCAATGCGCTCGACGGTGGCGACACCGAAGGCCGGCGCCACCGCGCCAACCACTTCTTCGGGCTTGCGCGTAGTGTGCTTCAACATTTTTTCGACGCGCTCGCGCGTCGGCGGGATCGCCGGCAGGCCGTCGCTCCAGTGGCGTTCGAGCAGCAGGCGGTTGAAGGCCTCGATGTCGTCGGCAACTTCAATTTCGTTGGCGCGCGCAGCAGCGGCGCTTTTCGTCGCGGCAGTGGCCACCGGCGCTTCGCACAACAAACGCGCGATATCGCCAACCACATCGGCGGCGATTTGTTTGATCTCGGCGCGCGAACGCGTGCCGAACGGATGCGGAATCAGTGCGACGGGCAGCGTCGGGAAACCCAGCGCGCGCGACTGGCCGTGGCCGAGCCCCTTAAATGCCGTCGAGCAGATGGTGACGGCGGCAAGGCCGCGCTTGGCGGCTTCAACACTGTCGTGGACACTCCACGACGTGCAGGACCCTCAATCGCCGGAGCCGGTGATAACGGCGTCGCAGCGTTCCTCATAATCCTTGAGCACCGATTCTTCGACCGGCACCTGGCCCGACTTGCGGTGCTTCAGCACCGCGGCAACTTTGTATTTGCTCACCAGCAGTTCGGCGAGTTCATCGACGAGGAACTGGAAATTCGGTTTGGCGTTGTCGATGAAGCCGACGGTCTTGCCGGCGAGACCGTCGAGCACAGTCTGCGTGCGCGCGGCGTGCTGCAGCGGCGCGATCGGATCGAGAACCATCATTGTTGCAGCCATGCGAAATCCTCAAGGGTTGCCTGCATAAAACCACTTCATCACTCTTGCACTAATCCACTTCGTCACTCCCGCGAAAGCGGGAGTCCAGGATTTTATGCGGTAACAACTGGATTCCCGCTTTCGCGGGAATGACGGTTCTAATAATGCTTTCGGAAATACTTTTCGGCTTGAAGCGCTGATCGTAACTCGCAGGTGCGCCGGCTGTCCATGCCGGCGGCGGCGCAACGCGGTTCGCGTAAAATTGGCGGCATGAACTTGCAAAACACAAAATTGTACTTCGCGCGCGCACTGGGCCTGTTGTGCCTCAGCGGCGCGTTCGTGTGCGCGCAGGCGCAAACACCACCCGCCGGATATCCCGCGCGGCCGATCCGCATCATCGTCGGCTCCGCGCCCGGCGGCGGCGCCGACATCATGGCGCGCGCGGTCGGCACGCACCTTTCGGAAAAATGGGGCAAGTCTATCGTCGTGGACAACCGCGGCGGCGGCGGCGGCGTAATCGCAGTGGAAATGCTGACGCAGGCGCCGCCCGACGGTTACACATTGTTCGGCGGCGCCTCCCTCATCATCACCGCCACGCCGATGAAGAAAGTGCGCTTCGACACGCGCCGCGTGCTCGCACCCGTGGTGCAGCTGACGAGTTCGCCGTTTCTGTTACTGGCGCCGCCTTCGCTGCCGGCCAATTCGGTGCGCGAACTGATCGCGCTGGCGAAAGCCAAACCGAATGCCTTGAGCTACGGTTCGGCGGGCATCGGATCCTTCGCGCATCTGGGCACCGAGCTCTTCAAATACATGGCCGGCGGGATCGACATGGTGCACGTGCCGTACAAAGGTTACGGCCAGGCGTTGACCGATCTGATGGGCGGGCAGATCCAGGTGCTGCTGACCAGCGGGCTCGGCGGCACGCCTTATCTGAAAAGCGGACGGCTGAAAGTGCTTGCCGCGACCAGCGCGCGGCGGCTCGCCGCGTTTCCGGCAGTGCCGACGGTAATGGAAGCCGGCATCGCCGATTTCCAGCTTGAGAACATGCACGCGCTCTACGCGCCGGCTGGCGTGCCCGTGGCGATTCTCAATGCAGTGAATGTCGAAGCACAGCGCCTGATGCATTCGCCGGAGATGACTTCGCGGCTCGCCGCCGAAGGCGCCGAAGCGGCGCCGGCGAATACGCCCGAAGAATTCCGCCGCACGTTTGTGAAACAGGTGGATTTGTGGGAGCGCTTCATTCAGCGCTCGGGGATCAAGATCGAGAATTAAGTCTGCGCAATCGCAGGACAAGCACTACGGCGTTCTGCTTTTTGTGGCGCAGGCGACTCGCCTGCGATCAGCGCGTGTATTTCATATCGCCAGGAAATTCAGCGCACATCCACAGTGAATTTGAGACAGCCCGCACTAACTTTGGCGGTGCTTCTCGCAGGCGAGTCGCCTGCGCCACAACATCTAAGCGATGACAAACCCCGGCGGAATCGCCGACACATCCTTCATCTCTTCGAGCTTCCACAACTGCGCGAGCAGCGCGTCGCACTGTTTCACGCCGAGCGGTTCTTCGCAGAGCATGCGGAATTTGTCTGCAATCTCCTGATCGGTCTTTGGCGCCGACAACTCATCTTTGGCGCCGCCGGCTTTGCCGACGAGCTTTTCGCCGTTGGCGAGCGTGACGGTGACGCGCGTATGGTGCTCGACCGGCAGCTTGATGTAGGCCTTGGTGAATTCTTCGTTCTCAACGACTTCAATCTTGTGGATGAGCGCGCGCAGCGCCGGGTTCCACAGATGCTGGTCGTTGAATGAGCGCGGCGTGATCGTGCCGTCCATTAGCGTGGCGGCAACGACGTAGGGAATGCTGTGGTCGGCGGTTTCGCGCGTGTCCGGGTTCCAGCGGTGCTCACCCGTGCCGACGCGTTCCTTCGCTTTTTTGTAGACCTCGACGGTGATTTTTTCGACCGCATCGAGATCGCGCAGCGGCGCGATATGTTCGGCGGCAAGTACGCCGGAGATCGTCGTGCCGCAGCAGGCGCGCGGCTTGATCAGCGAATGCTGGATCTTGAACGGCGCGCCGTAACCGCCGAGCGAAATATCGAATTTGTCGTGCGCGACATGCTCGCGCCAGCCGCCCTTGCCCTCGAACGGCAGATGCGGGCCTTCCATGCCGGCGCGCGCAAGGATCGCTGCGAAGACACCGGCGCGCCCGGCGTGGCCCGAGGCCACCGCCTTGTACATCGAGTAATGCCCCATACGCACCTGGCGCAGGATGACGTTCGGCACCGCCGCCATCGAAATACATTGCGAGAGTTTATCGGCGGGCAGGCCGAGCAGTTTGCCGGAGGCCACCGCACTGCCGAGCGTGCAGAAGTTGGTGTGGTCGAAACCCATGCCGATGTTTTTGAATACATCGGAGAAACTTTGATAAACCTCGTAGGCGAGCACGACACCGGTGATGAAATCACGGCCGTTCGCTTTGACATGTTCGGCTGCCGCCAGCGTCGGCGTCAGCACATCACTTGGATGACCGCCGAAAGCACCGGGCCAGTGATAGATGTCGTTCATCTCGACGTAACGCGCGGTGGCAGCGTTCACGTAAGCAGCCATCTCCGGCGTGGTCTTCATGCGCGTGCCGATAACGGTGGCACCGTTGTCGTTGGGCATCGCCGCTGCAACGTCGCGCGCGATGCGGCAGGGTTCGGCGAAAAATCCGCCGATCAGCGAGCCCAGCGTGTCGATCACGCGCACCTTGGCGGCGTGCACAATGTCTGCCGGCAGGTCTTCATAACGCAACTTCTGCGCGAACTCGGTCAGTTTGAGCTGTATGCCGTCGACTTCGCGTGCCAATAGTGTTTCCACCGGCTTGTTCATGCCGTGCTCCCCGCTGGGTTAAAATTGTGAAATTCAGAGGCGGAATTATAGTCCCGCGCCTTCGCCTCGCCAAACGCACGCCAATTATTTTCCAGGCCCGCCAATGACCATCGCCCGTGAATTTGCCAAACGCATCGTCGCCATGCGCGCCGACACCATGCCCGCCGAAGCACTGGCGTGGAGCAAGGTCGGGTTGCTCGACACCGTCGGCGTCACGCTCGCCGGCGCGCGCGAAGACGCCACACGCATCGTCGAAGAAGTCCTCGCTTCGCCGTCCGCAGGCGCCTGCCTGGTGTTCGGCAGCAACCGCCGCATCGGCCCGCTCGATGCCGCGCTGATCAACGGCACCGCCGCGCATGTGCTTGATTACGACAACGCGACAAACACGATGTTCGGCCATGCCTCGGCGACCATGATGCCGGCGTTGATTGCGGCCGGCGAAGCCTTCGGCGGCTCGGGGCGCGATCTGCTCGCCGCGCACGTGGTCGGCTTCGAAGCCGGCGCGCGCCTCGGTCGTGGCGTCAACATGCATCACTACGAAAAAGGCTGGCACCCGACCTCGACGCTCGGCGTGTTTGCGGTGGCCGCGGCCTGCGCGCATTTTCTCAAACTCGATGAAGACCAGACGGCCACTGCAATGGCGATGGCGACTTCGCTCGCCGCCGGCATCAAGGCGAACTTCGGCACCATGACCAAACCGCTGCACGTCGGCCAGTGCGCGCGCGGCGGCCTGATGGCCGCATTGCTGGCGCGCCGCGGCTTCAGCGCCAACGACAGCGCCTTCGAACACAAGCAGGGCTTTTTCAACGTGTTCAACGGTGCCGGCACCTTTGATGCCGCAAAAATTTTCGACAGCTGGGGCGAGCCGCTCGACATCGTCGCCCCCGGCGCCTGCTACAAACAATATCCCTGTTGTGCCAGCACGCACGCGGCGGTCGATGCTGCGCTCGACATCCGCACGCAAATCATCAAAATGAGAGACCCCATCGACGCATCGCAGATCGCGCGCGTCGAATCGTGGACCTCGGCGCAGCGCCTCGCCCACACCAACCGGCCGCTGCCGGCCAGTTCACTCGACGCGAAATTCAGCGTGCAGTATTGCGTGGCGCGCGCCCTGCTCGACGGCCGCGTGCAGTTCGAGGATCTCGAAGGCGATGCCTACTGCGAACCGCGCGTGGTCGATTTACTGAAACGCACGCACGCCACACCGTTCGCCGAAGGCGCGTTTTCGTCAGGCAATCACGTCGGTGCCGAATTAACGGTCACACTCGCCGACGGTCGCGCGTTTACCGCGAAGATTGCCAAGCCACTCGGCCGCACTTCGGCCAATCCGGTTTCCGATGCCGGCATGATGGCGAAATTCGAAAGCTGCGCGGCACGCGCCCTGCCGGCGGCGCAGGTAAAAAAGGTCGCGCAGGCAATCGAGCAGATCGAGCAATGCACGTCGATACGCGATTTCACAACCGTGATCGAAACGGTGTCGCCGCTGCGGGCAGCCTCATGATGCTGCGCGTGCTCTGCGTCGTCGCAGCACTGCTGTTCGCCATTGAGACGCCGGCACAAAACTATCCGTCGAAGCCGGTCCGCATCCTCACCAGCGCGCCGGGCAACAGCGATGATCTCGCCGCGCGCCTGATCGCGCAGGGCATCACCGGCGGCCTCGGCCAGCAGGCAGTCGTCGATAATCGCGGCGTGGTCGCCGTTGAGATCGCTGCAAAATCGCCGCCGGACGGCTACACACTGCTGTTGTACGGCAGCCCGATGTGGCTCGCGCCTTTCATGCGCGACAAGGTTCCGTATGACCCGGTGAAGGATTTTGCGCCGGTGACCTGGGCGACCAATTCGCCAAACCTGCTGGTGGTGCATCCGTCGCTGCCGGTGAAATCCGTGCGCGAACTCATTACGCTTGCCAAGACGCGGCCGAACGAACTCAATTACGGTTCGGGCTCGGCGGGTTCGACGCCGCATCTCGCCGCGGAATTATTCAGGACGATGACCGGCGTGCAGATCGTGCGCGTCGCTTACAAAGGCAGCGGCCCCGCGCTGACGGCGCTGCTCTCGGGTGAGCTGCATTTCATGTTTCCATCGACAGGTTCGGCGAACCCCTTGTTGAAATCCGGCAAGCTGCGACCGCTGGCGGTGACTACCTTGAAGCCGACTGCATTGGCGCCGAATCTGCCAACAGTCGCCGAATCGGGCCTGCCCGGTTATGAATCCGCGTCGTTGCTCGCGGTGTTTGCGCCGGCCGGCACACCACCGGCCATCGTGCAACGTTTGAATCAGGAAATGGTCAGGGTGCTGCAAAGTGCAGAGGCGCGCGAGCGCTTGTTCAACTCGGGCGTCGAAGCGGTGGGCAGTACGCCGGAACAATTTGCCGTGACACTGAAAAATGAAATGGCGAAATGGGGCAAGGTCATCAAGGATGCGGGGATACGAAGTGAGTAAATTTTTCAAACTAGTCGTGTGCGCATTTGCGCTGCAAACAATGCCGGCAAATGCCGCCGCCTACCCCGAGCGCCCGATCCGCCTGATCGTGCCGCTGGCCGCCAACGGCGCAATGGACACCGTGGCGCGTGGTCTTGCCATCAAACTCTCCGAAGGCCTCGGCCAGACCGTGGTGGTCGACAACCGCGGCGGTGGCGGCGGCAGCGTCGGTGCGGAGCTGGTGCGTTTCGCCGCGCCCGATGGCTACACCATCATCATGATCAGCGCGAGTTCGGTGATCCATCCGCTGATGTACAAGGCCGATTACGACGCGGTGCGCGATTTTGCCGCGGTGACGCAGGTCACCTCGCAGCCCTATCTGGTGGTGGTCCATCCGTCGATCCCGGTGAAAACGCTGAATGAACTGATCGCCTACGCAAAAGCCAATCCGAACAAACTCAACTACGCCTCGGCCGGCAACGGCAGCCTGATCCATCTCACCGGTGAGCTGTTCAAATTCGTTACCGGCACCGAGATGACCCATATTCCGTACAAAGGCATCGGCGCCGCCTATCCCGATCTGATCGGCGGCCAGATCCAGCTCACCTTCGGCAGCATTATCTCGGCGCTGCCGCAGGTGCGCGCCGGACGCCTGCGCGCACTCGCCGTCACCGGGCCGAAACGGGCCAAGCCACTGCCCGACGTGCCGTCGGCGGCTGAAGTCGGCGTCAAGGGTTTCGTCATGACGCAGTGGTACGGCGTGCAGGGCCCGGCGAAAATGCCGCAGGCGGTGATCGAGCGACTCAACAGCGAAATCCGCAAGGCGCTCGACAATCCCGCGGTGCTGTCACGCCTCATCGACGACGGCGCCGAAGCGCAACCCGGCACACCACAGCAGTTCCACGATCATTTGATCGCCGAACGCAACAAGTGGGCCGGCGTGATCAAACAGGCAAAAATCAAGGGCGATTAGGCTTTATCGGTCCAATCGCCTGCCGTGACGACACTATTTTTCGGCCGGCTGGCGGCGTGCGCCGGCGGTGTTAGAGTATTCATCCACAGCGAAGCGGGGAAACAATAATGCAATTGCGGGTACTCGGTTGTTCCGGCGGCATCGGCGGACTGCAAAACCGCACCACCTCGTTTTTGCTCGATGACGACATTCTGATCGATGCCGGCACCGGTGTCGGTGATCTTTCGCTCGCCGAGCTGACCCTGATCGACCATATCTTCGTCACGCATTCGCACCTCGACCACGTCAGCTCGATTGCGTTTTTTGTCGATTCGGTCGGCGCGCTGCGGCCGAACCCGGTGACCGTGTACGCGCTGCCGCAAACCATCGCCAGCCTGAAGAAAAACCTGTTCAACTGGGACATCTGGCCCGACTTCACCGTGATCCCCACGCCCGAACAGCCGTGGCTGCGTTATCAGGCAGTCGAAGTCGGTGAAAGCATCGTCCTCAACGGACGCAAAGTGACGGTGCTGCCTGCGGTGCACACGGTGCCAGCCGTCGGCTACCAGCTCGACAGCGGCAAAAGCAGCCTCGTCTTCACCGGCGACACCGGCCCCAACGACGCGCTGTGGGCGGTGTTGAACACCATCGAAAACCTGCGCTTTCTCATCATCGAAACGGCGTTTTCCGACAAAGACCGCACGCTGGCCGAGCTGTCCAAACACCTTTGCCCCTCGATGTTGGGCGAAGAACTGGCAAAACTGACGCGCCCCGCCGAGGTCTACATTACCCACCTCAAACCCAGCGAAATCGAGCTGACCATGCTGGAAATCGAGGAACTCTCGGCGGCAACCCCGCCCCGGCCGCTCGAAAACAACCAGGTATTCGAATTCTGATACGCGAGGCGCGTATCATAGTTGCGCGACGCCTTCGTCATGCCGGTTGCATGGCCTGCGGCAATCGTATTGGCTGCGTTACGTCTGATTGGTTTTTGCAGGATCGATGAAAAAACAGGTCTCCGTTGAAGAGCTGCAGTTCGGCGTCTACATTCACGCTCTCGACCGGCCGTGGACGGAAACGCCCTTCATGTTTCAGGGCTTCGTGCTCAATTCCGACGCCCAGCTCAACGCGCTGAAAAAATTCTGCAAGACCGTTTCGATCGACACCGAAAAAGGCGCCGATGTTGCCGCCGCCTCACCGTTCGCCGGCGGCCCCGCGCTGCCAAGCGTGCTTGAAACGATCAAGGTCAAGACCGTTTACGAAGAGAAGGTGCAGGTCGCACGCGAATGGACGGCGGCACAGACGGCGCAGACCAACGCCAAGGTCGTCATGCAGGACGTCTTCGGTTCGATCAAGGCGCGCAAGGAACTCGACGGCCCGCGCATCCAGGCCGCCGTGCAGGGCATGACCGACAGCGTCGTGCGCAACCCCGACGCCATGCTGCTGCTCGAACGCATGAAGGCGAAGGACCCTAACTCCTTCGACCGCGCCATCGGCGTCTCGGTCTACATGATTACCTTCGGCCGCTTTTTATCGATGCCGCGCGAACAGCTCGATCTGCTCGGCATGCTCGGCTTGATGCAGGACATCGGCAAACTGCGTCTGCCCGCCAACCTGCTCAGCAAGAAAGAACCGCTGACCGACGGCGAACAAAAAATCTGCCGCGATCATCTGCGCCATTCGCTCAACATCCTCAAAGAAACCCCGGGCCTGCACGCCGATATCCCGGCGCTGGCGATGCTGCATCACGAACGTGTCGATGGCAGCGGCTATCCCAAAGGCCTGAAAGGTCCGCAGATCGGCCTCTTCGGCTGCATCGCCGGCCTGGTAGACAGCTATGACGCGATGACCGAGGTCAAAGCCTACCGCGAGGCGCTGCCGCCGGCGCAGGCGCTAAAAGTGCTCTACGCCGAGCGCGGCAGCAAATACGACGGCCCGCTGGTGGAACAATTCATCCAGTGCATCGGCACCTATCCGGTGGGCGCGGTGGTTGAACTGCATTCCGGTGACATCGGCATTGTCATCGCGCGCAATCCGCGCATGAAACTGTTTCCGCGCGTGATGGTGGTCTTCGACATCCACAAATCGCCGGTCAAACCGCCTAGAATCGTCGAGTCGGCCGGCATCAAACGGACACTGCCCAAAGGAAGCATCGAAATTGATCCCTCCGAATACTTCCTCTGACACCAACGAAAGCGCGGACGCCGCGGAACCCTCCGCCAATGCAGGGCTGACCGCCCTCGTGGTGCGACTTGCCGGCGAATTCAGCGTCGATGCCGCCACGCTTAGCCAGGTCGCCGCAGTGTTTGAAGCAACACGGCAAAGTGCACCCGACATTTTCGTGCCGACCACCGCCGCACTGGCCGCCGCATTTGCCGGTCTGGCCGGCCCGGCAGACGCCGATGCCGCGCCGCTCTACGCCGCGCTTGGCGAATGGGCGCTTGATGCCGAGGGCGAACCGATCGAGCGCATGCGCGCCGATTGCCTGCGCTTTCAGGGCGCGATGACGCGCGGCGCCCTGCGCATTCATGCGGACAATGCAGCGCAATGCGAAGCGCATCTGCTGGCGCTGCAACGCTACACGCTGCTGCAGGTGGCACTACTCGCCTCGCTCGCCGCGCGCAGCCAGAGCGAAGGCGGCGTGGTGCGCACGCTGCCCACGCCCGAATACGCGGCTTTCATGGAAATCTTCCGCGCCACCATCGAAGCGCACCGCGCCGAGGGCAAACAACTCGGCCTGCTGGTGATCCACGTCGCCAAGATCGAGCAGGTCGATCGCCTGCTCGGCTTGCAGAAAGGCGAAGCCTTCATGCTGCGCGTGACGCGGCGGCTGCGCGAAGGCGTGCTGCGCAAACAGGACCGGCTCGGCCGTATCAGCCGCGACCAGTTCGCCTGCCTGCTGCCGCGCATCGCCGGCGAAGGCGTGGCGATACTCGCCGCCAGCAAGATACTCGGTGCGCTCGGCATGCCGATCCCGATCGGCGGACAATCGTTCGACACTGACGCCGTCATCGGCATCGCCGTCTACCCCGACCACGGTGACGACCAGCAAACGCTGGTGCGCAACGCCAAGCTCGCCACCGGCACCGCGCGCGGCAGCGCCGAACGCTTTGCCGTGTACCAGGCGACGCAGGGCGCAAGCGAAGAACGCAATATGCAGTATGAAATGCGCCTGCGCCTGGCGCTCGAACAAAGCCAGCTCAAGCTCGCCTTCGCGCCGCAACTCGATCTGCGCGCCAACCGCATCGCCAGCCTCGGTTGCACGCTGTGCTGGAGCGACGCCGAGCTCGGCGAAGTCCCGGCGGCGCGCGCGATGGAAGCGGCGGAATCCTCGGGGCTCACCCGCGAAGTCACCTGGTGGTTGTTCAACAACGCGCTGCGGCAATACGCGGAGCTTGCACTGGCTGGCATCACGCTGCCGCTTGGGCTCAAGCTGACGGCCGGCGGTCTCGCCCAACCCGACATCGCCGAATTTGTGGACCGCGCGCTGCGCACCTGGAAGGTGGCGCCGCAACGCGTGACCATTGAAGTGCACGAATCCGCACTCGCTGCCGGGGTGGAACACCTGAAAGAAACGCTGACCCGGTTAAAGGGCTTCGGCGTGCGCCTGTGCATCGACGGCTTCGGCACCTCATCGTGCTCGCTCGCCAGCCTCGCGCAACTACCGTTCGATGAAGTCAAAATCGGCGCGACTTTCGTCGGCGACAATGCGGATGGGCTGTTCCACATCAAGATCGTGCGCTCGCTCGCCCACCTCGCGCAGGACCTCGAATTCGCCGTCACCTCCGATGGCGTCAAAGATGAAATCACCGCGCTTGCGCTTTCAACGATCGGCTGCGAGCGCGTGCAGGGCGATTATGTCGGGCGCGCGCTCAGCGCGCAGGAAGTGCTGGCCTGCCAATTCGACGCGCCGTTACAACTGCCGCTGGCACCTGGCGCCTGAACGGCGGCCGGCCCACGGGTCAACGCACGAACAAATCGACGAACGCGTTGACCGGCGTCGCCGCCAGACGCTTTTCATCGCCGCATAAATCCAGAATCGCCTGCTGCTGTTTTGCCGGGAAACGCCGCGCGAGATTGGTGCGGAATTTTTCCAGCAGGAGCGGGATGCCGTCGCGGCGCCGCCGCGGATGGCCGAGTGGAAATTCGATTTCGATCCTGTCGCTCTGGCGGCCGTTTTTAAAGGTGACGAGCACCGCGGCGCCATTCGAGCGCCGCTGCGGATCGAACAGACTTGCCGTCAGGCGCTTGTCCATGGTCACGGTCATCTTCGCGCGCAACTTGTCGATGCGCGGGTCGGCTGCCGCCGCATCCTCGTAATCAGCGGCGGTGAGACGGCCGAAAATCAGGCCGATGGCGGCGATGTACTGGATGCAATGGTCGCGATCGGCCGGATTATGCAGCGGGCCTTCCTTGATCAGATGAAACGATTTGTCGTGCGTCCATAACTCGACTTTGGCGATGTCGTCGAGACGGTCCCTGATGACGGGATGCAAGCGGATCGCGCACTCGGCCATGCTCTGGCCGTGGAAACCCGCCGGATAGGCGATCTTGAAGAGCACGTTCTCCATCACATACGAGCCGAAGGGCCGCGTGTATTTGAAGGGCTTGCCTTCGAACAGCACGTCGTAGAAGCCCCAGGTTTTCGCCGTCAGCGCCGACGGATAACCCATCTCGCCTTTCAGCGCCATCATCGCGAGCCGCACCGCGCGGCTGGTCGCATCGCCCGCCGCCCACGATTTGCGCGAGCCAGTGTTGGGCGAATGGCGATAGGTACGGATCGCCTGCCCGTCGATCCAGGCATTCGACACGGCGTTGAGAATTTCTTCGCGCGTGCCACCCATCAGGCCGGTGACCACCGCGGTCGAGGCCACCTTCACCAGCACGACGTGGTCAATGCCAAGGCCGTTGAAATTGTTTTCGAGCGCGGTGATGCCCTGGATCTCGTGCGCCTTGATCATCGCGGTCAGCACGTCGCGCACCTTCAGCGGCGCCTTGCCTGCCGCGACGTTACAACGCGACAGGTAATCGGCGGTGGCAAGAATGCCGCCGAGATTATCGGAGGGGTGCGCGCCGTTGCGGCCGAACCACGCATCGTTGAAATCGAGCCAGCGGATCATCGCGCCGATGTTGAAGGCCGCCGTCACCGGGTCGAGCACGTACGATGTGCCGGGCACACGCGCGCCGTTGGGCACGATGGTGCCGGGCACCACAGGCCCCAGCAGTTTGGTGCAGGCCGGATAGGACAGCGCTTCGAGACCACAGCCCAGCGTGTCCATCAGACAGTAATGCGCGGTCTTGTAGGCGAGTGTGCTTTTGATTTTGTAATTCGCGACGTAATCGGCAATGGCGACGATTTCGCGGTCGAACGGCGGGCGCTTACCACCCTTGGCATGAGCTGACATCAATCCACCTGTATGTTGGCCGCGCGCGCAACACGGGTCCAGCGCGCGATCTCGGCCTTAAGAAAGGCTGTGTATTCTTCCGGCGTGCTGCCGACCGATTCGGTGGCGTCGGCGGCGAAGCGCTGCTTGAGGTCCGGCAGTTGCACGATGCGCGCCACTTCGCGCGAGAGCTTGAGCACGATGTCGGGCGGTGTGCGCGCCGGCAGCAGCACGCCGATCCAGCCGGTGAATTCATAGCCGGGCACGCCGGATTCGGCGATAGTCGGAATATCGGGCAGCGCCGGCGAGCGCTTCGGCGTCGTCACCGCCAGCAGTCTCAATTTGCCGTCACGCGCCGCGGGCAGGGTTGACGACGGACTGCCGAAGACGATTTGCACGCGCCCACCGAGGAGATCGGTGACCGCCTGCGGCAGGCCTTTGTACGGCACGTGCACGATGTTCACTTTGGCCAGCAGCTTGAACAACTCGCCAGCGAGATGATTGGAACTGGCGTTGCCGCTCGAACCGTAGTTGAGTTCGCCCGGCCGCGCCCGCGCGTAGGCGATCAGCTCCTGCACCGATTTCACCGGCACGCCCGGATGCGCGACCAGAACGTTCGACTGCGACACCACCTGCCCGACGGGCACAAAATCGCGCAGCGTGCTGAACGGCAGCTTGCGGTAAACACTTTCGCGAATCGACAGCGCCGAGGTCGAGAACATCACGGTGTAACCGTCGGGCGCCGAATGCGCGGCGATCTCCGCGCCGACGATGCCGTTGCGGTTGTCGACGATCACCTGCTGGCCCCACGCTTCGGTCAGTTTCTGCCCGACCGCGCGCGCGACGATATCGCCCGCACCACCCGCCGCCGACGGCACCAGCACGCGCAAGGGGCGCGACGGCCAGGTCTGCGCGAACGCAGGCTGGGCAATCAGCGCGGCAAGCAGGGCGTAAGGCAGCATCAATCGAATTGCAGCGCAGCGACGTCCTTGACCGTCTCAAGCGCGGCGAACTGCTCGAACAAACGCGCCGCGGTTGCCGCCGGAATGCCGGTCACTACGCGGTCGAATTTCTCGCGCAGCTCGGCGTCGGTCAGCGGGCGTTTCGGCATGCCCGGGAACACGCTGGTCTCGTGGGTGATGACCTTGCCGTTTTTCAGCGTCACAACCATGCGCGTCGCCAGCGAATTTTCCTTGGTGAGTTCCTTGTCCGCAGCGAGCGTGACTTTGCGGCACAGCGCGCGGATCTTCGTGTCGGCGATGGCGGCATCCGAAAACTCCTTCGGATCGCGCGGTTCCTTGTAGAAGGCGAGCGCCACGCAAAACGGCGTGCTGTATTGCGCCATCGTAATGTCCTGCGGTTCCGGAATGTTGTGATGGCTCACCATCTTCTCGCTGCCGGTGACGCTGATCGACTCGACATCGTCGCCGCTGATGCCGTGCGCCGCCTTGATTTCGAGCACCGCGGTGACCGGCACATGCGCGGTGATGTGGCAGGGATAACGCTTCATCATGATCTTCATGCTGTGCCAGGTCGAATTGAAGCCGGCGGTGAGGCGCGGCGGATCGACCTCGTCGCAGAACACGTTGAAGAAACCGAACTTGCCTTCGAACACCGCGGCCGGGCCGGTGAAACCTTCGCGTGCCAGCGACGCCGCCATCAGGCCGCCCTCGGCGGCGCGGCCCAGATGCAGGCGCTTGACCATGCCGCCGCCCGACTTCGAAAACTCGAGCAGGCCCGAGCACAGCGAGCCGCCGATGCCCAGTGCGTGCGTCAGGCGCGCGGTATCGAGTTTCATCAAAAGGCCGGCGGTGATTGCACCGCCGAACACGCCGGTCAAGCCGGGCGAATGAAAGCCGACCTTTTCCGGCGAATGGCGCGAGGCATCGCCGACGCGGTAGAGAATTTCCGATCCAGCAACGAAGGCGGTGAGGAAATCCCTGCCGCTGGCGCCGATCTCCTGCGCAATGGCAAGACCGGGGGCCAGCAGCGAGGTGCCGATATGCGCGCCGACGCCGGGCTGCACCAGACTGTCCATTTCAAACGCATGACCGGCGGCGCCGTTGGCGAGCGCGGCAAAGGGGGCTGCGACTTTGAGTTTGGTACCGAGCACGCTGGCCTTGCCGGCGGCGCTGTTGCGCAGGGCGTAATCATTGACGATGCGGCACCACGGCAGCGAAGCGCCGAAACTCGACACCGCGATCGTATCGAGTATGCAGGCTTTCGCGCGCATGATCACCTCGGCGGGAATGTCCTCGTATTTGAGCGAGGTTGCATAAGTGGCGAGTATCTGTGCCGCCATCATTTCTTGGCCGGTTGCCGTGTTCATTCAAATTTCTCCGCAACGATTCGATTTCAAAAATTCCGGAATCTGGAATTCCGGCTGATCACCGATTTTAACCCGTCGCGCTTGACCAATCAGCGGAATTGGGCGCGGCGCTCGAAGCGCGCAATGCGGGCGCGCAGGTCGTCATGCTGGAAGCCGCGTCCGAGGACGAGTCCGGCGGCATGATGCGCTTTACCTACGACGGGGTCGAAGACCTGCGCAAGGGAAGACCACGGTTTTGTTTCGAAAATCCAGACTGCAGTCGGCCTCGATCCATTTACAGCAGCATGTTGAGTTAATCAATCATCGAGAATTAATCATTTCCGGTCGCGACCGCCTTCGAATCGCCGTAATCGCGCAACATATCGTCCAGCGCGGTAACGACCGGAGTGCGTGTTTCTGGCAGGTCGCGTCATCAATCGCCTCGGCGCCGGCACGCGTATGACGGCTATTCGTTGCTGATGGGCATCAACGCCATGGCCACCGGTTCACCGGTCTACAAAAGCCTGCCTTACGATGTGCAGCGCGATTTCACGCCGGTGACGCTGGCGCTGGTGGTGCCCTATCTGTTTGTGATCCATCCATCGCTGCCGCTGAAATCGCCGAAAGACCTGATCGCACTGGCGAAGGCGCGCCCCGGCGAAATCTCCTACGCCTCGGCCGGCATCGGCGCCTCCAATCATTTGTCGCTCGAACTCCTTGCCGGCATGGCGCAGGTGAAACTGCATCACGTGCCGTACAAATTCGGCACCCAGGGTGTGGTCGATGTAATGGCAGGTCACATCACGACCGTGATGACGACCATGGCGACGACCATCGCGCAGGTGCGCGCCGGCAAACTGCGCGCGCTGGCGGTGACCAGCGCGAAGCGCGATGCAGCCGCACCTGATATTCCGGCGCTTGCCGAAACACTGCCCGGTTACGAGGTACTGTTCTGGACCGGACTGCTGGGGCCTGCCGGCATGCCGCGCGACATCGTGCTGAAACTGCAGCGCGAAATCGCCATCATTCTGCGCGACCCGCAAATCGCCAAACAGATTGCCGCCGATGGCGGTCAGTCGGTCGGCAGTTCGCCCGAGGAATTCGCCGCGTTCTTCAAGGCCGATATCGACAAGTGGGAAAAGCTCGGCCGCAATCTCAACATCACCAAGGAATAGGCCGCGCACTGCGCAGCGCGACACGCGCTATTTTTTCGGCGCGGCGTCGGCAGTGTTGGCAAGGTGCGCGGCATTGCGCCCGGCAAGGCGACCCGAGGTAAACGCCCAGCCGAGATGATGGCCGTGGCCTTCCGCCATCAGGCCGCCCAACGCCACCGTGCCGGCGCCAAAGAGCCCCGGAATCGGCTGCTTGTCTTCGCGCAGGATCTGAAAGCGTTCGTTGATCGCCAGACCGGTGTCGGTGCCCATGGCGAAGCAGCTGACCGGCCCCATCGCATAGAAAGGCCCGCTCTCGATCGTCAAGGCATCGGCGGCGATGCCGCCCTGGCCGGCCTGTGCCGCCAGCGATGCATTGCGCTCGCGAATTGATTGCGCGAGCTTCTCAGGATCAGCACCGAGTTTCTGCGCCAGCGCGGCGATGGTCGGCGCTTTTCTGAACACATCCTTGCGGCTGCGTTCATAGTCGGGCACATAGGCGTAAGCTACACCCGGTGCCGTTGAAACAAAATACGGAAACTGCGAAAAGCGCCGCGCCAGTCGCTCGTCGAACACGATGTAGGCGTACTGATCAGGCTGTTCGACAAGTTTGTATTCGGGATGATCGAGCTCGTCGCAAAAGCGCTCGCCGCGCGTATTGACGAGGATCGCGCCGTTCGCATAGAGGCTCGCCTGCGCTTCGAGCACGGTTGTCAGAAAGCTCATGATGAAGGGGCGCAGCAGGCGCGCCGGCATGTACTCAAGCGCAAACTCCATGAACATCGTCAGCACGCGCCACGGCGGCAGCATGTGCACCAGCGTGCGCTTCTGCGGCGCGATAAAGCGGATGCGCGCATACGCCATGTGCGAATTCAGAATGTGCGCGCCGAGTTCCATCGCCATGACGTGTCCGTCGCCGGTGTTGGCCGGATTACACGATGACTTCATGTTCACCAGTTCGGGCCGCGCGTAGCGCTGCTTCATCTCGCGGCCGGAACTGAAATCGCCGCAGGACAGCACCACGCCGCCGCGCGCGCGATATTGCTCCAGCGTGCCGTCGTCACGCTGGCACTCCACACCCTCGATACGGCCGTCCTTGGTCAGCAGGCGTTTGGCGCGGCGTCCCGTGCGGATATCAACGCCGATGGCACGCGCGCGTTTCTCCAGCCAGTAACCGTAGGCGCGTGAATTCGGCAGCACGTTGTGCATGCGCGGCTTGCGGTGCGGCAGCTCCAGCGTAGGCCCGAAAAAGCGCACGCCGATCGACATCAGCCAGCGCAGCGTGTCGTTGACGTTATCAACGAGAATGCGGCGCAGCACGAGGTTGTCGTGATTGTCGAAATCACGCCACTGCGCTTTTTTCACGGCGTCGGCGAATTTTCCGGCGTCGATGAAATGGTCGTCGGGATTGTCCTTGATGCCCTTGCGGATCTGGTGCGGCGTGCAGCTCGCGGAAATCGAGCCGATTGAACGGATGGTCGAACCGCCGATCTCCGGATTTTTTTCGACGACGATGACCTGGCGGCCGAGCGTGGTCGCCTCGATCGCGGCAGCGAGCCCGGAACCGCCGCCGCCGATAACGATGACGTCGGCCAGATATTCATGTGCGGCGCCTGCTTTCCCGCCATCAGATACATTGGTAATGCCTGTCATTGAAACCGCCTCTCCAGGAATGCCCCGTCTTGAATTTTTTTGCGCAGTGCTTTCGCATCATAGCGTTTGCGCGAATTGCGGGTCAACGCAACCGGATCGCAAACGGTAAATATTTGACGTTGTAGAATCGATTACAATGCCGCAGGCCGCGTATTCCGGCGCAGCGGCCATCGCCGGAACAAGAAAAAAAATTTGCATCCGGCCATTTGCAGCGGGGAGGGCGATTCGTATGAGGATAATCCATTCGTGCGCGATTCGGCTCGCCGTCGCCTCACTGCTTTTTCTTGTCTGCGCCGCGGTCTGCGCGCAGACTTTTCCGTCCAAGGTCTTGCGCCTGATCGTGCCCAGCACACCGGGCAGCGGCGGCGATGTCATTGTGCGCATTCTGACGCCGGGACTTTCGGAACTGCTGCGCCAGCAGGTGATCGTCGACAATCGCGCCGGCGCCGCGCAAAACATCGGCGCGGAACTGGTCGCCAAAGCGCCGGCCGACGGTTACACCCTGCTCAATGTCAGTTCGACGCTGACCGCAAACGCAAACCTCTACCGCAACCTGCCCTACGATCTGCTGCGCGATTTTTCTCCGGTCACGCAATTGGCGTTGTCGCCACATCTGGTTGTCGTGCATCCCTCGTTGCCGGTCAAAACCATGGGCGAGTTGATCAGGCTGGCGAAAACGAAGCCCGGCGCCATCAATTATTCCTCGGGCGGCTTCGGCGGCGCGACCTACCTCCCCGGCGAGTTGTTTAACAGCATGGCAGGCGTCAACCTGTTGCATATCCCTTACAAGGGCGGCGGCCCCGCGATGATTGCCGTGCTCTCCGGCGAGGTGCAGGTCTACTTTGCGCCGGTGGTGACCGCCTTGCCCTATTTGAAGGAGAAGCGCCTGCGCGCTATCGCGGTGACGAGTGCACAGCGCTTTCCGCAACTGCCGGAACTGCCGACGGTCGCCGAAACAGGCCTCAAAGGTTATGAATTTTCCAACTGGTTCGGCTTGATGGTGCCGGCAAAAACGCCTGCAGATTCCATTGCCGTCATGCAGCGCGCAGTCGTCGCGGTATTGAAGCGTCCAGAGGTCATGAAGCGGCTCAATGATCTCGGTTGCGTGCCGGTCGGCAACACACCGGAGGAATTCGCCAAGTTCGTGAAAACCGAAATTGCCGGCCTGGCGGAATTGTTCAAACGCGCCGGTATCGAACCGACTGCTGCGCCGACCAATTAAAGTGTTCACTCGGCGGCGCATCAAAATGGAGATCATGTGGACAAGAAAATAGCCGTACTTGGCGCCGGCGCAATCGGCAGCAGCGTGGGCGCCGATATCACACAGGCCGGCTACGACGTGGTGCTGATCGATCAATGGCCCGCCCACGTTGAGGCAATGAAAACCAACGGCCTGCGCATTATTCTGCCGGAAGAAGAATTGCACACACCGGTACGCGCCTATCACCTGTGCGAAGTCTGTACGCTCAATACGCAGTTCGATATCGTCCTGCTCACCTCGAAGTCTTACGACAGCTGCTGGCTGGCGCAATTCATCAAACCCTATCTGAAACCGGACGGTGTGCTGGTGCCGGTGCAGAACAGTCTTAACGACGAGTGGGTTGCGCCCATCATCGGCGCCGAGCGCGATGTCGGCTGTGTGGTCGAACTGTCCGCCGAAGTCTTCACACCGGGCATCGTGCAGAGAAACACTTCGCATCAGAAAGCGTGGTTCGGCCTGGGCGAACTGACCGGAGAAATCACGCCGCGGCTGCAGGAGCTCGAATCGATCATGAAAAATGTCGGGCGCGTTTCCCTGACACCGAACATCATGAGCGCAAAATGGACCAAGCTCATCAGCAGTTCGATGTTGCTCGGCCCGCTCGGCGTGCTCGGCCTGAAACTGTGGGAAGCCACCGAAGTGCCGGGTGTCCTTGAATTGTTGATCCGCTGCGGCACCGAAGCAATGACTGTTGCCAAAGCGCTGGGGTTTTCAATCGAACCGATATTCGGCCTGGGGCCGGCAGATTTCGCCGGATCGACCGAAGACGTGGTCAGGAAGCTGGCCGGAACCATCGTGCTGCACGGCAAGGCCGGTACCAAAGTGCGCGGCGTTTCCCTGCAGGATTATCTGAAGGGCCGCCACACCGAAACCGAATGCCTCAACGGGCTTATCGTCAGCAAGGGCAAACAGGTCAACGTGCCGACACCGGCCAATGCCGCCATCGTCGAGGTCGATCGGGAGATTTGCAGCGGCGCGCGCAAACCCGATCGATCCAATCTCGCGCGCGTGCAACAACTGCTCGCCGCGCAGTCATGAATTCCGCTGCGCCCGTCCGCTACTGCCTGCCGGTCCTTTTATGGACAGCCTGCAGCGCCGCGCTCGCGCAAGGCAGCTACCCTGTCAAACCCGTCCGCATCGTCACCGCCGCGGTCGGCGGTGCCAGCGATTTCACCGCGCGCATGCTGGCGCAGGGGCTCGGGGCAAGTCTGGGTCAGCAGTTCATTGTCGATAACCGCGGCGGCGCCAACGGTGTGATCGCCGCGCAGATGGTGGCGAAGGCGCCGCCCGACGGTTACAACCTGTTGCTATTCACCAGTCCGATCTGGCTCTTGCCGCTGTTGCAGGACAACGTGCCCTATGATCCGGTGCGCGACTTTGCACCGATCGCAGTGACCGACAGTTCGCCGAGCGTGCTGGTGGTGCATCCGTCGCTGCCGGTGAAATCCGTGCGCGATCTGATCGCGCTGGCCAAAGCGCGGCCCGGCGAATTGAATTATTCGCGCGCCTCCGCGGGCGGCGCCTCGCACCTTTCAGCGGAATTGTTTAAGTCGATGGCGGGCGTCAACTTCGTGCCCGTGCCCTACAAAGGCGGCGGACCTGCGCTGCTGGCCGTACTGGGTGGTGAAGCCGAGCTGACTTTTGCCAGCGCCGGATCGGTCAGCGCACCACTGAAAATGAACCGCGTGCGCGCGCTCGCTGTCACCACGGCGGAACCCTCGCGCCTCTTCCCGGGTGTGCCGACCATCGCTGCTGCCGGCCTGCCGGGATTCGAAGCGGTATTGGTCAATGGATTTTTCGCGCCAAACGCAACGCCACCTGCCATCGTCAACGCACTGAGCCAGGAAGTTGCGCAGTTTCTGCGCAAACCGGATGTCATGGAGCGGTTCTTCGCCACCGGCATGGAAGCGGTGGGCAGCACGCCCGCGGCGCTCGAGACGATGGTCAAATCCGACATTGCAAAATGGGGCAGGCTGATCCGCTCTGCCGAAATTCGCATTGACTAAAAACAGCGGCGCCGCGCAAGGTGGCTTCTGCGTTGGTGCAATTTTTCATTGTTGAATTGTTGTGGCGCGAGGCAAAACGCTGCAAAATCACTGCAGGCCGGCGCGCGTCCCGATGCAGCGGCGGCCCAATAAAAAATCGATGCTAAATCGATCACAGGATTCCGCAGCGCGTTTCAGTCTGCATGCGTTCAGGACTGCGAAACGCTGCCCATACCATTGGAGGAAGGCTCTCATGTTGCGTTCGCGTTTGTTCTTGCTTGCACTCTCGGCTTTTTCATTGCTTATTTCCGGATTCGCAACGGCGCAGGATTATCCGAACCGCCCGATACGCCTGGTCATTCCGTGGCCGGTCGGCGGCGGCACTGACGTAACCTTCCGTCTGTGGGCGCCGGTGCTGGCGGAATCCCTCGGCCAGCAGATCGTCATCGACAACCGCGCCGGCGCGAGTTCGATCATCGGCCTCGACATCGTCGCCAAGTCGCCACCCAACGGTTACACGCTCGGCGCATCCAATATCGCCTTCGGTGCCAACCCGTTTCTGATCGAAAAAATGCCCTTCGATTCGGAAAAGGATTTGATGCCGGTGAGCCTCACGGCGATGGTGCCGATGGCGCTGACCGTGCATCCTTCGGTACCGGTGAAAAACGTCAAGGAACTCATCGCTCTCGCCAAAGCCAAACCGGGCGCGATGAAATACTCGTCGGCAGGCAATGCCAGCGCGAGCCATCTGGTAACGGAACTCTTTCTCGACGTTGTCGGCGCCAAGATGCTGCATGTTCCGTACAAGGGCGGTGGGCCGCAGGTCATCTCCACCGTCGGCGGCGAAACCGGGGTGGCCTTCATTCCGATTCCGAATTCGCTGCCGCATATCCGCAGCGGCAAACTGAATGCGCTCGCCGTCAGCACGCTGAAACGCGACCCCACGCTGCGCGATGCGCCGACCATTGCCGAAGCGATCGGCATCCCGGACTTCGAGGTATCGGAATGGCACGGCGTCGTGGTACCAACCGGCACGCCGCCGGCCATCGTGCGCCGCCTGCATCAGGAAATTGCCAAAGTGCTGGCGCGCCCCGACGTGAAGGAACGTCTCGAGGGCGCCGGCGCAATGGCCGTCGGCAGTACGCCGGAGGAAATGGCGGTCTACATCAAGCGCGAATTCACACGCTGGTCGAAACTCATCAAATCCGTCGGCATCAGGATCGATTGATCATGCAAAAAATGAAGAGCATCGATTTGCACAGCCATGTCGTGCCGCCGAACATTCTGGCGGCCATGCGCGCCGATCCGGACCGGTTCGGCGCCAAGGGAAAATCCGGCAACGGCGTCAAGGTCGTTGATCGCGACGGCATACTCTATTGGGAAACCAACAACCGCCTCACTGAAATCGAACGCATGCTGTACGACATCGATGCCAAGATCGCCGACATGGACCGCATGCGCATCGACATCTCCGGCATTTCGGTCGCGCCGCCGACTTATTTCTACGAACTGCCGGCCGACGACGGGCTGCATGCGTCGAAGCTGCACAACGACGGCATCGCCGAAATGGTCGCCAAATATCCGGCGCGGCTGCGCGGCATGGCCACCCTGCCGATGCAGAACGCCGATGCGGCGATCGCCGAACTTGAGCGCGTGGTAAAAAACTACGGCTTCAAGGCCGTCGAGATGGGGAGTTCCATCGAAGGCGAGCTGCTGGCGCATGAAAAATTCCGGCCGATCCTGCGGACGATCGAACAGTTGGGCTGTTTCATCTTCATTCATCCGAACAAATGCCTGGCGCACGGTGGCATGGAAGGTTTTGAGCTGTTCAACACCATCGGTTTTCCGCTCGACGAAGTGATCATGGCGGCGCATCTGATGATGAGCGGCGCGCTCGACGAAATGAAGTCGCTGCGCATTCTGATTGCACACGGCGGCGGCTATGTGCCGTACCAGATCGGGCGTTTCGAATGCGCGCATCGCCATCGCCCGGCCGCGAGTGCGGCAACAAAAACTTCACCGCGCACGCTGTTGCGACGCTTTTATTTCGATGCGCTCACGCACGATCCGAAAGCGCTGCGCTATCTGATCGAGCAGGTCGGTGCAGACCGTGTGGTGATCGGCTCCGACAATCCCTTCGACATGGGTTACCCGGACCCGCTGGCCGAGCTCGACAAGGTGCCGCAACTGACGGCCGATGAGCGCGCGCAGATCTGCGAGAAGACCGCGCTGGAGCTGCTTGGAGAAAATCGTTAAGAATTGCAAATGCCCATGACGAAGACAGGTTCCACTTCGTCATTCCCGCGAATGCGGAAATCCAACATCAAAACCCTAGGTCCCCGCTTTCGCGGCGACGACGAAAAATACGATGGATAAACCCAAAGTTGGCATGGTAATCGGCGCTTCGGGCGTCACCGGCACACCACTCGCCGAACAACTGGCCCACGCCGGCTGGAAAATCTATGGCGTTTCGCGCCGTGCGCCGCAGCTGCGCGGCGGGCCGTTCGCGCAGTTTCATCATGTCGCCGTCGATCTCACTGATGGCGCCGCCACGCACCGTGCACTCGCCGCCTGCGCCGATGTCACACACCTGTTTCATTGCGCCAATGATGCGCAAGCGGACACGCGCCTGAAAATGATCGGTAACACGCTCGATGCCATCGAAGCCGTGGCACCGAATTTCGCCAACATCAACCTGCTGCAAGGTACCAAGTACTACGGCAGCTATCTCGGCCCGTTCAAAACGCCGGCCAAGGAAACCGATCCGCGCATCCCGGGTGGTGACTTCTATTATTCCGAAGAGGATCTCGTCACGGGACGGCAACAAGGCAAACGCTGGACCTGGACCGGCGTGCGGCCGCAGGCGGTGTGCGGCTATGCCGCGGGCAATCCGGTGAATCTCGCCACAGTCCTCGCGATTTACGGGTCGATCGTGCGCGAACTTGGCCAGCCGTTCGGTTTCCCGAGCACCGAGGCCTGCTTTAACGCCTTGATCCAGGTCGTCGATGCTGAACTGCTGGCACGCGGCGCGATTTATGTTTCGACCACGCCGGAATGCGGCAACCGCGCGTTCAACGTCGGCAACGGCGACATGTTCCGCTGGAAATATATGTGGCCGGCGCTGGCGCGTTACTTCGGGCTTGAACTGGCCGGCCCGCAAGCCTATTCACTGAGAGAGTTTCTCTCCGACAAGCAACCGCTGTGGGAGAGTATGACGCGCAAGTACGGCCTCAAGGCGTTTCCGTTCGAGCGCACGCCTGAATGGGCGCAGGGTGCGTTTTCGCCACCCAATTCACGGCTGGGCTGCGAATACGATTTCATTTCCGACACCATCCGCGTGCGTCAGGCGGGCTTTGCCGAATGCCTCGACAGCGAGCAGATGTTTCTCGGCATGTTCGATCGCTTCAGGGCGGAGAAGCTGATTCCCTGATCGCGGCCCGGCGGCCTGAAAAAGAAGGGACGAAAAAAAGGCTGGCGCAAGCACCAGCCTTTTTTGTTTAACGCGGCGTATCAGTCCAGCGGCTTCCCCGTGCGCAGCGGAACCACCGATGGCCCCGGGAAATCACGTTCCAAAATCGGCGCCGGATTTTCGTCCATGTTGGCCAGGCCTTCGAGCGCCAGGCCGTAGCCCTGCATTTCGAGCATTTTCTTGCGCATCTCATGCACCAGCAGGTAACGCGCGAAGCGCGTCGCCAGCGGCGGCTTTTTCGCCAGCATCTCGGCCAGTTCCCAGGCACGCGCCATCAGTTTGTCCTTGGGCAGAATTTCATTGACCATACCCATGTCCTGCGCCTGCTTGGCGTTAATGACCTCGCTGGTGAGCAGGAAGTAACGCGCGCGATTGATGCCCATCACCAGCGGGTAGATCACATGCGCGCCATCGCCGGGCACGGTGTCGCAATAAAGATGGCTGTCCTGAAAAGTTGCATGTTCGGCGGCCAGCACGATATCGCACAGAAAAATCAGATCGCCGTGCTTGAGCGCCGGGCCGTTGACCGCGCAGATCACCGGCACGTCGATATCGAGCAGGTTCATCTGCATGTGCCGGCCCTTCCAGTTCGAACGCTCCCAGCCGCGCGGCGTGCGGGGCGGCGCTTTTTTGCCGCTGCCCGGCGGGCCGGCGAACGCGTCGCCCGCGCCCGTCCAGATCACCACCTTGTTTTCGACGTCGCTGCCGATGTCGTGCCAGGCTTCACCAAGATGGTAATAGATGCCCGGATAGGCCTCGGGATCCGCATACGACCAGTTGATCGTATCGCCCTTGGAATGGGTGGTCATCAGAAGTATGCCGTTTTTGCGCTCCATCTTGATGCACGGATACTTCGTCGAATATTCATCGAACTTAAGCATGAAAACTCCCCTGACGGTTCTTAAAAAATATTTTTATGCGGCGAAATTTGCCGCGACGACAGACGCGATCAAATTTATCACAGATTGCGCGCAGACAGTCCGGCGACGCCCGCCGCAAAATATTCTGGAGCAATGTCAGCGCAAGGTGCATAGCGCACCGGCATCGCGCAGCGGGCGGTTGTTGTAAAATGTTCACGATCGCAACAGGTTTCCTGCAACGCGATTCCAATACCAACCATGGAGAACAGGCGTGGCGAACAATGCAGATGTAATTGTGGTTGGCAAGGGCAATGCCGCGTTGTGCGCGGCACTCGAGGCGCGCCATGCCGGCGCGCGCGTCGTCATGCTGGAAGCCGCCGCTGAGGACGAGTCCGGCGGCAACAGCCGTTTCGCCGGCGGCATGATGCGCTTTACCTACGACGGGATTGAAGACCTGCGCACCCTGCTTGAAATTACCGACGAGGAAGCACGCAACACCGACTGGGACACCAACACGACCGACGAGTTTTACGACGATCTCTACAAGGTCACCAACTACCGCACCGATCCGCGCCTCTCAGAGCTGCTGATCACCGGGAGCCTGGAGTCCATGCAATGGCTGCGCAAACAGGGCGTGCACTTCGTGCTCAATTACCGTGCCGCTTCCGCGGTGGTGGATGGACGCCGGCGCTTTTTTGGCGGCATGGCAGTCGAGGTCTCCGGCGGCGGGCCCGGACTCGTGCAGTTTCTCGACCAGGCGGCGGTCAAAACCGGCATCGATGTGCAATATGAGACGCGCGCCGTATCGCTGATTTACGACGGCGAAAAGGTCACCGGCATCAACGCCAAGCGCCACGGCAAGATGCTGCAATATCATGCGCCGTCGGTGGTCCTCGCCTGCGGCGGCTTTGAAGCGAATCCCGAGTGGCGCACCAAATACCTCGGCCCCGGCTGGGAACTGGCGAAAGTGCGCGGCACGCGCTTCAACATGGGCGAAGGCCTGAAGATGGCGATGGATATCGGCGCCTGCCCCTATGGCAACTGGTCGGGGCGCCACACCACCTCGTGGGAACGCCATGCGCCGGAATTCGGCGACCTGTCACTCGATCACGCCTGCCACCGCCACTGCTATCCGCTGTCGCTGATGATCAATGCCGAGGGCAAACGCTTTGTCGATGAGGGGGCGGATTTTTACGGCTACACCTATGCCAAGTACGGCGAACAGGTGTTCAAGCAGCCCGAACAGTTCGCGTGGCAGGTCTTCGATGCCAAAACGCACGACATGCTGCGTCCGGAATACCTCGGCAAGGTCGCCACTCGCGTGTCGGCCAATACGCTGGAAGAGCTCGCCGAAAAACTCGAGGGCGTGAACCCCGCGGGCTTTTTAAAAACCGTGCGCGAATATAACGCTGCGGTGAAACGCGACGTGCCCTTCAATCCCGGCATCAAGGACGGCAAGTGCACGGTGGGCATCGAACTGCCGAAATCGAACTGGGCGAATGTGCTCGACACGCCGCCCTACGAGGCCTGGCACATCACTGCCGGCATCACGTTCACGTTCGGCGGACTGCGCATCGATCCGGATTCCGCGCAGGTGCTCGATGTCAACCTGCATCCGATTCCCGGCCTGTATACCGCCGGCGAAATGGTCGGCGGTGTTTTCTACTTCAACTATCCGCTCGGCTCGGGCCTCGTCTCCGGCACCGTGTTCGGGCGCATTGCCGGCCGTGCGGCGGCTGCAGCAAGTCAGGCTGGTAGCAACTAAAGTGTATTGAATGCCGAACAGCGCCGCCCCACTCCGTCGTACCTGCGAAAGCGGGCATCCAGACGAGCAACCGGGTCCCCGCTTTCGCGGAGACGACGACTCACTCAAGCGTCACAGCAGTAGATTGAAGGATGTGCAGTGAATAAACTAAAACTTCTCGTCGGTTTGCTGGTCACGCCCTTAACAGTGACGCCGGCGATCACATTTGCACAAACGTTCCCGTCGAAACCGATCCGCTATATCGTGCCCTTCCCCGCCGGCGGCGGCACCGACATCGTGGCGCGTGCGCTCGCCCCCAAGCTGATGGAACTCAGCGGCATCCAGATTGTCATCGATAATCGCGGCGGCGGCGGCACCGTGGTCGGCGCCGACCTTGCGGCCCACTCGCCGGCCGACGGCTACACGATCTTTATGGGCACCAACACCTCGCATGCGATCAATCCGAACCTGCCGGTAAAACTGCCGTACGACGCGGTGCGCGATTTTCAGCCGATCACGCGCATCGCGCTGATTCCGTACATGGTGACCGTGCATCCGTCGCTACCGGTGAAAAGCGTCAAGGAATTCGTCGCGCTGGCGAAGGCGCGGCCGGACCAGCTCAACTTCGCCTCCTCAGGCAACGGCACGCCCGGCCACCTTGCCGGGCTCATGCTCAACGACGTCGCCGGCATCACCATGACGCACGTGCCGTACAAAGGCGCGGCGCCGGCGCTGACGGCAATGGTCAGCGGCGAAACGCAGCTCACCTTCAGCAGCCTGACCTCGACGCTGCCACAGGTGAAAAGCGGGCGCCTGCGCGTAATCGCGATGTCGAGCGCGAAACGCTCGCCACTGATGCCGTCGTTGCCGACGGTGGCCGAAGCGGGTTATCCCGGCTTCGAAGCAATCACCTGGTATGGATTGTTTCTGCCCGCCGGCGCGCCGGCGGCGATCACGACGAAGCTCAACACCGAGTTCGTCAAAGTGCTGAACAATCCGGATTTCAAAGCATGGCTGGCCGAACAGGGCGCCGAAGCGGGCCCGACCACGCCGGAAGAATTCGGCGCCTTCGTCAGGGCGGAGATTGCGCGTTACGCGCCGCTCGTCAGGAAATCGGGCATGCGGCCGGACTGATGACAGCGCAGTATTTGTCGGGCGCAATAAGCGAAGCGCATTGCGCCGCGCGCGAACGGCGGGTTACGGCGCTGCGCGCCTAACCCACCCTACGAACAGCGGTGCGCGATGCGCACCCTGCGACTGATCCCGTAGCCCGGAAGGAGCGCAGCGTATTCCGGGAATCAGAATCACTTCAGTGCGATCACCACCTCATCACCCTGCGCCATCAACTTCGCGCCAAACGGTTCGCTGCGCTTCTGAATATCGGTGAGCGTGTCTTTTTCATCGGCGATTTTGCACGGCACGGTTTCGTTCTTCGCGTTGTGGCGTACGAACTGGAACGATGCGCCGGTCACCTTGCCGTCATCAAGCGTCACGCGCGCCATCTGGCCGACCCAGTCGCCGACCGCAACGCCACCGAAATGCCCGGTGTGAAACGAGAAGCTGCCCAAGCCGTAGTAAATCGGCCGGCCCTTGTAAACCTCGACCGGCAGCGAGTAATGCGGGCCGTGGCCGATCACCACATCGGCGCCGGCATCGATCGCGGCGTGCGCGATCTGCGGCATGTAATCGAGCACGTCCTGATGCAGGCCCCAATGACAGGATGCCACCACGTAGTCGCACTTCGCCTTGAGTGCTGCGACGTCGTCGGTAAACGCCTTTAATGAATCCTTGTCGGCCCAGGTCAGGATCACCGGCGGCAGACCCGGCCGGTTGCACGGCGGAATATCGACGCGGGTTTTGTGCAACGGCAGTTGATAAGCCGTGTGCCCCTTGATGACGGCAACCCCGGCCGAACGTGCAGTGGCCTCGTGATTGGTCGGCCAGTAGACCGAGGTGCGTTGCAGGAAGCCGATCTTCACGCCGTTCTTTTCGAGAATCACCGGTGCGCGCGCCGCCTCGCGGTTGGCGCCGGCACCCGTGTGCGGCACGCCGATCTCGTCAAGGCGCTTGGTCGACGCCGTGATGGCCGCTTCACCGTAATTGACGTTGTTGGCAATGCCGACCGCCTGGATGCCGGCAATCTTCAGCGCTTCGGCCGCTGCGGCTTCGGCGAAAAAACCTTCGTTCTCGAGCGAGTGACCGCCCGGTGGAATGTAGAAACAGCATTCGAGATTGCTGAAAACGAAATCGGATTTTGCGAACAGCGGCGCCACCAGTTTGAACGGCACCGCCGGATCGGCGACGTTCATTAGATTGATGTCGCCGGTGAGCATCAGGGTCTGTGACATGATTTGTTCCGTAGTCGGTTAATGAAAGTACACGCCGCCGTTGACCAGATAACACTGGCCGGTGATAAAGCCGGCGTCCTCGCTCGCAAGATACAGCATCATTGACACCACTTCCTGCGGCTTGCCCATGCGGCGGATCGGTTGCTGCGGGCGCAGGCCCTTCGGTTTCTGAAAAGCATCGCGCTCAACCTCAATGGTGCCGGGGCCGATGCAATTCGCGGTGATTTCATGTTCGGCGAATTCGCGCGCGAGCCCGCGTGTGAAGCCAACGATACCCAGTTTGGCCATGCCCTTGCCGGTGCTGCCGCCGAGGAAGGGCGAAATGCCGGAGAAATTGATGATGCGGCCCCAGCGCTGCTTGATCATCAGTGGAATCACCGCCTTGCAGATGTTGCGCGGCCCGCCGAGATTGACCCTGAAATTGCGCTCCCACGCCTCGTCGGTATCTTCGAGAAAAGCGCCTTCGCCACCGCGATAGACCGCGTTGTTGAGCACAACGTGCACGGCGCCAAGCTCCTTCTCGACTTTCGCAACGAACGCGGCCACCGACGCCGGCTCGGCGACGTCGCACTGTACGGCCATGACCTTGACGCCGAAGGCGCGCGCCTCGTCGGCAACGTCATTGAGTTCCTTCATTTTCGCGCTGGTGCAAAGCGCGAGATTGGCGCCTTCTTTTGCAAACGCGAGGGCGGCGAGCCGGCCCATGTTGCGGCTGGCGCCTGTGATCAATACAACCTTGCCTTTGAGTCCGGTGTCCATAGTTTTTCTTCGCTGATCTGGGGAATGCCGCGCGCCGCAACGTGGCAGCCGGGGCGCAGCGATTATAACAGCGGCCACCGGCGCTACTTTTTCCCGGTGATGCCGACTTGACCGCCCACGCGCATGCGCCTTACGCTCGGGCCTCATTCGAAATCGTTCCGGGAGACTGCATTGAGCGAAGCCCTATATCCGCGTTTTTCCGACGCCGAGTTTGCGCGCCGCCACGCCGCCGCGCGCGCCATGATGGCCGCCGAGGGCGTTGATGTCATCGCCGTGTTTGGCGACTCGGGCATCTCGCGCCACAACCATGCCGACGTGCATTATCTGTCGGGCTTTCTCGGCAACCGCAACAATTACGCGGTGCTGCCGGCAAAAGGCGAACCCGTGTTGTTCGTGCAATCGCACAACCATGTACCGAATGCGCGCGAAGCCGCTTCCATCAGCACCGAGTCGGGCCGGCTCGATTCGGCGGTCACCATCGCCAGACATCTGACCGACCTCGGGTTGAAGAATGCAACACTCGGCTACGCCGGCAACGTGCCGGTGCAAAACTACCTGACCTGGCAGAAAGAACTGCCGGGCTGGCAATTCAAGGACGTCAGCGCCGCCTTCCGCGCGCTGCGTCTCGTCAAAAGCGCCGAGGAAATCGACTGGCTGAAAAAAGGTGCGGCGCTGACCGACGCCGCACTGCAGGCGCTGATCGACAACATCAAACCGGGTCTGCGCGAATACGAACTGGGCGCCATCGTCGAAACCGCGGCGCTTAACGCCGGCGGCCTGCCGCATCTGTGTTATCTGGCCTCCACGCCGCAGGACGGCGCCGGTGCCTGCGTGCCGCGGCAAAATCTGTCCAATCGCGTGATCGGCAGAGGCGACGTGGTGAACACCGAGATCAGCATCAGCTGGTGGGGTTATTCGGGGCAGATGCACCGGCCGATTTTTCTCGGCGCGAAACCCAACGCGCTGTATCAGAATTTGTGGGACACCGCGCTCGAAGCGTATACACGCTGCGTCAACATCCTCAAACCCGGCGCCACCAGCGAAGACATCCTCGACGCCGCGGAAATCATCGCAGAGCGCGGCTTCACCATCAACGACGGCTTTCTGCACGGCTTCGGCATCGGCCTGCTGCCGCCGTCGATCGGCACGCGCGAAGCCAAACGCGGCATTCCTAAGCCGCCGTTCACACTGGAAGAAAACATGTGTGTAGTGGTGCAACCGAACGTCGTCACGCCCGACGAGTCCGCCGGCGTGCAACTGGGCAACCTGTTCCGTATCACCAAAACCGGCGCCGAATGCCTGCACCGCCTGCCGCTCGAGTACAGCGTCAAATAGCCACCCTGCCGAACGGCGGCACGACGAAAAACACGCCGAAGGATATACTAGCGGCTATGCCTGACGCTGCGCTTCACGGCATGACGGCGATATAACCCACACACCTCCAAATACAAACCATGACCCGGACGGACGCCG
Organism: Chitinophaga pinensis; assembly: GCA_943329075.2. Taxonomy (GTDB): domain Bacteria; phylum Pseudomonadota; class Gammaproteobacteria; order Burkholderiales; family SG8-41; genus PALSA-1004. Next base: position 91,915 of record CALQCM020000004.1, on the reverse strand, counting down.
CGCGCCAACCGATTGCCGCATTGACCATGGCGGCACTCGGCATCGTCTACGGCGACATCGGCACCAGCCCGCTCTACGCGGCAAAAGAAGTCTTCAACCCCTCGCACGGCATCGAATTCACCGCGCTCAATGTCATCGGCGGCGTCTCGACCATCCTGTGGGCGCTGATGTTTGTGGTCACGCTGAAATATGTGATGCTGATCATGCGCGCCGACAACAAGGGCGAAGGCGGCATCATGGCGCTGCTGGCGCTGGCCAGCGCCTCGGTCAAGGAGCGCAAGGGCTGGAGCACTGGCCTCGGCATCATCGGCGTGTTCGGTGCGGCGCTGTTCTACGGCGACGGCGTGATCACGCCGGCGATCTCGGTGCTCTCGGCGGTCGAGGGCCTGGAAATCGCGACGCCGGTCCTGAAACCCTATGTGGTACCGATCACGGTGATCGTGCTGATCGGCCTCTTCGCCATCCAGCGCACCGGCACCTCCACCGTCGGCGCATTTTTCGGGCCGGTGATGGCGCTGTGGTTCTGCGTGCTCGGCGTGGCCGGCGTGCTGCAGATCATCAAGACGCCGGCAATTCTCGCCGCCTTCAACCCGTGGCATGCCTATCATTTTCTGACCTTGCACGGCTGGTCGTCGTTTCTGGTGCTCGGCGCGGTCTGTCTGGCCGTCACCGGCGCCGAGGCGCTCTACGCCGATATGGGCCACTTCGGCAAACGCGCCATCCGCATCGGCTGGTTCTCGCTGGTGTTTCCAGCGCTGGCGCTCAATTACCTCGGCCAGGGCGCGCTGCTGATCTCGAACCCGGAAGCAGTCAGCAATCCGTTCTACCTGATGTTTCCCGAGTGGGCGCTGTATCCGATGGTGGGACTCGCCACACTCGCCACCGTGATCGCCTCGCAGGCGGTGATCTCCGGCGCCTATTCGATCACCAAACAGGCGGTGCAACTGGGCTTCCTGCCGCGCACGCAGATCATCCAGACCTCGGCCAAGGAAATCGGTCAAATCTACATTCCGGCCATCAACTGGAGCCTCCTGATCTGCATTCTCGCCGCGGTGATCGGTTTCGGCTCGTCCGCCAACCTCGCCTCGGCCTACGGCCTGGCGGTTTCGGGCACCATGCTGATCGACACCATTCTGACCTTTTTCGTGATCCGCTATGCCTGGCAGTACAAGCTGCCGCTGTGTATCGCCGCCACCGCCTGCTTCCTCGCCGTCGATGCGGCCTTTTTGTCCGCCAACCTTATCAAAACCGTTGAAGGCGGCTGGTTCCCGCTGATGATGGGCGCGGTGGTATTCGCAGTGATGGTGACGTGGCGGCGCGGGCGCGAAATTCTCTTCGAGCGCATGCGCAGCTCCTCGATTGCGCTGAAACCCTTTCTCGTCTCGCTGTTCGAGGATGCGCCGCCGCGCGTCGCCGGCACCTCGATCTTTCTGGTCGGCGATGCGGAATCGGTGCCGCATGCGCTGTTGCACAATCTCGCCCACAACAAGGTCATCCACGAGCGGATCATCTTTCTGACGGTGGTTTATCGCGATGTGCCCTGGGTGCCCAATGACGAGCGCATCGCCATCGAGAAACTCGGCAACAACTGTTTCCGCATCAAACTCTATTTCGGCTTCATGAACGTGCCCGACGTGCCCAAGGCCCTTAAGCTGTGCAAACCGTACGGCATGGAGTTCAACACCCTGGAGACTTCGTTCTTCGTCAGTCGCGAGACGGTGATTCCGACGCCGGGCGGCGGCATGGCCTTATGGCGCGAACGGCTGTTTGCAACGATGACGCGCAACGCCGGCAGCATCGTCGATTATTTCCACATTCCGTCAAACCGCGTGATAGAACTCGGCACGCAGGTGGAAATTTAGGCGGCGACACGCCGCTCGCTCAATCCTCGATCCTGCTATTTGCACCACTGCTCGATCAGCGCCTGTTGCCGCTCGGCATCGGCGGCGCGTTCGGTGTCACCGAGATTGATGCGCTCGCCGGTGTCGGGATCGAGGCGCTGCATGCGCTGCCCCTCAAGCAAACCCTTCAATTGCGTGCGCGCCATGCCGCAGTTGCGCGCGGCCTCGTCGGTCTTGCCGCGCGTTTCGGCAGCCTTCGCATCGGCTTCCTGCCGCTCCTGCATGCGCTTTTTGAAGTCGACCTCCTGCTGCGCCGATGATTTCACATCCGGCGCCGCAGCCGGCACTTCATCACCGCGCACCACCTCGCGCTGCCGGACGGTGCCCGCCGGACAGAACTGCGCAAACTGGCGCGCGCCGCGCGCGTCGGTGCATTCGTAAATCTGCGCCTGCGCCGTCGCCGCAGACAGCGCCGCGACCAGCGCGGCTGCAAACGTCAGATTGGAACTGCAGCTCATTCCGACCGGATACCCGCGTCCTTGATGACCTTGCCCCATTTGTCGATTTCCTTTTTGAGGAAGACGGCGTATTCGTCCGGCGTCATCGGCGCCGCTTCGGCGCCCTGCGACAGCAGCGCTTCGCGCGCTTCCGGCGTGGTCAGCGCGGTGACGACATCGCGGTTGATTTTGGCGACGATCGCTTTCGGCGTGCCGGCCGGCGCGAAGAGGCCGAACCAGACGTTGGATTCGATGCCGGGCAGGCCCGACTCCGGCGCGCTCGGCACATCGGGTGCCGCCGAGAAGCGCTGCGGACTCAGCACGGCGAGCGCCTTGATGCGCCCGGTCTTCACCTGCGCGCTGGCGGTCGTCGTCGACAGAAACGCCGCCTGCACTTCACCGGCAATCAATGCCTGCAGCGCGAAACCCGCGCCCTTGTACGGGATGTGCGTGAGCTTCGCACCCGTCATCTGGTTGAACAGCTCGCCCGACAACTGACTGCTGGTGCCGCCGCCGGCCGAACCGTAATTAATGCCGCCCGGCTTGCCCTTGGCGTAGGCAATGAATTCCTTCAGGTTGTTGGCCGGCACCGAGGCGTTCACCGCCAGCGCGATGCCTGAGATCGACAGCAGCGTGATCGGCTGAAAATCCTTGATCGGGTCGTAGTTAAGTTTCTTGAACAGAAACTGCGGTGCCGCGTGCGTGCCGATGTGGCCGACGGTCAGCGTGTAACCATCGGGCGCCGACTTGGCGCCGATTTCAGTGCCGATGATGCCGCCGGCGCCGGGCCGGTTGTCGACGACGATTTGCTGGCCCCAGATGACGGTCAGCTTGCTGGCGAGAAAACGCGGCACGATGTCCGAGGTGCTGCCGGGCGAACCGGTGATGATGCGCACCGGACGGTTCGGATAATCGCGTCCGGCATCGGCGGCCTGCGCCACCGATAGCGACAGCAGCGACAACACCGCTGCCGCTGGAAAATTGATCAAACGCATTTCAGACTCCCGACTCTAAAACGGATCTACCGGATGATTGCAATTATGGCACTTTTCCCCCTCAACCGCGTCCGCAAAGACGGCGATTGACAGCGCCTGCGCTTGTTCCTATCGTTGCCCGATAAAACCATAAGCGGAGGAGACCACGATGGATATGAGCGAACGCGTGCTCAGCGAAGAGCAACGCATGATGCGCGACACCATACGACACTTCGTCGATCGTGAAGTCGCGCCCTTCATCCGCAAAAACTGGAAGCTCGAATGGGACATGACGCCGGAGCACCGGCCGTCGCTTGAACTCCTTGAAGGCGCGCACAGAATCGGCGTGCGCACGCTCGGCATCCCCGAAGAATTCGGCGGCACGCCGGTCGATCCTCAATCCGAGGTGCAGACCTTCGCCATGGTCGCTGAGGAAATCTCGCGCGGCGACTCCGGGCTCGCCGACAAACTGGTGCAGGTCTGGAAGATCTCCAAGCTGCTGCAGAACATCGCGCCGCGCCACCTGCAGGAAAAATGGTTTCCGCGCATCGTCGAAGACCCGGGCTTTCTGCTGGCGCACGCGCTGACCGAACCGCGCGGCGCCTCCGACCGCTGGCTGCCCTACGACGTGCCCGAGGCGATGATGCACACCAAAGCCGTGAAAAAGGGCGACAAGTGGGTGTTGAACGGCCGCAAGCAGTTCATCACCAACGGCTACGACGCCAGCCTCTACGTCGTCTACGCGACGACCACGCCGGGGGCCGGCATGACCAAGGGCACTTCGAGCTTTCTCGTGCCGCGCGACACGCCGGGCCTCAGTGTCGCGCGTTGCAATGAAACGCTCGGCGGCCGTTACATGAACAACGGCGAAATCGTGTTCGAGGACTGCGCCGTGCCGCTCGACCATTGCCTCGTTGAAGACATCGCGCTGACGCGCGCCGGTATCTACTTCCGCCCGGGCAAGATCATCGTCGCCGCGAAAAACCTCGGCGTCGGTGTCGGCGCCTTCGAGAAAACCGCCGACTATGTGCAGAACTACGTGCAGGGCGGCCGCATCCTGATCAAGCACCAGGCGGTGGCGCTGCGTCTGGCCGACATGGCGACGAAGATCGCCGCGGTGCGCGCGCTGCTCAACGAGGCGGTACGCGCGGTGAACGCCGGCGACCACGACGCCGAGTCGCTATGCGTGATGGTGAAAATGTTCGCCTCGGAGGAAATCTTCAAGGTCTGCCAGCACGCCATCGAACTGCACGGCGGCAACGGCATCATGCTCGACTTCGGCATCGAGAAATACCTGCGCGATGCGTCGCTCTTCCTGCACCGCGACGCGACGGTGGATATTTCAAAATTCAAGATCGTGAAGGCGATGTTTCCGCAGACGGCCGGCAAATACGCCGGGCCGGAGATTTAGTCCACTCCACCGTATATTGATACGGCATAATCTTCTCTGAGGCGCGGCGCGGCGCCAATGCCGGAACACCAGCTCCTATGCTTCGCTCACATAAACGATTTTTCGCACTGGCCGGTCTGCTGATCCTGATTCTGCTCGCGCTGTCGTTTGTCTACATGCTGGGCATGGAGCATCTCGAAGGCAAACCGCGCACCTTCTGGCAGGCGCTGCAATGGGCGGCCGGCACGACCTCGACCACCGGCTATGGCGCCGACACCTCCTGGCAGCATCCCGTGATGGTGGTCTTCGTCGTCTTCACGCAGTTCATGGGCGTGACCCTGATTTTCATGGTGCTGCCGATCTTTCTGATCCCCATGCTGGAGGAGCGCTTCGAAACCAAGTTGCCGAACGAAACCCTCAACGTGAAAAATCACATTGTGATCTTCGATCATGGTCCGACGGTGGCGACGCTAATCGAAGAACTGGTCAACGCCGGCATACCGACCGTCATCATCGACGAGGACGAAACCGAGGCGCGCCATCTGCTGGCGCAGGGGCATCAGGTCATCTTCGGCAATCTCGACGAAGGCGTGCTGGAGAAATCCAATCTGGCCCAGGCGCGCGCACTGATCGTCAACGGCAGCGACGACCGCAACGCGGCGACCATACTCGCCGCGCGCCAGTCCGGCTACGCCGGCGAAATCCTTGCGCTGGTCGAAGACCCCTACCACCGCCAGCCGATGATACTGGCCGGCGCTACCGGTGCGTACACGCCGCGCCATGTGCTCGGCGCGGCGCTGGCGGCACGCGCCAGCCAGAAAGTCAGCCCGACAGTCTCCGGCATCCAGCACCTCGGACGCCAATTGCAAGTCGCCGAAGCACGCATTACCCGCGACAGCGAACTCGCCGGCAAGACGCTGACTGAAGCCGGCCTCGGCCAGCACGCCGGCGTCACCGTCATCGGCCAGTGGGCCGGCGGCAAACTTATTTCGCCGCCGACGCCGCAGATGCGGCTCGAAGCGGGCGGCATTTTAATACTCGTCGGCAGTGAAAAGAGCATCCACCACTTCATGAACCTGTGCACCGGTGCACGCCGCCTGCGGCGCGACGGCCCCTTCCTGATCGCCGGCGGCGGCGAAGTCGGGCGCAAAGTGGCGCAACTGCTCAACGACTGCGGCGAACAGACCTTCATGATCGACAGCGAAGCGCGCCCCGGCGTCGATCTCGTTGGCAACGTGCTCGACACACAGGTGCTCAAGCAGGCCGGCATCGAAAACGCACAGGCGGTGATCCTCGCGCTGCGCGCCGATGCGACGACGCTGTTCAGCACCGTCATCATCAAGGACATGGCGCCGGACGTGCCGGTGATCGCGCGCGTCAACAGCGCGGAAAACGTCGAGCGCCTCTACGGCGCCGGCGCTGACTTTGCGCTGTCGATCAGCCAGGTGTCGGGGCAATTGCTTGCGCTGCGCCTGCTCGGCAAGGAAGCCGTGGCGGTCGATCATGAACTGCAGGTAATCAAGGTCTCGACGCGCGGACTCGATGGCCTGCAGCCGCAACAAAACGACCTGCGCGAAAAAACCGGCTGCAGCGTGGTCGCCGTCGAGCGCGGCGACGAACTATTGGTCGAATTCAGCGCCGATTTTGTTTTGCAGCCCGGCGACGCCGTCTATATCTGCGGCAGCGCAGGCGCTGCGCAGGTGTTTAACGCACGGTATCCGCAGAAATAGGGGCGGCAACGAACTACCACGGTGTGTACCGGCCCGGCTTCACGGCCCGCCACGATTGCACCCCGCGTTGCGACTAAGCGGCCTTGACGGACGGCACGCGCGCCAGCAGCCCGCAACCTTCCAGATCGGCGCGCAGTTTCGCGCGCTCTTCATCGGTAATCTGCAGCAGCGGCGCACGCACCGGGCCGGCGGCCAGCCCCATCATCTCGGTCCACGCCTTGAGATAGGCAATCGGGATCAACTGTTCCTTCAGCCACGGCTCGCGCAGCCAGCGCTCGTGCACCGTGCGCACCGGCTCGAGCGAGTCGCGCACTTTCTGCGCCTCGTCGAAACGCCCGGCCAGGCCGAGCTCCGAGTATTCGTGAATGAGGCGCCACGACGCGGTCTGCATCAGAAACGGCGCGGCGGAAGACATGTGCACGCGCATGCCGTAGTCACGCATCAGTGTCAGGTATTCGGTCTCCGACGGATGGCTCAAAACGATTTTGTCGCCGCACAACCGCTTGACCTCGGCGTAATGCGGCAGCGGCCGCGAGACCTTGATGCCGCAGACGTTCTCGAATTCGGCGATGCGCGCGGTGAGCGGCGCTGACAGCGCGACACCCGAGAACGGCGTGTCGAACATCCAGACGCCGATTTCGACGCGCGAGACGATGGCTTTGAACCATTCGTAAATCGCCTGTTCACCGGCGATCGGATAATACGGATTCATCACCACCGCGAAATCAGCCCCGACCTCCTGCGCATGGCGCGTCAAGTCGACGGTTTCGTCAGGCGAATGGTGCCCCGTGTGCGCGATGACCTTGCATTTGCCGCGCGCCTCTTCGACGACGATTTCGACAACGCGTTTGCGCTCTTCCTTGGTCAGCGCCCAGAACTCGCCCATGGTGCCGGCGCAGAAAATGCCGGCCACACCGAGCCCGCCGGTGAAATGGCGCATATTGTGGCGCAGGCCCGCTTCGTCGAGCGCGCCTTCTTGAGTGAATGGTGTGGCAATAGCAGCCCATACGCCGCGAAACTGTGCGCGCGCAGCATCCTTGGCTTCCGATTTTTTGTAATTCATGCGTCCTCCTCAGGCGTTCTTTGCCGCCAGTGTAAGGCGGCGGACGCCAGTCTGTCGATCTTCCGCATGAATAACACCTGCCGCCAGTTCGGCTAGAATGATTTCAAACCGCGGCAGGACATAGCGGCATACAAAAAATCGACCCAGGAGGAAGACCCCAATGATTACCAATGAGCGCGGCCTATCCGAAGAACAAATCATGATGCGCGACGCCTGCCGCGCCTTCGTCAACGATTTCGTCACACCCTTCATCCGCAAGAACTGGCAGCGCGAATGGGACATGAGCCCGGAGAACCGCCTGCCGCCGGAGATCCTCGAACAGGCGCACAAAATCGGCATCCGCACGCTCGGCATCCCGGAGGAATTCGGCGGCACGCCGGTCGACCCGAAAACCGAGGTGCAGACCTTCGCCATGATCTCCGAGGAGTTATCGCGCGGCGATTGCGGCATCTCCGACAAGATGGTGCAGATCTGGAAGGTCTCGGTGCTGTTGCGCAATATCCTGCCGCAGCATCTGAAGGAATACTGGTTTCCGCGCATCGTCAAAGACCCGACTTTTCTGTTGTCGCACTGCCTGACTGAACCGCGCGGTGCCTCTGACCGCTGGCTGCCCTACGACGTGCCCGAGGCGATGATGCAGACCAAGGCCGTCAAAAAAGGCGACCGCTGGGTGATCAACGGCCGCAAGCAGTTCATCAGCAACGGTTACGACTCCAAACTCTATGTTGTGTACGCGACGACGACGCCGGGGGCGGGCATGACCAAGGGCACGTCGAGTTTTCTGGTGCCACGCGGCACCAAGGGTTTCACCATCGCGCGCTGCAATGAAACGCTCGGCGGCCGCTACATGAACAACGGCGAACTGGTGTTCGAAGACTGCGAAGTGCCCGAAGACCATCTGCTGGTAAAGGACACCGCGCTAACCAAGGCCGGCATCTATTTTCGCCCCGGCAAGATCATCCAGTCGTCGAAAAACCTCGGTATCGGTGTCGCCGCCTTCGAGCGCACCGCCGAATACGTGCAGAATTATTCGCAGGGCGGCCGGCCGCTGATCAAGCACCAGGCGGTGGCGATTCGCCTTGCCGAAATGGCAACGAAGATTTCGGCGGTGCGCGCACTGCAGAACGAAGCCTCGCGCGCGGTCGACGCAAATGCGCCGGACGCCGAAATGCTCTGCAACATGGCGAAGATGTTCGCCTCGGAGGAGATTTTCAAAGTCTGCCAGCACGCCGTCGAACTGCACGGCGGCAACGGCATCATGCTCGACTTCGGCATCGAGAAACTGTTCCGCGACGCCGCGGTGTTCCTGCACATGGATGCGACGGTCGATATTTCGAAATTCAAGATCGTCAAAAACATGTTCCCGCAGACCGCGGGCAAGTATGCGGGGCCGGAGGCGTAAACGCTCTTTCACAGAAATAAAAAGGCCGCCTGCGGGCGGCTTTTTTTTGTAGCCCGGAAGGAGCGCAGCGTATTCCGGGAACAGGAAACGCGGCGGAACCCCGGAATACGCGTTGCTCCTTCCGGGCTACGGACCTGCGGGCTATTTTTTTGGCAACGCCGCCTTGACCGCGGCGTAATCAATCGCCAGCGGCGCCACGGCGCGCGCCGCCTCCGGCAGGGCCTTCACTGCAACATCGATAGCAGTGAAACGTTCTTCGCTCGCCGGATGCGTCGACAAAAACGCCGGTATGCCACTACCCTGCGCCGCCATCGTGCGGAAGAACGATGCCATCGCCGACGGTGCCATGCCCGCCTTCACCAATAGCGCAAGCCCGGCGCTGTCCGCTTCACGTTCGTGATCGCGTGAAAATTTCAGATTGAGCAGATCGGCACCGACACTCGCCAGCCGCCCGAGATCCCCGAACAGTATCGACACCGTCGCAGACAAACCCGCCGACTGCGCCATCGCCGTCAGGCTGTGGCGTTTTTCGACGTGCGAAATTTCGTGCGCCAGCACGCCGGCCACTTCATCAGCGGAACCGGCGAGTGCCAGCAGGCCGCTGTGCACGACGATGAAGCCGCCGGGCATCGCATAGGCGTTGACGCTTTTGTCGTCGGCAACGTGAAATTTGAATTGATACCGCGAGCCCTGCGCCAGCCTAGCGCCGAGGTCGTCGACCATTTTCAGCGGCGCCCCGTCCACCAGTTTGAGGCCGGCCTTCTGCCGCTCAAACAGTTGCGCGCCGAAGCGCGTCTCCTGCTCGATCGGAATGGCCTCGACGATCCAGCCCGCAATACGTTCGTGCGCCAGCAGCAGGGCAAGCAACAATAACAGCAGCAGCGCGAAGGCAGTGCCGATGATGCCCCACATCCAGGCGCGCGTTGCGCTGCCGTGGCCGGCGGCACGCACGGCGCGGCTCCCGGCAAACGCCCCCACCGCCTGCACTGCGGCCGCATCCGCAATCGTCAGCGCGAAGTGGCCGGCGCCGCCACTCCATTCAAGACGCAGTTGCGTGCCGTCCCAACCGGATTTGGCGATGGTGATGTTGCTCCAGCGCGGCGATGCACTGCCGCCATTGAGCGTTACGCCGTTGGCGTCTGCAGCAAACGCAACCGGCGTACCCGCATCGGCATAGCCGGGCCCGAATACCACGCCGCTAAAACGCGGCATCAGTCGTCGTCACCGCCACGGCCGCCAATCACACTGCCGAGGCCGCCCAAAATACTGCCTTCGTCGCGACTGCCGCCACCACCGCCTTTCGAACGCGGTGCCGCAGCGAAGATGCGCGAGGCGAGACGCGAGAACGGCAGCGATTGCAGGATCACGGCACCGGGCCCGCGCAGTGTCGCGAAGAACAGGCCTTCGCCGCCGAACAAAGCGGTCTTGATGCCGCCGACGTATTCGATGTCGTAATCGACCGAGGTCTGCAACCCGACGAGGCAACCGGTATCGACGCGCAGCACTTCACCGGGCTTTAGGTTGCGCTGGTGCATGGTGCCTCCGGCGTGCAGAAAGGCCATGCCATCGCCGTCGAGCTTCTGCATGATGAAACCCTCGCCGCCGAAAAATCCGGCGCCGAGTTTTTTCTGGAACGCGATACCGAGCTGCACACCCCTGGCGGCGCAAAGAAAGGCGTCCTTCTGGCAGATGAACGTGCCGCCGACCTTGCTCAAATCGATTGGCACGATCTTGCCCGGATACGGCGCGCCGAAGGCAACCTTGCGTTTCTCCTTGCCACCATTGGTGTAGACGGTGGTGAACAGCGATTCGCCGGTCAGCAGCCGTTTGCCGGCGCCGAGCACCTTGTCGAGAAAGCCCGTTTGCTGCGCCGAGCCATCGCCGAAGATGGTCTCCATGGTGATGTTGTCTTCCATGTAGAACATGCTGCCGGCTTCGCCGACCGCCGCCTCCGCCGGATCGAGTTCGATTTCGACGAACTGCATTTCGGCGCCGTATACCTTGTAATCAACGACGTCCATTCCCATGTCAAATCTCCTGCAACGTTTTTGTAGCCCGGAAGGAGCGCAGCGTATTCCGGGAAGATTTCAAATCCGTTAACCGGCCCCCGGAATACGCTGCGCTCCTTCCGAGCCACGGTCTTTCGTCGCTCCCACGAAAGCGGGAGCCCAGGAATTCAGCAATGATCTTGTTCTTTCAAAACCTGGATTCCCGCTTTCGCGGGAATGACGCGGCAAATAAAAGCCCGCATCAATTTGGATGATGTTATCGGTTCAAGTAGTCGCATCCCCACCATCGACCATCACCTGCTCGACTTCGCCAACGCCGGGCGCGCGACGGTACGCAGCAGCCGCCTGGTATTCGGGCGAACTGTTGCACTTCACCGCCTGCTCCAGCGTCGGAAACTCGATGACGACGAAACGGTGGAATTTATCCGTGCCTTCCATGATCTGGTACTTGCCGCCGCGTGCCAGCACCTTGCCACCGTACTTGGCGATGATGCCCGGCACGAGGTCGGTGTATTTCTTGTATTCGACGGGATCGTTGATTTTGCAACGCGACAACCAATATGCGGCCACTGCGGTCTCCTTGTGATTACTGTTTGGCAAAACGCAGAAAATAATTCTGCTTCATGAAACGCTTTTCTTCGATCAGTTTGAAACCCTCGCCTTCAGCTTCTTTAATCAGCGTGGCCTTGTCCTGACGCACATGCTCCAGAATGCGCGGGCTGCTCACCCCTTCGATGCGATCAAACTCGACGATCGCCAGCGTGCCGCCGGGTTTGAGCGCGGCGTGCATGGCACGCAGCATCGCCTGCGGATATTCGAAATGGTGATAGACGTCCGAGAGGAAAGCCACATCGACCGATCCCGCCGGCACCGGCACGTCCTTCGGTGTGTTAACGACACCGGTGATATTGGGGAAACCTTCCTTCTTCACATTGGCCATCGTGGCGTCGACAAAAGGCTTGGTGATATCGACGGCGTAGACCTTGCCGCCCGCACCCACCGCGTTCGAAAACAGCCGCGAGAACAAGCCGGTGCCGGCGCCGATGTCGGCCACCGTCATACCGGGTTTGACCTGCGAGGCGGCGACAATCTCGTTGCGTTTGTCGAAAACCTCGCGCCCTTCCTTGTGAAATGATTCAGCCCACGCTTCGAACGGCCGGTCGATGAAGGGCTGGTTGATGCCGGGGGCAACGCTTTTGTCCTGCGCGAACACAGCGCTCGAAAATCCCGCCACGCAAATGACAACCGACCACGCCAGCCCCGCTTTTCGCAAACCTTGCGCTGCAATCATGTTGTTCTCCCCCGTGACGATTTTTTACTGCGTCATTCCCGCGAAGGCGGGAATCCAGTTTTTGTGTATTAAACAGCAAGAACTCATGGACTCCCGCTTTCGCGGGGGTGACGGAGATTGTTACACGCCGTATTTCTTTAACGCCGCCTGATCAAACTTGAGGCCGAGGCCCGGCTTGTCCGGCACGATCAGCTCGCCATTCACCGGCTGCGGCACTTCCTCATAGAGGCCCGACGACCACGGCATGTATTCAACGGTGAGGCCGTGCGGAATGGCGGCGACCAGATGCACCGAGATTTCCGGATACAGATGGTTGACCACCGGCACGTTGAAGGCTTCGGCCATGCCGGCAATCTTCATCCAGCCGGTGATGCCGCCGGAGCGCAGCACGTCGATCATGACGATATCGACCGAACGCGCTTCCAGCATATGGCGGAAGGGCGCGAGACCGTACACGTATTCGCCGCCGGCCACCGGCGTTGCCAGCGCATCGGCCACGCGCGCGAGGCCGGCGTAATCGTCGTGCGCAGTGACGTCTTCGAGCCAGAACAGGTTGTATTCCTCAATGCGGCGGCCAATCGAGATCGCCTGCCGCACGTCCCAGCGCTGGTTGATGTCGCACATGAGGTCGATGTCGGGGCCGATCGCTTCGCGCAGCAGGCGGATACGCTCGACTTCTTTTCCCGGATTGGTGTCGCTGGGCAGTGCGAGCTGGGTCTTCATCTGCTTGAAGCCGTTCTGCACCAGCGTCGGCCCCGCCTTCAGCAGGTGGTCGAGCGAAAAACCGCGCATCAGCGCGCCGCTGGCATAAGTCGGCACTTTCTCGCGGTAACCGCCGAGCATTTTCGCCAGCGGCAGATTGAGCGCCTTGCCCTTGATGTCCCACAACGCGATGTCGATCGCCGACAGTGCCAGCGTGAAAATGCCGCCGGGGCCGCTCTGCCCCGCCGCCGCGCGCAGCTTCGCCACCAGCGCCTCGATCTTCAGAGGGTCCATGCCGATGGTCAGCTCGCCGAGCGCCTGCAGCGCCACGCGCAAGGCACCCGTCAACGCGCCGCCGAAAAAGGTCGCGCCGATGCCTTCGATGCCCTGATCGGTGCCTATGGTCAAGGTGACGAAATCGCGCGTCGCGCCCTTCGCCGCCGGGCCGTTGGCCAGCGGTTCGTCGTCGGGCAGTTTCACGATTTGCGTTTGAATATGGGTGATCTTCATTCTTGTTTTCCGATTGAGTTAAAAGGAACCTCGATGACCCTCTCCCCGCAGGCGGGGCGAGGGAGTATCCCGTGGTAGGCCAAAGTTTAAGGTGAATGTGATGCTGTCGTGACAAACAACGACGGCGGTGGTGGCAACTGACGCATGGTAAATTATCAACCAGCCCCGCACAATCACCACAATAACCGGAGGATGCAATGGCCGTCACCATCAACCAGGATGCCGTCGTCGCCGAACCCGTCAGCGCCGGCGTCAGCCGCCAGCGCCTGATGACCACGGCCAGTAACAAGAACACCAGCGTGCTGCTAGACCGTCTGTTGCTTGCCGCAGGCGCCACGCACGAATTGAAAATCGCCGCCGGCAACCTCGCCTGGTTTCAGGTGCTCGAAGGGGCCGCCACACTCACGCATGCCGGCGGCACGCTGGCCCTCACCGAAGCACACGTCGCCTTCGTGCCGCCGTCGTTCACCGGCACGCTGACCTCAACGCAGGGCGCGGCCCTGCTCTTCGCCGAAGTGCCCGACGCCGCACGCTTCGACGCGCAGATGACCACCAACCCGCCGCAGATGCGGATCGTCGACTGGACACAGGAGCCGGTGCTCGATTCCGAACACGACGCGCGCAAACGCATTTACATGGTCACACCCAAACTCTTCGGCACCAAGGCGATCAAGGGCGAAATGATCATCTACCCCGCCGGCACCCAGGCCGCCAACCATCACCACGAAGGCGCCGAGCATTTCATGTACGTGCTGACCGGTTCGGGCACGGCGTGGGCGAACGAACAACCTTTCAGCGTGCGCAAGGGCGATCTCATCTGGTATGCCGACCGCGAACGTCATTTCCTGAAAAGCGACGCCGCCGCCGAAATGCGCTTCGTCGAATTCTTCGTGCCCGGTGTATTCAAAACGACGTGGGCGCCGGGTGCCTCGGTCTGCACGTGGACGCCGACGGGGCGCAATATCCGCGGCGGCGCGGCGGCAAGAGAGATCGCGCATCATAGGGCGGATGCGGGGACGCCGCAGGATGTTTAGTGTCTACGCTTGAAGTATCAATTTTTCAAAAAATAGGCGTTAGAGCGTGAAATTGAAGCGGATTCCGAAGATTCTTCTTCTATCGCTGTGCACGTCCGGCTATGCAATATGCGCCGAACCGGCAATTCCAATCGTCAAAGTTGAAAAAGTCGTAAAAGCGTATGCAGGTACTATCGGGTGTCTATTAAGGTTTGAGCGCCGAAACATTATCCGCCATGACCTAGATGGCCGAAACGTACCGCCGACCTATATTGCCCTGTTTGCGATTGACCCAGGATGTAGCGAAGGCTCCGCAATGTCTCACTCCGCTATTGCAGTAATCGAGCAAGGAATTCAGGGTCGCGTTTTCATGCGTCCTGAACGGTCATTTCCGGTCGCAAAAAATGAGGGGTTGCCACAATACACCGAAAGAATATTCGTCAAGAACGGTGAATTGCGATATGTCGCTATGGATTTCGACTTCTCCAAGGATGCGCTTTGCTGTCCATCTATTCATGTTGAGGGACGACTCTCATTCAAAGACGGAAAATGGATTGCTGAACCGCTCCCCACGCCGAGCAAATAATTCAGGTGCCCAGCTTTGTAGGGTGGGCAACTTGTTGCCCACGCGTAAGAAGTACAACAACATTGAGGCGTCAACTTGATCTCAACCCTGCAATTCCTCGCCACCCTCTCCGCCGCACTCTTCGCCGGCGCCGCGCTCTACATCAACATCGTCGAACATCCGGCGCGCATGGGCCTTGAAACGCGAATGGCCGCGCTGCAATGGGCGCCGAGTTACAAACGCGCGACGTGGTTGCAGGCGCCGCTGGCGATCGTGAGTTTGATCTGCGGCGTCGCGGTGTGGCTGCTGGGCGGCGGCAGCGGCTGGCTGATTGCCGCCCTGCTGGTCGGCGCGGTGGTGCCGTTCACCTTCGGCGTCATCATGCCGACGAACCATCGGCTGCTCGCACCCGGGCGCGATCTGGCAAGCGACGAGACGCGCGCCCTGCTGGTGCGCTGGGGACAGTTGCATGCGGTTCGCACCGCGCTTAGCCTTGCCGGCACGGTGGTCTATCTCTGGCTGTTGCTGTCGCAGTAAGCGACGCCCCGACAGCCAAGACTGATTGTGCCCATGCCGCTGCTATCGAGGAATAACGTGCTGGCGTTTCTCGCCGCTTTGACGGTCATCGCCGCAATTGCGTTCGCCGCCTTGCATGGCAACCGCCAACCCGCCTTCGTGCAACTGGTGCATTCCTGCGAGGAACGCAGTTGCGGCGATTACGCGATGCTCGACTGCGATGCCACCGGCGGCGGTTCGCTTTATGTTTACGCGCGCGCCGACGGGCGCTTTCTTGCCGATTGCGATACGTCGAACGCCGCGCAATTCACCGGCCAGCCGTTGTGTTCGACGGTTTTCGAAGCACTGAAGTCCTGTCCGGCCAATAAAACGAAGTAATTGCGACAACCCGTAGCCCGAAAGGAGCGCAGCGTATTCCGGGTATGCTGACAATCAATACGCGCATGCAAAATTCAAGGGCGATGCCTTCTTTCACGCGCGGGTCTCGGCTTTAATTCAAGCGACACGGATATGACAAACGCCATCCCGGAATACGCTGCGCTCCTTCCGGACTACAAAAGCGGCTTACTGCATCAGACGCTCTTGAATTTTCTGAAGCTCGCAAACTGCGTCGTAGGGCGCAATAAGCGCAGCGCATTGCGCCGAACGAGTTGGGCAAATCGCATCCATCCGGCGCAATGCCCGTTGGTTATTTCGCCCTACCACTGCCGCGTCAGACGCTCTTGAATTTGCTGAAGCGCGCGAACAGAATCGCCGCGAACGGCAGCAGCAAGCCGATCACCATGCTGGCCATCAACAACACGCCAAGCTCGCCGTAGTTGGCGGGTGTCTGCACCACCCCCGCCGCATCTTTGATCTCGCGCGCGACGACGAAAATCTGGTTGAGATACTTGGTGCCGAGCTGGGAGAGCGACAGCGCAAGGTTGGTAAACGACGCCATGATGGCGAAGTAGGTCGCCTTGAGATCGGCCGGCGCCGAGCGCGCGATCCACGCCAGCATCGGAATCATGGCGATCTGGCCGAGTGGTGATTCGAGCGCGGTGTCGACCAGCGCAATAAAGCGTGCGTCGACGATGCCGCCGGTCATCGCCGCGGTCCAGTGATGCAAGCCGTAGAACATGCCGAGTGTGGGCAGCGACAGCAGGAAACCGGTCAGGGTCAGAAAGCCGATCACGTAGGCAATCGAGCGCTCGGCCATGAAGCGGCGGAACAGGAACATGCCGGCCAGTGTGAGCGCGCTGGAAATCAGCGACAGCACCGACAGAAACTGGCCGTCGAAATTAAGTTCGTCGATCATCCACCACGTTCCGCCCGGCCCCGCGGAGGGCGTGGCGCGGAACATGAAAATCACCATCGCCGTGCCGATAAGGGTGGCACGCGCCTCCGACTCGAGCGCGCGCGTGAGCCGCGCGATCAAAAACACGATGATGGTAAATGAGCCGGCGAATATCAGTTCCTGCGCGTATTCGAAATCACTGAGGCCGACTGACAGCGTGAACGCAACAAACAGAAAACCGCCGCCGAGGATCCACCAGTTCGGTTTGGTTTTACCGGTGTGCTGCGCCAATGCCTCGACCGCTTGTTGCGCGTTCATGCCGCCGGCGACGAGTTGCCGGCGCGCGCGACGCTGCAGCCACGCCGCGCTCATCACGCCCAAGACCGAGATCAGCGGAATGACCAGCGACATTTCATACACGTTGCTGTACACCTTCGCCTTTTCGGCATCCGGCAGCGCCGGCACGCCGGCGAACATGTAAAGGTTGATCATGGCGACCATCACGCTGCCACCGATAATGGCGACACGCCCCAGCGTCTGCATGGTGGTGTGCATCAGCTTGCGCGTTTCTTCGTCGATCACGCGCCCGTCGTCACCGACCAGCGGCACCGCCTCGACGGTCATTGCATCGGCCACTGCGTCCTGGATGACGAAACCCACCGGCGAGAGCAGCGTCGAAATCACGAACCAGGTCTCGGCCGGCAGAATCGCCACCATCGCCGCGCCATGCCCGAGCAACCCGACCATGATCAACAGGCTCGCCGCGATCAGCCCTGCGCCGAAAAACACCAGCGCACCCTTCCAGCGCCAGACCAGATCGACGAAATGCCCGATCGGCATTTTCAGCGCCCACGGAATGCCGGCCCAGAAACCGAGCGACGCCAGCAATGCGGCGGACAGACCGAGTTGTTCCTTGACGAAGAAAGTGCCGACGATGCCGGTGAGACCCGACACGCCGGCGGCAACGTAGACCATCAGCGGCGGCAGATAAGACCAGCGCATCTCGCGGCCGAGTTCAAGGATGTTGCGGTCGATCCAGTGCCAGAGTGAATTCATGTTTCAGTCTTTCAAATGACTCTGCATATTACCAATGCGTCCAGCCTATTGCCCCACTTCCCCCTGAGAGCCGCCGAGCAGCGCAGACACATCGGGGGAAGTCGGCGAGCACTGTCTGAGCCCTTGTCGCTTTTTGACAAGGGCGAGTTGCGCAGCCGCCCGATGTGTCGAGCAGCACAGGGAAGTCCGCAGGACCGGCGAACCGGGGGTAGTTGTGACCCGTTAGCCGAAGGCCCGTTTGCGGGAACAACTGCAAAGCGCCCCGATCAACGTCGGTGGACACAGCTGCAGCGCCCCTCCCGCACCGGCGCTTCGCGACACCGAGTCGGGGCGCTCCTTCTTTTGGTTACTTTTCTTGGCGAAGCAAGAAAAGTAACCGGCCGCCGGGCCGCACCCGGCGAAGTTGAAGCACCGTGCAAAAACTAACTCGGTAATCCCCCCATCCCTACCTTCCCCCACAAGGGGGGAAGGAGAAAACTATCACGCCGTGTCAATTTAGCGTAAAGGATAAATCACCGACAATACTATTCACAAATCTACTGCTGGGTGTCTTTCCACTCGCGCCAACCTGAAAGCAACGGAAAATACAAACCCAGCATCGTCGACGCTTCACCCAACGCCATCGCATAACGGGCGAGTTGTTTCTCGTAGCGCACACGTTCGCGATCGAGGAAGGCATCCACATTGCCACCCTCATGCCCGCTGGTCTTGTAATCGACGATCCAGCGCGTGCCGTCCTTGTCGCGAAACACGCGGTCCATGATGCAGCTGTAAACAGCGCCGTTGGCGGCCACACGCATGCGGTATTCGCTTTTGGCATCAGTATGCTTATCGAGCAACCAGCGACCGCGATCATCGGCCAGTGTTTGCGTGAGGGCACGCACGGCTCGTGCGGCGGCGTCCGCGCATTCATCAAGCGGCACGCCGCGGCGTTCAAGTTCACTCACGAGTCGCGGCTTCAAGGCGTTGACTCGTTCGCGCGTCCAGCCGTCGAGGCCGTCGTCGGCGATGCGTTGCATCCAGCGGTGCACAACCGAGCCGACGTGACGCGCGGTTTCACCAGCCCACGAAAACTCGATGATCTCGTTCTGCTGCTGGGCGACGGCGGGAGCGCGCCAAACTGCAGCGGGCGGCGGCGCGGGCAATTCGAAATTATCGGCAAACCGCGACAGCATGTCCGGGCGCGGCGCTGCCACCACGGGTGGCGCGGTGCGTGCCACTGCGGCACCAACGTGTTCTTCGGCAAACGGCCACAGCGAGCGCAGCAGCGAACGTTTGTTCGGCGCCTTCGCCGCGCCGTCGTCATCGCGCTTGATGCAGCCGAGCAGATGCAAGCGCGACTTGGCACGTGTGGCCGCGACATATAACAGGCGGCCGGATTCGAGATCCTCGGCGGCGCGCTCCATGCCGCGCACGTATTCGTAACAGGGATCTTTATCGCCCCCCGATTCGTGGATGGGGGCGAGCAGCAGGCCGGCGTCGGGCAACTGCTTCCACAGGATCAGCGGCGGGGTGTTGTTGCGCGGCGCGCGGTCGAGGCCGGGCACGATCACCGTGTCGAATTCGAGGCCCTTCGATTTATGCACAGTCATGATCTGCACCGCGTCGTCGCCCGCCTCAAGATCGGGCAGCGCGTAGAGTTTCTCCAGACTTTCTTCAAAGGCCGCGGGGTCAGCGATGTCGCCGGCTTCTTCGACGCGTTCGAGTTCATCGAGGAACATCGCGGCATCTTCGAGTTCGGTGGTGTCGCAGCAACACGCCGGGCCGCCAAGTGCGAGCCAGACGCCTTCGACCGCATCGCGCAGGTTGCAACGCAAACGGTTGGTCAGCGCGGGTTCGAGCACGACGACCAGCCGCGCGACACGCGCTCGCGCCTCGGCATCGAGGCGCGACGTAATTATTGCGTCGCGCATGATGTCCCACACGACGTCATCGGCACCCTCGGCTAGCCGCGAAAGGTCGACCGGCGTGAGGCCACACCACGGCGCGCGCAGCAACGACAACCACGCAATGCGGTCGGCCGGATGCGTCAGCGCGCGTGTCAGCGCGAACAGGTCCTGCACCACCTGCTTCTCGCCGAGGTGTTCGATCTCGACGGCGCGAAAACGGATGCCGGCCTCCTGCAATGCGGGCACGATGTGATCGAGGTGGCCGCGATTGCGCACCAGCACGGCGATCGAGGCGGTGGCATTGGCATTACGCGCGGCACGCACGATTTCGACAAGACGCGCGGCTTCGTCTTCGCGTTCGTCGAACAGATGCCAGCCCACCGCTGCGCCCGCCTCAGCGGGATGATGCGCAACCGAGGCCGAATACGGCACCGCGCCGGCGGAGGCGTCTTCGCGTGGCGGCAACACGGTCGGGAAGCTTGCGTTGACCCAATCGACAATGCCGCTTTGCGAACGGAAATTCGTCTTCAGACGCAGAAAATCCAGCCGCACCTCGCCTAGGCCTTCGTAACGCGCGTTCAAAAACAAACCAACCTCGGCCTCGCGGAAGCGGTAGATCGATTGCATCGGGTCGCCGACTGCAAACAACGTACGGCCGTCGCCGTCCTGCCAGCCGGCGGTGAGCCGTGCGAGCAGTTCACGCTGGCTGATCGAGGTGTCCTGGAATTCGTCGATCAATATATGTTTGATGCGCACGTCGAGCGAGAGCAGGAGATCGGTCGGCGCATCGGGTTCACCCAACGCGCGCACCGCGCCCTGCGCGATTTCGGTGAAGTCGGCCTGGCCGCGTTCAGCGAACACCACCTTGAGCTGGGCGGCAGCGACACGCAGCAGCGCGAGCATCGCGCTCAACACCGTCCACTGCGCATCGGTGTAACGCGCCGGCGGCAAAGTCATCAGTGAAGCCAGCGCCGCGAGCACACTGCCGTCGCGGTCTTCCGCTTCGAGCGCTTGTGCACGTTTGTTTTTCTTGCGCCAGGTGCCCTTCTTGGTCAGCAACTCATCGGCAAGTTCTGCACTCGCGTCGGGCAAAAACTCGCGCGCCGCTGCCGTCAGGCGTTCACGCTCGGCGGCAAACGCGGCTTCGAGTTCGGCGCGTTCGCGCACCTGCCCGGTTTTGTGCAGCCATTGATCGCGCCGCCCCAGCATGCTCGCCACCAGTTCGACGGCGGCGGCGACATAGTTATCAAGATGCGCGAGCAGGGTTTCGGCCGGCGCATTGCGCGGCTCCAGCGCAAAAGCGCGGCGCGCCGCCTCTTCGTAAAGGCCCGCGGGTTTTTCGGCGGTCTCGGGTTGCGCGCCGAATTTGGCCAGCACCGGCATCTGCCGCGTCAGCGCGGCGCACAGCGCGTCTATGGTCTGCACGCGCATGCGCGATGAGATGTCTGCCGCCGGCATGCCGGGCACCGGTGATTCGACGAGCGCCTTCAGGATGCGGTGCTTCATTTCCGCCGCCGCCTTGCGCGTGAAGGTGATGGCGAGAATTTCCTCGGGCCGCTCGACCACGCGCAGCAACTCGATATAACGCCGCACCAGCAGTTCGGTTTTGCCCGAACCCGCCGGCGCCTGCACGATGAAGGAGCGGTGCGGATCGAGCGCGGCCTCGCGGTCTTGCGCATCGGCGATTTCAGCTTGTTTGGAGGTAACGCTCATTCCGCGTCCCCTCCTTCGAACTCGCCGTCTTCATCCTCGATCGCAGCGAGACGTTCGTGCACGCGGCACAGCGGGCGCAGATCGCAGTACTTGCAGGTCTTCAGCCCGCGCTTCGGATCGACGTCGGCCACCCCCGTCGCAAACTCCCTGCCAAGCGCGTCGATATTCTTCTGCCACAACTCCGGCCAGCCCGGCCACGAATCGAAGGCCTTGACCTTAGGCAGCACCTCGCCGTCGCGCGCGATGCCGATGAATTTCATAGCGCCGGTCTTCACGCGCGCGTAGGCAATGCCGGCGATTTTTTCAGCAGCCCCCAGCGCGTAGAGCGGCATCTGCGGATCATCGGGCCGCTCTTCGAGCCAATCTTTCGACGTCGCACGGCCGGTTTTGTAATCGATCAGCACGTGGCTGCCGTCATCGAGTTTGTCCATGCGGTCGATGCGGCCGTGCATTTCAAGACCGGCGGCGTGCAGCGTGCGGCGTTCTTCACGCGCCACCACTTCAAAGTCGCCGCGCGCGCGCTCGACCTCCAGCCATTCGCGCGCGAGTTTGGCGAGACGCACGCGTTCGAGATCGGCGAGACGGCCGTCGAGGACACCGGGCCGGTCGTTGCGCACTTTTGCCACCGCGGCTTCCGCGGCGTGATCAATCATGCCGGCGAGCTCGGTTGGCGTGGTTGCATCGAGCCGTGTTTTCGATTGCAAGGCACCCCACAACTCGGCCATCAGCGCATGCAGCAGATTGCCGCGATCACGCGCATCGAGGCCGTCGGCCGGTATTTCAAGACCATTGGCGCGCAACCGGTGATGCGCGTAGGCACGGAATGGGCAGGCCGCCTGATCGGCCAGCACGCGCGTGCCGCCGCTGACCACTGATTTTGCATAAGCGGGGGCGGCACCGTCCGGAATTTCTTCGAGCACGCGCGCGGCGTGCAGCACGTCACGGTAACGCGGAAACGCGGCGGGATCGACATCGCCGGCGGGAACGTCCGCGATCAATGCACTGGGCGTGAGTTCGCGATCCTGCTCGCGTAATGCATGCGAAAACACCACTTCATCAGCGGCCTGTTTCCAGCCGTCGGTAATACGGCGATCAAGCGCCAGCGCGGTTTCCGCCGAGGCTTCAGGTATGCCGGACTTCTTTTGCAACGCGACGGTAATGAAGGGATTGGGGTGCGCGGCGAGCGGCCACGCATCGTCGGTGAGGCCGGACACCCACAGATGATCGAACTCCATGCCGTCCGATTCGAGTATGCCGAGCACCTGCACCGGCGCGTCGATCGCCTCGGGCTGGAACAAGGTGTCGGTGCAGAGCTTGCGCAACTTGCTGAGCGCCTGCGCCGCCGACATGCGCGGAGTGACGCGTTCGAGCCGCGCCAGTTCAGCGAGCATTTCATACCATTTCGTGCGCGTCTGGAATTCGGCGGAATCAAGCGCGCGCGCGCCGGGGAAACCGGCGGCTTCAAGCAAGGCGGAAAAATGCCGGCCCCATTCGTGCGGCGAACGCGCGCCTTTCGGCTGTGCTTCGGCGATTTTGTAGAGCGCCTCCATGCCTTCGCGCAGCAGCGGGCAATGCGTGACGGACGCAGTCAACCGCGCCAGCGTCACGCGCGCCGGCAGGCGCCGGCGCAAATCCGCATCGAGGCGGGCGCGGCGCGCGAACTCGCTGTCAGCGCCCGCGATGAACGGCGAACGAATGAGGCGGCTCGCCAATGCAAAATCGATTTCACCGGTGGCGAGCATGAGCACACCGAGGGCGGCGTGCACCAGCGGATAGTCGGCCAGCGGCAGCCCCAGTGAAAGATTGAACGGCAGCGGCGCGACCTCCGCGCCCGGCACCGTCCACGCCGGCGCCATCACGCGCGAGAACACGCGGTTCACCGCGCGGCGCCGCTGTTGCAGATCGGGCACCACCACGCCGATGCGCGGATAAACGACCGGCGCGCCATTGTTGTTTGCACTCAAACGCGCGTGCGCCTGTTCGAGCCGCGTGCGCGCCCAGCGCGCCGCGCTTTCGAGTTCCTCAGTGGCCGAAGCACGCATCACGCGCGTCACTGTGCCGGCATTGCGCGCAGTGCGGCAAACGCAGACCTCGACACCCTGTGCAGCGCAGGCACGCAGAAAATCGCGGACCTGCGGCGGCACGATTTCAAAGCCGTAAACGATCAAGGTCTGCGGTTTCGGCAATGCCCCGTCGCCCAGCATTGCGCTGACTGCGTCGGCCAGCCGCGCGCTGTCGATGTCGTTATTGGCACGTTTGATATAAGCGCGCGACCACTCGGCGAACGCACGCGCATCGTCATTGCCGGGAAACAGTTCGAGCGCGCCGTCAATGCGCCAGGCATGCGCGAGCCGCCAGGCATCCTGACACTGCACCGCCGCGCGCGCCGGCGACAGCAGTTCGCCGCTCCACGTGCTCGCCGCAATCACCTCTTCCCACAACGCCTGCTCCTGCGCGGGGGAGAGCAGCTGCGGCGTCGCCAAGGTGCGGTCGGAATAGGTCGCGGCCTCCCACAAGCGCTCTATATAGGCGTTCAGCGGAATGATATCGGCCGCCTCCCACGCGCTTAAGCCCGCGGCGATGCGCGTCGCATCAAAGGCGCGCGCGAGTTCCTGCGCAAGGCGGCGGTTCGGCGTGACGATCGTGGTCGCCGCCTGCGCGCCCGCGGCAAGGCGCGCGAAAACCTCGGCCTTGCTGAGAACGGGGAAGTCGGACAGTGCAGAGAGGGCGGACATTCGGCGCATGATAGCGCCGAACGCGGGGAAGATCACGGCGGCGGGCGCCACCGTGACGGGTGTTTACTTCTCGAGCAGGTGCTTCTTGTCTTTGTTCTTCGCCCACTCATCGGCGTCGGCCGGCGCGTCTTTCTTCTCGATGATGGGTTTCCATACCTTCGAGAGCTCGGCGTTCAGCGCGATGTAGTCCTTTTGCGCTTCCGGCACGTCTTCCAGTCCGTATATTGCTTCAACCGGGCACTCGGTGACGCACACCGAGCAGTCGATGCAGATTTCAGGGTCGATGACGAGAAAATTCGGCCCTTCGCGGAAACAATCGACGGGACAGACGACGACGCAGTCTGTGTATTTGCATTTAATGCAGCTTTCGGTGACTACGTAGGTCATCGCATTTCCAGAAGGATGGCCGGGACACTGTCTGCAGGCTGGCCGGCCGTACCGAAAAACACCGCGCAACAGACCGGCGCACCGCCGCAGAACAGTACAGCCTACTTCTCGAGCAGGTGCTTCTTGTCTTTGTTCTTCGCCCACTCATCGGCGTCGGCCGGCGCGTCTTTCTTCTCGATGATGGGTTTCCATACCTTCGAGAGCTCGGCGTTCAGCGCGGTAAATTCTTTTTGCGAGTCCGGCACGTCGTCTTCGGCGAAGATGGCCTCGACCGGACATTCGGCGACGCATAGCGTGCAGTCGATGCATTCATCCGGATCGATGACGAGGAAATTCGGGCCTTCGCGGAAACAATCGACCGGGCAGACATCCACGCAGTCGGTGTATTTGCACTTGATACAGGTTTCGGTAACGACGTAAGTCATGGTAATCCTTGGCTTATTGTGCTGCCCCGAGCGGCGGGCGGACAAAGTTGAAGCGGGGATTTTAGCAGAAACGGCAAATACCCTGCATCGCGGCCGCCGGCCCCGCACCACGCGCGTCACGGCGTGGCATTTGATCGTCCCGTATGTTTGCGTTGCGCGCTTCCCAAGCCGCCTTGTTTTTTGCTAGCATAGGCTCATTCCGTTGCACCGCCATCCAGCGCAGCGCATACCCCGGCGGCAAACACACCCATCCAGACAGCAGGAGCCCTTTCATGAGCGAACACATCCATCACGTGACCGACGACACTTTCGACGCCGAGGTGCTGCAATCGCCAACGCCGGTGCTGGTCGACTATTGGGCGGAATGGTGCGGCCCCTGCAAGATGATTGCGCCGGTGCTCGACGAAGTGGCCAAGGAATACACCGGCAAGCTGAAGGTCGCAAAGCTCAACATTGACGAGAACCAGGCGACGCCGCCGAAATACGGCATTCGCGGCATTCCGACGTTGATGCTGTTCAAGAACGGCAATGTCGAGGCGACCAAGGTCGGCGCCGTGTCGAAATCCCAATTGGCAGCTTTTATTGACAGCAATATCTGAACTCGTTACTCTGCCTGCATATCTCCGGCATCCGCTCCTCTGAGTTGAGCGCATAAGATGCCGGCGCCGGGCGCAAGCCCGGCCAGTTGTTCCAGCCAAACTCTCTCCCAAACTTCCCCGAATTCTCCTTAGTAGCACCGCAGCATCGCCACAACTCCGCAAGTCCGAACCACACCCCAACTCCATCAATTGATCCCCCCTATATGCATTTATCCGACCTGAAAAATCTGCCCGTTACCGAACTGGTGGAAATGGCGATTGCCAACGATATCGAAGGTGCGAGCCGCCTGCGCAAGCAGGAAGTGATCTTCGCCCTGCTCAAGAACCAGGCCAAAAAAGGCGAGGCCATCTTCGGCGAAGGCACGCTCGAAGTGCTGCCCGACGGCTTCGGCTTCCTGCGCTCGCCCGACACGTCCTATCTGGCAGGCACCGACGACATTTACGTCAGCCCGAGCCAGATCCGCCGCTTCAACCTGCACACCGGCGACTCGATCGACGGTGAGATCCGCACGCCGAAAGACGGCGAGCGCTACTTCGCACTGGTCAAGGTCGACAAGGTCAACGAAGAGCCGCCCGAGAATTCGAAGAACAAGATCCTGTTCGAGAACCTGACGCCGCTGTTTCCGGACGAGCGTTTCATCATGGAACGCGACATCAAGTCGGAAGAAAACCTGACCGGCCGCATCATCGATATCGTGGCGCCGATCGGCAAGGGCCAGCGCGGCCTCATCGTGTCACCGCCGAAGGCCGGTAAAACCGTTTT
Organism: Chitinophaga pinensis; assembly: GCA_943329075.2. GTDB lineage: Bacteria > Pseudomonadota > Gammaproteobacteria > Burkholderiales > SG8-41 > PALSA-1004. The sequence goes on along the minus strand of CALQCM020000004.1, from coordinate 65,569 downwards.
GATGCAGCACATCGCGCATTCGATCTCGACCAATAATCCCGAGGTCTATCTGATCGTGCTGCTGATCGATGAGCGCCCGGAAGAAGTGACCGAAATGCAGCGCTCGGTGAAAGGCGAGGTCGTCTCCTCCACCTTCGACGAACCGGCCACGCGCCACGTGCAGGTCGCCGACATGGTGATCGAAAAAGCCAAGCGCCTCGTCGAACACAAACGCGACGTCGTAATTCTGCTCGACTCCATTACACGTCTGGCGCGCGCCTACAACACCGTGGTGCCGGCCTCCGGCAAGGTGTTGACCGGCGGTGTGGACGCCAACGCATTGCAGCGCCCGAAGCGTTTCTTCGGTGCTGCGCGTAACGTCGAAGAAGGCGGCTCACTGACCATCATCGCCACCGCGCTGATCGACACCGGCTCGCGCATGGACGACGTGATCTTCGAAGAATTCAAGGGCACCGGCAACATGGAAGTGCACCTCGACCGCCGCATGGCGGAGAAACGCATCTACCCGTCGATCAACGTCAACCGTTCGGGCACGCGCCGCGAAGAACTGCTGCTCAAGCAGGACGTGCTGCAAAAAATCTGGGTGCTGAGGAAGCTGCTCTACCCGATGGACGAACTCGAAGCAACGGAATTCCTCGTCGACAAACTGCGCGCGACCAAAAACAACGCCGAGTTCTTCGACTCGATGCGGCGCGGGTAAGCACATCTGCGACCGCCGGCTCACCATGAATGCCTGCGCACGGAATCCGAACTCGCGGCACCCGTTCCCGCAAGCGGGCCTTCGGCTAACGGGTCACGGTCGCCAGTTCTTCGACTCGATGCGGCGCGGGTAAGTACATCTGCGACCGCCGGCTCACCATGAATGCCTGCGCACGGAATCCGAACTCGCGGCGCCCGTTCCCGCAAGCGGGCCTTCGGCTAACGGGTCACGGTCGCCAGTTCTTCGAGTCGATGCGTCGCGGGTAACGCGATGCGGCCCGTCATTGCGACAGTGATGCGGACCGCAGCGATGCCACAGCGGCGGTGAAAACATCCGCGGCGGTTTTAGTCATGCGCTTGGCGACGGTTTTGCTGGCGCTGGCTCTGACCGCCTGTGTGACGCGTGAACCGTCGCCGCAGGAAATCAGGTCCAAGCGTTTTGAAACGCTGCCGGACAAAGCCGTTGTTTACCTCTACCGCGACCGCATCGATTTCGTGGACAACCCTGCCAGTTTTACGCTCGACGGCGCGCATCAGGGCGCGACCTATCGCGGCACCTACTTCCGTCTCGAACTTGCTCCCGGCCGCCACCAGCTGGCCGGTTTCGCCGGCGATATCGGCCATTTCGAATTCGCGGTGGAGGCCGGCCGGCTTTATTTCATCCGGCATACGGTGTCGCGCTTTCGCGGCACCGAGCTGTCGCATTTCCAGCCGGTGCCGGCCGACTACGGACGGCAGGCAGTCTTGCCATACGAATTGAACGGCGCGCCCTGACGCGGTTGGAAAGCGACACGCGCTTGGGGTAGCATAGGATCGCCATGAAAAATATCCGCGCCGCATCTATTACACTGGCCGTCATCAGCATGCTGTTGGGCGGCTGCGCTGCGACACCGCAGGCGTCGCTGCAGGACGACGCGGCGGCCAAGCAGTTCGAGAGCGCCCCGGGCGCGGCCATCGTCTATCTGTATCGGGCGGATTACCCGTCCAATGTGGGGTTCCCCGTTCTGTGGCTGGACAATCGCCTGATCGGCGAGCTCACGCCGGCGAGCTATTTCCGCGTCAGCGTGCGCCCCGGGAAAAATCTGCTGACCGCCTATGCCGGCGACAACGGCCGGCTCGAATTCGAAACACGCAGCGGCGAAGTCTATTTTGTCGCCATTACCTCGCACGGCGACGGCAGTTCCAGTTCCAGCGCGTTCCGCAGCGTGACGCCTGACGTCGGCCGCGCGCAGATCCAGAAATGCTGCGCGTTGCTGGACACGTGGAAGCCCGGCCAGACCCGCATGCCTCTCTGAACCAACCCTGCCGGGGCCGTTTACGGGCAACTTGCATGTCGGCGCCCGCTAGGGGATAATCGCCGCTTTTCGCGACCCGGCCAAGCGCCCGAGGACAGCACCATGAAGACTGCAATTCACCCTGAATACAAAGAGATACCTGTTTCCTGCAGCTGCGGAAACAAGTTCACGACGCGCTCGACCCTGGGCAAGGAACTGCAAGTTGAGGTGTGTTCGGAGTGTCATCCGTTCTACACCGGCAAGCAGAAGATCGTCGATACCGCCGGTCGCGTCGAGAAGTTCAAGCAGAAATTTGCCCACACGCCGAGCTCCAAAGGCAAATCCGTCGCCGCCTGATCAGGCCCGCGCTGGCAATAAAAAAGGCAGCCTCGGCTGCCTTTTTTATTGGTGTCAGCCGTCCACTCAGGCATTACCGACGCCCATCAAGCTAGCCACGCCGAGCACCGCGAAGAGCAAAGCCGTCGCCATACGCACCGCGCGAAACGGAATGCGGTGTGCCGCCATCGAGCCCATATACACCACCGGCACATTGGCAATCATCATACCGAGCGTGGTGCCAACCACCACCGCCCACAACGGTTGATACTGCGCGGCCAGCACGATAGTCGCGATCTGCGTCTTGTCCCCCATCTCGGCCAGAAAAAACACGCCGCAGGTCATCACAAACAATCCGGCCCGCGTCGATTCCCTGAGTTCGCCGTCGAGTTTGTCCGGCTTGAGCGTCCACAACGCGATGGCGAGCAGCGAACCGCCGACCGCCCAGCGCATGACATCGGGCGGCGCCACCTCGCGTATCCATGCGCCGAGCGCAGCGGCGAGAAAATGGTTGGCGATGGTAGCGACGAAAATGCCGGCGACAATCGGCAGCGGCTTGCGGTAGCGCGCCGCCAGCAATAGCGAGAGCAGTTGCGTCTTGTCGCCGATTTCGGCGAGCGCGACGACCAGCGTCGAGGTGAGAAAAGCGTCCATGGTGCAGTTCCGCGGATATTCGGGAATAAGCGGTCGCTGCTCCCGGTGCTGTCCGCTATTTTACTCCGCCCCGTCCAGGCAAAAAAAAGCCCCGCTGCGGCGGGGCTTTTCGTTGGTTCGGCACGATTACTTTTTGGCCGGCTCGCCGCCCGGATTGTTGTAGAGAAACTCCGACAGCGAACGCTCGGCGACGCGGTGCCACAAAAACTCGTCTTCGCGGAATTTCTTCCACGACTCGTAGATTTTCTTCCACGCTGGGTTCTTGCCGGACTCTTCTTCGTAGAGTTCAAATGCGGCCTTGTAAGCGGCGCGCATGATCTCCGTCGAAAAGGCATGCAGGCGCACACCGTTTTTCACCAGTCGCTGCAGGGCCTGCGGGTTCTTGAAATCGTACTCAGCCATCATATCGAGATTGGCTTCGTAACACGCGGCTTCGAGTGCGGCCTGGTATTCCTTCGGCAGTTTTTCCCATTCCTTGATGTTGACGTAGAGGCCGTACATCGAACAGGCCTCCCACCAGCCCGGATAATAGTAGTGCGGCGCGATCTTGTAGAAGCCGAGTTTCTCGTCGTCGTAGGGGCCGACCCATTCGGCGGCGTCGATGGTGCCGCGCTCCAGCGCCGGATAAATATCGCCGCCGGCAATCTGCTGCGGCACCGCACCCAGGCGCGACATCACCTCACCGCCGAGACCGGCGATGCGCATCTTCAGTCCCTTGAGGTCGGCCGGCGTTCTGACTTCCTTGCGGAACCAGCCGCCCATCTGCGTGCCGGTGTTGCCGGCCGGAAACGAAATGATGTTGTAGTCCTTGAAGAACTCGCGCATCAGTTGCAGGCCGCCGCCCCAGTAGATCCAGGCGTTCTGCTGGCGCTGGTTCATGCCGAAGGGCACCGTGGTGTCGAACGCGAAGGCCTTGTTCTTGCCGACGAAATAATAGCCCGCGGTGTGCGTGCATTCGACGGTGCCCTGCTGCACGGCATCGACCGTGCCGAAGGCCGGCACGATTTCGCCGGCACCGAACACGCGGATCTGGAATTTGCCGCCGGTGATCGCGGCCACGCGCTTGGCGATAACTTCGCCGCCGCCGTAAATGGTGTCGAGGCTTTTCGGGAAACTGGACGCACAGCGCCAGCGCACTTCCGGCATCGATTGCGCGATGGCAGGCGCTGCAACCAACACCGCGGCGGCGCCACCGGCAGCGGTCAGAAACTTTCTACGATCGACTTTCATAGAGCCTCCCATTGAGGGTTGGATTTCACGTATGGACAGTTCGTTTGCGCCGGCTAGTACGTCTTGTACTGCAGGTATTTGCCGCTCATGACGATATTGACGCGGTCGCCCTTGGGGTCGGTCTCGCGCTTGAGATCCATTTTGAAATCAATCGCGCTCATGATCCCGTCGCCGAATTCCTCGTGGATGAGTTCCTTGAAGGTAGTGCCGTAGATGCTCACCAGTTCGTAGAAACGGTAGATCAGCGGATCGGTCGGCACCGCGGTCGGCAGCGAGCCTTTGTACGGCACCCGCTGCAGCAGCAACACGGCGTCGTCGGGCAGCCCGAGCAGTTTGCCGGCGGCCTTGGCCTGTGCCTTGGTCATCTGCATCTGCCCCAGCAACGCGGCGGTCGTCCATTCCTTGCTCTGGCCGACAACCTTGGCGATTTTTGTCCAGCTCAGGCCCTTCTTGATCCTGGCCATAACGACCATTTCGGTGACATCGGTGCGTCTCATGATTTGCATGGTTCTCTCCTTGTGGAAGGTTTAACGATGGGCGCCAAGCGCGAGCCGCGTCTCGGCGGCGGGCAGCCCCGGCGTGACGAGCGGTGGATGCAAAGGGTCGAAACCGGCGGGCGGCTGCTCGGTGAACACCTTCGAACGGCTCACCAGAAAATCGACCAGATGGTTGCGGATCGCGTAGTACTGCGGGTCTTTATGAATAGTGTGACGACTACGGTCGCGCGGCAGCGTGTTGACGACAATCTCGGCGATGCGCGCGCCCGGCCCGTTCGACATCAGCATGATTTTGTCGGCAAGCAGGATGGCCTCGTCCACATCGTGCGTGATCATGAACACGGTCTGTCCGGTCGCCGCACAGATCTTCAGCAGCTCGTCCTGGATGACACCGCGCGTCAGCGCATCGAGCGCGCCAAACGGTTCATCGAGCAGCAACATCTTCGGCGAGATCGAAAACGCGCGCGCAATGCCGACGCGCTGTTTCATGCCGCCGGAGAGCTCCGCCGGCTTCTTGTCGGCGGCGCCGGCCAGCCCGACCATCGTCAGGTAACGGTCACAGATTTCATCAATGGTGGCGCGCCGCGCATCGGGCCAGCGCGAGCGCACCGCGAACTCGACGTTTTTCCTGGCTGTCAGCCACGGCATCAAGGCGTGCCCCTGAAACACCACGCCGCGGTCGAGACTCGGCCCCGCCACTTCACGGCCGTCCATGATGACGACGCCGCCGCTCGCCTCATCCAGACCGGCGAGTATATTGAGGATGGTCGATTTGCCGCAGCCCGAGTGCCCGATGATGCAGACGAACTCGCCTTTTTCTATGGCGAAGTTGACTTCGTCGAAGACGACGAGCGGCGGGCCGCCGCGTGCCACGGCGAACGATTTAGACAGCCCTTCAACCTTGAGAAATTCTGCGCCCACGCGCCTTACTCCGGATAGCTCACGGCGCACGCGAGTCGCGCGAGGATCTGGTCGAGCAGCATGCCGACCAGGCCGATCAGCAGGATGGCGCACAGAATGTTGCTGATCGAAAGATTGTTCCACTCGTTCCAGACGAAGTAGCCGATGCCGGTGCCGCCGACCAGCATCTCCGCAGCGACGATCACCAGCCAGGCGATGCCGACCGAGATGCGCATGCCGGTCATGATGGTGGGTGCGGCCGCCGGCAGCACCACCAGGAACGCCTTGCGCAACGGCGAGACTTCGAGCGTGCGCGCCACGTTCAACCATTCACGCCGCACCGCCGATACACCAAACGCGGTGTTGATCAGCATCGGCCACAACGAACAGATGAAAATCACGAAGATCGACGAGGTCGCGCTGTCCTTGATGGTGAACAGCGCCAGCGGCATCCACGCCAGCGGCGAGATCGGTTTCAACACCTGGATAAACGGATCGAATGCCCGATAGAGCAGCGGCGACATGCCGATGACGAAACCGAGCGGAATGGCCACCAGCGCTGCAAGACTGAACCCGAGCAGCACGCGGCCGATCGAGTAGGCGATCTGGATGCCAATGCCCTGGTCGTTGGTGCCGCGCACGAAGAACGGATCCTTCACGTGCTCCCACAACTTGAGCGCCACATCCTTCGGCGACGGCATGGCCGACTTCTGGCCGCTGGCGGCGGCACTCCCCACCAGTTTCGAGTACTCCGAGTCGGCCACCGGCGCGCCGCCGGTCGGCAGCGTCGCCACATGCCAGACCGCCACGAACAGCGCGAAGATGACGAACGAGAGCAAGGTCGCCGCAAGCCGGCCCGAACGCTGCATCGCTCAGGCCCGTTTGATCGCGAAGCTCGCGATATAATCGTCGGGTTTGGCCGGATCGAACTCCTTGCCCATGACCGAGAACTTCTTGCTCGTCGTCGCCGGCGGTTTCAAACCGGCTTCCTTCATCATTTTCGCCGCGTCGGTGGCCAGAAACACTTCGCGCGCGACTTTGGCGTAATCGATGTTGCCCTTGATCTGCCCCCAGCGCTTCATCTGCGTCATGATCCAGACCGCAAACGAATTCCACGGGAAGGGATCAAAGTCGATGCGGTTGGGCACCTTGAGCACGTTGCCCAGACCATCGGCGTAACTGCCGGTCAACACCTGCTCGACCACCGTCACCGGCTGGTTGAGAAAATTCGCCGGCGCGATGGCTTCGGCGATTTGCTTGCGGTTCTCCGGCTTGGCGGCGAATGCCGTCGCATCGACAATCGCGCGCAGCAATGCGCGATAGGTGTTCGGGTTGTTTGTGATGAACTCCTTGCTGGCGGCGAACGCGCAGCAGGGATGACCCTCCCACATTTCCTTCGTCAGCATATGAATGAAGCCGACGCCGTCATACACCGCGCGCTGGTTGACCGGATCGGGCGCGAGGAAACCGTCGATGTTGTCGGCACGCAGGTTCGCCACCATTTCGGGCGGCGGCACCGAACGGATCTGCACGTCGCGGTCCGGATCCAGCCCGTGCTCGGCAAGGTAATAGCGCAGCAGGTAGTTGTGCATCGAATAGTCGAAAGGCACCGCGAACTTGAAGCCCTTCCATTGCTTGGGATCGCGCTTGTCCTTATGCTTGACCGACAGCGTAATGGCCTGGCCGTTGATGTTTTCGATCGCCGGCACGACATAGGGAATCGGGTTCGAGCCGGCGCCCAGCGATATCGCCAGCGGCATCGGCGAGAGCATGTGCGCGGCGTCGTATTCCTTGTTCAGCGTTTTGTCGCGAATGACGGCCCAGCCGGCGGTTTTGACAACGTCCACGTTCAGGCCCTGGCGCGAATAGAAACCCATCGGCAAGGACATGATGATGGGCGTCGCGCACGTGATGGGGATAAAGCCGATCTTGACCGACTGCTTTTCCAGTTTGCCGACCTGGGCGAAGGCCTCTTTCGCCATGCCGAGCGGAAAAAATGTCGAGATTGCCGATAATGCAGTGCCCGCACCGACTGCGCGCAAAAAACGCCGGCGCAATTCATCCTGCGGAAACAGCGCGCGCATGACGGCCGATTCAACCACACGCGACTGCAGGGCCTCGCTGCCGCTGTCGAACCGCGCCGACTCGGCAGCCGCGTCGTGTTCGGCCTGTGTCGAATGTCCACCGCAGCCGCAACCAGAGGACAGTTTGATATTCGGGTCATACGGGTTTTTGAATCCTGACATGGCGCCCTCCGCGGCTAAGTTGTGCACCTTCCTTTAGCACGTGCCATACCAGCCCCCCGCAGGCTTCCTCGAAACCTCTTCAAAAACATGTTTTGATTGATAAAAATAATGGCGCCCGGATATTTGTAATGGGCCGCGCGCAATCAGCCGCCAGCGGCTTTGCACGTTAATAGTGCGGCACGCACGATTCGGGGGCGACCGCTTGGTCGCATGCCCTGCCAACCGTTAAAATCGCACTCCTATGAAGTCCAAGCTTTTGACGATCGCCGCCGCCACCGCAAGTCTGCTGCTGACCGACTGCGCGCAGAATCCGGTTTCCGGCAATCCGAATTTCGTCACCATGTCGGAATCGCAGGAAGTGCAGGTCGGCCGCAAGGAAGACGTCAAGGTACGCCAGCAGTACGGCGTCTATGACGACAAGGCGCTGCAGAAATACGTCAACGACGTCGGCCAGCGTCTGGCGAAAGAAAGCCACCGCCCTGCTCTGCAATACACGTTCACGGTGGTTGATTCGCCGGAGATCAACGCCTTCGCGCTGCCCGGCGGTTACATCTACATCACGCGCGGCATCATGAGTTATCTGAACTCGGAAGCGGAACTCGCCGGCGTGATCGGCCACGAGATCGGCCACGTCACCGCGCGCCACAGCGTGCAGCAGATGAGTGCCGCCACCGCCGCCGGCGTCGGCGCCACCCTGCTCGAAATTTTCGTGCCGGTGCTGCGCAACCAGGTCGGCGACAGCGCCATCAACCTGCTGGGCAACGCACTGCTGTCGGGTTACGGCCGTGATCACGAACTCGAGGCCGACCGTCTCGGCGCGCAATACCTCTCCCGCAGCGGCTACGATCCGCAGGCCATGATCAAAGTGGTCGGCGTGCTGAAAAACCAGGAACTGTTCGATGCCGAGGTGGCAAAAACCGAGGGCCGCGAGCCACGCGCCTACCACGGCGTGTTCGCCTCGCACCCGGACGCCGACACCCGCCTGCAACAGGTGATCGCCGAGGCCGGCAAACCGGCGCCGGGCGCCACGCGCATCAATCAGGAAGAATTTCTGCGCGTGATCGACAAACTGGTGTTTGCCGACAGTCCGGCGCAGGGCACCATCCGCAACGGCAACTTTTATCATGTTGATTTCGGCCTGGCGCTGACTTTTCCGCGCGACTGGAAAATCCGCAACCAGCCGGCCAACGTCACCGCGACCAACACCGCCAACGATGCCATCATTGATCTGCGCGGCGCCGGTCCGGCGCAGGGTTCGCCGCTCGATGCGCTGCGCAAGGCATTGCGCGGCAACCTCGGGCCGGAAGCCACGCAATTGTCGATCAACGGGCTGCAGGCCGCCGTCACCACCACCAGCATGCAGGGCAAACCGACCCGCGTGGCGCTGGTTTTTCTCGGCAAGTCGGCATTCCTGATCGGCGGACAGGCGAAAACTGCGCAGGCAATGCAACGGGCTTTGCCCGAGATCAATGCGGCGATCAATAGTTTCCGCACAATCGGCGACGCCGAGCGGGCACTTGCGCGCCCGCTCACGCTGCGCGTGATCAATGCAGCGAAGGACACGCGTTTCGCCGAACTGGCGCGTCATTCGCCACTCGGCAAGAATGCGGTATCGCATCTGCGCCTGATCAACGGAATGTATCCAAACGGCGAACCACTCGCCGGACAACCTCTGAAGGTGATCGAATGACCGACCTCATCAAAACCATCCACGCCACGGAATGGAATGCCGGGCCATCAGCCACCGCTGCCGCTGACGCCACCAGCGCGCTTGAAAACGGACAGGTGTTGCACCTGCCACGGCTCGCCTTCACGCTGGCGCCGGAGGAACGGCGTTTTCTCTCGCCGCAATGGTCCGACGGCAAGGCCAAAAACGTCAGTTACGACCCGGCCGCGCACCAGGTCAGGCACACCGCCGCCGAGGGCGCCGACCGCAGCGCGCTGGCCGCCATGATGGACCGCTACGCCAACGCCGCGCGCCTGCTGGTGACTAGCCTCTGCCCCGCCTATGCACGCGACCTCGCCTGGGGGCTCACCAGCTTCCGTCCGATCAGCGCGGCGAACCGCGAGGCCTCGATCCGCAAAGACGACATGCGCGTGCACCTCGACGCATTTGCTTCGCGTCCGGTGCAGGGCAAACGTCTCCTGCGCGTGTTCTGCAACGTCAATCCGGACGGCGCGCCGCGTGTGTGGGAACTCGGTGAACCGTTCGATGCCGTCGCCGCGCGTTTCCGTGACCGCATTCCCGCGCCATTGCCGGGCAGCGCGTGGCTGCTCGAAACACTGCACATCACCAAGGGCCGACGCAGCGAGTACGACCACATCATGCTCGGAATGCACGACCAGGCCAAACTCGACGACGCCTATCAGCAGACGACCACAAAAACGCGCGTCGAACTGTCCGCCAGCACGACGTGGATCGTATTTACGGATCTGGTCATGCACGCGGTACTGAGCGGCCAGTACCTGCTCGAGCAGACTTTCTATCTGCCGCCGGCGGCGATGCAAGACGAGTCGCGCGCGCCACTGCGCCGGCTGGAAAAACTCTATCAGCGCGCGCTGGCCTGAACGCCGCCGTGTTGCAATATGCCCGCGGGATGCCGCAGCCGCTGCAAAAGCAGTGGCCTGAATCGCCGTATCGAACGAAAATAGCAGGATGAAACTCAACTCCGGCGGCCCGCCCGCTCCGCAACCGATCGCGCTGGCGTGGATCATCGCACTGGCCGCGGCATGGATACTGCCGGGCCTGCTCGGCCACGATCCATGGAAGCCCGACGAGGCCTATACCTTCGGCATCGTCTACAGCCTGCTCAACGGCGGCGACTGGATCGTGCCGATGCTGGCCGGCGAACCGTTCATGGAAAAGCCGCCGCTCTTTTACTGGAGTGCGGCGCTGGTGGCGAAACTGCTCGCGCCGCCGTTCGCGCTGCACGACGCCGCGCGGCTGACCACCGGCCTCTACATGGCATTGACCTTTGCCTTGGTCGCCGCTGCCGCGCAGGAACTGTACGGCAAGGGCCGCGGCGCACTGGCGACACTGCTGCTGATGGCCGGCCTCGGCATTGTCATCCGCAGCCACCAGTTGATCACCGACATTTCATTGCTGACCGGCTTCGCCGCGGCGTTTTACGGACTCGCACTCGCACTGCGCCGCCCTGCCGCCGGCGGCTTCTGGCTCGGCACCGGTGTTGGCATCGGCTTCATGTCGAAGGGCCTGCTCGCACCGGGCATCTTCGGCATTGTCGCCGTGCTATTGCCGCTGCTGCCGGCCTGGCGCAACCGCCGCTATGCCTCGGCGCTGGGGGTTGCTGCGCTGGCCTGCCTGCCGTGGCTGCTGCTGTGGCCCTGGGCCCTGCATGCACAGTCACCTGCGCTCTTCAACGAATGGCTGATGATCAACAATTTCGGCCGCTTCCTCGGCAGCAATGATCTCGGCCCGAGCGCCGACAATGCGCACTACCTGCGCATCCTGCCGTGGTACGCGCTGCCGACGCTGCCGCTGGCAGCGTGGGCGCTGTGGCGCGCGCGCACCAAAGGTCTGACGACACCGCCATACGCGCTGCCATTGCTTGGCTTCATCGTGATTTTTCTGGTGCTCAGTGTGTCGGCCGACGCGCGCGAACTCTACGCGCTGCCGATGCTGATCCCGCTCGCGCTGCTCGCCACGCCGGCCGTCGACACGCTGCGCCGCGGTGTCGCCAATCTCATGTACTGGTTCAGCATCATGGGTGGCGGCTTCTTCATGATCGTGGCGTGGTTTTACTGGGGTGCGCTCGAACTCGCGCTACCGGCGAAACTGCACGCCCATCTGCACACGCTGCAACCGGGTTACACGCCGGGTTTCAAGTGGCTGGCGTTCACGCTAGCCGCGCTGTATTCGATCGGCTGGATCGTGTTCTTGCTGAAGCTGCGCAAGGGCCGCGAGCGGCCGGTCATCGCGTGGGCGGCAACGATAACGATGGTGTGGGGGCTGCTGGCCATACTCTTCGTCGGCTGGCTTGATGCCGGCAAAAGCTACCGCGCGATGATCGCCGACATGCAGAAAGCACTGCCGCCAAAATACGACTGCATCGCCAGCCAGACGCTGGGCGAACCGCAGCGCGCGATGCTGCATTATTTTGCCAACATCATCACTTACCGTCTCGACCAGCCGGAACGCCGCCGCGATTGCGAACTGACACTGGCGCAGGGTGTGGCGAGCGAAGAGCAGGTGCCGACAGGCCGCTGGGAAAAAATCTGGGAAGGCACGCGCCCGGGCGACAAGGTCGAGCGCTATCGACTCTATCGCCGCCTCGACGCCGTTGCCGCAAAACACTGAAGCGGCACGAACGCGCCGCTTCAGTTATAAGCCCTTGACGCCGCTCAGGACGAGGCCGGCCAGATGCGGCGCGCGACGTTGGGCGAACCCGGCGCATGCACCAGCTTGCGCACAACCTTGTCGGTCCACGCCTCCTGCTCCGGATTGAAACTTTCGTGGTCGACGAATTTCTGGTTGCGCGCATCGACCGAGACGAATTCGTAGAACACCGCGTGTTTGGCCCAACCCGACACCGACACCAGTTTGCGGATGCGCACGCAGCCGGGCAACTTCTCCATGCACGGCAGGCGCCACGTCGCGTACCAGTCCATCAATTCGTCCTCGTCTTCGATCGCACCGGCGTTGAAACTGCCCATCTGCATACCCGGCATGAAGGTCATGTCGTCTTTGGCCGCTTTCGCTTCCGGCCCGTACGCCATGCCTTCGAGCGCCATCACGTTCGAGCGTTCGCCGATGCGCATGGCCAGCATTTTTCGATCAACCGCCGGCAATCCGGCGTGATAAATCGACGGCGCCGGATTGGCAAAAGCGTACGGCGTTGCGCCGCCGAAGACGAGAATGTAGCGGTCGCCCTGCGGCACATTCGGATCGGGTGTTGCGCGCAAACGCCCCGCCTCGCCGGAAATTCTGACGTTCGATTCCGACGCATAGTGCGCGGCGCCGAGCACGCCGGGGCGCTTGAGCACCATCGGTATATAGCTGTCGTGAAGCCACGCCAGATATTTGTCGCGACCCTGCTCGGGCAGGTTGTACCAGCTGATCCAGAATCCGGAATTCAAAATGTTCTCCTCACTGATTTTTTATCGCACGCAGGTGCGCTTTCGGAAAATGATCATAACATCCGCGGCGGCCGGCCCCGCACGGGGCGACGATGACGCTGCATTCTCACGCTAAAAGATAGCGCGCCGGCACGGGTGTAATATCCGGCCACCTCTCTTCGAACGCAGGAACATCCATGAAGCACACCGCACGCCATGCCCTCGCTGCCGCAACAGTACTCGCGCTGAGTGCGCCGGCCACCGCGCAAAACTATCCGGCCAAACCGATCCGCCTGATCGTGCCCTCGGCCCCCGGCGGCGGCACCGATATCGCCGCACGGCTGATTGCGCAGGGCCTCACGGAAAGCCTCGGCCAGGCGGTCGTCGTCGATAACCGCGGCGGCGCCGGCGGCATTGCCGGTGTAACGGTCGCGGCAAAACTCTCCGCCCCCGACGGTTACACGCTGGTACTCGGCAGCAACGGCCACCTCTCCTTCGCCTCCGCCATCAATCCGAAACTGCCCTACGACCCGCAGAAAGATCTGACGCCGATTTCGCTGGTCGCCAACCAGCCATTCGTGCTCGCCGTCAACTCTGCAGTGCCGGCCAATTCGATCCGTGAACTCGTCGCGCTGGCGAAAAGCAAACCGGGCGACATCACCTATGGCTCCGGCGGCACCGGTTCAGCCTCCCATCTGGGTGTTGAATTGTTTCAGTACAAGGCCGGCATCAAGCTGATGCACATTCCGTATAAAGGCACCGGGCCGGGCATGTCGGCGCTGATGTCGGGCGAACTGCAGTTGCTGATGGCCGGGCTTGCCACCGTGTTGCCGCAGGCAAAAAGCGGAAAAATAAAAGTGCTGGCGGTGTCCGGCGTGCAGCGTTCGCGCATGGCGCCGGAGGTGCCGACGGTGGCGGAAGCCGGTGTGCCGGGTTACGACTTCAACGTCTGGTACGGCATGATGGCGCCGGGCGGCACCGCACGGCCCATCGTGCTGAAACTGGCGGGCGAAATCGGGCGCCTGCTCAAGGCGCCCGTCGTGCTTGAACGTTTCGCGGTCGCCGGGCTTGAGCCGGTCAGCAACACGCCGGATGAGTTCGCCGCCTTGCTGCAACGTGAAATCCCGGCGTGGCACAAGATCGCCAAGGCCGCCAACATCCGCGTCGAATAATGATCCAGCTCATGGTATTGGGCATGCCGCTGGCGTAAACTGCGGTTCCGTTTTCAGATCAAGACAGCTGCGTTTTTCCTGACAACTATCGTATCGAGGAGACCCATCATGGCGGAACGTGAAATCGTAGTACTCAGCGGCGTGCGCACGGCAATCGGTGATTACGGCGGCGCACTGAAGGATGTAGCCCCCTCCGAACTGGCGGCGCAGGTGATCCGCGAGGCGATCAAGCGCGCCAACATCGATCCGAAGCAGGTCGGCGCGCTGGCGCTTGGCAACGTGATCCACACCGAAGCCCGTGACATGTACATTTCGCGCGTGGCTGCACTCAAGGCCGGCCTGCCGCAGGAATCCACCGCGTTCGGCGTCAACCGGTTGTGCGGCAGCGGCATGCAGGCGATCGTCAGCGCCGCGCAGATGATCAAACTCGGCGACGCCGACATCGCCATCGGCGGCGGCGCCGAATCGATGAGCCGCGGCGGCTACCTGCTGCCGACGCTGCGCACGGGCCAGCGCATGGGAGACGCCACCGTCGTCGACATGATGGTCGGTGCGCTGACCGATCCGTTTGAAACCGTGCACATGGGCATTACCGCCGAGAATATCGCCACGCAATGGAAAATCACGCGCGAGGCACAGGATGCCTTCGCGGTCGAGAGCCATCGCCGCGCTATTGCCGCAATTGAAAAAGGCTACTTCAATGACCAGATCCTGCCGGTCGAACTGAAGACGCGCAAAGGCGTCACGCTGTTCGACAAGGACGAACATCCGCGCGCCGATGCGACGATCGAGGGCATGGCCAAACTGCGCGCCGCCTTCAAGAAAGACGGTTCGGTAACCGCCGGCAACGCCTCAGGCATCAACGACGGCGCCGCCGCCGTGGTGCTGATGGAAAAAGCCGCGGCGGAAAAGCAGGGCTTGAAACCGATGGCGCGGCTGGTCTCGTACGGCATTGCCGGCGTCGATCCGAAAATCATGGGCATCGGCCCGGTGCCGGCGTGCACGCAGGCGCTCGCACGCGCCGGCCTCAAGATCAGCGACATCGACGTGGTCGAGGCCAACGAAGCCTTCGCCGTGCAGGCGATGGCGGTGGCCTGCGATCTGCATTTCGATCCGGCAAAAACCAATCCGAACGGTGGTGCGGTCGGCCTCGGACATCCGATCGGCGCCACCGGTGCGCTGCTGACGGTGAAAGCGATTTACGAACTGCATCGCAGCGGCGGACGCTACGCGCTGGTCACCATGTGCATCGGCGGCGGTCAGGGCATTGCAGCGGTGTTTGAACGAATGTAGCTGCGGTTCGCGACAGAATCGAATCTTGCGGGGCGCTGCGGCGCCCCGCATTTTTTCCCGCACTCAATCCCGGCTGCCGCTACTTGCCCGCAGTGCGACAAGACGCGCCAGCGCGTAGTGCGTAAATACAAGCCCGCCCGCCACCGGCGCCAGCAAATTAACGAACGGTAGCGTATAGAGCAGCGCGACCATAAGGCCGAGCAGGAAAAAGCGGCCGCGGCAGGCGGCGACAATGGCGCGGTATTCGGCGGCATCGGCATGTTCGGCTAACGCGTCGTAACGAAACAAGCGCTGGATCAGCCAACCCGCCAGCAACAACCCCAGTAGCGGGCCGAACAGGCCGGCCAACCACAGCGGCAGCGTGACGACCCACAACGTTGCGAAGACGATAACGGCAATCAATGCATTGAGAAAACTGCCGGCGACACTGCCGCCGCGGCGCCGTTCGAGCGCCGGATAGCCGCGCGCGGCGACAAAGCCGACGATCAGCGGCATGGCCAGCAGCGCCGCCAGCATGCCCGCCGTCGCCAGCACCAGCGGCACCAGCAGCAGCGCGGTGAGTATCCAGGCAGCGTAATGCGCCAGTTCAAGCACGCCGCCAGCCGGCAGCCAGTCGGCGAGTATCGAACCAGTCATCCAGCCGTCGACCAGCCGCGCCCACTCGGCCCAATACAGCCAGGCGATGCCCAGCCACACGGCGAGCGCCGCCAGCATCGGCCACACTGCGAGTGCCAGCATGCGCAACGAGCAAAGATCGCGCAACGCGCGGCCAAACGCCATCAACATATCTGACATAAACCCGCTGGATGAGAGGAACGCTACCGGATCGTTTGTTACGCCGCTGCGATTCTAAACCGGTTGGGCAGCACCGACCAAAGTCGCTACAATCGTCTCGAACACTGAGAGCATTTCGAAATGCACACGCTGACCGAATCCCCCGCCTGGCAGGCGCTTGAGTCTCACCGGCAGACCATGGCGCTGGCGAGCATTGCGCAATTGTTCGATGCCGAGCCGCAGCGCTTTGCACATTTTTCGCTGCGTGTCGGCGGCATGCTGCTCGATTACTCGAAGAACCTGGTCAACCAGGACACCATGCATCTTCTGGCCGAGCTCGCGCGCGCGCGCGGCCTTGGCACGCAAATGCGCCAGCTGTTCAGCGGCGGCAAAATCAACGTCACCGAAGACCGCGCCGTGTTGCATAACGCGTTGCGCGGCGAGCAAGCGGTGCTGGTCGACGGCGTCGACGTCATGCCGCAGGTCCGCGCAACGCTCCAGCGCATGCAGGCCTTCAGCGACCGCGTGCGCGACGGCCGCCTCGGCGGCCACGGCGGCCGTTACACCGATGTCGTACACATCGGCATCGGCGGCTCGCACCTCGGACCGATGCTGGCGACGCGCGCGCTCGCGCCCTACACCGGCGGCGGCCCGCGCGTGCATTTCGCCTCTAACATCGACCTGGCAGCGCTGCAACGCACACTGGCGCCGCTGGATGCGGCGACCACACTGGTGATCGTGGTGTCGAAAACCTTCACTACCAGTGAAACGCTGGCCAATGCGCGCACCGTGCACGACTGGTTGTCGCGCGCCCTCGGTGCCGCGGCGGAGCGCCAGCTGGTCGCCGTTACCGCCAACACGCAGCATGCCGCCGAATTCGGCGTCGCCGCGGAGCAGATTTTCCCGTTCTGGGACTGGGTCGGCGGCCGCTATTCGCTGTGGTCCGCGGTCGGCCTGCCGGTTGCGCTGGCTGTCGGCATGGACGGCTTCCGCCAGATGCTGCACGGCGCGCATGAAATGGACGAGCACTTCCGCAACGCGGCGTTCGAGAAAAACATGCCGGTGGTGCTGGCGCTGCTCGGCGTCTGGTACAACAATTTTTTCGGCGCCGCTGCGCACGCGGTGCTGCCGTACGACGAATCGCTGGCGCTGCTGCCGGCGTTCCTGCAGCAGCTCGACATGGAATCCTGCGGCAAAAGCGTCTGCGTCGACGGCACGCCGGTCGACGGCGACACCGGCATGATCATCTGGGGCGCCGCGGGCACCGACGCCCAGCACTCCTTCTTTCAATTGCTGCACCAGGGCACGCGGCTGGTGCCGGCCGATTTCATCGCGGCCTGCCAGCCACACCACACGGGCGAGGAACATCACGCCATCCTGATGGCGAATTTCTTCGCGCAGACGGCGGCGTTAATGAATGGCGCACCGAATGCCGACAATCCGCACGACCGCTTCCCGGGCAACCGGCCGACCAATTCGCTGCTGCTCGACCGCCTGACACCGCACAGCCTCGGCCAGCTGCTCGCGCTGTATGAGCACAAGGTGTTCGTGCAAAGCGTAATCTGGGGCATCAACGCCTTCGACCAGCCCGGTGTGGAACTCGGCAAAAAACTCGCCGCGCGCATCCTGCCTGAGCTAGACAATAACGAACCGGTCAGCGGCTACGACGCCTCCACCAACGGTCTGATCGACTTCTATAAAGCCAACCGCGAGACGCAATTCCGCGAAAGAGGACCGCAATGAACGACGAAGCCTTCAACATGAGCATCCGCCGCTTCCTCAAGGTGGTCGGCATCCGCTCGCAGACCGAAATCGAGCGCGCCGTCGCCCGCGCCATTGCCGACGGGCGCCTCAAAAGCGACGCAGTCCTGCCCGCCAGCATGCGCCTGACGATCAACGGGATCGGTCTCGACATCTCGCTTGACGGCGAAATCAGCCTCGAATAAAGCCGTTATCCGGCAGGCACTTGACTGCCGCCGTTGCATTAAATCAATCCCCCCCTCAAGCCCGGCCCGCGAGACGCCGTTAGTTCTATACCGCGCGGCATGGCGGCAGGACATTTTGTCCGGCTGCGGGGAGGCTGCGAGTTTTGCGGACGGCAATCATGAGCGAAATACCGGCATTGACGGCGTCTCTGGGCGCGCTGCGATCGGAAAAACAGGCCGCCGCGTCGAGCTTCCGGCTGGGCCGCTACTTTTCGTTCGTCAGCGTAATCGGGTTCGGCATCGTCATCGCGCTGGTATTCGTCATCTCCAGCGAATCCGCAAAACGCACACTGCTGCGGGAACATGCCGACCAGAACATTGCGCTTTCGCGCTCGCTGGTCAACGCGTTCTGGCCGAGTTATGCGAAGCTCGCGATGAAAGCGCATCGGGTGCCAGCGTCTGAATTAGTCGACCAGCTTGAGAACATCCAGCTGCGCGAACAGATCTACCGGCTGACTGACTCGCTCAAAATCGTCAAAGTACGCATTTTTTCGCTGAGCGGACAGGTCATCTTTTCAAACTGGGATGGCGAAATCGGCGCCACCGGTGTGGACAGCAACGAAATCCGCGCCACCCTCGCCGGCCGCAGCCCCTCTTCGCTTGAGTTCAAACCGCGCTTTGAGAGCATCGACGGCACCGTACGCGACCGCCATATCGTCGAATCATTCGTCATGGTTTTCCATCCGAAAACGGGCGAACGGCAGGGCATATTTGAGCTTTATACCGATGTTTCGGATGAAATCGCCGCGGCCAAACGCGATCAACTGCAGCTCGCCGGCATCATCGCCTTCAGCATGCTGGCGCTCTATGTCTTCCTGATCCTTGCGGTGAAGCGCGCCGAACGGATCATGAAGGAGCAGCAGCGGGCTCTGGCGGAAAGCGAATACCGCGCACGCATGCTGGCACGCGTGGTGGAGCAATCGCACGATTCCATCGTGACCCGCGACATGGATGGCGTCATCACAACATGGAACCGCGGTGCCGAGACGATTTTCGGCTACAGCAAGGAGGAAGCACTCGGCCGTTCGATGCGCGCGACCATCCTGAAAGATGCCAGCGAGGACGACTGGCAGAACTGGCTGACGCGGCTGCGAACCGGCAACACTTTCATGATCCGCGGCTGGCGCCCGACCAAAAGCGGCGGCCGCGTGCACATTGTCGGTTCGAGCGGCCCGCTGACCGACGAGAGCGGCCGCCTGGTCGGCGACATTGCGGTCACGCACGACACCACCTGGCTCGAACGCGCGCAGGAGGAACTGCGCCGCGCCAAAGAGTCGGCCGAGGCGGCCGCCCGCGCGAAGAGCGAGTTTCTTGCCAACATGAGCCACGAAATCCGCACGCCGATGAACGGCATCATCGGCATGACCAACCTTGCCCTCGACACCCCGCTCAACGCGGAACAGCGCGACTATCTGGGCACCGTCAAATCGTCAGCCGACGCCCTGCTGCAAATCATCAACGACATTCTTGATCTCTCCAAGATCGAGGCCGGCAAGCTGAATATCGAAACCATTGCATTCAATCTGCGCGACAGCCTGGAGCAAACAGTGCGCGTGCTGGCCGTGCGCGCGCACGAGAAACAGCTCGAACTGATCTGGTCGGTGGATGCCGCCGTGCCGGACGCCCTCATCGGCGACCCGCTGCGCATCCGCCAGATCATACTCAATCTCGTCGGCAACGCGATCAAGTTCACCGCCGAGGGCGAGGTCGAAATCCAGGTGCAGCTCGAAGACGTGCGCGAGCGCGAGGTGCAGCTGCGTTTGCGCGTGCGCGACACCGGCATCGGCATTCCCGCCGACAAATGCGAAGCGATCTTTGAAGCGTTCGAACAGGCCGACACCTCCACCACCCGCCAGTTCGGCGGCACCGGTCTCGGCCTGTCGATCAGCCGCCGGCTGGTCAACCTGATGGGCGGCGCGATTTCGGTGCGCAGCGTCGCCGGCGCCGGCAGCACTTTTGAATTTTCCGTTTGCCTCGCCATGCAGGAAACGCGCGCGCCCCAGCAGGCGTCGCTGTCGCCTGCAGACGCCTTTTACGACCAGCTGGTACTGGTCGTCGACGATAATGCGCGTTGCCGCGAACTGCTCTGCGCCTATCTCGGCTCGTGGGGCATGCTGCCCGACCCCTGCGATTCAGCATCGGCGGCTTTGGCAAAAATCGCCACCGCGCGCGCCGCCGGCCGCCCCTACCGCCTGGCCTTGATCGACGGCACGCTGCCGGATGCGGACGCGTTCGCGCTGGCGGCCGAGGCGAATGCCGCCGCTATTTCCGCCATCGTTCTGGCCGATACCACGCAGGGGCCGGCCATCGCCCGCGCGCGCGAACAACGGCACGTGCATGCACTGGTCAAACCGGTCTCGCAATCGACGCTGCACGACGGCGTCGCCGTCCTGCTCGATCCCGCGCTGCTGCAACTCGAAGGAGAAAACGCACTGGCCGCCGGCATGGCGGCAACACCGGCAGCGCCGGTGCGCCGCCTTGATGTGCTGCTGGTCGAAGACAATGCGGTCAACCGCAAACTGGCGACGCGCCTGCTGGAAAAACTCGGCCACCACGTCGCCGCGGCCCACGACGGCGCGATGGCGGTGACTATGACCGCCGGCCGCGACTACGACGCGATACTGATGGACATGCAAATGCCGGTGATGGATGGCCTGGAGGCGACGCGTGCGATCCGCCGGCGCGACGCGGCGCGCCGGCGCACGCCGATCATCGCGCTCACCGCAAACGCCATGAGCGGCGACCGCGAACGCTGCATCGAAGCGGGCATGGACGATCACGTCTCGAAGCCGATTGAAGCCGCCGCGCTGGTTGCCGCACTCGATCGCGTCACCGTCGATGCCGCCGCGGCACCGGCTGTTACTGTCGCCACACCTGTCGCTGACGGCCAGGCGGCGCCCGCTGCGGTCTATGATCGCGCCGAGGCACTGACGCGCGCCGCGGACGACACAGAACTGCTTGCGCAGATCATCGATATCTTCATCGCCGAAACGCCGGCACTCGTCACGCAGATCGCCGGCTTTCTTGATAGCGGTGCACACCAGCGCGCCTTCCTCGCCGCCCACACGATCAAAGGCAGCAGTTCCAATCTATCGGCACATGCGGTCACCGCAGCCGCGCGCAACGTTGAATTGGCGGCGCGCATTGGCGACATCGCGGCGGCCCGCCTTGCCTACCCGGGGCTGCAGGAAGCGGCGGCGTCACTGGTCGCCGTGCTGGAGACCGAGCGCCGGCGTGAAAACGCCGACCAATTGTGCGCGGTGCCGTCATGAAAATCGCGATCGTCGACGATACGCTCGCCAACCTGCTGCTCGTGCGCAAGCATGTCGAATTGCTTGGCCACACCGCAATCACTGCGCGTGACGGCGGCGAAGCGCTGGCCGTATTTGAACGTGAAAGGCCGGGCCTGATTCTGATGGACGTGGTGATGCCGGAAATGGACGGTTACGAAGCGGCGCGGCGGATCCGCGCGCTCGAGGGCGGCGCCCATTGGACGCCGATCATCTTCCTCACCGGCATGGGTTCGGAGGAAGACCTGAAAAGCGGCATCGAGGCCGGCGGCGATGACTACCTGATCAAACCGGTCAGTCCCGTCGTGCTGGCGGCCAAGATTAAAGCCATGCAGCGCCTGCACGACATGCGCCGAACGCTGGTGGAAACCACACAGAAGCTCGATACGGCCAATCAGGAACTGCAACGTCTGTCGGCACTGGACGGGCTGACCGGCATCGCCAACCGCCGTGCCTTCGACAACACGGTGCAGATCGAATGGCGCCGCAACGCGCGCACCGCCAGCGCCATGTCGCTGGCAATGATCGATGTCGACAGCTTCAAGCAATACAACGACTGCTACGGCCATCTCGCCGGTGACGACTGCCTGCGCCAGATCGCCACCGCATTTAACCGCGCGCTCAAGCGGCCCGGCGACCTGCTGGCGCGCTACGGCGGCGAGGAATTCGTCGCTATTCTGCCGGCGACACCGCTCTCCGGCGGCATTGCCATCGCACAGCAGCTACGCCAGGCGGTGCACGAACTCGCGCTGCCCCACAAAAGCTCGCCGACCGAACCGGTCGTCACCATCAGCATCGGCGTGGCCTCGGCAGTCCCCGATTTTGTCAGCACGCCGGCGCTGCTGATCGCAGCCGCCGATGAAATGCTCTACAGGGCCAAACACGCCGGCCGTAACCAGGTACAGGGCACGCGCTGCGGCAACCCTTCAAATGTGACCGCGCTGCCGTTGGAAGCGGCATAAACACCACGCACCGGTACGCCGCACCACAGCGCGCTTCAGCGCGCTGCCAGCGACCGCAAGACCAGACGGTCTCCGCTCTGCGTGAATTCGACGCGCTTCAGAAAACTCATGCCCAGCAGCACGGTATTGTCGCCAGTCATCTCACCGGCGACCAGTGCGGCGACATCGCGCATTTCGATCGGGCCCAGACGCACACTGTCCAACCGCGTTTCGAAACCGGCGGCCGGGCCATTCGCCGTCTGCACGGTCACCGCAGCACCGCGTCTGACGCCCAGCTCGCGCGCCAGTGCGGCGGGCAACGCCACCGCGGTGGCGCCGGTGTCGAGCAGAAAAGTCACGCTGCGTCCGTTGATTGCGCCGTCGGCGACATAATGGCCCACGCGATTGCGGATCAGCGTCAGCTCCCCGCGCTGGCCGGCGAGCACGGATGCGGTGTTCGGATTGTTCTGTCGTGCCGACCAGTCGCTGAAATACCAGTACAAGCCGCCACCGATCAGCAGCCAGGACAGCGCCAGCATCCAGGTGCCGCCACGGCGGTGCGGATTGGGGTTCTCGTCACTCATGCCGGCTCGCCGGGACGCTGCGCACATTTTCCACCGCAGCAGCCGGACGCGTACCGGGCGGCCGCGCCACGCTCACACCTTGAGAAAGTGCTCGCGATAATATTTAAGCTCGTTGATCGATTCATAGATGTCAGCGAGTGCCTCGTGTTTGCCGTGTTTGGCAAAACCGCCGGCAAGATCCGGACGCCAGCGCTTCATCAGTTCCTTCAGCGTGCTGACATCGAGGTTGCGGTAATGAAAGAACACCTCCAGCGCCGGCAGGTAGCGCGCCATGAAGCGGCGGTCCTGATGCACGGTGTTGCCGCACATCGGCGAAATGCCCGACGGCACATGGGCACCGAGAAATTCGATCAGCCGGCATTCGACCTCGGCTTCGTGCAACGTCGAGGCCTTGACGCGCTCGATCAGGCCCGATTTGGCGTGCGTGCTCTTGTTCCAGGAATCCATCGCGTCGAGCACCGCGTCGCTCTGATGCACAACCAGCACCGGCGCCTCGGCCACGGTGTTGAGCTGCGAGTCGGTGACCACGATCGCCACTTCGAGCACGCGGTCGGTGTCCGGATTGAGGCCGCTCATTTCCATGTCGACCCACAGCAGATTGTCTGGATTTGCAGCCATTATGTTTTATCGCACCGGTTGCCTTGAGGAGTGGCATATTTTGTCATATCCGCGCCGGGATAGGATAATCTTCGCCCCATGCATACATTCACCATGATATTCCTCGCCGCGCTGGCCATCGCCACCTCGGTCAAGCTGTGGCTGGGCCTGCGCCAACTCCGCCATGTGCGCGCCCACCGCGACACGGTGCCGGCCGAATTCGCCGACGAAATCACGCCGGAGGCCCACCGCAAGGCGGCCGACTACAGCAACGCGAAAACGCGCGTTTCGCTGGCCGGCATCCTGTTCGAGGTGGTGCTGGTGCTGGCGATCACCTTCGGCGGCGTGCTGCAGGCCCTGCATAACCTCAGCGCCGGCTGGTTCGAGCCCGGCGTGGCGCGCGGCGTCACCCTGATGGTGCTCCTGGGTGTGTTGATGGCGGTGATTGAAATGCCCTTCGACCTCTACCGCACCTTCGTGGTCGAACAACGTTTCGGTTTCAACAAAATGACGCTGCGCATGTTCGTCATCGACGGCTGCAAACACGCGCTGCTCGGCGCCGCCCTCGGCATTCCGCTGGCCGCCGCCATGCTGTGGGTGATGGAAGGCATGGGCGCGTCATGGTGGCTCTACGCGTGGGTGGTGTGGGTGGCCTTCAACCTGATGGTGCTGGCGATCTTTCCGACCTGGATCGCGCCGCTGTTCAATAAATTCTCGCCGCTCGACGACACACAACTCAAGGCGCGCATCGAACGCCTGCTCGAGCGCTGCGGCTTCAAGGTGCGCGGACTGATGGTGATGGACGGCTCGAAACGCTCCAGCCACGGCAACGCCTACTTCACCGGCTTCGGCAAAACCAAGCGCATCGTTTTTTTCGACACGCTGCTGGCGCGCCTGACGCCGGAGGAAGTCGAAGCAGTGCTGGCGCACGAACTCGGCCACTTCAAACTGAAACACGTCATCAAGCGCATGGCGTGGACCTTCGCCGCCAGCCTGGCGTTCCTGTGGCTGCTCGCACAAATGATGACGCAGACGTGGTTCTACAGCGGCCTCGGCGTCACCTCGCCGTCGACGGCGATGGCGCTGGTGCTGTTCTTTATCGTCGTGCCGCAGTTCACTTTCCTGTTCTCTCCGCTCTCCAGTTATTACTCGCGCAAACACGAATTTGAAGCCGACCGTTATGCGACCGAGCAGACCGTGGCGGCAGATCTCATCACCGCGCTGGTCAAGCTCTACAAGGACAACGCGGCGACGCTCACACCCGACCCGCTGCATTCGCTGTTCTACGATTCGCATCCGCCGGCCACCGCGCGCATTGCGCGACTGAAAGCGGCCTGAGATGAGCGCCGCCGATCTCGCACACCAGAAGTGCAAACCCTGCGAAGGCGGCGTCTCGCCGCTGAAGGCGGAAGAAACCGCCATGCTGCTCGGCCAGCTCAATGGCTGGCAGCTCTCTGACAGCGTCATCACCAAGAACTACGAATTCAAAAACTATTATCAAACGATGGCGTTCGTCAACGCAGTCGCGTGGATGGCGCACCGCGAAGACCACCACCCGGACATGACGGTCGGCTATAACCGCTGCCGCGTGAATTACTCGACGCATGCGATCGGCGGTCTTTCCGAGAACGATTTTATCTGCGCAGCCAAGGTCGATGCCTTGTTCGAGCTTTGAGCAGCCGCGCGAAAAAAGGCACCGCCCCGACCTATACCGGCTGCGTCGTCGCCAGCTTCGGCCGCAGCTTTATGGTTGAACTGGCCGACGGTTCACTCACCACCTGCACCACCCGCGGCAAACGCACCGACATCGCCTGCGGCGACCGCGTCAGCATTGCGCTGACCGCGCCCGAGCAGGGCGTCATTGAAACCATCGAGCCGCGCGCCTCGCTGTTCTACCGCTCCGATATCCAGCGCCAGAAACTGATCGCCGCCAACGTCACGCGCATCATCGTCGTGCTGGCGGTGCCGACGCTGCACCGCCATCTGCTCGACCGCTGTCTGGCCGCAGCCGAGTACGCGGAAATTCCGATACTGCTGGCGCTCAACAAAATGGACCTGCCGCAGGCCGACGCCGCACTCGCCGCCCTGGAGCCGTATCGCGCGCTCGGTTACGACGTGTTGCCGCTCGCCGCCAAGATCGACATCGCGCCGCTGCGTGCCGCGCTGGCCGGGCACACCAGCGTGCTGGTCGGCCAATCCGGCATGGGCAAATCGACCATCATCAACCGCCTGCTGCCGGATGCGGCAGCGCGCGTCGGCGAACTGTCGGAAGCGCTCGGCAGCGGGCGCCATACCACCACGCACGCGCGGCTTTATCACCTCGACGCAAACAGCTCGATCATCGATTCTCCGGGCCTGCAGGAGTTCGGCCTGCAGCACGTCAACCCGGTCGAACTGGCGCACTGTTACGTCGAATTCAGACCGCAGCTGGGACGCTGCAAATTCAACGACTGCCGGCACATGAGCGAACCCGGTTGCGCCATCATCGCCCTGATGGAGAGCGGCGTCATCGCTGCCGCGCGCGTCGAATCCTACCGCGAACTGCTGCTGCAGATCGAAAACAAGGCGCGTTGGCGCGATTGAATGCGGAGCGAAATGCGATGAGGACCGGTTATCTTTTGTACTGCACCGCAGCCTGTGCCCTGACCGCATCGCAGGTCGCAGCACAATCGCCGGCGTGGCCGGCCCGGCCACTGCGCATCATTGCCGCGCAAAGCCCGGGCGGGGTCACCGACATGCTGGCGCGCACGCTGGCGCAGAAATTCAACGAGGCCTGGAAACAACCGGCGGTGGTGGAAAACCGCGCCGGTGCGGCTGGTGCCATCGGCACCGAAGTCGCGGTGAAAGCACCGCCCGACGGCTATACGCTGCTGCTGTCGTCGGCGGGGCCGATTGTGATCAATCCGGGCCTCTACCCGAAGCTCGGTTACGATCCGCTGCGCGATCTGACGCCGGTTGCGTTTGTCGCAGCATCCCCCTTGATGCTGGTCGTGCATCCGTCGGTGCCGGCGAACTCGGTGAAAGCGCTGATCGCGTTGGCGCGCGCGCAACCCGAGCGCCTCAGTTACGGTTCGGGTGGCAACGGTTCGCCGGCGCACCTGACCGCGGAACTCTTCAAATCGGCCACCGCTACGCGCATCACCCACATACCGTTCAAGGGTTCGGCACCGAGTGTGCTGGCACTGGTCGGCGGCCAGATCGACCTGTCGTTCACCACCATCGTGATTTCGATTCCACAGGTCAAGGGCGGACGCCTGCGCGCGCTCGCCGTGACCTCGCCGCAGCGCTCGCGCGCGGTGCCGGCACTGCCGACGATGATCGAGGCGGGTGTCCGCGCCTTCGAATCGCAACAATGGTTCGGGCTCTTTGCACCGGCGGCGCTGCCGAAAGAACTCATCGCCAAACTGCACGCCGAAACGTTGCGCATCATGGAAAACGCGGAACTGCGCGAGCGGCTGGCCGCCGACGGCGGTGAACCCGTCGCCATGACACCGGAACAATTCGCCGCTTTCATCCGCGCCGATGCGGCGCGCTGGGCGCAGGTGATCAAGACTTCGGGCGCCACCGCCGACTAGGCGGCGGTATCGTCAGACCGCGCGCGCCAGCGTTACGAGCAGGACGAGGAACAGCCACAAGACGAGCGCGCGCCAGATCAAACCGGCGGCAGCGTCCATGCTTTCCACGTCGACGTCGTCACCGTCGCCCAACTGCGGCCGGTATTCGATGCCGCTGTCCTGGTGCAGCACGCCGCCGAGCTTCAGGCCCAGCGCGCCGGCCGCCGCCGCCAGCAGTATGCCCTGCGCCTGCGAGCGCCAACTGGCCGCCTGTGTGCGCCAGCATTCGACGGCCCCCATGAAATCGCCGGCCACGGCAAAACTGAAGGCGGTGAAGCGCAGCGGCAGCCAGTCCATGAGGTTGAACGCACGCGCGGCAAACAAGCCGAACGCACCGGTGTCGCCGTCACGCGCGCCGCCCCAGCGGTCGCTCAACAACGCCGCCAGCCGGTAGACGATCGCGCCGGCCGCGCCGAGCAATACAAACCAGACGATCACGCCGAAAACGTGGCGGTGCGAACGCAGCAGGCCAAGCTCGATGGCGACGCGCGCGACTTCACCCGGCGTCAATTCACCGGCACTGTCACCGCGCCAGCGCGCGATGACGGCGCGTGCGCGCGGCAGATCGCCGGCGCGCAGTGCGGTGGCGACATCGGTATAAAAATGACTGAACTGGCGGAACCCCAGCGCCAGATAAAGCACGACGACGTTCCACGCCAGCACCGCGATCCAGCTTAGTTGCCGCGAAACCAGATAGACGATGACAGTGAGCAGCGCGGCGGGCAGCACCGCCAGTGCCCACGAAATCACGCCGTCGCGATACTGGCCCGCATTGAGCGACTGCGCCAGACGGTTGACGTAACGCGCGAACGCCGCATAGAGCGCGTTGCCGGTGCGCAGCGGACGCCACTGCTCAAGCAGCAGGGCGAGGATCAGGGCGAGAAAGGTCATGGCAATGCTGCAATCACAACGGTGAAAACTGCGAACAGGCGCCCACTATAAGTCAGGCGGCGCTTTCACTCAATCGCCGCCACAAAAGGGTGCGGTTGTTGGCGGGCATCAGCACGTCGCGCTCCAGCGCCAGCCCGGACGATTTCGCGAGCGCGCAGACGGCCTCGAAGTCGCGGATGCCACTCATTGCATCGCGCGATTTGAGCCAGCGGTCGAATTGCGCGTTGCTCTCGGCGGTGTAAGCGCCGCTGTAATTGAAAGGCCCGTACGTGGCGAGCACACCGCCAGACGCCAGCACGCGGCCAACACCGGCGAAAAATTGTTCAACATGCGCCCACGACATGATGTGCAGCGTATTGGCGGTGAATACACCGTCAAACGGGCCGGCCGGCCAGTTCCCGGCAACATCGAGTCCGAGCGGCGCACGCAGATTGGGCAGGCCCGCTTCGGCAAGCCACGCCTGGATGCCGGCATGCAGGGCGGGCAATTCACTGGTCTGCCAGGTCAGGTGCGGCAAACCGGCGGCGAAGTAAACCGCATGCTGGCCGGTGCCGGAGCCGACTTCGAGCACCGCGTGGCAGCCGGCGAACGCCTCTTTCAGCACTTCGAGCAGCGGCGCGCGGTTGCGCTCACAGGCCTCGGCAAACGGCTTTTCCATCAACGCCTGTCACCGCCGGACATCACAGCCAGCAGGCTTCGTAGCCGAGAAAACGCATCAACTCGTCACGCCGCAGCATGGTGTCCTGATAACCGAGCTTGATCAGGGCGCGGCAGAATTCACGCTCGAACAGCAGGTAACTGACGAGGTTCGAACCGCTCTTCTTTAACGCGCCGAGTGTGAACAGCAGCGAGCGGATGGTCAGCGGCAGCGTCGAGACGAATTCGATGGCGATTTTTTCCAGCGCCTCGCTCGGCGACAGCACACGGAAATCCACCTCGTGCAGCGGCATGTTGTTTTTCTCGCGGATCTCGCGCGGCATCAGACTCACGGTACGGTTGATGCGCTGCAGACGCTCGAGATCGACCTCCAGACTGTCGAGAAAAATGCTGTTCATGCAGTGACCGGCGATCTGCGCCAGCGACGGATAGGATTCGGTGCGGATGCGCTCGGGCTGCGCCTGCAGCTGGCGGCCGACACCGATGACGAAGAGACGTTCGGCACCGAGATGCAACGCCGGGCTCACCGGCGCGATCTGGCGCATCGAACCGTCGCCGAAGTATTCGCGGTTGATATGCACCGCCGGAAACACAAACGGCAGTGCGGAGGACGCCAGCAGATGCTCGGGGCCGATTTTCGCCGAGATGCCGATGCGGCGCGCGCGCGCCCATGGCTCGATGCCCGGTGCGCCCTGAAAAAAGGTCACCGACTGGCCGGAGGTATAGCCGGAGCAGGTGATACTGAATGCAGAGAGGTCGCCGCTGTCGATCGAGCGCTGGATGCCGTCGTAATCGAGCCGCGTCGTCAGCATGTGCGCCAGCGGCGTGTTGTCGAGCAGTGCAATCGGCGTCTTGCGGCCGAGCCCGCCGATCAGCGTCGACAACACCCACTTGCCGCTGTTGCGAAACGCGCCGATGGGGTCCGCCCGATACACGTGGTGCACGCGAAAATTTTTCCACACCGTCATCAACTGGCGCACGCCCTGGCGGAAGTTGTGGGCATTGGCGGCCAGCACGGTGGCGTTGATGGCGCCGGCCGAGGTGCCGCAGATGATCTTGAACGGCACCGGTGAATCGGCCGGCAGCATTTCGGAAATCGCGCGCAGCACGCCGACCTGATAGGCCGCGCGCGCGCCGCCGCCGCTTAAAACAAGGCCGACCTTGGGCTGTCTGGAGCGCTCGCCGCTATCCATCGAAGTCTGCACACCACGGTAGTCGAATGCATCCATATTGCCACAGCAGCGTCCGGGATTGGCGGTATATGCGTTAACGCGCGCTGAGGGCGGAGTCTGGAGCGCCGGGCCATGCGGTGCCGCGCCTCTCAGCTTGCGCGCAACTGCCGGTAGAGGCTGTAGAGCATGCCGGCGGTGGCGCCCCAGATATAGCGCCCCTCGAATGGCATGGCGAGATAGTGCCGGTGGCGGCCGTTGAAGTAGTAATAGCGCCGCAGGTGGTTGACCGGGTCGAGAAAATGCTCGAGCGGCACTTCAAAGGTGGCGGCCACTTCGAACGGGTCGGGTGTCAGATCGAACGGCGGCTCGATCCAGCCGACCACCGGGCTGATGCGAAAACCCGACGACATCTCGTGCACCGGCAGCATGCCGAGCACCTCGACGCGTTCACGCGCAAGGCCGGTTTCTTCTGTGGCTTCGCGCAATGCGGTATCGATACGGTTTTCGTCACCGCCTTCAACCCGGCCGCCGGGGAAGCTGATCTGGTTCGGATGGTCGCGCAGATGCGAACTGCGCTGCGTCAGCAGCACATTAACCTCGCCGTCGCGGCTGACCAGCGGCACCAGCACTGCGGCAAGGGTGACGCGCGCGCCAGGCGGCACCGGCGACAAATGCAGATCGTCGGGCTGCAGTGGCGCTGGCGCGCGCTGCAGGCGTTCGACGATCTCGTCGCGCGTCGGCGCCGCTCTGCGCCCGTCGCCGGAGGTTTTCGCCGTCATCGCTTCAGCACGGCTGGTTACCACGCAATCGGCGCGCGGTCGTAGAAAAAGCCGCCGCTCGGCCCGCCGTCGGGCAGCGTTGCCAGCCACACCGCGGTGTCCGCCCCCTGCTCGAGGGTGCGCGTTGCGTAGGGCCCGCCCATGTCCGATTTGACCCAGCCCGGCGACATCGAGTTGACCAGAATGTTGCTGCCGCGCACCTCCGCCGCGACGATGCGGGTCAGCGCATTGAGCGCGGTTTTCGACATGCGGTAAGCCGGTGTGCCGCTCGACATCTCTGCGAGCTGGCCGAGACCGCTCGAGACGTTGACGATACGACCGTGCTTGTTCTTTTTCATCAATGGCAGCAGCGCCTGGATCAGCGCCAGCGGCGCGAGCACATTGGTTTCAAAGGTGTCGCGATAGGTTTGCAGATCCGAATTCAGCGCGCGCGAGCCTTTCGGATCGATCTGGATGCCGGCATTGTTGACCAGCACGTCGAGCCGGCCGAACTGCTCTGCCACCTGCGCCGCCAGCGCCCCGATATCACCGGCGTCGGTCACTTCAAGCTTGAACGTCGAGGCCTGCCCGCCGTCGGTGCCGTGCCGGGCGTTGATGGTTTTGCAAGTGGCTGCGCCCTTTGCGGCATCGCGACTGGTCAGCACCACCTGCATGCCGAGCTTCACGAGCTGGCGCGCGATTTCGCTGCCGATGCCGCGATTGCCGCCGGTCACCACCGCCACGGTACCGCTCATGGACGCGGCCACGGCCTGCGCCTAGACGACCTTGACCGGAATCTTGCCGATCTTGCTGCGCCATTCGCGCGGCCCGCTGTCGTGCACGGCGTTGCCGGTCGGATCGACGGCAACCGTCACCGGCATGTCCTTGACGTCAAACTCGTAGATCGCTTCCATGCCCAGATCCCCAAAGGCGAGCACTTTGGACGCCTTCACCGCCTTCGACACCAGATAGGCCGCACCGCCGACGGCGATCAAATGCGCACCGCCGTATTTTTTGATGGTTTCGACGGTTTGCGCGCCGCGCTCGCTTTTGCCGATCGAGCCGATGAGGCCTGTCTTGCCGAGCATGGTCTCCATGAACTTGTCCATGCGTCGCGAAGTCGTCGGGCCGGCCGGGCCAACCACTTCGTCGCGCACCGGATCGACCGGGCCGACGTAGTAAATCAGCTTGTTGGTGAAATCGACCGGCAGCTTTTCGCCCTTGGCAATCATGTCGACGATGCGCTTATGCGCGGCATCGCGACCGGTCAAAATCTTGCCGTTCAACAACAGGCGATCGCCCGCTTTCCAGTTTGCGACTTCGGCCTTGGTCAGTTTGTCGAGATCGACGCGACGCGCACCGGCCGCCATATCGATCGACAGCTTGGGCCAGTTATCGAGGCTGGGCGGCTCGAACTTCGCCGGGCCCGAACCGTCGAGCATAAATTCAAGATGGCGTGTCGCCGCGCAATTCGGCACGATCGCCACCGGCTTCATCACGGCGTGCGTCGGGTAATCGAGCACCTTGACGTCGAGCAATGTCGTGAGGCCGCCCAGTCCCTGCGCGCCGATACCCAGCGCATTGATTTTTTCGAACAGCTCGAGCCGCAGCTCTTCGGCACGCGTTTTCGGACCGCGTGCTTTGAGTTCATGCATGGAGAGGTGATCGAGGATCGATTCCTTCGCCAGTACCATCGCCTTCTCCGGCGTGCCGCCGATGCCGACGCCGAGCATGCCCGGCGGACACCAGTCGCCGCCCATGGTCGGTATCTGTTCGAGCACCCAGTCGACCACGGAATCGCTCGGATTGAGCACGGCGAATTTTGTTTTGCTCTCGGAACCGCCACCTTTGGCGGCGAGTTTCACCTCGACCTTGTCACCGGGCACCAGTTCCATGTGCACCACGGCCGGCGAATTGTCGCGCGTGTTTTTGCGCGCGCCGTCCGGGTCGGCGACGATCGAACCGCGCAGCGGGTTTTCCTTGTTCGTATAGGCGCGGCGCACGCCTTCGCTCACCATGTCGGTCACCGACAGTGTGGCGTCCCAGCGCACGTTCATGCCGACTTTCAGAAACACCACGGCAATACCGGTGTCCTGACAGATCGGCCGGTGGCCCTCGGCGGCCATGCGCGCATTGATCAGAATCTGCGCGATGGCGTTTTTTGCGGCCGGCGATTCCTCGCGTTCGTACGCTGCGCCCATCGCCTTGATGAAATCGACCGGGTGGTAGTACGAAATAAATTGATAAGCATCGGCGATGCTCTGGATGAAATCTTCCTGTTTGATGGTGGTCATCGACTGGCCTCTTTCAAATCAATGGATCAAGAATGGTTGCAGCGTGGCCGGCATGCTCAGAAAGGCAATGTCAGATTGCCGCGCGCCGCGCCCGCATCGACCGCAGTCAGCGCCGTCATGTTGACCAGACGCCGCACCGTCGCCGTCGAGGTAAGGATGTGCACAGGTTTCGCCGCGCCAAGCAGAATCGGCCCGACGGTAACGCCATCACCGGCGGCGGTTTTCAGCAGGTTAAAAGCAATGTTCGCCGCGTCGAGCGTCGGCATGATCAGCAGATTGGCATCGCCTTTCAGGCGCGAATTCGGGAAGGCGCCGCGGCGCACTTCCGCCGAGAGCGCGGCGTCGCCGTGCATTTCACCCTCGACCTCAAGATCGGGCGCGACTTTCCGGATCAGCGCCAGCGCCGCGCGCATCTTCTGCGCGGTCGGCGTATTTGCCGTGCCGAAACTTGAATGCGACAGCAGGGCGATTTTCGGCGTGATGCCGAAGCGGCGGATTTCCTCGGCCGCCAGCACCGTCATCTCGGCAATCTGTTCGGCGCTCGGATCGAAGTTGACGTAGGTGTCGCAGATGAACACCGTGCGGCGCGGCAGCAGCAGCACGTTCATCGCGTAAAAATGGTTGACGCCCTGGCGCCGTCCGATTACCTGGTCGATATAGTGCAGATGCGTCTGGTGCGTGCCGAAGGTGCCGCACAACATGCCGTCGGCCTCACCGCGCTGCACGCACATCGCACCGATCAAAGTGAGACGACGGCGCATTTCGATCTTGGCGTATTCCTGCGACACACCCTTGCGCTCGGTGAGGCTCAGATATTCCTGCCAGTAGGCGCGATAGCGTTCGTCGAACTCCGGATTGATGAGATCGAAATCGGCGCCGGCCTTCATGCGCAGTCCGAAACGTTCAATACGGCGCTCGATCACCGTCGGACGACCGACCAGAATCGGGCGCGCCAGTTTTTCGTCGACCACCACCTGCGTCGCGCGCAGCACGCGCTCGTCCTCGCCCTCGGCATAAACAATGCGCCGCGGCTGGCCCTGTTTGGCCGACGCAAACAACGGCTTCATGATCATGCCGGAGTGGTAAACAAACTGCTGCAGGGAATCGCGATAGGCGTCCATGTCGGCAATCGGCCGCGTTGCGACGCCGCTATCCATCGCCGCTTGCGCCACCGCCGGCGCCACCTGCGCGATGAGGCGCGGATCGAACGGTCGCGGAATCAGATAATCAGGCCCGAATGAAATATTCTGTTCGCCATAGGCCATTGCCACGACAT
Organism: Chitinophaga pinensis; assembly: GCA_943329075.2. GTDB lineage: Bacteria > Pseudomonadota > Gammaproteobacteria > Burkholderiales > SG8-41 > PALSA-1004. Next base: position 31,359 of record CALQCM020000004.1, on the reverse strand, counting down.
CGGATTGCTCGGCCTGCGCCAGTGCGGCGATCGCATGCACGGCGGCCATTTCCATTTCGGTGTTGATGGTAGTCGCGCCGACGTCAAGCGCGCCGCGAAACACGAACGGAAAACACAACACGTTGTTGACCTGGTTCGGATAATCCGAGCGGCCGGTCGCCATCACGACATCGGGCTTGGCTTCTTTTGCCAGTGCCGGCAGAATTTCCGGCTCGGGATTGGCCAGCGCGAGGATCAGCGGCCGCTCGGCCATTTTTCTGACCATGTCCTGCGTCAGCACCTTGCCTGCTGACAACCCGAGAAACACGTCGGCGCCGGCGATCACTTCGGCCAGCGTGCGCGCGGCCGTTTCGACGGCGAATTGCTCCTTGTCCGGATCCATCAGAACCTTGCGGCCCTTGTAGACCACGCCCTCGATGTCAGTCACAACGATATTGGCTTTGTTAAGACCCAGCTTGCACAGCAGGTTGAGGCAGGTCAGCGCCGCCGCACCCGCCCCCGACACCACCAGCTTGATCTTCCCGATGTCCTTGCCGACGACCTTGAGGCCGTTGATGAAGGCGGCACTGACCGTGATGGCGGTGCCGTGCTGATCATCGTGAAACACCGGAATGCGACAGCGCTCGCGCAGTTTGCGCTCGACGATGAAACACTCCGGCGCCTTGATGTCTTCAAGATTGATGCCGCCGAAGGTCGGCTCCAGGCTGGCAATGATGTCGACCAGCTTGTCGGGATCGCGTTCGTTGATTTCAATATCGAAGACATCGATACCGGCGAATTTCTTGAACAGGACCGCCTTGCCTTCCATCACCGGCTTGGCCGCCAGCGGGCCGATCGCGCCGAGCCCCAGCACCGCGGTGCCGTTGGTGATCACCGCAACCAGGTTGCCGCGCGCCGTCAGATTGCGCGCTTCGGCCGGGTCGGCGACGATCGCCTCGCAGGCGGCGGCGACACCCGGCGTGTAGGCCAGCGCGAGATCGCGCTGGTTCAGCAGTGCCTTGGTCGGCGTGACTGATATCTTGCCCGGCGTTGGAAGCCGGTGATAGTCGAGCGCTGCTTTGCGCAGTGAATCGTCCATGCTGGTGCCTGATGCGACGGGGCAGGCATTATAACGCACCCTGCATGGCCGCCCTCGCAGCGCCCCTGCGTTCCGCCTGCAGGGGCCTTTGTGTTATGGTCACGCCTCTGCGCCGCCTGAGTCATTGCATGGACACCACGCCCGCGTTCCGCGAGGAACTCTATCCGCCGATCGAACCCTTCCGCTCCGGCAGGCTGGTGCTCGACGACATCCACACGATGTATTGGGAGCAATCGGGCAATCCGCACGGCGTCCCGGTCGTCTTCCTGCATGGCGGACCCGGCGCCGGCAGCGCGCCCAATCACCGCCGTTTCTTCGACCCGGCGCATTACAACATCGTGATCTTCGACCAGCGCGGCGCCGGCCGCTCGACGCCGCTGGGCGAACTGCGCGAGAACACCACGCCCTTGCTGATCGCCGACATCGAAACACTGCGCCAGCACCTGGGCATCGCGCGCTGGCTCGTATTTGGCGGCTCCTGGGGTTCGACGCTGGCGCTCGCCTATGGCGAAGCGCACCCGCAACACTGTATCGGCTTCGTGCTGCGCGGCATTTTTCTCTGCCGCAAAAGCGAAATCGACTGGTTCCTCTACGGTCTGCAAAACATTTTCCCGGAAGCGTGGCAGGCCTTCACACGCATGATCCCGGAGACGGAACGCGGCGATCTGCTCACCGCCTACCACCAACGCCTGATTGATCCGGACCCCGCCGTGCACATGCCGGCGGCGCGCGCGTGGAGCAGCTACGAAGGGTCATGCTCAACGCTGTTGCCAAGCCCGGATACGGTCGCCTATTTCGCCAGCGACGTGGTCGCGCTCGGGCTGGCGCGCATGGAAGCGCATTACTTCAAACACGACATTTTTCTGCCCGTCAATTCACTGCTCGACAATGTGCCGCGCATCCGCGACAAACCGGCGGTAATCATCCAGGGCCGCTATGACGCGGTCTGTCCCGCGGTCAGTGCGCACGATCTGCATTGCGCGTGGCCGGAGGCCGAATACATCGTCGTCCCGGCGGCCGGTCATGCCGCCTGGGAGCCCGGCATTTGCGCCGAGCTCGTGCGCGCAACGGAACGTTTCAAATCTCTTTCTGCCAACTGAAAAAAAGGATTTCACCATGCGGTTGATCACTTTCAAACCCAAACGCGGCGGCGCCGCACGCACCGGCGTGTTGCTGGATGCCGAGCGCGCCCTCGATATCGGCGACGTGGCGAAACGGGCGCGCAAAAAACTGCCCTTCGACGCGACTGACATGGTGTCGCTGGTCGCGTCTGGCAAAACCGGCCTTGCCGCCATCTCCGCGCTGGTCAAAAATTACAAGGGCAAGGGTATCAAGCTCTCGACGGTCAAACTGCTGTCGCCGATTCCGCAGCCGCGCAAGAACATCTTCTGCGTCGGCTGGAATTATCTGGATCATTTCGCGGAAGGCGCCAAGGCGCGCCCGCACGTACAGGAAATGCCGGCGCACCCCGCCTTTTTCACCAAGGCCGCCACCACCATGAACGGGCCGTTCGACGACGTGCCGCCGCACAAGGGCGTGACCGAGAAACTCGATTGGGAGGTTGAACTCGGACTGATCATCGGCAAGCCCGGCCGCAATATCACCGAGGCCAATGCGATGAAACACGTCTTCGGCTACACCGTCATCAACGATGTGTCGGCGCGCGAAATCCAGCGCCAGCACGGCCAGCAATGGTTCAAGGGCAAGAGCCTCGACGGCCACTGCCCGATGGGCCCGTGGATCGCCACCGCCGACGAGATCAAGGATCCGAACAATCTCGACATCCGCTGCAGCGTCAACGGCGTGATCAAACAGAACTCAAACACCCGCCACCTCTACTTCAAGCTGCCGCGCATCATCGCCGAACTGTCGGCCGGCCTGACGCTTGATTCCGGCGACATCATCGCCACCGGCACGCCGTCGGGCGTCGGCCATGCGCGCACGCCGCCCGAATTCATGCAGTCGGGCGACATCATGGAAACCGAAGTGGCCGGCTTGGGCACACTGCGCAACCGCATCGGGAAATAGCGAACCGGATTAGCGTGCCCTCCCGGCCGGGGGGGCACGTCAGGGTTTCAAAATGATCGCCGTGAGGCAGCGCTCACTTGCTGCGGATGGCTTGCAAAAAAACAGGCTGCGCGCCGAAACACCGAACCGGCTTGCTTACTTGCCGTCTTGCGCCGGTGGCGTCATCTTGTTGGCGGCCTCGCCGGCGGCGCGCAAACTTTCGAGGGCGGAGACCTGCATTTCCAGCGTCTTGATAGTCATCTGCACGAAGCCGGTGTTCATGATCAACCAGGTTTCGACCGCCTTCAACTCGGCGATTTTTTTCCGGATCTCCTCGACATCTACCGTCGGCGTCATCATGCCGGGCAGGGGAAAGGACATCGGGTTCCACGCTTTCTGCATGAACTCGAACCAGTCCTTGGGGATTTCCTGCTGCGACATCGGATCGACCGGGCGCGCTAGATCGCCGCCGGCAGCAGTCTGGCCTGCGCCTGCTGCTGGGTTACCGCGCGGCTCTGTAACTGCCGCAGCGCGCTGTTTAACCGTTCGCGCTCGGCGATGACTTTGGCCGAATAACCGTTTTCGGCTTCTTCAGTCGAGGCACCGACATACAACTGCAGCGCGTTGGTCAGGTCGCCGGTGCGCCCCAGATACTCCTTGAGGATTTTTGCGCCGACGGTGATGTTCGCCGTGGTCTCGAAGGCGACCTGTTCGCCGCCCAGCGGCCCGAATTTCTCCGGATGGAAACGCGGAATGACCTGCATCAGGCCTTTCGCACCCATCACGCTTTCGGCGATCGGGTTGAAGCGGGATTCGACCGCAATGACCGCCAGAATCAGCATCGGATCGAGTTTTAGTTCCCGGCCGATGTCATAGGCTTTGGCCACCACATGGGTCGTCACGTCCGCGGAAACACGGAAACGTCGCGCCAGATGCTCGCCCATGGCCCGGTATTTGGCCTGATTGGGATCGATGTCGGTCAGTTGCGGCTGGTAGCTCCTGAGCGGCCCCTGCGGCAATTCAATGGCACCCAACGACTGGGCGAACAACCCCGCCAGCCGGTTGCCGGCAGTTGAATTAAACATGAGTGCAAGGGATGCGATGCTCAACAGGACAGCGATGCCGGCCAGTGTGTTGCGTGCCCAGAGCGCGGCGCGGGATAAGGCTTGATCGTAAAACAGTGCGGGGTGTGATTTTGCCATGACGCAAAACCTCCTTTCGTTAAGCGCCGGCCAAAGGCCCGCCGGCGGGTGATTACCTTGCTAGGGTAACGGTGCTCCTTGAAACTCAGTGTGGAAGTCAGCGACCACTATATGTAGTGGTCACACCCAAAAATCACGGCAATTCTAGTGGCATCACCTGCCCCGCGCAACAGAAATTATTACGCCTTGATGATGGTCAAATTGCCCGGAAAGAGGCCATTGTTGCGATGCAACAGGGGCGGCATTATATGTGGTTTCCTAGACTTGTCAAATTGACAGGTCTGGTGCGCCATGGTGTTTGATGCGGCGCTTTGGCCAACGATTTCTTTCAATCGCCGTGTTGGACGAAAGATTTCGCCCGATGGTTCATTTTTCAGCAAAAATACTAAATTTAGTATTATTAATCAATCAACTAAAAAAATACCGGTTCAGGCTCATGGCGATTTCGGCTGCCGCGCCTGCCAATCCGCCAGCGCCTGCTCGTAGCTCGCGCAGGCATCCCAATAGCGATCGTAGACGCAGGGGTCGCAACCGCTCTCACAACATTCATTCGGCTCAGGCGCGCGCGGCGGCTCGGGCCTGAGGTCCCCTTGTGCCTCCATCATCATGCTTATTGCAACGCCCATTCGCGCAGCGCGGACGGTAGAACGAAGTCGGGGTAGCGTTTGCGAAATTCAGCCAGACCGGCGCGCGCCTCGTCGTTGCGGCCGGACCGGCGCAGTTCCTCAATACGGGCAAGCCATTTTTCCGGCGGCAATTGCGCCATCGACGCGACCGCATCGACAGATTCCTTGTCCAGCCTTTCCTGCACGAGTGCCGGTTCTGCGGTGCGCCGCTTTGCCTGTTCCGCCTCCAGCGCCGGACGGACTGCGGGGGCCGGCGCAGCAGGCGCCGCGGTGCGCTCAGCGCGGTCGGCAACTGCAGGCGGACGCGCAGCGGACGCCGGCTCCGCAGTCGCCGCGAAGTTCCCGGCAGCCGCAATTTTGCCGCGCGACTCGCCAACGGCACTGGCCGGCGCAACCGCGCTGGCCAGCGCTGCGTCACGCCGTGCCTTTTCAGACGCAACGGTTGCCGCACCAACTTCCGCCGGCGCGGCCGCCAGATCCTGTTTCCCCGCGAGCGCCGCTGGCGCCACCTGCCGTGCCGGTGCGTCAGCACCGTGTTTGACATCCTGTTCCGCCGGCGCGCGACGCATACCGAACTGCGCACCCGGTGCCGTCAGGCCGTAGGCATCCTTGCCGGTCAGCGGGGTATTCAAGCTCCCTCCCGGTAGTTTAAGACCCAGGCTTCTTGAAGAGCCGGTCTCCGGTGCCAGCTCGATTTTCGGCACGGCACTGGCGTTTTCCGCGATTGCACGCGGAGACGTGCGCTCAGGCGCGTCGGCACGCGGCACGCTGGTCAACTCACCACCCTCTTCATGCATCACCGCGACCAGGCTGACGCATAGCACCAGCACGGCCGCGATCGACAACGGCGTCTGCCAGCGACGGACCAACGAACCGCCAACCGGTTGCGGCCGCGCCGCCACCGCACGCCGCGCGGCGGCACGAATCGCGTCGTCGAGCGCCGCCGGCGGCTCCTCCGGCGCGGTCGCCCGGTAAACCGACGTCAGTTGTGCGTCGTGATCGCTGCGGGGCGTTTCGCTCATTTATCCGGCTTCCCTCATGCCTGCGCGCAAGCGCGACAGGGCGTAGCGCAAGCGGCTTTTCGCCGTCTCGCGATTGACACCGGTGGCCTGCGCAATATCCTCAATACTCATATCCGATTCCTGTTGCAGCAGGAAGGCCTCGCGTTGCGACTCGGGCAGTGCCTCGATCAGCTGCAGCAAGCGCCCGGCCTGCTGTTTGATGTCCACACTGACCGCCGGATCATCGGCACGCGCCGCCGGCACATTATCCAGCGCCGGGCCGTCTTCCGCATCAAACGAAACCGGCACGCCGCCGGAACGCGAGCGGTAATAATCAATCAGGCGGTTATGCGCCAGCCGGTAGAGCCAGGTCGTAAATTTCGCGGTCACCGTATAACCGTCGCGCGCACGGATCAGATTCATCCACACATCCTGGTAGAGCTCTTCGGCAATACCGCGGTCACCACACTGGCGCAGCATGTAGCGATACACACCGCCTTTATGCCGCGCGTAGAGAAGATCGAACGCGCCCGCATCGCCATCCCGATAGCGTTCCATCAAATCTTCGTCACTGGCAGTACTGTCCGCAGGCATCGCGACGAGAGTATGCGCAAGGCGCTGCGCCGCGGCAACCCTCATATCGAAACAAGCGCGGACGGAATTCAGCGCGGGTCGGGCACGAACTGCCCCGGGAACGGCGTCGGCCGCGCCAGGTTCGGCGCCCTGATGACGCCTTGGGCCAGCAGATTGCGATAACTGTCGTAGTAAATGGTAATGACCTCGTCCGGCGACGAAGAGGCACGCTCGAAACCGGTGTAACGCACCGGTGCGGTTTCGCTGGCGCCATGTCCTGTGCCAAGCGCTTTATCCGCGGCCTGCGGCGGCGATGCGGCCGCGCCGCGCGTGGCTTCAGCGGCATTACCTGCCGCCCGCTCTGCCGGCGCGCCCTGCACTTCGGCACGCGGTGCGCTGTCACGCCCCGCATCGCGTTTGTCTTCGCTCATGCGGCCAAGGCTGATCGCCGGCTCACTCTTCCGGCGAAAAACCGCAATGCCGATAACGCCGACGTTGGCCGGCCGCCCGGTGCGCGCGGCATAACTGTCGTCAAGCGCAGTAAAAAAGAAACGCGCCACGCGCTGCAGGTTCTTGCGCCAGCCCTTGATGCTATAGCCTGTGTTTGGCCCGAATACGTAGCCGGTCTGGTTCCAATCGGCGGTTTCACCCGAAACCGCATTGATGCCATCGACGGAAACCACGGTCATGATGTCGCCGGGCTGCTGGTTGCGGATGGTGAGTTGATATTCGTTGCCGGGCGTACCCGCGACGTAATAACGGCCCGCGTGGTAATAGACCGGCAATACGCGGTTCTCCGCGCGGTCGTAGACCGTCACGTCGGCAAAGCTGCCGATTGCGCCGGCATTGCAGGACAACACCGCGAAGGCGATCGCGACGGCTGCCGTATGAATGTTCATGCTGCTCTCTCTCGGTTCGACACCACGCCGGTGTCGAAGCTGTAAACGCAGGAGAACCCGCAACGGGGTTAAGAGGCCAACGAAAAAACGGGGGCGCGACCAAGACGGTCACGCCCCCGCGGCAAAACAGGCGAATTACTTCAGAACGTCGGGATTGAGCACATTGACCGGCTTGCCCGCGGCGTAGGCCAGAATGCTATCGACCACCGTGCCGAAATAGCTCTCGTAGGTGCCCGCCTCCACATAGCCAAGATGCGGCGTGCAGACGACGTTCGACATCTTCAGCAACGGATGATTGCCGCCGACGACCGGCTCCTCTTCATAGACGTCGATCGCAGCAAAGCCCGGGCGGCCCTTTTTCAATGCTTCAACCAGTGCGCCGTCGGCGATCAGGCCGGCACGGCTGGTGTTAACCAGCAGCGCGGTCGGTTTCATCTGCGCGAGGTCCATCGCAGTGACGATGCCGCGCGTCTCTTTGTTCAACGGAATATGCAGACACAGCACATCGGCCCCGGCGAAAAACGCTTCGCGGCTGGCCGGCACTTCATAACCGAGTTCTTTCGCTTTTGCCTTTGAGGCATCGCGCCCCCAGCAGGTCACCTTCATGCCGAAGGCGCGGCCGACCTGCGCAGTCACACTGCCGATCTTGCCCGGCGCGTAAATGCCCAGCGTCTTGCCGTGCACGCCAGTACCCACAGTGGTCTGCCAGACACCCTGTTTCAATTGCTGCACTTCCTGCGGAATGCTGCGCAGGCTGGCCAGAATCAGGCCCCAGGTCAGTTCGGCCGTCGCATTCGGCAGGCCGCCACCAGCTGCCGCGACGATCATGCCGCGCGCCGTGCAGGCGGCCAGATCGATATGGCCGACGTTGCGGCCGGTGTTGCACAGCAGTTTCAGGCTGGCCGGTAATTGATCGACCAATGCTTTCGGCAGCGGTGAGCGCTGCTGCGTCATGATCAGCGCTTCGTAACCTTGCAACCGCGCGGCGAATTTGGCGGGGTCCTTTTCGGTATCGCGAAAAATCTTGATCTCGTGTCCCTTCAGGTGCGCCGCGCAGGCGAGCTTGCTGAACGCATCCTGATAATCATCGATGACGGCAATCTTCATGTTTTATTCCCCCCGAAAACCTCCATTATGCACTGGCACGGCGTACCAGCGTGCCGCCTCCGGCGAGCATCATCGCGTTGATCCAGAACACGGGGCCGATGCCGAACACCGAGCCGATCGATCCGGCCATCAGCGGAATCAGCACATGCGTCGCATTGTTCAATGCCAGACGCAAACCCAGCGCTTCGCCGGTGCGCCCCGCCGGCGAATTTGCATAAATCAGGATGGTCGACAGCGGCTGACCGCAACCCAGGCTCAACCCGAGCAGAAACGCGAACCCCGTCAATACCGCAACGTCCTTGAACAGCGGAAACACCACAAACGCCGCGGCACCGAGAAACAGCGACCATGCGAGCAACGCCGCCTCGCCGGTGCGCCGCACCAGCGCCGGCATGCCGATGCGCACGACGAAGGCCGCGATACCGACCACGCTCAAGACAAAACCGCTCTGCGATGCCGACAGTCCGATCGAATGGCCGTAGATCGGCATATAGAACTGGAAGAGGTCGGTGCCGGTGAGCACCGCGGCGCTGCCGATCAGCGGACTGCGCAATGGCCGGTGGCGCAATAGATTGCTTGTGGCGCGTGCTTCGTCTCTGGCAGCAGCCGGCGATTTCAGCTTTGGCGCCGCACTGCGCAGGCCGGCCGAGGTTGCCAGCAGCACCAGCGGGACCAAGGCCGTCAGCGCGAGATACAGATAAGTCTCGCGATAACCGGCATGATCGATCGAAAAGCCCGCAGACAACGGGCCGAGGAAACCGCCGGCCGCAATCATCAGGCTGTAATTGCTGAAATTGCGCGTGCGGTTCCCGTCACTGCTGATGGTGCCGAGCAGGTTCTGCACCGAAACATGGTAAAAAATAAACGACATGCCGAACAGCGCGGCCGACACGCACAACGCCGGCATCGTTGGCCACACATACGGAATCAGCAGCCCGGCGACGAGTCCCGCCGAGCCGGCGATCATCGGCAGACGCGGGCCGATGCGGTCGGACAGACGCCCGGAATAAACCGCCAGCAGCGCCGGAAACAGCGCATAGAGCGCGATCATCAAGCCGATCACGTACTGCTCGGCGCCCAGATCGATCGCGAACAATGATACGAGTATGCGGCTGGCGCGCAGGCAGGTGATGTTGCACAAGACGACCAGCAGAATCAGAGTGACGTTCATTGCCGCGCCGGCGCTCGATATCAAGAAAACGGGAAACCGAATATAGCAGAGGGCGCGCTGCCCGCAAGCAGGCGGCTGCGCCGGTAACGCGTCCGCGCGCACTCGCGACACGGCGTTCGCGTAGCGATCCGGGGCGGGAGCGAGTGCATGGCGCGCTACCCGCAAGCGGCCGGCTGCGCCGGTAACGTGTCCGCGCGCCCTCGCGACACGGCGTTCGCGTAGCGATCCGGGGCGGGAGCGAGTGCATGGCGCGCTGCCCGCAAGCGGCCGGCTACGCCGGTAACGTGTCCGCGCGCCGCGTAGCCACCCTGCGACCAATCCAATACAATGCCACGACGAAAATCCAGAAAGACCACGCGTGAAAAAAATTCTTGTTACCGGCGGCGCCGGCTTTCTCGGCTCGCATCTCTGCGAAAAACTGCTCGCGACCGGCAACGATGTGTTGTGCGCCGACAATTTTTTCACCGGCAGCAAACAAAACATCGCGCATCTGGCCGGCAAACCGTACTTCGAACTGATGCGCCACGACATCACCTTCCCGCTTTATGTCGAAGTCGAGCAGATCTACAACCTCGCCTGCCCGGCTTCGCCCGTGCACTATCAATTCGATCCGGTGCAAACGACCAAGACCTCGGTGCACGGCGCCATCAACATGCTGGGGCTGGCAAAGCGCGTCAAGGCGCGCATCCTGCAGGCTTCGACTTCCGAGGTCTATGGCGACCCGGAGGTGCATCCGCAGACGGAGGATTACCTCGGCCACGTCAACCCGATCGGCCTGCGCAGTTGTTACGACGAAGGCAAGCGCTGCGCCGAAACCCTGTTTTTCGATTATCACCGCCAGCATGGCGTCGGCATCAAGGTGGCGCGCATCTTCAATACCTACGGCCCGAACATGCATCCGAACGACGGCCGCGTGGTCAGCAACTTCATCGTGCAGGCGCTGCGCGGCGAAGACATCACGATTTATGGTGACGGCTCGCAATCGCGCTCGTTCTGTTACGTCGATGATCTGATCGACGGACTGGTTCGATTGATGGACAGCGCCGACGGCTTCACCGGCCCCGTCAACCTGGGCAACCCGGCAGAAATTTCCGTCGGCGCACTGGCCGAAAAAATTCTCGCGCTGACCGCCTCGCGCTCCAGACTCACATTCAAGCCGGCCGTGGCCGACGATCCGCAACAACGCCAGCCCGATATCTCGCTGGCGCAAAAAACGCTCGACTGGCAGCCGCACACGCCGCTTGACGACGGCCTGCGCGAAACCATTGCCTATTTCAGGCGCAAGCTGGCGTAAGCGTTTGTAGTGCCGTCACGCTTCGGCGGCAGCGTACTTGCGGTAGCGCGGATCCAGCAGCAGGTGTTCGTAGGCATGTCCCATGTGCCACAGCCGGTCCTGCGCGGCGTCGGACGACAGCCATGCGATCGACGGCTCGGTGGCGTAGCGGCGCATCATCACCAGCACGCAATACAGCGCACTTTGATCGACCAGCCAGGATTCCGGCTCGCGCTCCAGCATCGTCATCACGTAATTGCGCACCGCTGAAAAATAGCCGAGCGCCGCCGGCGTCGGATTGGCGACGATGATGTTGGCGATGATGTCGAGCCAGGGCGAATCGATCGGCACGCGCGGATTGAGCGCAAGGTCGGCGCCGGCCGCCGCCGCCACAAAAGTGTCCAGACGATCCTCGACAATGAAGTCGACATCGAGACTCAACACCGGCCGCGCATAGCGCTTTAACCAATAACCCATGTGTACGAGCCGGCCGCAGGCATAGTAGGCACGGCGCTGCAGTGGTCGCTCCAATGGAAACGGGCTGACCTCGGTGGTGACGACAAAATTCGCGAACCCGCATTCCCGCGCCAGAGCTCGCACCTCGTCGATGATGGTCTGGTCCGGATCGTAGATATGCAGATGCAGCGCACCGGCACCCGGCGCGTGCTTTGCGTAAGACCGCAGAAACGCAAAGCCGAATTTGCGCACATAGGGCGGATTGCAGGAAATCAGCGTAACGTGGCCGCCGGCATTCTTCACGTCGCCGGTCGAAAACGCGACCTGCGGCGGTTCGATCACCTGGTCAGGCGCACTGACCTTGTCCCAGCAGGCGCGGTCGAATACAACCAGCCGCGGATAACTGAATTTGCCGGCCTGCACCACCGCGCGTCCAAACGCGGCCTGCGCCTCGTCGTAACGTTCAAGCTGCGCCAGCGTGCAACCGCGCCGGCTGTCGATCTGAAAATCGTCCGGATCAGTGCCGGCCGCCGCATCAAGCTCAACCAGCGATTCGTCAAACCGTCCACGCGCGTGCATCACCGTCGCCAGTCCGACGCGTGCCGCCGTCAGCCCGGGTTCCAACTCGAGCGTACCGCGCAGACAGTATTCGGCCTGATCGAGGTCGCCGGTCTTCCAGTAGCAACTGCCGAGATTGGCCAGCGTCCACGGATCGACGCGACGGCTCAATGCGCGGTCGAATATTTCAATCGCATCCTGCCAGCGGTACTGCAGCATGGCGACGCGACCGAGCGTCACCAGCGCATCAACGTCATCCGGAATCAGCACCAGCACTTCTTCGCAACAGGCGAGCGTGCGTTCATAGTCGCCATGCTCGATCTGCTGTGCCGCTTCCGTCAGCAGTTGGTCGGCCCGGTGTTTTTTATCGCCGTCATTCATGCGCACGATTATGACAGACTCGGCACACGCCTTAGCCGGCATAGCCACACTCGGATCATTGCCCTAAAATCCCGCTGCCATGCCGTCACCCCTGCGCGCCCTGCGCCACCGTAATTTCGCTTATTTCGTCGCCGGCCAGTCGTGCGCGCTGGTCGGCTACTGGATACAGCAAATCGCCGTCAGCTGGCTGGTTTACAAACTCACCGGCTCCGCAACATTGCTCGGCGTGTTGAGCTTCGCCGCCAATGTGCCGGTGCTGCTGCTGGCGCCGGTGGCGGGCATCTGGGCCGACCGCTTTAACCGGCACCGCATGATGCTGGCCACCCAGGTACTGGAAATGCTGCAGGCCATTGCGCTGGCCGTGCTCGCCTACGGCGGCTGGATCGAGGTCTGGCATGTCATTGCGCTGACCGTGATGCTAGGCTTGTGCGTCGCCGTTGAACTGCCGGTGCGGCATGCTTATCTACTCGAATTGATCGGCGACAAACAGGATCTGCCGAACGCGGTCGCCACCACCTCACTGGTCGCCAATTGCGGCCGCCTGGTCGGCCCTGCGGTGGCCGGCCTCCTGATCGCCTGGTTCAGCGAAGCGACCTGCTTTTTGATCAACGCCATCACCTATGTCGCGGTGCTGGTGAGCTTTGCCTTCATCCGCGTCAGTCCGCAGCAGATCGCTGCATCGCATCCGCCGGCGCTGCGCGGCATCGCCGACGGCGTGCTCTATGCGTGGCGCAGCGTGCCGATCCGCGCGCTGCTTACCGTGTTGTCGCTCATCGCGCTGACCGCGGCGCCGTACAGCACGCTGATGCCCGCGGTGGTACACGAGGCCTTCGACGGCAACGCGCAGACGCTCGGTTTTCTCGTCGGTGCGGCCGGTTGCGGCGCGGTGTGCGCCACGCTGTTTCTGGCCTCGCGCGGCAACGTGCGCGGCCTCCTGCGTTTTATTCTCTCCGCGGCGCTGCTCGCCGGTTGCGCGCTGGTTGCACTGTCACAATCGCGCGCGCTGCCGCTGTCGCTGGCGCTGATGGCGGTGATCGGCGGCAGCATTCTGGTCACCTCGGTATCGATCAACATGATTCTGCAGACCATCGTCGAAGACGACAAACGCGGCCGCGTCATGAGCCTTTACACGGCGGCCTTCCTTGGCGTGGTACCGCTGGGCGCCATGCTCGCCGGCGCGCTGGCCGACCGCATCGGTGCCACGCATACGCTGCTGGTCGGCGGCATTGTCTGTTTGACCGGCGCGTTGTATCTTGCTCACCAGCTGCCGCGTCTGCGTCTGCACATGCGCGAAACCTATGCGCGGCTTGGCATTGAAACGACCTCCTAGAAAACAACCCATGCACAAAAAAACACAGCCATACCCTGAAGCCGCAGCGATCCGCGCGCAGGTCCTGCGCGGCATCGCCGGCAACCGCATACCCGGTCTGCATTTCGCCGGCTACTTTCTCGATATGGCGCTGCCGCGCATCAACGGTGCGAGCGTCGCCATGTCGGTGCCGCACGCGCCGCACACGCGCGACGCCAACGGGCTGCTCGATCTCACCGCCCTGTGCTTGCTCGCCGACAGTTCGCTCGCCACCGCCACGCGCAGCCAGGTCGCCGACGGTGCGCGGCTTGCCACGCTGCATTTGCAAATGCAGTTCACCGGCCTGCCGGCGATCGGCGACGCACACGCGATCGCGCAACCGCTGGGCGCTTTTGCCGGCACCGCGGTGCCCCAACTGCTGGCCGGCGCCACCCTCACCACCGACAGCGGCATCATCTGTCATGCCAGCGCAGAATTCGCCGCGCTGGATCCGCCCCCCGGCGTGGAACTAGCACCTTTGCCATGGCAGTACGCCACACCGCCGCAACCGGTGGCACTGACGGAAAAAGAACTCACCTCCGACGAGCGGCCGATATTCCGCGCCTGCCAGACCGCCCTGAACAGGGCGGCGGTGCAGCCCGCCTTCATCCAGCATTTCTGGGGCGGTCTGCCGCTGCGCACGCGCGACGGCGCGCGCACGCGTTTCGCGGTGGGCCCGCATCTGGGCAACCGCGTCGGCCACGTGCAAGGGGGCATCTCGGTGGGCATTGCCGCGCGTTGCGCCTGCGTGGCCGCACCCGCGCATATGCTGCTGTCGAACATATCGGCCTGCTACATCAGCCCCGGCCGCGGCAAAACGCTGGCCGTTAAATCACGCGTCGTGCATGCCGGCAAAACCATCGCGGTGGTGCGCACCGAAGTCAAAACCGACAGCGGCGTGCGCGTGCTCGATGTCGTCACCCACCACGTCGCGGGAAAACGGCCGTAACACGCGGACGCGCGCAGTGCTTCAGTCGGCGCGCGCCCCCGAAGCCTTGATGATCTTCGCCAGTTTGGCGAGCTCGGCCTTGATGTAGTCGTCGAAGGCGGCGGGCGTGCTGTGAATCGCCTCGACGCCGAGATTGGCAAAACGCTCCTTGACGTCGGCAATCTGCATGGCCTTGACGATGTCGGCATTGATGCGCGTGACCACCGGCTTCGGCGTGCCCGCCGGCACCAGAATGCCCCACCAGTTGTCGAGCGCGAAGCCGGCAACACCGGCCTCCGCCACTGTCGGCAGTTCCGGCATCAAGGGTGTGCGTTTGACGCTGGTGACGGCCAGTGCGCGCAGCTTGCCGCTTTTCACATGCGGCATCGCCGGCGGCGCGTCGGAGAACACGAGTTGAACCTGGCCGGCAATCAAGTCATTGACCGACAGCACGGTGCCTTTGTACGGGACGTGCGTCATTGCAACACCCGTCAGCGTCTTGTACATTTCTCCGGCCAGATGCGCCGGCGAGCCGGCGCCGCCGGAGCCGAAATTAAGCTTGCCTGGATTCGCCTTGCCATAGGCGGTGAGTTCCTGCACTGATTTCACCGGCAACGACGGGTTGACCACCAGCACGTTAGGGCCGGCGGCGACCAGCGTCACCCCCGCGAAATCGCGCAGCGGATCGTAGCCGAGCTTCGCGTAGAGAGACGGGTTGGCGGCGATCGGCGTCATGTTACCCACCAGCAACGTGTAACCGTCGGCGGGTGACTTCGCTGCCAGTTCGCTGCCAATGCCGCCGTTGGCGCCGGCGCGATTATCAACAACGATCTGCTGTCCCCAGGCCTCGTTCAGTTTCTGGCCGACGATGCGCGCGATGATGTCCGAAGTTCCGCCGGGCGGATAGGGCGCGATCATGCGCACGGGTTTGCTTGGGTAGCCGGATTCAGCGGCAAACGCCACCGACACAACAGCGCTGGCCAGCAACAGCACGAAACTCGTCTTGAATAAATTCATCACACTCTCCCCGTCTGTATAGGGGCGCTTACGCGCCCGCGATTTGAGGCACCCTCTGAATTCTCCTCTCCCTGTTATCGGGGAGTGGGAGTCGTTTTTTTATTCGGCGCTGATCTTGGCCGCGCGCACGACCTGCACCCACTGCGTGATTTCGCTCTTGATGAAAGCCGCGAACTGCTCCGGCGTGCTCGCCATCGGTTCGGCGCCTTCGCCGGCGAGTTTGTCGCGCACGTCGGCAGAGCGCATCGTTGCGGTTAACTCGCGCTGCAGGCGCGTGACAATTTCGGGCGTCACGCCGGCCGGCGTCAACAGGCCGAACCATGAAATGACGCGATAGCCGGGCAGGCCGGCTTCGCTGACCGTCGGCAGCTCCGGCATGATCACCGAACGCTTTTCTCCGCTCACCGCCAGCACACGCAGGCGTTTGGATTTCACATAGGGTATTGCCGCGGTGAGATTCGGGAACATGATCTGCACCTGGCCGCCGATCAGATCGGTCAGGCCCGGGCCGCTGCCTTTGTACGGCACGTGCACCAGTTCGATCTTCGCCATGCTGGTAAACAACTCGCCGGCAAGATGCGTCGCGTTGCCATTGCCGGCTGAAGCGTAATTGAGCTGGCCGCGCCGCACACGCGCCAGTGCGATCAGCTCCTTCACCGATTGCACCGGCAACGAGGGGTGCACCGCGACACAATAGTGCCCGACCGTCAGCTGGCTCACCGGTGCAAAGTCGCGCACCAGATCGTAATCAAGTTTGCGATAAAGTCCCGTGTTGATCGCCTGCGCCGGTGTCGCCATAAACACGGTGTAACCATCAGGCGCCGCTTTCGCCGCGAGTTCCGCGCCGAGATTGCCACCGGCCCCGGCACGGTTGTCGACGACGACCTGTTGGCCGAGCTGTTCGGACAACTTTTGCGCAATCACGCGCGAGACAATATCGACCGCGCTGCCCGGCGATGACGCTGCAATCAGGCGCACGGGTTTGGACGGATAAACCTGCGCCCATGCCAGCGCCGGCAGCAGCAACAGCGCAGCCGCGATTTTTTTCATTCGGCTTTGATGCCAGAGGCCTTCACCACTTTCGCCCATTTGACGATTTCGTTGCGAATATAGGTGCCGCATTCATCCGGCGAACTGCCGACCAGCTCGAAACCGACGTTCTCTAGACGCTCTTTCACCTCGGGTATTTTCAGTGCGCGCAGAATTTCGCCATTCAGTCGCATCACCACGGTCTTCGACGTGCCGGCCGGCGCCATCACGCTATACCATGCGCTCGCTTCGAAGCCCGGATAGCCTGCTTCGGCGATGGTCGGCACCTCGGGTGTCGCCGGCGAACGCTGCGCGCCGGTCACTGCCAGCGGCCGCAGCTTGCCGGCCTTGATATGCGGCATCACCGACGACATGCCGCTGAACATGATCTGCACCTGCCCCGCGAGCAAATCAATCACCGCCTGCCCGCTGCCCTTGTAGGGCACGTGCTGCATCCGGATGCCGGCCGAACTATTAAGCAGTTCACCGGCAAGATGCCCGAGACTGGCCACCGCCGCCGAAGCGTAATTGACCTTCTGCGGATTGGCTTTGGCGTAGGCAACGAGTTCGCGCACGTTCTTCACCGGCAGCGACGGATGCGCAACGAGAATATTCGGAGCAACTGCCAGCAGCGTGACCGGTGCAAAATCCTTCACCGGATCAAACGGCAGTTTCGCATACAGGCTGGGGCCGATGCCGAGATTGGCGATGTAACCGAGGACGATGGTGTGCCCGTCCGGGACGGCGCGCGCGACGATTTCAGTGCCGATGTTGCCGTTGCCGCCGGAACGGTTGTCGACCACGACCTGCTGGCCCAGCGCATCCGTGAGGCGTTGCGCGAGCGTGCGCGCCAGCGTATCGGTGCTGCCGCCGGGGGCGAAGGGCACGATGAAACGCACCGGACGCGTCGGATACGGGGTTTCCGCGGCGGCCGCCGCGAAGGTCATGGACATAATGTGCGCGGCGACAACACCGCGCAGCAACCGCCTAGCGGTTGGTCGCGTGTTCGTCGGCACGCCAGCGATCCCAGGCGAAACGCTGGTCGCGCTGTATGCTTTCATCCTCCAGCATCTTGCGCACCAGGGCCGTGACGTCCGACTCATACTGGGTTTTGCGTTTCTCGAACGGCCAGCGGTGCCCGCGCGGAAATACCGGCGACTTGAGAATGTCCATGAATTTCATGAGGAGGCTCCGCGCTTGTTGGGTCGGGATACGTGGCGGCTATTCTAGCGCATGCCCGGGAACATGCCCGGCGGCATGCCGGGCGGGCCGCCGGCGCCCGGTTGGCGCGGTTTGGCGATCAGTGCGGCGCGGTCTTTGAGCAAGGGCTCCAGCGTTTTGCCGGCGACGACAAAGGTCCACGTGCCGAGTTCTTTCTCGGCCTTCACGCGTTCATCGAGTTTGACCAGCGTCTCGGCAAACTGTTTATCGAGACGCGCCTTGTCTTCGGCCTTCTCGCCCTTCTCCGGTTTGCGCTCACGCGGCGGCTCGCCGCTGATGGCAACCGACAGGTAATAATCGTCGCCCTCGGCCCGCTTGGCCACTTTGACCGTGTAGACGAGATTGTCGTAGGTCTCGGCCACAAAGCTGCGCGCCTTCGCCAGCGCTTCGGCTTTGACATCAACCGCAACGTCGGAGAAAGACAAACCGGTCAGCGCGTTTACCGCACCCACCGCGGCGCTGGCATCGAGCTCCCCGCCACCTTCGGCGAATTTCCACTGGCCGTATTCCTCGGGCCGCGAAATTTTCCATTGCGCGCCCTCGCCGCTGACGGCAAGGCTGCGAATGCGTTCGGCCTTGAAGAAACTCTTCGCCAGCCAGCGGCCGGCGTTCGCGTCGGCAACCACCAGCGCATCGGACACCACCAGCACGGTGGCGCTGCCCGGCATCAACACGTAACGCCCGACCGGCGTCTGCGGTTTGATCGGCAGCGGACTGTCCTCGATCTTGATGACCTTCTTGCCCAGCAGAATGCTGGCCGCCGACTTTCCGGTGGCGTCAAACAATTCAAGCTGCGTGCCCATGGCTTCGATCGCCTTGGCGTCGCCGCCTTTGGCATCCGGCTCAACGAGGTTCAGGCGCGGCAGCAAGGTAGCGCCGACCGCCTCGGTTTGCACCACCTTGAGTTCGCTCAGCTTGATCAGCAGGTCGCCGATGTCCTGCGTGTTGGCACCGTAACCGTTGCGCTGCTCGACCACCCAGCGTTTGTCCTTGATCACCAGTTGCACGCTGCCCTTGCCGTCGGTCAGCTTGATTTGTGCGATCTCGCTGACGGCGACTTTTTCGAACAGCTTGGCGCCGATCTTGGCATCGGACTTTCGCCATGCGGAGAGGTCATTCCAGAACAGCAGCAGGCCGGCACCGCCGAGTACCGCCACCAACCCGAGCAGGATCAAAAAAGATTTGCGGTTCATTTGGCGGCCACCTTCCGTCTGCGCACCAGCGCCAGTATCACGCCGAGGAGCACCACCAGCAGCGGCACCGTGGCAATGTTGATCAGCTTGGTCCAGAACTGCAGTTGTTCGCTTTCCTCACGCAGGTTCTTGCGCAGGTCCTTCAGATCGCGTTTGGTGTCAGTCGTCTTCTTGCGGAAGTTGTCGACCTCGGTCTGCTGCTCCGGCGTCAGGATGGAACTCTGCGCACCACCGCGCTGTTTTTGCAGTGTCGTGAGCTTTTCCTGCGTCGTCTGCAGCGTGTCCTCGAGTTCCTTGATCTTGCCGAGGTAGTTCTGCTGTGCGCGCGATTCCATCTGCTGGATCACGGTCAGCGGCCGCGTAAAGGCGGCGCGGCTGCGCAGACCCGACAGATCAAAATCACTCGCCACCTGCTCGACCAGACTCTGCGCGAAATTGAGGTTGCCGTTGCGCGGCACGATCACCTTCTGCCCGAACACCTCCTGCACCTCGACCGCCGCGTTGTCGGTCAGCATATCGACGTCGGACACCAGCACCACCGAATTGTCGGCAGCCGCTTCCTTCAGCGCCGTGTCGGCTTTGGCTTCATCAGCCTTGGCCTCGCCCTTTTTCGGATCGCGCGGTGGCTCGTAGGGTTTCGGTTTGCCTTCGGGGAAGGCCGTCTTGAATTTGCCGGAAACGCGAATCGCCAGCGGATACGGCGTGCCGTTGGGCTGGAAACCGCGCGTCGACGGCTCACCCGACAGCGTGGCGATGATCAGATCAGCCAGCATGACGTTGGGCGAGGTCTGCACCAGCACCGTCTGCGTCAGGCCCTCGGCCGGTTTGCCGGTAAAGATGCTGGCAAACGGCAGTAGCAGCTGGCCGACGCGGCTGGTCACCACATCGTCCTTGTTCAGCGCGTCCTGCGGCAGCGACAGCAACGTCGGCAAAATGCGCGGACCGGCGCCGCTGGCGTAGGTCAGATCGGCGGCGACCTTGCCCATCTCCATGCCGTAGCCCCAGTGTTTGAGCAGACGGAAGAACGTCGACTGCCCCGCCGCCGTGCCGCCCAGCGGGTTCTGCATGTCGGGCTGCTGGTCGAAATACGCAAACGAATCCATGAACGCAATCAGCTTGCCACCGCGCAAGACGAACTGGTCGATGGCGAATTCGGTCGTTTCCTGAATATCGCGCGGATGAATCACCAGCAAGACCTTGATCTCGTCTGGGATCTTGTCGGTATCCAGTTCAATCTTTTTTACCGTAAACAGATTCTGCAACTCGGTCATCAGCGTCCACGGGTCAGACGGCTGCTGTTTTTTCATAGGATTGAGCGGCCGCCCAAGCACCGGCAGGCCGCTCATGACACCGATCACCGGCTTGGTGGTCGAGGCGACGCGTGTGATCGCGCGCACGATGTCGTACTCGAGCAGCTGTTCGCGGTCGGGCGCGAGCACCGGCAGTGCCGCCTTCTGGTCAAGGAAGGCGACCGACAGGCCGAGATAAAATTTTTCCTGCGTATTGGTGAGCTGGCCCTCGATGCCATCGAGCGTCGCGGATTCCTCGGCATCCGAATCAGGCTCTGGATTGAGCCGTTCGATGATCACCTTGCCACCACCGGCACGCGCAAATTCGCCGAGCAGGTCTTCGACGCGTTTGCCGAAGGTCTTGAGACCGACCGGCAGCGCGCTGTTGCCCTGCGAATAGTAATAGCGGATTTTGACCGGCGCTTCGAGCTTGGCGAGGATCGCCTTGGTGCCCGGCGACAGCGTATAGACGCTGCCCTCGGTCAGGTCGGCACGCAGGTTGAGCGAGCTGATGATGAAATTGGCCGCGATCAGGATGACGACCAGCGCCACCACGCCGCCGGCCGAGTAAAACAGATGTTCGAGATGTTTTTTGTTCATGATTGTTCCTATCCCGCGCGATGGCCGCGAATGACCACGCCTGTCGTAAACAGCGCGAAGCCCATCACCGAGGCGAAAAACATGACGTCGCGCAAATCGATCACGCCACGCTGGAAACTTTCAAAATGCGTCATCACGCTGAACGAGGCGATGGTCTGCACCACCGCCGGATTGGCCCAGCGCACCAGGAGATCGGTCACCGGCGTGAAGCCGGCCAGAATCAGGAACAGGCACAGCATCACCGAAACGATGAAGCTGATGACCTGGTTGCGCGTCATCGCCGAGGTCATGCAACTGATCGCCAGATAGGTGCCCGACAGCATCAGGCTGCCGACATAACCGGCGAGAATGACGCCGTTGTCGGGGCTACCCAGCCAGTTGACCGTGATCCACACCGGGAAGGTCAGCGCCAGCGCAATGCCGAGAAACAGCCACGAGGCGAGGAACTTGCCGACAATCGCCTGCCAGGTCGTGATCGGCATGGTCAGCAGCAATTCAAGCGTGCCCAGGCGGCGCTCTTCGGACCACAGACGCATACCGGCGGCGGGCACCAGAAACAGGTACAGCCAGGGATGCCAGGTGAAGAAGGACACCAGCGAGGCTTCGCCGCGTTCGAAGAAATTGCCGACCGTGAAAGTGAAAAATCCGGTCAGCAGCAGAAAGATGACCAGAAACACGTACGCAACCGGCGAGGTGAAATACCCGCCGAGCTCGCGCTTCATGATCGCTTTGACATTATTCCATGCACCCATTATGCGGCCCTCTTGATGGTGTCAGGCAGTGTGATGCTGCGGAACACATCGTCCATGCGTCCCTCCTCGACATGGATCTCGTCGAGCTTCCATTGCTCGCGTTGCGCCAGTTCGGCAACACTGCCGACAAACGCAACGTTTCCGCCGCGCGTCTGCGGATAAGCCCGCACCACGGCAAGACCGCCGTGCTCGGAGAGAATCTCGCTGCGCGCCGATACGCCGGCAAGTTTTTCTACGATGGCCGTGGCAGCGGTGCCGCGCACCGACAAATGAACCGCACCAGCGGTTTCCGAACGTGCCTTCAATTCCTGCGGCGTGCCGTTGGCCACCACGCGACCGCGGTCGATGATGATGACGCGCGAGCAGGCAGCTTCAACTTCTTCGAGAATGTGCGTCGAAAACACGATCGCCTTCTTTTCGCCCATGCGCTTGATGAGGCCGCGCACCTCGTGCTTCTGGTTCGGATCGAGGCCGTCGGTCGGCTCGTCGAGGATCAGGATGTCCGGGTCGTGAATAATCGATTGCGCCAGACAGGTGCGGTGCTTGTAACCTTTGGAGAGCGTGTCGATGGTCTGGTAGAGCACGCCTTCGAGCATGCAGGTCTCGACCGAACGATAAATCGCTTTTTTCTTCGCATCACCGGTCAGCCCGCGCAGGTCGGCCACGAACGCCAGAAAACCGAACACCGTCATATCGGCGTAGCCCGGCGCATTCTCGGGCAGATAACCGATCAGGCGCTTGGCCGGCAACGGGTTCTCGACAATATCGAAGCCCCCGACGGTCACTCGTCCGGAGGTTGGCGGATAAAAGCCCGTGATGATGCGCATGGTCGTGGATTTGCCGGCCCCGTTAGGTCCAAGAAATCCAAGAACCTCGCCCCGCTCGACACTGAAAGATACGTCGTCGACCGCGCGCTTGGCGCCGAACGACTTCACCAGATTCTCAACTTTGATCATTATGGTCCTCCATCACGTCGGCCGGCTGTAGCCGGCGCGCGCGATTTTTTCGCTTGTATGGGGTTGCGCCCGGGCCCGTCAAGGCCTGCGCAACTATCGACCGCCGCGCTCGCCGGAGGTTCCCGTCAAGCCGGCTGCCCGTATACATCCTCGCAATACATCCTCGAAAAAAAGGCCTGCGCGAGCGCAAGCCTTCAGTGCGGGCGCCATTATCGCAGGTTTCCCCACGGGCGTGCAGTAACGGCGTAACTGGTGGGGTGCAGGGATCGAAAAATCCCCGTCAACCCGCACGATTGCTTGATCTACGGTTTGCGGTTTATAAATATATCCCCAAATCTACCAGCAGATGGTAGCCGCTCGACGCGCAACAGGCGAGCCAGCCGCCGCAAGGCCCCCTTGCCCGCCCTTTTTACCGCGCATCGCGACTCCCGCACGTAGTCAGTGCAGGAGGTCGCATTCTGGAATGCCGCTCACCTACCGCCTTTCCTTCCGCCACGCCCACAGCGGCACAGGAGCATCATCTACCAATAGGCTGCGCTTTCGCAATCTGGCTTCGTTTTCCTCTGGCTCATAGCGCCCGCGATCTTCGGCGGACTGCTCCTTCGCATTGGCTCGATACCACCACGCCATCCCGGCGCTGATCTGTGCGTAAGTAATTAATGTCATGCGTTTCACCATATTGTGGGCAATCGCCACCGGTCAATTTGCAGTCAGCAGAAACAACATGCCGCACAAATTGAGTTCTGGATGAGCACGCGGGCAGTCTAAAAACACCGCACTTTCAGTAGCTTCTTATTTTTTGACCCTACAGCAGGAACAGCAACCAGACTGACCAAACCATTTGCAAACTCCAGAACCTGCAATGCCTCTGGAAAATTTGCCAGTTTGATCGCCTGATCGGCGAGAAAACCGTGCGCCAAGTTGTCTTCTTGCAGACAACAACGCTTGACGAAAAATCTTACAACGCCTCAGAAAAAAACGCGACGCGGCCTAAAAAGCATAGAAGCCATCGCCGCGCTTTAGCAAAAAACGCCGATGCTGACGATGCTCGCCGTCAGCAGCAGCTATTTCAGGCCTGCTGAATGCCGCTGATCAGCCACCCGCTGGCGCCGTCGAGCGGTTTTTCCAGATGCCAGATTTCGTCGAATGTTTCCGTTGCGAAAGTCGCCGCATCTCGCATCGAACCGGTGAATCGGACGCTGGCGATATTTTTGTTGTTTTCGGTGACGACCTCGACCACTGCCGCCTCAAGGCTGATGATCTCGGTGTGTTGAACCACGCCCATCGGGTCGATCTGTGCTGTTATCGTCGCGTAGAATTCAGACGTCATGTAATCACGCATCGTCGACACGTCGCGTTTGTCGTTGGCCTGTTGCAGACGCGTGAAATTCGTCTTGGCGTGTACGGCAAACTGCGCCGCATCAAAGCCAGCTGGAAAACGGTTCGCTTCAGGTGCAACAACCGGGGCCCCCGCGGCACCGCCGAGGGCACTACCAATGTGTGGCATGCCGCCGGCGCTGGGAGCCGGCATTACAGGTGTTGGCGCCGCTTCGCCTGCGTTCGCGCCCGCGTATTGCAAGTTGTTATTGCCAGCTGGTTTTGAGCGAAACATCTTCCACGCAAACAGTGCCGCGGCCGCGAGCAGCACCACCATCAGTATGCTGCCCATCGCGCCCCCCATGCCGCCGCCGCCCATGAACATCGACGCCAGCCCGGCACCGATCGCCAGACCAGCCAGGGGGCCAAGCCAACGGCTCATGCCCGACGGCTGCGGTGCGGGTGTCGCTGCCGGCGCCGGTGCCGCTTGCTGTGCCGGCGCTTTGGCCGGTGGTTGTGCTGTTGCGCTGCGCTGGGCACCAACGTTCTTGCCGCCGCCTAGTCGTTGTGCGGCACTGGCATCAAGCACGATGAGGCCGAAGGTCAGGATAGAGCTCAAAATGATCAAGAATTTATTCATGATTCCTCAAGTCGATATTTACAAGGGACAGCCCACAACTAAAGTGCGTTGAAAACCGTCCACGTTCTTTTACTGGCTGTTCCACGCCGGGATCCCACTCCCGCTGCGAAGGTTCAACCCATTTCACGAAACAATTGAGCTGCACATCGAAATCAATCCTTACTGCTGCCGATTCCAATCAACGCAAGTAGCGCCTGAAAAACGTTATAGACGTTCATATAAAGAGCCAGAGTTGCTGAGACGTAGTTCGTCTCGCCCCCTTTAACAATACGGTTAACGTCATACAAGATAAATAGTGAAAAGATCGCCAGTACCATGACAGTCAGTGCGAGGGTCAGTGCCGGCATTGGAAAGATAACACTGATAAGGCCCGCCGCAAAAACGATGAGCGCCCCAATCATCAAGAACTTACCCATACTCGATAGGTCGCGTTTAATCACCGTGCCCAGGGCTGACATGCCCAGAAAAATAAGCCCAGTGCCACCGAAAGCCATGCCAACCAGTGTCGCGCCTCCTTGCATGCCAAGCACCATACCGACCATCCGTGAGAGCATGATGCCCATAAAGAAGGTAAACCCAAGCAAGAATGCGACACCTAGGCCACTCTCTTTGTTCTTCTCGATAGCAAACATGAATCCAACGGCGCCGCCAAGAAATACGATCAAGCTGATGCCGGGACTTGCCAGCATCGTCTGATAAAGTCCGCTGACCACACCGAACCAAGCCCCAACGACGGTCGGAACCATTGAGATGGCCAACAACATATAGGTCTGACGTAAAACTTTGTTCGTTTGCACCGCTGATGGAGCGTGGTCCA
This sequence comes from Chitinophaga pinensis, assembly GCA_943329075.2. Taxonomy (GTDB): domain Bacteria; phylum Pseudomonadota; class Gammaproteobacteria; order Burkholderiales; family SG8-41; genus PALSA-1004. The sequence goes on along the minus strand of CALQCM020000004.1, from coordinate 5,920 downwards.
ATTCCTGCGGGTAGGCGTCCTGATCAAATGCCATAATAAGCTTCCAAACTGTTTTAGTTTTTACCCGATAGCCGCCTACTCAATGCTCCAAGAAAGGACGCCTCGTTGCCTAAGTATGAAGACATTTCAGAATTAGGGGAAGCTGAAAGAATCGCCAACGGTTCTATGTGTGACGAATTAATTACAACGCTATCCAGACTTGATATTTCGCGATGTGCCCCACCACCTCAAACGATCGCGTTATCGTCGGGTTGATCTCGACAGTAACCGCAATGAAGGTATGGTTAGCCCTATCGTGAAATGCGACCAGAAAACGAACCTTAAATAAACGAGCAGAAGAAGGTATCGAAATGACACCCCAAGAACGCGAGCTTCTAACGACTTTCTTGCAACAGATGGCGCAGGCGCAGGCGGGACAAAAAGATGCAGAAGCAGAGGCGATGATTCGAGAGGCTACCGCAAAGCTACCAGATGCCGTCTACCTTCTGGTGCAGCGCGCGATGGGCCTCGAATATGCTCTACAGGCGGCGCATTTAGAGTCGACAAAAATACAAGGGGAATTGAATCAGCTTCGATCCACATCAAGCGGTAGCTTCCTAGCGAACCCGAATGCATGGGGGAAAATGCCGACCGCCAACTCGGCTTCAGCCCCCGCAGCAGGAATGGCCTTATCCCCACAAGGACCGACCCAACGCCCAACAGCAGCCGCGGCGCCAGCGAGTTCATGGGGTTCAGGAATGCTGGGGACTGTTGCGACAACCGCAGCCGGCGTTGTTGCAGGTTCTTTCTTATTCCAGGGAATCCAAGGCCTGATGGGGCATCACAACCAGGCCCCAAATGCTGCCGCGAATCCGCAGCCTTCAGAAGCCAACAAACTCGCAGCGAACAACGAAGAGCCTACTGAATTACAGAACGACTCAAACTTTTTCGCTGATGCGGGAAGCTCAGATTTCGATTCTGGTGATGTGGCCTAAACGACGGAAAAACGGCAAATACATAATTTGGCGTTGGTGTAGGCGGGTGTTACCACTGACTCAATTTTGATCAGTTTGGGCAGGTTGTGCCGATCAGCGATTGGGTCAATGCCCCAAAGACCACCCCCAGATACCCCCCAGTCCATTGCGGACTATCCGAGATATGAAAAAGGCCGTAATCCCTCTATTCACTGGGACTTACGGCCTATTTCGGACTACTTCGGATATTATCTTGGTGCCGGGTGCAGGAATCGAACCCGCGACCTTCGGTTTACAAAACCGCTGCTCTACCAACTGAGCTAACCCGGCGCGCGGGCGATTTTCGCATAGTCACCGTTACAGACGCCACACCCGCAAGCCGGCGCCTTCCAGCGCCCGGCGATCCAGTGCCGACTTGATGTCGATTACGCAGGCGCCGGCAGACAGACTGCCGGTGAGGACGGCCAGCGGCATGTCCAGATAGTGGCGGTGCGGCACGGCCAGCACGATGGCATCGGCCGCCGGCAACGCGTCCCATGCGGCCAGTTCGATGCCGTACTCATGCCGCGCATCGGCGGCGTCAGCCAACGGGTCGTGCACCTGCACCACCGCGCCGGCGGCGCGCAGCGCCGCGATGACATCGGCGACCTTGGAGTTGCGCAGATCGGGCACGTTTTCCTTGAAGGTCAGGCCCAGCACGTTGACGCGCGCGCCCTTGATGCTGCGCCCGCCGGCGACGATCTGTTCGGCAGTTTTGTCGGCGATGTATTGCCCCATGCCGTCGTTGATGCGGCGGCCGGCGAGGATCACCTGCGGGTGATAACCGAGCTTTTCCGCCTTGTAGGTCAGGTAATAGGGATCGACGCCGATGCAGTGCCCGCCGACGAGTCCCGGCCGGAACGGCAGAAAATTCCATTTGGTGCCGGCCGCCTGCAACACTTCCTGCGTGTCGAGGCCCATGTGGCCGAACAGAATCGCCAGTTCGTTGATCAGTGCAATATTGAGATCGCGCTGGGTGTTCTCGATCACCTTGGCCGCTTCGGCGACGCGGATCGACGAGGCGGGAAAGACACCGGCTTTGACAATCGCACCATACAGCGCGGCGACCTTCTCCAATGTCGCGGCATCATCCCCGGAAACCACTTTGACGATGCGCGCCAGCGTGTGCTCGCGGTCGCCGGGATTGATGCGCTCGGGCGAATAGCCGATGTGAAAATCCTCGCGCCAGCGCATCTTTGAGTACTGCTCAAGCACGGGCACGCAGATTTCCTCGGTGGCGCCGGGGTAAACAGTGGATTCGTAGACAACAATCGCGCCGCGCTTCATGTACTGGCCGACGATCTCGCTGGCGGAAACCAGCGGCGCAAAATCGGGCTGGCGCGCGTCATCAACCGGCGTCGGCACCGCGACCACGATGAAATCGGCTTCTTTCAGCAACGCCGGATCGGCGCTGACCTGCAACTGACGTGCCGCGCCGATCTCGTCTGCCGACAGTTCTCCGGTGCGGTCGTGTTTGCGCGCAAGTTCATCGATACGCACCCGCGAGCGGTCATAGCCGAGCGTGCGGCACACCTTGCCAAACTCGACGGCCAGCGGCAGGCCGACGTATCCCAATCCGACTACGGCAACGATCTGCATCTGGCTTGTTCTCTCATGGCAATGGATACACCGCTCACGACTGCGTGCCGCGGCCCGCGCGCGCGATGTACCAGCCGATCGCGGCGCGCATGCCGTCGGCGACGCGATACGTTGGCGCGTAACCGAGCAGGCTGCGCGCCTTGCCGATGTCGGCCTGGGAATAACGCACGTCGCCGCTGCGGAAATCGCGATACTGCGGCTTGTACGACTGCAGATGTTCGAACCGTTCGGCGAGCAGCACGCGGACCATTTCAAACAGGCCATTGAGCGTCGTGCGGTCGCCCAGCGCGACGTTGTAAACGCGGTTCAACGCCTGCGGATTGGTGGCAGTGGCCGCCAGCAGGTTCGCCTGCAATACGTTCTCGACATAACAAAAATCGCGGAAGGTTTCGCCATCACCGAATATTTCCACCGGCTGGTTACCGATCATGCCGGCGATCCAGCGCGGGATCACCGCGGCATAGGCGCCGTTCGGGTCCTGGCGCGGGCCGAACACATTGAAATAGCGCAGACCCACGGTCTGCAGGCCGTAGCAGCGTGAAAACACATCCGCATAGAGTTCGTTAACATACTTGGTCACCGCATAGGGCGACAACGGCTTGCCGATTTTCTCCTCGACCTTCGGCAGATCCGGATGATCACCATAGGTCGAACTCGACGCTGCATAGGTAAATCGTTTCACACCGGCATCGCGCGCCGCCACCAGCATGTTGAGAAAGCCGGTGACGTTGCAGGCATTGGTCAGAATCGGGTCTTCCAGCGAGCGCGGCACGCTGCCGAGCGCGGCGTGGTGCAGCACGTAATCGACACCGGCACAGGCCGCATGACAATCATCGAGCGAACGGATATCGCCCTCGATGAAACGAAAATTTTCCCATTGCGCCGGCGTGACCTGCACGCGCACCTCGTCGAGGTTGACGCGATGACCGGTAAAGAAGTTGTCCAACCCGACCACCTTCTGACCGAGTTTGAGCAGCGCCTCTAGCAGATTGGAGCCGATGAAACCGGCCGCGCCGGTAATCAGCCAGGTGACAGGTTTCGCCACCAGGTCCGCGCGCACCTCGTCGATCCGGCTCATATCGTGGTCCGCGTCACGATGTCGCCCGCCCCTGCAAATGGCGGTCGAAGAAAGCCATGAACAAATCGAAGGCCTGCTGCTGAATCGGTTCCGGCTGGTAGGCGCCGTCGGGCTTGCGGTAAATGTACGGGTAACCGTGCGACGGATGATCGAAGCTGACCAGCGTCGAATCCTTGCCGGCCTCCAGCATCCATTCATGCACCAGCTTGAAGATGCCCTGCAAGTGGTCGCGGTCGCGCGCCAGATGCAGGACCGGCGTGTTGATGCGGCGGATGCGCTCCATGGCGCGCGCCTTGTCGGCGTTTTTGCGCACGACTTCGATGTCCTGATACTGGATTTCGCTGCCCTTGCGCGGCGCCGCCGGCCCGGTATCGACGCTGATGAATTCGTGTGAAGCGCCTTCGATCGCCACGCCGGCCGCGAAATTCATCTCGGCCGCCACTTTCAAGATCATCTCGCCGCTGTGACTGACGCCGATGGCGCCGATCGCGTCGGGATTCACATAAGGCAGCGTACGCAGGTATTTGAAAATCGCAATCAAATCGTCTGAGTCGAGCGTCGGCGACGATTTGAGCGTGCGCCGCGCGCCACCGCTGACATCATCCGGCAGATTTTCCGCGCGCGCGATGTTTTCGTACAGATGCGGCACTTCGTTGCGATAGTTGACGTAAACCACGACATAACCGCGCTTGATCATCTCGTCCTGCATGGACGCCAGCAGATCAACCTGCGCTTCCAGATGCGGCACGCCGCCCTTGCCGTCGCCGCGCCCCATCGTGATCACCGGAAACGGGCCGTCGCCGGCCGGCTTGCGGATCGCAATAGGCACATAGATTTCGTCGCGCGTCAGCACGAAGCTCAGTTCCAGCGGAATCGACGAACCGCGCACCGGGCGCATGATGCTGTAGCCGTGTGGCGGCAGTTCGTTGGCAATCGGAGCGCTCATCCGGCGGTTCCTTTCACGGCACCACATCCTCGGTAAACCATTCAGTCGGCAGTTCATGTCCGCGCCCGGCCGCGCGCGCCTTGCGATAGAACGCCTCGCCGACCGCAGCGAATTGCAGCCCCAGTCCCGGCAGATTGACGAAGACGGTTTTCTGTTCAGCCGACGCTCGCCCCTTCGCCTTGCCGGCGACGAGTTCGGCCAGCGTTGGTGCCGCCGCCACGTCGAAGCCTTCAATCGCATGCCGGTTCTTCGGTAAAACCACGCCGGCGGTCTTGCTGACGCTTTCATGCACCACGCGATCATTGAGGACGGTGATATCGGCATTCAAAACGACCGCCGGCTCGAGTTCCGGCCCGCGGATAGTGCCGACATGCATGCCGGGTTCGACCCAGCGCTCCATGAACACATGCTGCGAGGCGTTGGTCGCGCACAAAACGATGCCGGCGCCGCGCACCGCTTCCTCCGGCGTCGCTACGGCGCGCAGTTTGACGCCGACCGACTCGCCCATTTCGCGGCAGAACGCCTCGCGCTTGTCACGCGTCGGGCTGTAACAGCGGATTTCGTCGAGTTTGATGCCGTCGAGCTTACGCTGCGCCGCGATCGCCAGCACGTGACCGCCGGCCTGCCAGCCGGCGCCGATCACCGCCACCGTCGTTGCATCAGCGCGCGCGAGATAACGCGCCGCCAGCGCCGAGGTCGCGCCAACGCGCATGCGCTGCAGAATGCCGTCCGGGAAAATCGCCAGCGGCTCGCCGGTCTCGATGCTGAACAGCAGCACCAACCCGGTGTAGCGGTCGCCCGGCGCCAGCGGCAGCTTGACCTGGCGTTTGTTGGCGAACGACAGAATGTCGGAATTAATGCGCACCACGCCGATGCCGGTGCTTTGCACAACCCCGCCCATCATTTTCAGCGAATAGACGGTATCGGCGCGCGACGTCGTCGTTACCGCATCGGAACGCGTGGCGTTGGCGGCACGCCCTTCGGCGATGTCGCGGTAGACCTGTTCGAGCGCGGCGATGCAATCGCCCAGCGTCAGCAGTTTTTCAGCGTCTTCGTTCGACAGTATCAGCATGATGGCGGCGGCCGGTGGAATTTTCTGCGCGCGCGGCGCGATTTCTTGGCCCGGGTTTGGCGGATTTTGATTGTCCATTTTAGCACCCGCTTTCACTGCACGGCGCGCGCCCAACGCCGGCGCGCCCTTTAAACGCTCTTTACATCAACGCAGGCGCCCCGTATCGTTGCGGCTCCCGTTCGCAAGCGATCGTCCTCCGCATCCGCCAGCCCATGAATTTTCCGCATCTGCTT
>CALQCM020000003.1 GCA_943329075.2 Chitinophaga pinensis | reverse complement strand
GGTAACTCTCAGCAGTGGAAATACGTGCCGGCCGAATGCCGTCACTAATGCTTTAGCAGCAACAGCTTTAAATGCTTCAAAGAAAACCCCTCATTCGAGGGGTTTTTTTTTGATCGTGGGTTCCGGGGAGGCATGGCAGATCACGCAGATCGGGTGCAATTAAAATGATCTGAGGGCCAGCGGCGGCTGGCTAAAAACCTTCGTCACCAATGCGAAACAACGCCTGCCGGAGGTGCCGATAATCACCGAGTCGGGTTTTTCGGGGCGCGAAAGTGTAAACTGGAACGGACGGTTTTTGCCGGCACAAACGCCGCGCGCCGTGGTGGACCGCCTCAATGCCGCCGTGCACCAGGTGATGCAGCGGCCGCAGGTGCGCGCGCAGTTCGCGCGACAGGGCGTGCCGGTCACGCTGAGGCAAAACACCGGAGGAATTTCAGGCTTATGTGCGCGCCGAAACCGCGCGCTGGGCGAAAATCATCCACGACAACAATGTTACGTATTATTAGGCGGGCAAGGGACATCATGGCCATAGTTAAAAAGCGCAAGAAAGCAGTATCGAAGGCCGCGGCGGTACGCAAGGCGGTGATGGGTTCGGTGATGAAAGGCGGCATGCCGCGCACGCTGGGCGTGAAACTGATTTCGGTGACGCCGAAAAAGGTGGTGGGCGAAATGAAGATCAGGGACATGCACCGCAACTACCGCGGCAACGTCAACGGCGGTGCGCTGATGTCGTTCGCCGATGCGCTGGGTGCCTGCGGCGCGGTGGCCAACCGGCTGCCCGGCTACAGTGGCGGTACCATTGAGTCGAAGACCAATTTCTTTTCGGCCGGCCTGGGGCCGGTGTTGAAAGCAGTGTCGATCCCGCTGCATATCGGCCGCACCACCTCGGTGTGGCAGACGACGATCCGCAATCCGGACGGCAGTCGCGTGGCCATCGTCACGCAGACGCAAATTGCCATTCCGAAAATCCGCAGCTTCGATATCACGGCGAAAAAGCCGCCCGCAACCAAGCGGCCCGCCAAAAAATAAGGAAGCGCCATGGCAAGAGTCACCCCGCTGGCGGCCGACGCCAACCCGGATTTGCAGGAGAGTTTCGGGCAGTACGCGAAGCTGCTGGGCTATGTGCCCAACAGCGTGCTCATCATGCAGCACAAGCCGAAGATGGTGAAGGCGCTGGCCCTGCTCGCGCAGTCGGTGTGGGACCCGGCGAGCACGGTGCCGCTCGGATTCAAGCGCCTCGTCGCCTATATGGCGAGCCGCAAACACGGCTGTAACTACAGCATGGCGCACGCGGCGGAGGCGGCGCACCGCGCCGGCATCGACGACGCCAAGCTCGACGCGGTGATCGATTTCCGCACGAGCCCGCTGTATTCAGAAGGCGAGCGCACAGCGCTCGAATTCGCCGAAGCAGCGGCGTCGCAACCGAATGCCGTCACCGATGAACTGATGGCGCGTTTGAAACAGCACTGGAGCGACGAACAGATCGTCGAACTCGCCGGTGCGGTGTCGCTAAACGGTTTTCTCAATCGCTGGAACGACACCATCGCGCCGGCACTCGAGGCCGAACCGATTGAATTCGGCGAACATCATTTGACACGGCACGGCTGGAGCGTCGGCAAACACCGGCCATAAGCGGCGGCCAACACGGGGGATGGATATGACGGGAACGACAAGAATACTTGCGGCGTTGTTCGTATTGACGTCGCCGCTGGGTGCGCTGGCGCAGCAGTATCCCGTCAAGGTGGTGCGCTATATCGTGCCGATGTCGCCGGGCAGCGGTGCCGATACGCTGGCGCGCATCGTCACCGGCGGCATGGGCAACATCCTCGGTCAGCAGGTGGTTGTCGACAACCGCACCGGCGCCTCGGGCAACATCGGTGCCGAGGCCGGCGCCAAAGCGGCGCCCGACGGCTATACGCTGTTTCAGGCCAGCAGCACGCATGCCGGCAATGTCAGTCTCTACCGCAATCTCGCCTACGATCTGGTGCGCGATTTCGCGCCGGTGACGCAACTGGCGTCTTCGCCGTCGATTGCAGTGGTGCATCCTTCCTTGCCGGTCAAATCAATGGCTGATCTGGTGAAGCTGGCGAAGGCCCAGCCGGGGGAGATCAATTACGCTTCGACCGGCACTGGCACGGCGACCTGGGTGGCCGGCGAATTGTTCAAGAGCATGGCGCGCGTCAATCTGCTGCACGTGCCCTACCGCGGCGGCGGCGAGGCGGCGACCGCCGTGCTGTCGGGTGAAGTGTCGGTGTATTTCGGGCCGCTGTCGGTGTTGATGCCGCAGGTCAAACAGGGCCGTCTGCGCGGACTGGCGGTGACGACCGCAAAGCGGCTGGCGGTCGCCCCCGAACTGCCGACGATCGCCGAACTCGGCTATCCCGGCTACCAGTCGGGCAACTGGTATGGCATCGTTGCTCCTGTTAAGACGCCGCGCGAAATAATCACCGCGGTGCGCAACGCCGCCGTGCAGGCGCTGGGCGACCCGGCTATCAGCAAACGGCTGGCGGATCTCGGTTACGTCCTGGTCGGCGACCAGTCGGAGGAATTCGCCGCCTTCATCAAATCTGAAATTGCCACGCTGGCGAAAATCATCCAGCAAACCGGGGCTAGGGCGGAATGACCGGCCACAGCCTCCCGCGCATGCAACGACACGGCATCTATTGCACTGCGATCGCGGCACTGCTGTTTTCAGCGGTCGGTGCGGCGCAAAACTATCCGGCGAAAACCGTGCGCATGGTGGTTCCGTTTTCCGCCGGCAGCGGCTCGGATACCATTGGACGTCTGATCGCGGGCGCATTGAACGAAGGCTTAGGCCAGCAGGTGATCGTCGACAACCGCGCCGGTGCCGCGGGCAATATCGGCGCGGAAATCGTGGCAAGAGCGCCGGCCGACGGCTACACGCTGCTGTTTGCCAACATCGGGCACGCCGCCAACGTCACGCTCTATCGCAACATGGGCTACGACATCCAGCGCGATTTCACGCCGGTGACGCAGGTGGCGTCGGCACCGGCCATTGTCGTCGTGCATCCGTCGCTGCCGGTGAAGTCGATTGCGGAACTGGTCAGATTGGCGAAGGCAAAACCCGGCGCGATTAATTACGCGTCGGGTGGTGCGGGCACCGCGACTTTTATTGCCGCTGAACTGTTCACGGGGCCCGCCGGTATTCAGTTACTGCATGTGCCGTACCGCGCCGGCGGCGAGGCGCTGACCTCAGTGCTGTCGGGTGAAACTTCGGTCTACTTCGCACCGCTCGCCACGGCATTGCCGCATGTGCGGCAAAACCGCCTGCGCGCGCTCGCGGTGACGAGCAGCAAACGCGTTGCACTGCTGCCGGAGTTGCCGACGGTGGCAGAACGCGGTTACCGCGGCTATCAATCGGGCAACTGGTATGGCATTCTGGTGCCGGCAAAGACGCCGCGCGAAGTGGTCGCGGCTTTGCGCGCGGCAGCCGTCAATGCGCTGGCGACGGCGGCGCTTAACAAGAGGCTGGTCGATCTGGGTTACATCACGATTGGTGATACGCCGGATGAATTCGCGGCGCACATCAAGGCGGAAATTGCGAGCCTGGCGAAGGTGCTGCGCGACCTCAACGTCACGGCGAACTGACGGCGGCAATGCGCCGCCGCCGGTTCAGGGCTTATTTCGAGTAGGACTTCACAGCGATCGGCGGGTTGCCGATTTCGGCCAGACGCCCGTCTTCGTGCATGATCTGCACGAACATTTCCAGCGCGTGCAGCATGCTCGGCATGCCGAAGTTGACGCAGGTTTGCAGCACGACCTCCAGTACTTCTTTGGGCGATGCACCGTTACGCATGGCGCCGCGCATGTGGCCGCGCGACTGCGTGGCTTCGCCGACGGCGAGGCAGTCGCCGATCATGCACAGCAGACGTGTTTTGTCGTCGACGATGCTGCGCGTATACATATCGCCGTAGCAAAAGCGCACCCACAGGCCGGCGAATTCCGGGTCGATCTTGTCGAGGAATTCAAGCACGTTGAGGTGGTGTTTCGGCCGCAGCACCAGCCCGCGGCTGACGGCCAGCCAGCCGTGGCGTTTGACCAGGTCTTCGGTGCGCGGATCGGCGCGGTCGTCGGCGTGCCAGCGCGCGCGCTCTTCGGCTTCGCTGCGTTTGCCGTTGGTGCCGTCTAGCGGCAGTTGCGTTTTGCGCAGGTCATCGAGCAGCTTCAGTTCCTCGGCAACGCGGTGAAAAACCTTGATCGCCGGCTCGACCGTGGTGTGTCCGCCATAGACCACGCATTGCAGGACGATTTCGAGGATTTCGCGCGCGTTGACCTTGGCGTCAAGTGCGGCGCGGATGGTGTCTTCGAGCATGGTGTGGCTTTTCGCCATGGTGTACTGGCCGACCAGCACCAGGAGTCGCGTGCGCGTGTCGAGTGCCTTGCGCGCGTTCATGCCGTTGATGGCGAAATCGATCCACGCGCGCGTGAAATGCTGGTCGAGGCTGTCGCGTTCGGCGACGCGTTTTTCAAAATTCTCGCCCTGGATGCGGCGGCCGACGTCGAAGGCGTTGGGGCCGTATTTGGCGCGAAGATCGTTTTGAGACATTTTGCATTTCCCTATGGTTGGTGGACGAGTGCGATCCGCACGCCACGCGCGTCCGCCGCGGCGCAGGTATCGGTCGGAATCATCCGTTGTTGTGCGGGAAAGCCCGCACGCTTTGTGCTGGCGCCGCAATTTTCAACGGGCGCCTGTTTTTTGACATGATACGTCGTTTGCCGGATACCGCGCCAGCGTTGCACCTTGTGCCGGGTGCACTGCTGCTAAAATGAGTGCCGGTTTGTAGATATAGGGGCTGCGGTCCCGGCGGTCCCTGTAATTGGAGAATACATGATGAAACATCAAATCCTCACCCTGTTGCCGTTGACCATGGCGCTGCTGTCTGCGGGGGCACAGTCACAGAGTCCGTCGAACTATCCGACGCGCCCGGTGCGCATGATCGTGCCGTTCGCGCCCGGTGGCGCCTCCGATTTCGTCGGCCGTATTCTGCAACCCAAACTCTCGGAAGAACTCGGCCAGCAGATCGTCATCGACAACCGTGCCGGCGCCGCAGGCAACATCGGCGTTGAAATGGCGGCGAACGCCCCCGCCGATGGCTATACCTTCCTGCTCGGCAACGTCGGTACCATGGCGATCAACCCGGCGGTCTACGTGAAGTTCGCGGTCAAGCCGGTGCGCGATTTCATCTGCCCGTCGCTGGTGGTCGACGTTGCAGGCGCGCTTGCCGTGCATATGTCGGTGCCGGGCAACACGTTCAAGGACTTCGTCGAATACGTGAAGTCGCGACCCGGCAAGCTTAATTACGGTTCGGCCGCGGCGAGCAGCGCGCAGGGCCTGACCATGGAATACCTCAAGTTGAAGACCGGTATGGACATCCAGCAGATCGCCTACAAGGGCGGCGCCGGACCGGCCACCACCGCGCTGCTGGGCGGAGAGGTGGTTGCATCGCTGGTCACGACCGCTTCGTTCGTGCCGCACGCGAAGAGCGGTCGCGTCAAGGTGCTGGCGGTGGTCGCGCCAAGGCGCGTTGCCGCGCTGCCCGAGGTGCCGACCTTTCTCGAACTCGGATTCAGTGAACTGAAGAACGGGTCGTGGCAGGGTGTCTACGTGCCGTTGAAGACGCCGCAGGCCATCGTCAAGCGGCTGCATGACGCGATCCTCAAGGTGATGGCCGATCCGTGGGTGATCGAACGCCTCGGCGCCGGCGGCGCCGACGTGTTGACCAGCAAATCGCCGGAGGAGTGCGCCGCTTTCATGAAGACTCAAAGCGAGTTTTGGGCGACGATCGTCAAACAGACCGGTGTGACCGGCGAATAAACGGACAGGAGCGAAACGAATGACGGAGCACGCAAAAAAATACCGATTCCTGCTGATCCAGGCTTTTCATCTGCCGCCGACCTCGAAACATCTGCACCGCGCGGTCGAGGGGGCGAAGGAAACCTGCCTGATGAATTACGAGGAGAACAAGCTACTCCTCGAAAACGTTGAATGGGACCTGCACCGCGGCCCGCTCGTCACCTATGGTGACTGGCCGGTGGAAACGCGCGAGGAATTTGCACTGGCGGCAGCCGGGCGCCTGGCCATCGTGCGCGAGGCCTGCGAGAGCGGCAAATACAACGGCATCGTGCTGCTCGGCGGCGGTGAACCCGGGTTCATTGAATCGAGAGAAATCGCGCGGCCTTACGGCGTGGCGGTGACCGCCTGCGGTTTTTCACAGATGCATTTTGCCAGCATGCTCGGCAACCGCTTCAGCGTGATCGATTTGTCCGAAGTGCACAACATGTATTACTACGATCTGGTGGTAAAGCACCGCATGGACGGCCGCTGTGCCTCGATCCGCAACATCAACTACCCGTTGCCGCGGCCGCCGCATACCGGCGAGTCGCAGGTGCATCTGGCGAAGAACAAGGTGCTGCGCGGCGAGTCGTCCGAGATCATGGATACCGCGGTGCGCGAAGCGGAGGCGGCCATCGAGGAGGACGGCGCCGAGGTGCTGACCTTCGGTTGTTCGGCGCTGTTCTGGATGCGGCCGATATTACAGAAGCGGCTTGCCGACCTCGGCTGGGAGGTGCCGGTGCTCGAAGGCTACAGCTGTGCCATCACGCTGGCCAAGGCGATGGTCGACATGGGCGTGAGTTCCAGCGGTCTGACCTATCCGGGCCCGCACCCGCGGAAATGGCGGCGCAAGAAAGTGTTCTGAGCGGGCGCCTGATTGACCGCTGGCGAATTCGTCAGCCGGTCATTGTTTCGGTGGTATCACCGGCAGAAAAACGAAGGACGGGTGCTCCGGGCCGAAATGCAGCGTGGTGGTGCCGCCGAAAATGTCCGCTGGCCGGTCGCGCGGTTCGTTGTGCAGGAAGGGGCCGCAGCCGAGCAATTCATTCTTGAAGTTCGACAGCCGCGCACCGGTCGATTTGGCGTATTCATAATCGCGCCCCCGCACCGTAATCGCGATGCGGTGACGCGCCGGCACCACGATCGAGGTCGGCCACAATTCAATGTCGAGTTGCACAATCTCGCCGGCCTTCAATGGTTGTTTTTCATCATGCGTGTGATAGGGGCGGCAGTCGGTCGACAGCTGCGGATCGAGTTTGCGATGCGAGGCACGCAGCCAGCCCTGCGCGACGGGCGTGTGCGGATCGATCGCGCCCATGAAGGTGATTTCGCGCAGGTCCGGGGTGTAGATGCGGAAGATCACGAAGAGGTCGGCATCGCTGGTCGATGACGAGACGAACAGGCGCGCGGCGATCGGGCCGGTGATTTCGGTTGCCGTTTCCAGGGGCGGTGAGATGAAGCTCGCACCGTCACCCAGCGCAGCGAAGGACACCGTCGATGCGGATTGCGCCGGCGCCGGCAGCAGTTGCGAGCTGCGGCCGTGCAAATGCTGCGTCGTCCACTGCGTGCGCGCGAGCGGCCATTCGTTTTCAAGGCGTTCTTCGAAACGGTCGGGGTGGCGCACCTGTAACTGCACCTTCGGTTGTTTGTCCCAGCCGTTTTTCTCGCCCTTGAGGAAATGCGCAAAGAAACGCTTCTGCAGATTGACGCCGTAGTCGGTGTAGAAATGGGTCCAGTGTTCGATGCCGTGCGCTTCCAGCCATTTGTTTTTCGCTGCTGCGCGCGTGAAGCCCTCGTAGTTGCCGCGCGGATGCAGGCCCTGGCCGCCCCAGTTGGCGGTGGAGAGAAACGGCACCGTGACCTTGTCCCATTGCGGCGAGCGTTCGCGGTGATATTGGTCGTCGAGCGGGTGCGCAAGGATGGTGTCGCCGAAGTCGGCGCGGTTTGCCGCGAGTTCGCGGTCGGACAGCGTGACGTCGCCGCAGACGAGTGCGCCGGTGACGCGGTTGCGCGGGCCGCGCTCCCCCAGACCGTATTGCACCGTTTTCACCTGCATGTCGTACCAATTGGCCCAAAAGGTCGAGAGGATGCCGCCGTGGTGCGTCATGTCGCGATACCAGTCGGCCGAACCTTCCCAGATGCACATGGCGGTGAGATGCGGCGGTTGCAGCGTCGCTACCTGCCACTGGTTGATGCCGTAGTAAGAGATGCCGTTGAGGCCGACCTTGCCGTTCGACCACGGCTGCACGCCGGCCCACTCGATGCATTCGTAGAAGTCGCGCGTTTCACGCGGTGAGAACGGATCGATGAAGCCGGGCGAGCGGCCGGCGCCGCGTGAATCGACGCGCACGCAGACGTAACCCTCGGGCACCCATTTCTCCGGATCGACGACCTCCCACGATTGATATTGGTTGGTCGAGCCGGCGGCGACATCGGGGTGCTCGGTGACCATGCGGTTCCAGGCGGAGGGATAACCTTCCTGAAAGGCGAGACCTTTTGCGTAGGGGCCGTAACTGAGAATCACCGGATACCTGCCCGCGGCGATCGGGCCGAAGATGTCGGCACTCAGCACCAGACCGTCATCCATTGTGATCGGCACATCCCATTCGATGCGCATGCCATCGCGAACTTCGCCCGCTGCTGCTGTCATGGTTTTTCCCCTGTTGAGGCGTGGAATTTTTATAGGCGCACGGCGCCGATTGACGCAGACCGCGTGCCGTGTCACTTTAGCGCGGCGGCATCATTTACTCAACCGCAGGCGCATGCTTTGCGGTAATGCAAAAACGGAGGGGCGCGTGAAGATTGGAGTGGTCGGTATAGGCAAAATGGGCGCGGCGATTGCCGGGCGTTTGTTGGGGCTCGGGCATGAGGTGAGCGTGTGGAACCGCACTGCGGCGAAAACCGCCGCGCTTGAAAAGGCCGGCGCGCATGCGGCGGGAACGCCGGCAGAGCTGGCGTCGCGTTGCGATATCGTTTTGTCGATATTGACCGATGCCGCGGCGATTGCCACTGCGTTCGATGGCAAGGACGGACTGCTGTCAGCCAAGGTCGCGGGAAAACTGTTCGTCGAAATGAGCACGGTGCGGCCCGATACCGCCAAAGCACTGGCGGCGCGCATCAACGCGAAGGGCGCGGCGATGATCGATTGCCCGGTCGGCGGCACGGTCGGCCCGGCGCAAGACGGCAAGCTGTTCGGTTTTGTCGGCGGCGATGCGAAAGACGTGGCACGCGCGCAACCGCTGCTCGACCAGTTGTGCCGGCGCGTCGAGCATGTCGGCGCGGTCGGCGCCGGTTCCAGCATGAAACTGGCGATCAATCTGCCGTTGCTGGTCTACTGGCAGGCGCTGGGTGAGTCGCTCACGCTGTGTCGCGATCTCGGGCTCGACGGCGGGCGTCTGATCAGCATCATCGGCGACACCTCGGGC
The DNA here is from genome assembly GCA_943329075.2 of Chitinophaga pinensis. Classification (GTDB taxonomy): domain Bacteria; phylum Pseudomonadota; class Gammaproteobacteria; order Burkholderiales; family SG8-41; genus PALSA-1004. Next base: position 127,466 of record CALQCM020000003.1, on the reverse strand, counting down.
GCGCCGGCGGTGTTGAAGGTGCGCGGCGCGGCGATGGCCGGCGCGATCGACGGCAGCGAACCGGCGCAGACCACGTTCGACATCGATTCGGTGCGCAAGGACCTGCGCACCATGATCGAAGAGGCGGCCGCGCTCGGTTCGCGCCTGCCGGTGGCGGCGCAGGCGCTGGCCTGTTTCGACGACGCGGCGCAAGCCGGCATGGGGGCGAAGGACTGCGCGATGCTGCCGGTGCGCTGGTCGCAACTCAAAGGCGGTTGAACGATGCGGCGGCGGTGTGATGCAACCCCAACCCGGGAGATGTCGATGTCTGCATTGATGCGCAATACCGCGGGCAGTATCGCGGCACTGGCAACACTGTCACTCGCTGCGGCGGCGCCGGCGGCGGAACCCGTCGCCTATCCGCTCAAGCCGATACGCATCATCATCGCGCAAACCACCGGTACCTCGGTCGACACGCTGGCGCGCGTGCTGGCGATGCGTATGGGTGAAGAACTCGGCCAGCAGATCGTTGCCGACAACCGCGGCGGCGCCGGCGGCATCATCGGCGCCGAAATCGCCGCGCGTTCGGCGCCTGATGGTTACACGCTGCTGGTCAGTTCAACCGGCATGCAGGTGATCACGCCGCAGATTTTCCGCAAGCTCAATTACGACCCGCTCGGCGACTTCGCGCCGCTGTCACTGTTTGCGGTGACGCAGAACATTCTGGTGGTCAATCCGTCGCTGCCGCTCAACAGCGTCAAGGAACTGGTGGCCTACGCGAAAGCGAATCCGGACAAACTCAATATGGCGAATGCCGGCGCCGGTTTTCAGAGTCATCTGGCGGGTGTGCTGTTTAGCAATATGGCCGGCATCGACGTGCGGCACGTGCCCTACAAAGGCGGCGCTTCGCTGATTGCCGTGATGGGCAACGAATCGCAATTCACCATTGCACCGAGCCCGTCGGTGATGGCGCACATTCGCTCGGGGCGTTTGCGCGCGCTGGCCAGCGGCGGCGAGAAGCGCTCGCCACTGACACCCGAACTGCCGACCATCATGGAGACCGGTGTGGCGGGATATGTTTCAACCGGCTGGGCCGGGCTGATGGCGCCCAAAGCGCTGCCGCGGCCGTTGTTCGACAAACTCTACGCGACGCTCGTCAAGGTGATGAAAGATCCGGCGACGCGCGAACTGATGGAGCGCCAGGGCGGCGATCCGGTGGTGACCACACCGCAGGAATTCGTCCGTTTTATCCGGGAAGAATACGCACGCTTCGGCACCGCAATCCGGCTCGCCGGCCTCAAGGTGGAGTGAGGCGGCGGGGGTTGTGATCGCGGTGGTTATTCCGCCGTGAGGCCGGCCGCACGCACGGCCTTGCCGGTCATGGCGATTTCGTCGATGATGAACTTGCGGAATTCTTCCGGTGTGTTGGTCACCACCTCGGCCGCCTGCGCCGAGATCAGTTCTTTGAACTCGGCTGTCGCGGCGACCCTGAGCAGCGTCGAGCGCAGCTTGTCCAGCACCGGTTTTGGCGTGTTCTTCGGCGCGGAGAGGCCGTACCAGCCACTGTAGGTGAAGCCGGGCAGGGTTTCCGCGATCGCCGGCAGATCGCCCAGCAGCGGCGTGCGTTTGGGCAGGCTGTGGCCGAGTGCGCGCAGGCGGTTGCCGCGGATCAGCGACATCACCGCCGCGGCCGGCGTGAACGTCCATTGCGATTCACCGGCGACCGTTGCCGCAACCGAGGCGCCACCACCCTTGTAGGGCACGTGCACCGACTCGATGCCGGCGGCCACCATCAACGCCGTGCCGGAGAGATGGCTTTGCGCACCGGTTCCGGCCGAGGCCATGTTGAGTTTGTTGCCCATGACCTTGGCGTAATCGATAAATTCCTTCACCGTTTTCGGCGGCTGTCCCGGATTGACGACCAGAATATTGGGCATCACCGCGAACAGCGAGATGAATTCATAGTCCTTGACCGGATCGTAAGGCAGTTTTTTCTGGATATGCGGCGCAATCGAGGTGGCGGCGGTGGACGGCGAAACCAGCGTGTAACCATCGGCAATCGCGTTCTTGCCGATCTCCATGCCGAGGATGCCGCCGGCACCCGCGCGGTTGTCGACAACGATCTGCTGGCCGAGTGCTTCGCCGAGTTTGGCGGCGAGGATGCGGCCCATGGTGTCGTTGGCGCTGCCCGGCGCGTTCGGCATGATCATGCGGATCGGACGGTCCGGATATTTTTGCGTGCTGTCGGCGGCATGCGATAACGTCGCACCGCACAGGAGTGCGATTGCGACAGCGGCTTGGGTGGGGATCGACTTCATCTTCAATTCCTCGTCAGGCTGGCCGCTATTGCGGCAGGTGTTTTTTCGGCGATCAGAATCAACCGGCGACCAGTATATCGTCCGGCGGGTAGGGTGTCAGCGCCTGCACACCGGTGGTGGTGATGGCGTAGGAGCGCGAAAAGAAAATCCCGTACGTGCCATCGGCACTGACCGGGGTGATTTCAATGCCATAGGCCATGCCGGGTTTCATCACCATGTCGAACGGTGCGCCCTTGACCTCGTCGGTCATGATGAAGGGCAGCGAGGTGATCAGATCGTGTCCGTGCATGAGAATGGGTCGCGATTGCGCGCCCTTTGCGCGGAACACGCCGCAAACGTTTTTGCGCAGTTCCTCGAGATGGCGGCCCGGCGCCAGTTGCGCCTCGATCGCGCGGAACCCCGGCACGACCACGTCCTTGTGGAAACGGTTATAACGCTCGGTCGGCTGGCCGATCGAAACCGGATGGCCGACCTTGGCGGTATAGCCCAGGTAGGTCATCGCCAGCTCGCACAGAATGATGTCGCCCTGCTGCAAGATCCGATGCGAGGGGTTCGGGTTCGGGAAAATCAGCTTGGGGTCGTGCATCGAAGTCGAGCCGATCATCAAGAGATGCACGCGGCCGCCGCCGTCCATGACGGCGTGTGTCGCCGCGGCGGCGAGCTGGTATTCGCGTACGCCCGGCTTGGCCCGCGCGGCAACGGCGCGCAACGCATTCATCGCCAGTTCGCCGGCCTTGGCCATGGCGCGGATTTCCTCATCGCTCTTCAGGTAGGTGAGTTCGTGCATCAGCATCGGCTGCAGCACGAAGTCGGCGTCCGGCGCGTGCTTCTTCATTTCGAGATAGGCGTTCACGCCCATGAACTCGGGGCCGGTGCGGTCGGCGGCAGTGATGCCGATGCGGCCTTTCTGCAGACCGAGTTCGAGCAGGCGTTCGGCGACAGCCCTTCCATAATGGCCGTGCTGGCCGCTGCGCACGTCGGCAATTGAAACCATTTTACGCACCGCCTCGATGTGGCAGCCCGGATGCGGATAGATCAGGGTCGGCTCGCCCTTCAACGGCAGCACCATGTACTGTGCAAGGCCGCGGTCGTCGATCAGGCCGCAACCCCAGGTCACACCGCTGCCGTGGCTGTAGATGTTCGGACTGCCGCAGAGGATTAGCGCGTCAAAGCCGTCGCGCGCCATCAGTTCGCGCGCGAGCTTGTGCCGTCGCGCGAATTCTTCGGCAGAAAATTTGTCGTAAACGGCGTCGGTATACCAGGGTGAGTTGCACAGCGCTTCAAAATTCTCGGATTTGTCGAGTTCGTAGCGAACCTTGTTCCAGTCGTTGGCGACGTTGGGCATGGATGTCCTCGTAGTTGGTGCAGCGGCATATCGGGCGCCCCGTAGCCGCGGCGGCGCGCCACGGCGCGGTTAATCGATGCGTGCTGTTTTCGTCATTCCGGCGCGGCGGATCAGATGCCGAGTTTCAGGCGCGAAGGAGCAAGCGGCTTGAGCTGTGACTTGACGGATTTTACCTTGGCGACGGCCGAGGCGACACGCACTGCATCGATTTCCTCCAGACCCCGCTCAAGCATGCCGGCGAGGGTGACGATGCCGTCGGCGGCGCTGATATTGATGCGCATTGTGGCGGTGGCGGCGTTGCCGAGCAGGGCGGCACGCACATGGTGTTCGAGCGCGAGATTGGACAGCACGCGCGCCGAATCGGCGGTTTTCTGAAAACGCGGGTCTTTGACCAGCGACATGATTTCGTCGGTGCATTCCTCGATCGACACGCGCTCGGTATTGAGCGTGAGATCGTAGTTTTCGGAATCCTGCCAGTTGATGCCGAAGTGGCGGCGCGTGATGGCGGCGTGCGCCTCCTCGGAGAGTTTGATTTCGTTGACGACCATTTCTTCGTCGGTGGTGTTCAGGCGCTCCATCATGCGTTCGACGCGCAGCGTCAGCGGCGCGCAGACCCGCACGCAGATCACGTGCTGCACCGGACGCAGCAGGTGGGCCGAACCCCAGCCGCGGATCACCCCGACGCTGTCGCTTTCAGCAAGCGCGAGGGTTTCGTCGGCGGTGTAGATCGACATACTGGTTTTGTCGGTGGTCAGGCGTTCCCACGCGCTGGCCTTGCCGTCGAGAAAACGGATGACGTGGCTTTTCCGGAGCCGCATCTTGTCGGCCAGATGGTCGATGATTTCATGATGAACGACCGGTTTGCCGAGCCGTGCGGACACGGCGGCAGCGACGTCTTTGCCGAGCGAACCCATTTCGCGGGTCATGGCGATAAGCGGCATAGCGATCCCCCCCATGAAAAATCACATTGCGCAGAACCGGCAGATTACCACCGCCATTGCGGCTTGGGGAAAGGAAAGCCCGCGCTGGATACGGTCAGCGCACTCGCGGCAGGGTGCGGATATAAATGACTGCAGCGACAAAAAAAACGAGCGACAGCAGGGCCTCGGCAAGGGCCAGTTGCGCCGACAGTCCGCGTTCGGACCAGGCGCGCACCGCGCCTTCGGCCAGGTAGGCGAGGATCAGCATTGACGACCACTGGAAGGTGTAGGCGCGGCTGCGCAATATGCCGAAGAGCGGCGCCAGCAGCGGCAGTATTTTGAGCGCCATCAGCGAGCCGCCGGGCCGCAGCGGCGCCAGCCACAATTCCCACGCGAGGCCGAGAAAAATCAGCGCAATCAGGCTGGCGGCGCAGGTGTTGGCGGCGATGGTGCCGCGGTTCATCGCTGCGCGGCTTTAAAACGGCGTGATGATTTCACGCGGCAAGCTTTACCGCAGTGGTGGCCAGCCGTTTGCCGAGCGCGAAGCAGAGTTTTTTTTCCTCGTCGGACAGCGCGCGGTCACCGGTGGCGCCGGCCAGGTGGCTGGCGCCATAGGGCGTGCCGCCTGAACTCGTGCTGCTCAACTCGGGTTCGGTGTAAGGCAGACCGACCAGCAGCATGCCGTGATGCAGCAGCGGCGTCATCATGCTCACCAGTGTGGTTTCCTGTCCGCCATGCATGCTGCCGGTGGAGGTGAACACCGCGGCTGGTTTGCCGGCCAGCGCGCCCTTCAGCCAGAGGCCGGCTGTGCCATCGAGAAAATACTTGAGTGGTGCCGCCATATTGCCGAAGCGCGTGGGCGAACCGAGGGCCAGGCCGCAGCACTCTTCAAGATCACGCAGTTCGGCGTAGGGCGCGCCCGCCACGGGCACCGCCGCGGCGACGGCTTCGCAAACCGCGGAAACTTCGGGCACAGTGCGCAGGCGTGCCGCCACACCGTTGACCGATTCGATCCCGCGCGCAATGATTTGCGCCATCTGGCGCACGGCGCCGTGGCGGCTGTAATAGAGCACGAGAATTTCGCGGGCGGCCGTCATCGTCGGGTGTCTGTTTCGCAGGTATGATTGCCGCACAGTATATCGCAGCCGTCGGGGAGGGATTTTGTTTTGACGCGAGACAGGACATCGCTGCCGGCGTTGTTGCGGATTGTGTGCGCGCGTTTTGACGAAGACCGCTGCATGCAGATCGCCAGCAGCCTGACATTTACCACGCTGCTGGCGATCGTGCCGGTGGTCACCATCATTTTGACCATGGTGTCGGCCTTTCCGGTGTTCTCCAAGCTGGTTGCCAACGTGCAGCATTTCGTGGTGGCCAATCTGGTGCCTTCGTCAGTCGATGCCGTCAGCATCTATGCAGGACGTTTTGCAAAAAACGCCGCCAGTCTTACCGCCGCCGGCATCTTTTTCCTCGGCATCACCGGTCTGCTGCTGTTATTTACGATCGAGGAGGCGTTCAACGACATCTGGCGCGTGACCTGGCAGCGGCGCCTGCTGCGCCGGATTTTGATTTCATGGGGGGCTCTGCTGCTCGGCCCGATCATGATCGGCGGCAGCCTTTCGCTGACTTCCTATCTGATTTCGCTGTCGGTAAACCTTATTCAACACACGGCAGACGTACATATTCTTGTGCTGAAGGCGGTGCCGCCGCTGCTGACGGCGGCGGCGTTGTCGTTGTTGTATTTCGGGGTGCCCAACCGCGCAGTGGCGCCGCGCGATGCCTTGATTGGCGGTGCCGTGGCCGGCCTTTTGTTCGAGGCGATGAAACTCGGCTTTGGCTTTTACGTCACGCACTTTCCGAGCGACAAGATGGTCTACGGCGCGTTCGCCGTGGTGCCGATTTTTCTGTTGTGGATTTATCTGTCGTGGTTGATCGTGCTCGGCGGCGCGGTGCTGGTGGCCGAACTGCCGGAGTGGCGCGAACATGCGACCAGTACACGGCATGCGCCGGGCAGCGATTTTTTTCATGCGCTGCGCGTGCTCGAAATTTTGTGGCGGGCGCAACGCACGGGCAGGGCGGTTTCGACGGCGACATTGCATACGGGCGCCCGCCTGCGCATCGACCGCCTCGAGTGGGTGCTCTCCGCGCTGGTGCGCGCAGGGTGGGCGGTGCGCGAGGGCGCCAGCGGCTGGGCGCTGGCGGGCAACGCCGGCGCCCTCCCGGTGCGCGAGGTCTACCGGCTGTTTGTGCTTGATTTTGACGCGCCGGCAAACGGCTTGCGGGCGATGGCGGGTTTTGAGTCGCGCCTCGGCGCGCTGGCCGCACCCGGCGGCGCCGGCATGGACCTGGCGCTGGCGGAATTTTTTGACGGGGCCGCCGCCGCCCGTTGAGGCCCTGCGGCTATTTCGCCGCGAGGCGCGGCGTGTATTTCCAGTTGGTGGTCCAAGCGCTGAGCACCATGTTCGGGTACTCGGGTTTGCCGAGGCTGCCGTTGTAGCGGCCGAGCGCGCGGTAGTAGTCGCCGTGTTCCAGGTCGAGATAGTGCTTGAGGATGACGCAGCCATAACGCAGGTTGGTGCGCAGGTGAAATAAGTTGTTCTGCGGTTGGCCGATCAACTTGACCCAGAACGGCATCACCTGCATGAAGCCGCGCGCGCCCGAACTTGATACCGCGTATTTTCGAAACGCGCTCTCGACCTGGATCAGACCCAGCACCATCTGCGGATCGAGCGCGGCGCGTTTGGCTTCGTAGTGCACGGTGACGAGAAGTTCCTCGCGCTGGCGGCGGTCCGGTATGCGCCTCTCGAGTTTGCCCGACATCGCATCAAGCCACGCGCGTGCTTCTTCAACGGTGTCGAAGGCGAGGAAAGGCACCGCCTCGTCGCTGATCGCCGAGTGCAGCGCCGACTGCACGCTGGCCGACAACGGTTCGTATTGTTGGTTGCCGGCGTGGGCCAGCGTGACACAGGCAGCGAGCAGCAGTCCGATCAGCCGCCGCATACGCGTTTTTTTATTTCGTCGGCGGCGTTTTCGAGCGCGATCGGTTGCGCCGCTTTGTCGCGCCGGCCCTGATATTCGAGCTGGTTCTGCTTGAGGCTGCGGTCGCCGATAACGACGCGGTGCGGGATGCCGGTCAATTCCATGTCGGCAAACATCACGCCCGGACGCTCGTCACGGTCGTCGAGCAGGACGTCGAGACCCATCGCAGTCAGTTCGTCGTGCAGTTTTTCGGCGGCGGCGCGCACCGCGTCGCTCTTGCCGATGCCGATCGGCACGATGGCGACGTCAAAGGGGGCGATCGGTTGCGGCCAGACGATGCCGCGCTCGTCGTGGTTCTGTTCGATGGCGGCGGCGACGATGCGCGTGATGCCGATGCCGTAGCAGCCCATTTCCATCGGCTGCTGTGCGCCTTTTTCGTCGAGGTAATTGCATTTCAGTGCGGTCGAATATTTGGTGCGCAGCTGGAAAATATGGCCGACTTCGATGCCGCGGCAGAGTTCGAGTACGCCCTGGCCGTCGGGGCCGGGATCGCCTGTGACGACGTTGCGGAAATCGGCGATCAGCGCAGGTTCGGCAAGATCGCGAACGAAGTTGACGCCGCTGAGGTGAAAATCCTTTTCGTTGGCGCCGCAGACGAAATCGTTCATTTGCGCAACGGTACGGTCGGCCACCACTTTTACGCCGGCATCAACTTTAACAGGGCCGATATAACCGGCTTTGCAGTGCAGCTTATCGAAGATTTCCTTGTCGGTGGCAAAGCGGAATTCGCCAAGTTGTTTCTGTGTTTTGATCTCGTTGAGAGCATGGTCGCCGCGCAACAGCACAAGATAAAAATCGGATTCGCGAACGACAATGGCCACTGCCTTGACCAGTTTGGTCAGCGGAATGTTCAGCAGGGCGGCGACGTCTTCGCATTTCGTCTTGCCCGGGGTTGTAACCTTTTCCATGGCCGCAGTAGCGGCGCCGCGCGCGGCCGCGGGTGGCAATGCCTCGGCGAGTTCGACGTTGGCGGCGTAATCCGAGGTCGGGCAGAAGGCGATCGCGTCTTCGCCCGAATCGGCGAGCACGTGGAATTCGTGCGAACCGGTGCCGCCAATCGAGCCGGTGTCGGCGGCGACGGCGCGGAACTTCAGGCCGAGGCGCGTGAAGATGCGCGTATAGGTGTCGAACATGCTGCGGTATTCGCGTTCGAGATCGGCGTAGTTGACGTGGAAGGAATAGCCGTCCTTCATAATGAACTCGCGGCCGCGCATGACGCCGAAGCGCGGCCGGCGCTCGTCGCGGAATTTGCTCTGGATCTGGTAGAAATGCACCGGCAGCTGGCGGTAGCTCTTGATTTCATTGCGCGCGATGTCGGTGACGACTTCTTCAGAGGTCGGCTGGATGACGAAGTCGCGTTCGTGGCGGTCCTTGAAGCGCAGCAGTTCCGGACCGTAGGCCTGCCAGCGGCCGGATTCCTGCCACAGTTCGGCCGGTTGCACGACCGGCATCGACAGTTCAACGGCGCCGGCGCGGTTCATTTCCTCGCGCACGATGGCTTCGACCTTGCGCACGACGCGCAAGCCAATCGGCATCAGGCTGTAGATGCCGCTGCCAAGGCGTTTGATGAGGCCGGCGCGGATCATCAGCTTGTGGCTGATCAGTTCCGCCTCGGAGGGCGCTTCTTTAAGCGTGGAGAGGAAAAAATTGGATACGCGCATGACGGTTTCAAACCTATGCTAAAGCTACAAAAGTCAAAGAGTCCCTAATATACTGAAACACGCGATGCGCTGTCACGATTTTGGCTTAGACCGCGAAGCAAGACACGCCGCCTAGTCATTCTAGGCAAGTGGCTGGCGACAAAGGGCTGAGCCAAAACTCGTGCCAGCCCGAAGGGTTGCATCCAGAATCAGCGCTGGCCGCGTTGCTCGACTTGGCAATAGAATGACTATTGCCCGCATCGAGCGCCTTGCCATCACCGATTCTGGATGCAACGCACGCGTGTTTCAGTATATTAGGGGCTCCATTCTACCGAACCGTAGCAAATTTCCGGAAGTTTCCAGAGCGATGAAGTTCCTGCAGAGCTGGCGAGTACGCAAACCGGCGGATGATAACGAATCCGTCTACATCAGTGAAAAATTCGGCGTGCGCAGCCTGCATATCGGCAGCGATACCGTGCAAAGCGCGATGCGCATTGCGCGGCCGAACGATCTTGAGGTCGTCTACACGCGCAGCATGATGGCGTTTTTGCTGTTTAAGCCTGAGCCGCGCAATGTGGCGATGATCGGCCTGGGCGGCGGTTCGCTGGCGAAATACGTCTATCACAGCATTCCCGAGGCAAGGGTCACTGCGGTCGAGGTCAACCCGCAGGTGGTGACGATCGCGCGCCAGTTTTTCATGTTGCCGCCGAACGACGAACGTTTGAACGTGATGGTCGGCGACGGTGTCGAGTTTGTCGCGCGCAAGGGGCTGCGCGCTGACGTGCTGGTGGTGGACGGTTACGACTCGGAATCGCAGGTCGAGGCGCTCGCCACGCTGCCGTTTTACCGTGATTGCGCGCGCGTGCTCGGCGACGACGGCATTCTGGTTGTCAATCTATGGGGCGGCGACCGCAACTTCAACGCCTGCGTGGACCGCCTCCGCGCCGCCTTTGACGGCCGTGTGCTCTGCCTGCCGGCGGGCAAGCCCGGCAATATCGCGGCATTTGCCTTCAAAAGCGCGCAAGGCGAGCCGCGCTGGGACGAATTGACCAAGCGCGCCAGGGCGCTGACGCCGCATTTCGGCCTTACCTTCGGGCGCTTTGTCGAGGAATTCAAGGTGCTCAATCCGCATAATGCAGACGTGTTGCTGATCTGACGCCGGCTCTGCTTTCCATCAGGCCGGAACTGTGGAAAAATTTGGCCAATCAAACAGATTCAAGGGTGATTCACATGATTGATCGTGACGGATATCGCCCCAACGTTGGCATCATCATCTGCAACAGGAAGAACGAGGTTTTCTGGGGCAAGCGGGTCAGGCAGCATGCATGGCAGTTTCCGCAGGGCGGCATCGACGCGGGCGAGACACCCGAGGTCGCCATGTATCGCGAATTGCACGAGGAAGTCGGCCTGCAGCCGCAACATGTCGAGATTCTCGGCCGCACGCGCGACTGGTTGCGTTATGACGTGCCGGAGCAGTGGCTGCGGCGCGACTGGCGCGGCAATTACCGCGGGCAAAAGCAGATCTGGTTTCTGCTGCGTCTGGTTGGGCGCGACACCGATGTGCAATTGCGCGCTTCGGAGAAGCCGGAGTTTGACGCCTGGCGCTGGAACGAATATTGGGTGCCGCTGGATTCGGTGGTCGAATTCAAGCGCGAGGTTTATCAGCTTGCGTTGAGCGAACTGGTGCGTTTTCTGCGGCGGCCGGCGCATGAAAAGCCCGCTGGAACCGCCGCGTGACGCTGATTTCGCCGCCGCCTGCGTTGACACTCTGTGGGTGGCGTCTTAAACTGAAACCATATATTAGATTAAGTCTAATTGAAGCTTGGGGCCGGCGGGCGAGCAACAATGCCGGTCAGTGGCGCGGTGCCGTAGAAAGGCCTGTGCCGATGGTCAGCTGATAATCTGAGGAGAACACCATGCATCTCAAAGGCTCCAAAACCGAGGGCAACCTCAAGGCGGCATTTGCCGGTGAATCACAGGCAAACCGCCGTTACCTTTATTTCGCAGCGAAGGCCGACGTTGAAGGCCAGAACGACGTCGCAGCTGTGTTTCGCTCGACGGCGGAAGGCGAAACCGGCCACGCCCACGGTCACCTTGAGTATCTCGAGGTGGTCGGCGATCCGGCCACCGGTCTGCCGATTGGCAGCTCGCGCAACAACCTGAAAGCCGCGATTGCCGGCGAGACCCATGAGTACACGGATATGTATCCGGGTATGGCGAAAACCGCGCGCGGCGAAGGCTTCGAAGAAATTGCCGACTGGTTTGAAACGCTGGCGAAAGCCGAGCGTTCACACGCCAATCGTTTCCAGAAGTCGCTCGACGCACTGGCCGATTAATAGCGGTTCAGGCGTAAGGGGTGAGGTGTGGGGAGTAAGATCCTCGCCTCACCCTTGTTTTTTGGCCCTGCGCTTCACCACTCACACCTCACGAAAATATGACCATACGCGAAGGCAGCCTCGAAGCGCCGACCCGCCACCCGATTGACTGGAAATCGCCCGATTTCTACGATCAGGACAAGCTCGATGCGGAAATGCACCGAGTGTTCGACATCTGTCACGGCTGCCGGCGGTGTGTGAGTTTGTGCGGTTCCTTCCCGACACTGTTCGACCTGATCGACGAGGGCAAGACCGGCGAACTCGACAGCGTCGACAAAAAAGATTACTCGAAGGTCGTCGACCAGTGTTATCTGTGCGATGTCTGTTACCTGACCAAATGCCCCTATGTGCCGCCGCACGCATGGAACCTCGATTTTCCGCACTTGATGCTGCGCGCCAAGGCGGTCAAGTACCAACAGGGCGGCGTGCGCCTGCGCGACAAATTCATGTCGGCGACCGATGCGCTGGGCAAGCTGGCATCAATCCCGGTTGTCGTGAAATTCGTCAATGCCGCCAACCACAACGGCGCCGCGCGCGGGTTGATGGAAAAGACGCTGGGCGTCGACGCCAAGGCCTGGATCCCGTCGTATGCGTCGCCGACCTTTCGCGCATCGGCCGGCACCGCCAGCGCGCAGACTGCAAAAGAGAGTTCGCGCGCGCCCGGCAAGGTGGCGATATTTTCAACCTGTTATATCAATTACAACGAGCCGGGCATCGGCCACGACCTTACCCGCGTGCTCGACCACAACGAAATTCCGTGGACCATAATGCAGAAGGAAGCCTGCTGCGGCATGCCCAAGCTCGAGCTCGGCGATTTGCAAGCGGTCGCCGCGCTGAAAGAAAAAAACATTCCGCCGCTGGCGAAGCTGGCGCGCGAGGGCTACGCGATCGTCACGCCGATTCCCTCATGCACGCTGATGTTCAAGCAGGAACTGCCGCTGATGTTTCCCGACGACGCTGACGTCAAAGCGGTGCGCGAGGCGATGTTCGATCCGTTCGAATACCTGCTGCTGCGGCACAAGGACGGCCTGCTGAAAACCGACTTCAAACAGGATCTCGGCAAGGTGTCGTACCACATCGCCTGCCATCTGCGCGTGCAGAACATGGGGCAGAAGACACGCGAGGTCTTGCAACTGGCGACCAAGGAAAAACTCAATACTGTTGAGCGCTGCTCGGGCCATTCAGGCAGTTGGGGCTGCAAGAAGGAATTTCACGCGGTGGCGATGAAAATCGGCCGTCCCGTATTTCGCGCGCTGGGCGAGCATCCGGCCGGCGGCGAAGCCGACTGGGTGGCGTCGGATTGCCAGTTGGGCGGCCGTCATATCGAACAAGGGTTGCGCGAAAGCGGCAAGACGGCGGCGAAGCTGGCGCATCCGCTGACGCTGCTGCGCACCGCATATGGATTGTGAGAACACTATGAACAAACTCAAGGCCGGCGATCTGATGACGCTGGAAGCCTATGCAAAAGCGCGTCCGGAATACCGCCAGCGCGTGATTGCGCACAAGAAAGACCGCACGGTGGCGCTGGGCGAGCACGTCACACTGCTGTTCGAGGACGAACTCACCGTCCGCTACCAGGTGCAGGAGATGCTGCGCATCGAGCGGATCTTCGAGGCAGACGGAATTCGTGATGAGCTCGATGCGTACAACCCGCTGATACCGGACGGCAGTAACTGGAAAGCCACGCTGCTGATCGAGTACCCGGATGTCGAGGAGCGACACATCATGCTGGCGCGGTTGAAGGGCGTCGAAGAGCGGGTATGGGTGCAGGCCGGCGAATATGCGCGTGTCTATGCGATCGCCGACGAAGATCTTGAGCGCGAGAACGACGAGAAGACGTCGGCCGTGCATTTCGTGCGCTTTGAACTCACACCTGCCATGAAGCGCGCGCTGGCAGACGGCGCACCGCTCGTGATGGGTGTCGACCATCAGGACTACGCGGCCACCGTCGAGGTGGCGCCTGCATCCAGGGCGGCGCTGCTCAAGGACCTCGATTCCTGATGGGCCGTTTATTTTTTGTATTGATCACGCTTTTTGCCGTCGCGCCGGCGCTATCGGCGATTACCACGCAGACAACACGGGAAGACGAGCTCGAGGCGGAGACCAAAGCCTGGACCGAGGCGGAGCTGAACCCGCCGGCCTATCCCAAGCCCGCCGGCCTGGTCGAATTCGCTGTCAGCGGCGCCACCAGCAACCGCTTTTTGATAGACGCAGATACGCTGTCGATCGGCGCCGACGGCGTGGTGCGTTATGTTCTCGTTGTGCGCGGCGCAGGCGGTGCGGAAAACGTATCGTTCGAGGGGTTGCGCTGCGCCACGCGCGAGCAAAAATTTTATGCCTTCGGTCAGCGCGGCGCGACCTGGTCGCGCACACGTGATCCGCAATGGCGTTTTATCGAGTACAAGGACGTCAACCGGCAGCATGCAGTGCTCTACGCGGATTTTTTCTGCGACGGGCGCAGTCCGTTTCGCACGGTTCGCGAAATCGCCCAGCGCCTGCGCTACCCGCGCTGATCGAACCCGCCGTATGGCGGCCGGCGGCGCTGCGGGATCATCGTTGCAGGCGCCGCAATCCGGCCTGCTAGAATGCGACCCATATACGGGGCGACCATCGCCGTCAGATCGGGCCCGGCAAGGGGGAGACAATGTCAGAACAGTCCGGGATACCGGGGGGCGACACCGGTGCAAACGCGCCGCATGCCGGCAAGGATCGCGATCTGTCGTTCTTGTGGCCGGTGATCGACCGCATTCGCGCAATTGAAATTAAATTTGTCGCTGAGGACGCTGCGGGTAACGCGGCGCCCCGGGTGACCGGCGCACCGCAATCCGTCCTTGAGGCACGGCTGCAGGCACTCGAGGGCGAGGTCGCCGCACTCAAGCAAACCATTCAGAGCACGCTGGGTGCAGGTGTCAGCGCAGCAGCGGATGCGGTGGCCGCCGTTGCAATCGATCTGCCGCCGCAGCGCTGGACGCGCGTGGCGGCGCTGGCGGTGCTGACGTTTTTGCTGCTGCTTGCCGCGCACTGGATGATCGTCTTCGTCTACGACAAGCCGACGATCGTGCTGCGTCTGATGTCGATTGCAATACCTCTGCCGCTTGCCGTCTGGCTGACGCTACGGCACCGCATTGTGCCGTGGGTGGAAATTATCTATGGACTGGTTATCGGCGCTGCCGCCGTGTTCGGCATGGCTTTCGCCACCAGCATCCACGAGCAAACGGCTTTCCTGCCCGAAAACATCCGCGAATGGCAGGAGACCCTCGAATATACGGCGAGCATCATGTTTGCCCATCTGACCGGTGTGCTCATCAGCAGTGCGCTGCAGGCGCGCGGCGGTGTGCAGAACCGCGCCGGTGAGGCGACCCTGCGCCTGGCCCAGGTGATCGCGTTGGTGTCGGGGCGTGCCGTTGCCAACGGCCCGCAGCTGAAAAAGCACGTCGACAATGTGCAGAGCCTGGTCACCAACCTGATGCCGATCGCCAGCGCCATCATGGCGATCGTCACCGGCATCAGGGGCTTCCTCAACTAAGGGTGGACGCGGCGAATAGCGCGCGGCCTATTTGATGACGGTAAAGCTGACCGTTTCGCTCTTGGTGCGGCCTTCGGCGTCGGTGACGTCGATCCTGATGTCGTGCGCGCCGGCCGGTACATTGGCGTCGCCCAGATTGATGCCAGACTCCGAGATCGCCGCTTTAAGCCGCGGCGTCAGGTCGACGGCGGGCTTTTTCAGATAGGTTATTTTTATCGAGCCGGCGTCGATTTTCGAGCCGCCGTGCGGCTGAAATTCAACCTTCATCGCGAATGGCGCTTTGACCTGGCCGTCCGGGCTCGGACTGACGACCTTGATGCCGGGGCCGCGCGTGATGCCGCCGCGCGTGGCCATTTTCGGTAGCGCCGGCAGGCGCGCCTCGTCTTCCGTAATCAGATCAATGGCGGCAGCGCTGCCGGCCCCCATCAGGGCGGCGCTGACCGCCAGTCGCGCAATGGTCATGCGAAAAGCCGAGCAAGTATTGTTTGCCATGATGATCAATCCCCCTGATTCGATTTGAGCAGAATAAAGCGCGCATTCCAAATAACACAAGAGTGCGCTGCCGGTTGACGCAGCGACCGTTACAGCAAAACGAGATTGTCGCGGTGGATCAGTTCCGGTTCGTCGATGTAGCCGAGTTTTTGTTCAATTTCAGACGACGGCGTGCGCACGATGCGGCGCGCTTCGCTGGCACTGTAGTTGACCAGGCCGCGCGCGATTTCGACGCCGGACTCGTCGCAGCAGCCGACGACTTCACCGCGTTCAAACTCGCCGTTGACCGCACTGACGCCGATCGGCAGCAGGCTGCGCTGCGATTCGCGCAATGCCTTGACCGCGCCGGCATCCAGCGTCAGGCGGCCGCGTACCTGCAGATGATCGGCCATCCACTGTTGTCGTGCCGCCAGCGTCGGCGTCGCGGCGCGCAACAGTGTGCCGACGTGTTCGCCGTCCACCAGACGGACCAGCACGTTGTCTTCATGACCGGAGGCGATCACGGTATGTGCGCCGCTGCGCGCCGCGCGTTTGGCCGCGATGACCTTCGTCAGCATGCCGCCGAGGCCGATTTCACTGCCGGCACCGCCGGCCATGGCCTCCAGTTCCGGGCTGCCGGCGACGGCCTCGCGAATCAGTGTGGCGTCCGGCACCTTGCGCGGGTCGGCTGAATAGAGGCCGCTCTGGTCGGTGAGGATGATCAGCGCATCGGCTTCGACCAGATTGGTCACCAGCGCGCCCAGCGTGTCGTTGTCGCCGAAGCGGATTTCATCCGTTGCCACGGTGTCATTTTCGTTGATGATCGGCACGACGCCGAGTGCGAGCAGGGTGCGCAGGGTCGAGCGCGCATTGAGATAACGCTTGCGGTCGGCCAGGTCTTCGTGGGTCAGCAATATCTGCGAGGTGAGCAGACCGTGCTGGCGAAAGCGCGATTCATAGGCTTCGATCAGACCCATTTGGCCGACTGCGGCAGCGGCCTGCAGTTCGTGCACGGCACTCGGTCTTTTTTTCCAGCCGAGGCGTTGCATGCCTTCGGCGATCGCGCCGCTGGAGACGAGGATGACTTCGCGGCCGCGTTTGCGCAGTTCGGCGATCTGCACGACCCAGCGCGTCAGTGCCGCGTGATCGAGGCCCTGGCCGCAGTTGGTGACAAGGCTGCTGCCGACTTTTACGACCAGGCGTTTCGCTTGTGCCAGTTCAGAGGACATATAGGGAGCAGGATTCAGAATTGAGTTGTCAGATAGCGGCGGGTCGCACGCCTGTCATTCGTCCGGTGCTGAATCCTCGATCCTCGATCCTGAATCCTGCAGATGATCCATGATCGCATAAGTCAGTTCACGGCAACCCTTGCCATCGATTGCGGAAATGATAAAGCTTTTGCCCTGCCAGCCGAAGTCGGCGATGAATTTGCGCGCACGCTCAGCGCCTTCGTCCGGGTCCAGCAAATCAACTTTGTTGAGCACCACCCAGCGCGGTTTGTCGTAGAGCAACTGGTCGTATTTTTGCAGTTCGTTGACGATGGCACGCGCCTCGGCGACGGGGTCGGTAGACGGATCGAACGGTGCGAGATCGACGATGTGCAGCAGCAGGCGCGTGCGCGCAAGGTGGCGCAGAAATTGATGGCCAAGGCCGGCACCTTCCGCTGCGCCCTCGATCAGGCCGGGGATGTCGGCGATGACGAAGCTGCGGTTGTCGTCCACCCGCACCATGCCGAGGTTCGGATGCAGCGTCGTGAAGGGATAATCGGCGACTTTCGGCTTGGCCGCCGATACCGCGCGGATGAAGGTCGATTTGCCGGCATTCGGCATGCCGAGCAGACCGACGTCGGCCAGCACCTTCAGCTCGAATTTGAGCCGGCGCGATTCGCCCTCGCCGCCGCGCGTGAATTGCTTGGGCGCGCGATTGGTGCTCGATTTGAATCGCAGATTGCCGAGTCCGCCCTTGCCGCCCTGGGCGAGCAGTTCAACCTGGTCGTGTGTTGCCAGGTCGGCGACGGGTTCGCCGGTTTCGGCATCGGTGACGACCGTGCCGACGGGCACGCGCAATACTATGTCTTCGGCCGAGTGACCGAAGCAGTCGGCGCCGCGCCCGGGTTCGCCGTTTTTGGCGCGGTGGATGCGTTTGAAGCGGTAGTCGACGAGCGTGTTGATATTGCGGTCGGCGCGCGCAAAGATATTGCCGCCGCGGCCGCCGTCGCCGCCGTCAGGCCCGCCGCGCGGAATAAATTTTTCACGACGGAACGACGCCGCGCCGTCACCGCCCTTGCCGGCATGCGCTTCGATATTCGCTTCGTCGATGAATTTCATGGGGATTCGTCTTAGGAAGAGGCTGAACAGCGGTCCGGTTTTTCAGGCCTGCGGGCCTGATCGCCCGTTCAATGCCGGCGCAAACAAAAAAGGCTCTGTCGCAGGACAGAGCCTTTATTTCCGAAAGGTTGTGGCGCTCAGTTGGTGTTTAAGCGGGCACGACGCTGACGGTTCTTTTGCGCGCCGCACCTTTGATTGAGAACAGAACCTTGCCCGGCGCCGTGGCGAAGAGTGTGTGGTCCTTGCCCATGCCGACATTGACGCCGGGGTGAAACTGCGTGCCGCGCTGGCGCACGATGATGTTGCCCGGAATGATGGCTTCGCCGCCGTAGATTTTTACGCCTAGGCGTTTTGATTCTGAATCGCGACCGTTGCGTGAACTGCCGCCTGCTTTTTTATGTGCCATGAGAAAGCTCCTGAGTGCTAGGCGGCAATGCCGAGAATTTCGATTTCGGTGTAGTTCTGCCGGTGTCCCTGTGATTTGCGGTAATGCTTGCGGCGGCGCATTTTGAAAATATGCACCTTGGCGCCACGACCGTGGGAAATGACTTTGGCTTTGACCGACGCACCGGTCAGCGTCGGCGTGCCGAGCGTGACTTTGTCGCCGTCAGCCACCATCAAGACCTGGTCGAGAACGATCTCGCTGCCGACTTCGGCAACGACCGATTCAATTTTGAGTTTTTCGCCGGATGCAACACGATACTGTTTGCCGCCGGCCTTGATCACTGCATACATGTTTAAACCTCTTGTCCGGACGAACCGCCGGATCGGGAAAGCCGAGCATTATACCCAAGTGCGAATTTTGAGTCAAAACAGAGTAAAATAAAGGACTTCCGCAACCCAGTCCAAAACTGCAGCCAGACCCCGCCGCCGGCCCATTTTAGGCGGTTTTGAGCGTTAAATCCGATGTCTATCCCGATTTTAGGCGATTTTCTTGCCGCCGACCTTCTGGCCGTCGATGCCGTGATCCGGCGCCGGTTGAATTCCGATGTCGTTCTCGTGCGCACCGTCGCGGAACACATTATCGCCGGCGGCGGCAAGCGCCTGCGTCCGATCCTGGTCATTCTGTCGGCCGGCGCGTTCGGTTATCAGGGCAGCCACCACCACCAGCTCGCGGCGGTGGTTGAGTTCATCCATACGGCAACGCTGTTGCATGACGATGTGGTCGATGCTTCGGACCTGCGCCGGGGGCAGGCCACCGCCAACGCACTCTATGGCAACCCCGCCAGCGTACTGGTTGGCGACTTCGTTTATTCGCGTGCCTTCCAGATGATGGTCGAGACCGGCAGCATGCGCGTGATGGAGGTGCTGGCCGAGGCAACCAACGTGATCGCCGAAGGCGAGGTGCTGCAGTTGATGAACTGCCATGACCCCGACATCGACGAGCAGAGTTATCTGCGGGTCATCCGCTACAAGACCGCAAAGCTGTTCGAGGCGGCGACGCGGATCGGTGCGATTCTGGGCGGTGCTGCCGGTGCTGAAGAAGAGTCGATGGCGTGCTACGGCATGCACCTCGGAACCGCATTCCAGCTGATTGACGACGTGCTCGACTATTCGGGCGACAACCGCAATACCGGCAAGAACGTTGGTGACGACCTTGCCGAGGGCAAACCGACGTTGCCGCTGTTGTATGTGATCCGGCATGGCAACGCGGAAGAACAGGCACTGGTCCGTGGCGCCATCGAGCACGGTGGCCTTGATGACCTGCCGCGCGTGACGGCGGCCATCGAGCGCACGGGCGCCCTGGCTTATACGCGCCGCCAGGCCGAGGCCGAGGCGCAGACCGCAAAGGCGGCACTGAATAACGTGCCGCATTCTAAACAGCGCGATTATTTGCTACAATTGGCGGACTTCGCGGTAACGCGAAATTTCTGATTGAGCGCCGCTGCCCGAAATACATGTCAGCGGAACGCTTTCTTCAATCGACCTGAATCGGGGTGTAGCTCAGCCTGGTAGAGTACTGCGTTCGGGACGCAGGAGTCGGAGGTTCGAATCCTCTCACCCCGACCATTCAGGTCGAACCGCTTCAAATCGAGACGAAGGCCCGCTCCCGGCGGCCTTCTCCGTTTTTTCCCGCAGCGCAGAGCGGCTGCATGCCTCGACGCTGCCGGCGAACTGGCGCACACTATTGCGCGGGTAATTTTCTGCAAGCGGCGTAAAAGCGGAGCGCGTTTTGGCCAAGCTGATTTTTTTGATTGCGGTGTTTGCGGCTGCCTGGTGGTTGCTCAAACGCTATGTGCGCTCGCTGCGCAATGAGGCGCCGCCCGTTGCGGCGCCGGAGGATATGGTGCGCTGCGCGCAGTGCGGCGTGCATCTGCCGCGCAGCGAAAGCGTGGGCCGTGACGAGCAGCGTTACTGCAGCGAAGAACACGCGCGTCTTCACAACTGATTCGCATGAGTGCGCCCCCGGCCAGACTGCGTTCTAACGAAGCCCGCGCCGCGGCAAAGCAGGTCGGCGGCGGCGCGGTGTTCCCCGAGGCCACCGATACCTACTGGCGGTCGCTGTTCTTTTTTAACGCCTATCGCGCGGTCGTCGCCGTCGTCCTGCTGGCAGCCAGCCTGATATTCGGTGACCGCCTCGCCTTCGGCTCCAGCGACAATACGCTCTACCAGTATTTCAGCGCCGGCTATGTGTTGTTGAGCGCGCTGTGGTTCGTGCTGATCGCATCGCGCCGTCATTTTCACTGGCAGCTCGGGCTGGAGGTCGGTGCCGATATCGTCATTATCGTGGTGCTCATGTATGCGAGCGGCGGCATTTCGAGCGGACTCGGTTTGCTGCTGCTGTCGGCGCTGGCCGCCGCCGGATTGATCAGTCGCGGGCGACTGACGCTTTTTTACGCCTCGCTGGGCAGCATCGCTGTACTGATCGAACAGACGGCGCAGGTGCTGGTGCATTCGGCGCCGATCACCCAATACGTGCAGGCCGGGTTTCTCAGCATTGGCTATTTCGCCACCGCGTGGATGGCGCACACGCTGGCGAAATATCTGGTTGCCACCGAGCAGCTCGCCGCGCAGCGCGAAATCGATCTCGCCAGCATGGAGGAGGTGAGCCAGCTGGTGATTCAGGACATGGATGACGGCGTGTTGGTGGTCGACGAAAACGGCGTCATCCGCCAGTACAATGCGCGCGTCGAGGAAATGCTGGGGCCGCTCAGGCGGCAGCGTCGCAGCCACCTGCTCAAGGACTATTCGCCGCCGCTGGCGCAGAGGCTGGAGGAGTGGCGCAAGAACAAGCTCGCGGATTTCAATCCCTCAGTGACAGTCGTGCAGAGCGAAAAGGTCAGCGCACGCTTTGTGCCGGTCGGCCTCAGCCGCAATGTCGGCGCGGTCATTTTTCTCGAAGATCTCACGCGCGTCGAGGCGCAGGCGCGCCAGATGAAGCTGGCGGCGCTGGGCCGGCTGACGGCGAATATCGCCCACGAGATCCGCAATCCCCTGTCGGCGATCAGTCATGCCACCGAGTTGTTGCAGGAGGAGCCGGCGATCAATGATACGGTCAAGCGCCTGCTGACGATCATCCGCGACAATACGCTGCGGCTCGACCGCATGATCAACGATGTGCTCAAGCTCAACCGCGGCGAACGCGCGCACCGCGAGGTGTTCGCGCTGGATGATTTTCTGGTTTCCTTCGCCGAGCAGTTCTGCCAGATCGAAAAGCTGCCGGCCGAGGTGATGACGTTCGAGCTGGCCGCCAGTCCGAAGATCGCATTCGATCAGAGCCACCTGAACCAGATTCTGTGGAACCTGTGCCGCAATGCGGTGCGCCATTGCCGGCGCGAGAAAGGCAGTATCCGGATCGCGGTCGACCTGATCGGTGGCGGGGATATTGTAAAATTGGACGTGGTGGATGATGGTCCGGGCGTGCCACCATCGGTGCGTAACCAGTTGTTCGAGCCGTTTTACACGACGGTCAGCAGCGGCACCGGGCTGGGGTTGTATATCGCACGGGAAATTTGTGCGGCGAATGATGCCACGCTTGATTACATCGAAACCCCGGCGGGCGCGCAGTTCACTTTGCAGTGTCGTGGAGCATAAAGAATTATGAGCAAGGTCCTGATCGTCGATGACGAAGCCGATATCCGTGAACTGCTCAGCATGACGCTGCAGCGCATGGGGCTGGAGACCGACTGCGCGGCTACCGAATTCGAGGCCGTGCAGTTGCTGCAGAAATGCAGTTATGAACTGTGTCTCACCGACATGCGCCTGCCCGACGGCGACGGGCTCAAGCTGCTCGAACATGTGACTGCGCATTATGCGACGACGCCGGTGGCGGTGATCACGGCGCATGGCAGCACCGAAAACGCGGTGGCGGCGCTGAAGGCCGGGGCCTTTGATTATCTGGCGAAGCCGGTTTCACTTGAACAACTGCGTTCACTGGTGCGTTCGGCGCTGAAGCTGCCGCGGCCGAACGCGCCGCGCAAGGGCGGCGAGCCGCCGGCCGGCGTGTTGCCGGTATTGCTGGGTGATTCGCCGTTGATGCAGCAGACGCGGCAGATGATCGATCGCCTGGCGCGCAGCCAGGCGCCGGTACATATCAGCGGTGAATCGGGCTGCGGCAAGGAGATGGCGGCCCGCTTGATGCACATGATGGGGCCGCGGCGCGATGCGCCGTTTGTGCCGGTCAACTGCGGCGCGATTCCCGAAAACCTGATGGAAAGCGAGTTTTTCGGTTATCGCAAGGGCGCTTTCACCGGCGCCGACCAGGACAAAGAGGGTTTTTTTCAGGCTGCCAATGGCGGCACCCTGTTCCTCGATGAAGTCGCGGATCTGCCGATCCAGATGCAGGTCAAGCTGCTGCGCGCAATCCAGGAAAAAAAGGTGCGCAAGGTCGGCGCGACCGGTGAAGAAAATGTCGATGTGCGCATCATCAGCGCCACGCACCACCATCTTGGTGACGCAGTGCGTGACGGCAAGTTCCGGCAGGATCTGTATTACCGCCTCAATGTGATCGAGCTGCGCATGCCGTCCCTGCGCGAAATGCCGGAAGACATTCCGGTGCTGGCGCGCGTGATATTGGGGCGCAGCGCGGGCGGTGAAGGTGTGACCCTGTTGCCTGAAGCGATCGCTGCGCTGCGCGCCTATTCGTTTCCGGGCAACGTGCGGGAGCTTGAAAACATACTCGAGCGTGCGCTGGCCTTAAGTGCGGGTGCTCTGATCGGACGCGAAGAACTCCAGTTGGCCTCGCCAGTGGCGCGGTCCGAGGCACAGGCGGCCGGTGATCTCGCGGGGCTGCCCTTGCAGGAACATCTGGACCGCGTCGAAAAAGCCGCCATTCTTGAGGCGCTGGAGAGGACGCGCTTCAACCGCACCGCGGCGGCGAAGCTGCTGGGGATTACCTTCCGTGCGTTGCGCTACCGCATGGAAAGACTCGGTATCAATTAGGCGCAGGGACCGGGGACCGAAGATTCAATGCGCGGCACCCGATCCTGAATCCCCGACAACATGCCATTCACCATCGATGAGAACGGGCACGCCGCCGGTGCGGCGTGGATTGAGTCGCCGAATTGCGATGCGCGGCCCGATGGCGTGCCGGTTTCTTTGCTGGTCATACACAACATCAGTTTGCCGCCCGGACAGTTCGGCGGCAGCGGCATCATCGATTTGTTTACCAACAAACTCGATGCGGCCGCAGATCCTTACTATGCGCAGATTGCCGGCCTGAAAGTTTCGGCGCATTTTCTGGTGCGCCGCGACGGCGCGGTCATCCAGTTCGTTTCTACTGCGCAACGCGCCTGGCACGCCGGCGAGTCGGTCTGGCGCGGACGCAGCTGCTGCAATGATTTTTCCATTGGTGTTGAGCTCGAAGGTGCGGACGATAGCGCTTTTGACGATGCCCAATACGCCGCACTCGCAGACCTGACGCAGACGCTGCGCGCGCGCTACCCGATCGCCGATGTCGTCGGTCATTCGGATATTGCGCCGGGCCGCAAAACCGACCCCGGCCCGTGTTTTGACTGGGAGCGTTTCCGCCGCCTCAGTGGCGCATGAGGGTCGGGCTTCCTCGCCTATCTGTTGCAACCCTGTTTAAAGCAGGGATATTCCGCCAGCCCTAATTCTGTTGCTGCGCGCGTTACCTGGCGCGCGATCCGCGCAACCCGCAAAGCCCCGTTTGACGCCGTTTTCCGGCACGTCCCTGTTCATTTTTTGAGCAGATTTTCCCTGTCACAACAAGCGAATCTGCGTTGTTCCGAATGTAATTCCGAGGCATTAAAAAAAGATTCAAAATCTATTGCACTGGTTATTTTCCGCCACTAGAATTGGTGCCGTCTTGTGGTAAAAGCACAACATATAGTGGTTGCCCGTCGGAAGCTGGGAGCGGCGCCGGGTGGCGGAAAAACATAAAGAAATGAACGATTAAGGAGAGAACCCATGCAGTTATCCAGTCAGCCCTCCGCCGCAGTATCCGCCACCGCCTTTGTTGCCGAAGAAGCATCCGCAGCAACGCCGTCGCGCTACAGCGAATACAAGATCATTCGCCGCAATGGCGCGGTGGTCGGTTTTGAGCCGTCGAAAATTGCCATCGCCGTTACCAAGGCGTTTCTTGCCATCAACGGCGGCCAGGGCGCGGCATCCGCGCGCGTGCGCGAACTCGTCACCAATCTGACGGAAACCGTGGTGTCCGCGTTGATGCGGCGCCAGCCCAATGGCGGCACGTTTCATATCGAAGACATCCAGGACCAGGTCGAACTCGCACTGATGCGTTCGGGCGAGCACGAAGTGGCGCGCGCCTATGTTTTGTATCGCGAACAACGTTCGCAGGAGCGCGCCAAGCAGCGCGAAATGCTGCCGCAATCGCTGCAGGCGCATCCGGTCATCAACGTCACCGAAAACGGCAAGACGCATCCGCTCGATATGGTGCGGCTGAGCGCTCTTGTGCACGAAGCCTGCGAAGGCCTCGGTCGGGCGGTTGATCCGGAAAAAATCCTGCAGGCGACGCTCAAGGACCTCTACGAAGGCGTGCCGGTCGACGAAGTGCGCAAGTCGCTGATTCTGTCGGCGCGCGCAATGATTGAAAAAGATCCGGCCTACAGCTACGTGACCGCGCGTCTGCTGTTGAATACGCTGCGCCTGGAAACGGTCGGTGAAGAAGTCACGCAGGCCGACATGAAAACGCGTTACGCCGACGTCTTTCCGAAGCTGATCAAGCGCGGGATCGAAGCCGAGTTGCTTGACGAGCGTATCGCCGGCTACGACCTGAAGAGCCTGGGCGCCGCGCTCGACGCCAAACGCGACTTCAAATTTGGCTATCTGGGTCTGCAGATTCTCTACGACCGTTATTTCCTGCACGTGCGCGGTGAGCGCATCGAACTGCCGCAGACCTTTTTCATGCGTGTGGCGATGGGTCTTGCGTTGAACGAGCCGGAATCGCAGCGTGAGGCCCGCGCCATCGAGTTTTACAACGCGCTGTCGTCATTTGACGTGATGAGTTCGACGCCGACGCTGTTCAACTCGGCGACGCGCCGCTCGCAGCTTGCCAGTTGTTATCTGACGACGGTGGCCGATGACCTCGACGGCATTTATGAGGCGATCAAGGAAAACGCGATGCTGCAGAAATACGCCGGCGGCATCGGCAACGACTGGACGCCGGTGCGCGCGCTGGGCGCCCACATCAAGGGCACCAACGGCAAATCGCAGGGCGTGGTGCCGTTCCTGAAAGTCGTCAACGATACCGCGGTGGCGGTCAATCAGGGCGGCAAGCGCAAGGGCGCAGTTTGCTCCTACCTGGAAACCTGGCACCTCGACATTGAGGAATTCCTCGAGTTGCGCAAGAACACCGGTGACGACCGTCGTCGCACGCACGACATGAACACGGCGAACTGGATTCCCGACCTGTTCATGAAGCGCGTCATGAACAACGGCGACTGGATGCTGTTCTCGCCGTCGGACGTGCCGGACCTGCACGAAAAATTCGGCAAGGCTTTCGAAATCGCCTACCTCAACTACGAGGACATGGCCGCCAAGGGCACGTTGAAGCTGTTCAAGAAGATTCCGGCCGCACAGCTGTGGCGCAAGATGCTGACCATGCTGTTCGAAACGGGGCACCCGTGGATCACGTTCAAAGACCCGTGCAACATCCGTTCGCCGCAAAATCACGTCGGCGTCGTGCACAGCTCGAATCTGTGCACCGAGATCACGCTCAACACCAATGAAGACGAAATCGCGGTCTGCAACCTGGCCTCGGTCAACATGCCGGCGCACCTCGATGTCGCTACCGGCAAGCTCGACATGGAGAAATTGAAGCGCACCATCGGTACCGCCATGCGCATGCTCGATAACGTGATTGATCTGAATTACTACTCGGTCAACAAAGCGCGCAATTCAAACTTCAAGCACCGCCCGGTGGGCCTGGGCATCATGGGTTTCCAGGACTGCCTGCACATGCTGCGCATTCCGTATGCGTCAAAAGAAGCAATCGAGTTTTCGGACCGTTCGATGGAAGCCATCGCCTACAGCGCTTATTGGGCATCGACCGACGTTGCCGAGGAACGCGGCCCGTATGCAACCTTCAAAGGTTCGTTGTGGGACCGCGGCATATTCCCGCACGAGTCGCTCAAACTGCTCGAGCAGGAACGCGGCGGTTTCGTCGAGGCTGACATGTCCTCGACCATGGACTGGGAAGCGCTGCGCGCGCGGATCAAACAGGTCGGCATGCGCAATTCGAACTGCGTCGCCATCGCGCCAACGGCGACTATCGCCAACATCACGGGATTGTCGCAGTGCATCGAGCCGACCTACCAGAACCTCTACGTCAAATCGAACCTGTCGGGCGAGTTTACGATCACCAACGAATTCCTGGTTGAAGATCTGAAAAAGCTCAATCTGTGGGACGAGGTGATGATCTCGGACCTCAAATATTTCGACGGTTCGCTGGCCAAGATCGACCGCATGCCGGCGGAGATCCGCACGCTCTACGCCACCGCCTTCGAGATGGAGCCGTCGTGGCTGGTCGAATGTGCGGCACGCCGCCAGAAGTGGATCGACCAGTCGCAGTCGCTCAACATCTATATGGCCGGCGCCTCGGGCAAGAAACTTGATGAAACCTACAAGCTGGCATGGTTGCGCGGCCTGAAGACAACGTACTACCTGCGCACCATGGGCGCGACGCACGCCGAGAAATCGACCGTGCAGTCGGGCGCGCTCAACGCAGTGCCGAGCGATGGCGGAATTTCCGCCGCCCCGGCGTCGGATGTGAAGTTTTGTTCCATCGACAATCCCGAATGTGAAGCATGTCAGTGATGCGCATGCGGATTGAAGTGGAGGTTAACGCCGGATTTTTCGACGTTAAGGGCGCGCGTGTCGCGCCCGGCCGGAGCCACAAGAAAAGTTGCGAGGCTTGTCAGTAGCGCACGGTCGTGGGGGCGTTGCAGGAATAGGGGAAGACGGGGAACAACGAGTGACGGTGTTGCACCGAAAGCAAACCAAAGCGGCACCGTCGGCAGTTGGCAGGCGTCCACCTAAAACACCAATAAAGGAGAAACACCATGTTGCAATTTGAAGATGGCAACGAACAGCGCCCGAATGCGCCGGCTCTCGGGCTGCAATCCGTAATCGATACTGTGCCGAACACCCAGGCCGCCGCGCTTGCCGCGCTGGCGCCGAAGTCACCGGCCGCCGCCGAAATGCGCCGCGTCAACGTCGCCGACAAACGCATTATCAACGGCCAGACTGACGTCAACCAGCTGGTGCCGTTCAAATACAAATGGGCCTGGGAAAAATATCTCTCCGCCTGTGCGAACCACTGGATGCCGCAGGAAATCCAGATGGCGCGCGACATCGCCTTGTGGAAAGACCCCAACGGCCTGACCGAGGACGAGCGCCGCATCATCACGCGCAATCTCGGCTTTTTCGTCACCGCCGATTCGCTCGCCGCCAATAACATCGTGCTCGGCACCTACCGCCACATCACGGCGCCGGAATGCCGCCAGTATCTGCTGCGCCAGGCTTTTGAAGAGGCGATCCACACGCACGCCTACCAGTACATCGTTGAAAGCCTCGGGCTTGACGAGGGCGAGGTGTTCAACGCCTATCACGAGATTCCGTCGATTCGCGCCAAGGACGAGTTCCTGATTCCGTTCATCGACACGCTGACCAACCCGCACTTTAAGACCGGCACGCCGGATGCGGACCAGCAGCTGCTGAAGGGCTTGATCGTCTTCTCCTGCGTCATGGAGGGCCTGTTCTTTTACGTCGGCTTTACGCAGATTCTCGCCATGGGCCGCCAGAACAAGATGACCGGCGCGGCCGAACAGTATCAATACATCCTGCGCGATGAATCGATGCATTGCAACTTCGGCATCGATCTGGTCAACCAGATCAAGATGGAAAATCCGCACCTGTGGACCGCGGAGTTTCGCGACGAGATGCGCGGTATTTTCACGCAGGCGGTCGAACTCGAATATCGCTACGCCGAAGACACCATGCCGCGCGGCGTGCTCGGCCTCAATGCGCCGATGTTCAAGGAATATCTGCGTTACATCGCCAACCGCCGCTGCCAGCAGATCGGGCTCGACATCCTCTACGAGGGCGCGAACAACCCCTTCCCCTGGATGTCGGAAATGATCGATCTCAAGAAGGAACGCAACTTTTTTGAAACACGCGTCATCGAATATCAAACCGGAGGTGCGCTCAGTTGGGATTAAGCTTGCTCGCGAAAAGGTATCCAAGGAGCCGGCGTCGCATGCACGCCGTTACCGAATGTCGCGCCGAGGCCAACTACACGTTGTGGTTGCGCTTCAACGACGGGCTGGAAGGCCACGTCTATCTCGGCGATATCGTCCGCACCACGTATTTCCGCATGCTCGGCGATATAGACACGTTCAACCGGGTGGAAGTCGATCCGGTTGAAAATACGGTAACGTGGGAAGGCGGCATCAAGCTCGACCCCGAGGTGCTTTACCGCGATTTGGCCAGCAAGGCGCAGTCGGCCCTGCACTGAGATTTTCGCCGGCAGCGGCGAAGCGGGCGTCCGGCCACAGGCCGGCTGCCGTGATCGGGTCCGCGGTGATTAATACCGCGGTGTTTTCGACCCTAACAGGAGAATATTCGTGGCGAAAAAATCAAAAACTGCAAAGAAGCCGGTAAAGAAGACGGCAAAGAAAACCGCGGCGAAAAAAATCGTCGGCAAACAGAAGCCCGCTGTGCGCAAGCCGGTGGCGCGCAAAGCAGCGCCCCGTGCAAAACCGGCGGCGAAAAAACCGGCTGTCAAAAAGGCCGCGGCGAAGAAGCCTGCCGTGAAGAAGGCCGCGGCAAAAAACCCCGCCGTGAAGATGGCCGCGGCGAAAAAACCCGTTGCGAAGAAGGCCGCCGTGACGCCGCCGACCCCGGCGGTGCCGGCGCCGATATCGGTCCCCGGTGCATGGCCGTTTCCGATGGCGGGCAGTTCCTGATCTGCCGCGCGGCGTGAGTCCACGACTGGAATCAGGCGCCGGTTCGCTGGACGATTACAGTCGTGAGTAGCGAAAAATTCGCGCGCTGCATGGCGCCGGCGACCGTCCGCATGGCGCTACGCGTGTCGCTCAGCGTCGGCACGCTCCTCAATCTGATCAACCACTTTGATGTTCTGCTTGGAGCGTCTCTGACCACGACGGCCGGCCTGCAGATGGCGCTGACCTATGTGGTGCCCTATTGCGTGTCGACGCACGGGCAGGTCTGGGGCCGCCGCGGCTAAGCGGCGGGCACCGGGAATTTATTCGGCGCGCGCACCCGAGGTCTTGACGACCTTCGCCCACTTCGCGATTTCATCGCGGATGTAATTCGAAAACTGTTCCGGCGAGCTGCTCATGGCATCGATGCTCTGCGCGGCGAGCTGTTGCCTGACTTCCGGCGTGGCGGTGACGCGTGTCATTTCCGCATTGAGCTTCACGATGATTTCGCGCGGTGTGCCGGCCGGCGCGACAAAACCGAACCAGGTCACGGCTTCGAAGCCGGGCAGGCCCGATTCGGCTACCGTCGGCAATTCGGGCATCGCGGGCAAACGCGCCGACGTGGTTGCCGCAATTGCGCGCAGGCGCCCGTGTTTGACTTCGGGCATGACGGCCGAGCCGATGCCGAACATCAGTTCGAACTGTCCGGCCATCAGATCAAAGGTCGCCTGCGGGCTGCCTTTGTACGGGATGTGCGTCATCTTGAGGCCGGCCATGCCGTTGAACATTTCCGCGGCCAGATGCGGCAGCGTGCCGATACCGCTTGAGCCGAAACTCATCTGCCCGGGTTTGGATTTGGCGAGCTTGATCACTTCGGCCACCGTGCGCACCGGCACCGACGGATGCACGACCAGCATGTTGGGTGACGAGCCGCCCGGCGCGATGGGCGCGAAGTCACGCGCGAAATCGAAGGGCAGCTTGGCATAGAGCGAGGCATTGATCGCATTGGCGATGGTGCCGATGAACAGCGTGTAGCCATCGGGTGCGGACTTGGCAACGATGCCGGCGCCGATGCTGCTGCCCGCGCCCGGCCGGTTGTCGACCGGGAACTGCTGGCCGAGCGCATCGCCGACTTTCTGTGCGATGACGCGCGCCATGATGTCGGCGCCGGACGCCGGCGGAAAACCGACGATGACTTTGACCGGTTTGGCAGGGTAGGACGCCGTTGCCTGCGCGAAAGTGTGCACACTCCACGCCGTGGCCAGGAGCGCGGCCGTGACGATCGCAACGGGTTTCATGGTTCGCATAAAGACTCCCCCGGTAGTTGCGCGTGCTTGACGCGCTTAACGTTTGTTCCGCGGCATATTAACATGTGCAAATTACGCCGATTCTGGAGCCCTCATGGAGCGCAAACGCGTCAGTGCCAGCAATATCCGTTCGGTCGGTTTCGACTCGCGCAGCCGCGTCCTCGAAATCGAATTCAGCAACGGCAGCATCGTCCAGTATTCGGGCGTATCCGACGAGGTGCACCGGCGCTTTGTCAACGCGCCGTCGCCCGGCAGCTACTATCAGGACAACATCGAGGAAAACTTCACCGCCAAGCGCCTGCGCTGAGGCCGGTGCGGGTGCGCTTGACCCCCGCGGGTGTGCTCAGTAGAGTGTCCGCTGAATCCATTCCAATCGACAGCCCGCCCCCATCCGGCCGGGACTGCCGCAACCAGGAGGCACGATGAAAATCACGAATATGCTGGTGCGCTATTGTTTTGGTCTGATGTTGTTGCTGGTATTCGGCGTCGCCTATGCGCAGAGTGATTGCAAAAGCCGCGGCGACCTTGATGTGCAGTATTGCGACGAAAACAAGGACCTGGTTGCTGACTCGCCCAAGGATGCCAAGCGTTTCAAGAACCCGGGCACGCTGGTGTTCACCTATACGCCGGTTGAAGACCCCGCGGTCTACGAGTCTGCATTCAAGCCGTTTACCGATCATCTGGCCAAATGCACGGGCAAGCGCGTGGTGTTTTACCAGGTGCAGTCCAATGCGGCCGAGATCGAGGCGATGCGCTCGGGCCGCCTGCACGTCGGTGGTTTCTCTACGGGCCCGACCGCATTCGCAGTCAACATCGCCGGTGCTGTGCCGTTTGCCGTCAAGGGCACCGAAAAGGAATTTCAGGGCTACAACCTGATTGTCATCGTCAAGAAGGACAGCCCTTATCAGAAGCTCGCCGATCTGAAGGGCAAAAAATTCGCGCACACTTCGCCATCGTCGAATTCCGGCCACATGGCGCCGCTCGCACTTTTCCCGGCACAGGGCCTGACGCCGGATAAGGACTACAAGATCCTGTTCTCGGGCAAACACGATTCCTCGGTGATGGGCGTCAATTCCGGCGACTACGACGGAGCGGCGGTGGCCTCCGACGTTTATCACCGGATGGGCACGCGCGGCCAGATCAATGAAGACAACTTCCGCATTATTTATCGCAGCCAGAAATTCCCGACCTCATCGTTTTCGTACGCGCACGATCTGGAGCCGAAATTTCGCGATCAGATGCTGAAATGTTTTTACGATTACCGCTTCACCGCGGAAATGCAGAAGACGTTCGACGGCGCCGACCGCTTCGTGCCGGTGACCTACCTGAAGGAGTGGGAGGTGGTGCGCAAGGTTGCCGAAGGTTCGGGCGAATCGTTCAACCGTGCCGCCTACGAAAAAGAATCGGCGCGTGAGGACGCCGCGCGCAAGAAGGCCGCCGAGGAAAAGGCCGGCAAGAAATAGCAGCATGGAGAACGCCGCGCTCAGCATTCGCGATCTGACCAAGGAGTATGTGCGCGGCAAGCCGGTGCTGCGCGGCATCAGTCTCGATTTCGCCGGCAGCGGGTTTACCGCGATCATCGGGCCTTCGGGCACCGGCAAGAGTACGTTGATCCGCTGCATCAACCGGCTGGTCGAGCCGACCGCCGGTTCGGTCATTTTCGAAAATCAGGACATCGTCGCTTTGCCGCGCCGCGCACTGCGTCTGGCGCGCCGCCAGATCGGCATGGTGTTTCAGGAATACAATCTGGTCGAGCGCCTGACTGTGATGGAAAACCTGCTGAGCGGCCGGCTTGGTTATGTTGCGCCGTGGAAAGCCTGGCTGCGCCGCTTTCCACAATCCGATATAGATGATGCATTTGAGTTGCTCGATGTGGTCGGGTTGGCAGGGTTCGCCAACCAGCGCGCCGACAGCCTCTCCGGCGGGCAGCGCCAGCGCGTGGGCATTGCACGCGCGGTCATGCAACGGCCGCGTCTGCTGCTGGCCGACGAACCGACATCGTCGCTCGATCCGAAAACCTCGGTTGAAATCATGACGCTGCTGCGCGATCTCGGCCGCGCAAAAAAAATTCCCGTGATCGTTAATATGCACGATGTCGAGCTGGCGAAGCGCTTTGCCGACCGCGTGATCGGCATGTCGGGTGGTGTGGTGGTTTATGACGGTGCGCCGTCCGGACTAAATGATACGGACCTCAAGTCGATCTACGGCGGCGAGGACTGGCTGCAGTGAATGTCACGGCGCCCCGCGTCGCATTTCCGCCGAACTGGCGGGCACGTGCCGCATGGATCGCGCTGGTGCTCTACATCGTCTATGCGTGCTCACTGCTCGATTTCACGTGGGCGCGTTTCATGGTCGGCCTCGACAACGGCGCGCGTTTCATCGGGCGCATGCTGCCGCCGAATTTCACGCGCTGGGAAATTCTGGTAAAGGGGCTCACAGAGAGCATCGAGATCGCCATCCTCGCCTCGGTGCTGGGCATCCTGCTGTCTTTGCCGATCGGTCTGTTCGCCGCACGCAACCTGATGCCGCTGTGGGTGACCTGGCCGTCACGCATACTGATCGCGCTGTGCCGCTCCTTTCACCCGGTGATTGTTGCGATCGTCTTCGTCAAGGCACTCGGCTTCGGCGCCATGTCCGGCATTGCGGCGCTGACGGTCGCTTCGATCGGTTTCGCCGGAAAACTGTTCGCCGAGGCGATCGAGGAGATTTCGCTGAAGCAGGTCGAGGCGGTGCGCGCCACTGGCGCGCCGTTCATGAACGTTATTACGTATGGCGTGCTGCCGCAGGTGTTCGGGCGTTTTCTGGGCTTCTCGACCTACCAGCTTGATTCGAATTTGCGCAATTCGACCATGGTTGGCATTGTCGGTGCCGGTGGCATTGGTGGCGCGCTGTTCGCAGCCTTCCAGCGGTTTGATTACGATTTCGTCTGTGCAATGCTGCTGTCGATCATATTACTGATCTTCGCCGGCGAGGTGGTTGCCAACAAGGTGCGCGCCATTTTTGTCGAGCGCACACGCGTGGACGAGGAATAAGCGGTGAACGACGCGACGCTCGAGGCGCGAATCTGGCACCGGTTTACGCCGGCGCAGCGACTGGTGCGCTTTGCCGTTTACCTTACGGTGGTCACCGCCGTGGTCGTGTCGATCCAGACGGTCGAGGTTATCCCGGAATTTCTGCTTGATGCGCCCGAGCAGATGGCCGATTTGCTGCGCCGGATGTGGCCGATCGCATTTTCGCATTACCCGAAGGGCGTGCACGAAGCGCTGGTCGAGACGCTGCACATCGCCACCCTCGGCACCATTATTTCGGTTGTCATTGCCTTTCCGATCGGGCTGGCCGCGGCGCACAACATCGCGCCCAACCGCCTGCTCAATCACGCCGCACGCCTGCTGCTGGTGTCGAGCCGGTCGGTCAATTCGCTGGTGTGGGCGCTGTTGTTCGTTGCCGTGTTCGGTCCGGGCGCGCTGGCCGGCACGCTGGCGATTGCGTTCCGCTCGGTCGGTTTTGTCGGCAAACTCGTCGGCGAGGCGGTCGAAGAGGCCAACCGCGGCACCGTCGAGGCGCTGGAGGCGAGCGGTGCGCCGTGGCTGTCGGTGCTGAGCTTCGGCTACTGGCCGCAGATCCAGCCGTCGTTCTGGTCGGTGGTGCTGTTCCGCTGGGACATCAACGTGCGTGAGTCGGCGGTGCTGGGGTTGGTCGGTGCCGGCGGTATCGGCATGGCGCTCGATACCGCGATGAACCTCTTTCAGTGGGACCGCGTGGCGATGGTATTGCTGGCGATCTTCACGGTGGTGATCGCCGCCGAAATCGTCGTGACCGCAATCCGCAAGCGCATCCTCTGAGGCGCGTCAGCGCGCGGCAAGCAGGGCGGCGGCGAACTCGCAGAAACCCGCCCCACTTTTTTCAAGCGTGACCCAGACGGGTTCTGCTGCCAGACGACCGGCGAATTCACGAACGTTTGCTACACCGACGGAATTGCCGAAGGCGCCGAACAGCGGCGCATCGTTTGGCGAGTCGCCGATGAATGCAATCTGTTCGTTGTCGCGTTCGGCGTCGATACCGAAGCATTCGGCGAATAGCGTTCTGGTCATGCCCAGTTTGTCGTAGGCGCCGAACCAGCCGTTGACGTGGATCGAACTGACCTTGGCGGTGAGCCCGCCCTCCTGCATCAGCGCAACGATGCGCGCGACCGCACTGTCGGCAAGGCGCGGTACGTCCTCGCAGAAATCCACGGCAAGATCGGTTTCGCGATAGTGCTGGTCGGCGGAAATCGCGCAGCCCGGCACCGCGGCAAGGATGCGTTCGCCGATTGAAGCAAGTCTTGCGCGGTTCGCCGCCCGCGTGGCAGGGGCTTCGGCGTAGCGCCGGCGCATTGTCTGCGCGGCATGATCGTAACGGAAATAAAACGCGCCGTTTTCGCCGACGACACCGTCTACCGGCCACATGCGTGCGATGTGATCGCACCAGCCGGCGGGGCGTCCGGTCACCGGTATCACGCGCAATCCGGCGTGATGCAGCGACTCCAGCGCTGTATAGGCGGCGGCGGTCAGGCGGCCGTCGCTGGTCAGCGTGTCGTCAATGTCGCACAACACGCTGCGGATCTGCCGGCGCTGCGGCGCCGGAAAGTCGGCGAGTGCCTTCATTATTCCGCGCGGATGCCGGCGTCCTTGATGACCTTGCCCCAGCGCGTGAACTCGGTGCGCAGGAACTCGGCGGCCTGCTCGGGGGTGCCGGTCGCCGGTTCGCCGCCGACCACGAGCAGGCGTTCACGCGTCTCCGGCAGGAGCATGACCTTGGTCAGTTCCGCATTGAGCCGCTCGATAATCGCGCGCGGCGTTCCTGCCGGCGCGGCGACAACGTACCAGTTGATGGCGGTGAACTGCGGCAGGCCCGCTTCGGCCGCGGCCGGCACCTGCGGTACCGCCTTGACGCGCTTGGTGTCGAGGATCGCGAGCCCGCGCATTTTGCCGTCGTTGATATAGGATGCCGAGGCCGCCGACATGGTGGCAATGGAGATATCGACTTCGCCGCTCATCGCGCCGATCAGTCCCTGCGTGCCGCCCTTGTAGGGCACGTGCAGTATCTGCGTCTTTGTCAGCGATTTGAACAGTTCGCCGGCGAGGTGCGGCGTCGAGCCGATGCCGCCGGAGGAATACGACAGCTTGTTGGGCTGCGCACGCGCAAGTGCAATCAATTCGCGCAGCGTCTTCACCGGCACCGAAGGATGCGATAACAGCAGCGATGGAATCGAACCGATTTGCATGACAGGTGCGAAATCGCGCAGCGGATCGTAGCCGACCTTCGCATAAAGGTTCGGATTGATGACGAAGGGCGGCGGCGCCATCAGCAGCGAATATCCGTCGGGGGCGGCGCGCGCGACGGCTTCAAAGGCGATGTTGCCGCCGGCGCCGGTGCGCGGTTCGGGCACGATCTGCTGACCGAGTCCCGGTGCGAGTTTGAGCGCGAGCCAGCGTGTGACGAGATCCGTGCCGCCGGTCGAGAACGGCATGGCGATGCGCACGGGTTTTGCGGGATAGGCCTGTGCGCTAGCGGGCCGCGGCGCGAGTGCCGGCGCCAAAGACAGGGCGATGATGCAAATGCGGGTTCCGATGCTGCGGAGGTTCACGTTTTATTCCGTCAAAAATGCGGCTCTGTTGCCGCTGTACTACTCTGCCTTGATGCCGGCATCCTTGATGACGCGGCTCCAGCGCGTGAATTCGGTGCGCAGGAACTCGGCGGCCTGCTCGGGGGTGCCGGTCGCCGGTTCGCCGCCGACGGCGAGCAGCCGCTCGCGCGTTTCGGGCAACTGCATGACCTTCGATACTTCGGCATTGAGGCGGTCGATGATGTCGCGCGGCGTGCCGGCCGGGGCCATCAGCACGTACCAGTTAATCGCAAGCAACTGGGGCAGACCTGCTTCGGCCGAGGTCGGCACCTGCGGTATGGTTTTCACGCGTTTGCCGTCGAGGACAGCCAGCCCGCGCATCTTGCCGTCGTTGACGTAGGAGGCCGACGCCGCCGACATCGTGCCGATCACGATATCGACTTCGCCGCTCATCGCGCCAACGAGGCCGAGATTGCCGCCCTTGTAGGGCACGTGCACGATCTGCGTTTTTGTCAGCGACTTCAGCAATTCGCCGGCGAGATGCGGCGTTGAACCGATGCCGCCGGAGGCGTACGACAGCTTGTTCGGGCTGGTGCGCGCCAGCGCGATCAGTTCACGCAGCGTTTTTACCGGCACCGAGGGATGCGACAGCAGCAGCGACGGGACCGAACCGCACAGGGTGACGGGCGTGAAATCGCGGAAGGGGTCGTACGGCGTCTTGGCGTAGAGTGTCGGATTGACGACGAAGGGCGGTGCGGCCATCAGCAGGGTATAGCCATCGGCCGGTGAGCGGGCGACGAATTCATGCGCAATATTGCCACCGGCGCCGGTGCGTGGCTCCGGCACGATCTGCTGGCCGAGTGCGGGCGCCATTTTCAGCGCAATCCAGCGCGTCACCAGATCGGTGCCGCCGGTGCCGAAGGGCATGGCGATGCGTATGGCTTTCGACGGATAGGCTTGGGCCCCGGCGTGCGCGGCGGCGATGGTCAGCGCGACGGCCGTCAATGCATGAAGGCAGCGGTTCATGGGGGCCTCCTCAATCCGCCTTGATGCCGCCGTCGCGAATAACGCGGCCCCAGCGTTCGTATTCGTTTTTCAGAAACTCGGTCGCCTGTTCCGGCGTCGCGGAGGCAGGTTCACCGCCCATCGCGGCGAGACGCTCGCGCGTGTCTGCCTGCGCCATGGCCTTGACCGATTCGGCGTTCAGGCGCTCGATGATGGTACGCGGTGTGGCCGCCGGCGCCAGCACCATGTACCAGTTGACCGCCACCAGCTGCGGCAGGCCGGACTCGGCGCTGGTCGGCACCTGCGGCAGCGAAGCCACGCGTTTGGCATCGAGGATCGCCAGCGGACGGATGCGGTTCTCTTTTATATACGGAACCACGCTGGAACTGGCGACAATCACGATATCGACCTCGCCGCTCATGGCGCCGACGAGCCCGATCGTCGCGCTTTTGTACGGCACATGCAGAATGCTGGTTTTGGTCAGCGTCTTCATCAACTCGGCGGCGAGTTGATTGACCGAGCCGACGCCGCCCGAGCCGTAGGTCAGCTTGCCCGGCTGGCTGCGCGCGATCTTGATCAAATCGCCCAGCGTTTTCGCCGGCACCGACGGGTGCACCACCAGCACATTGGGGATCGAGCCGAGCACCGCCACGGCGGCGAAATCCCGCACCGGATCAAAGCCCGATTTCGGATTGAGGTTCGGGTTGATGACCACCGGCGGTGCTGCCATCAGCAGCGTGTAGCCGTCCGGTGCAGCCTTGGCAACGGCATCGTGCGCGATATTGCCGCCGGCGCCGAGGCGCGGATCGGGCACCACCTGCTGCCCGAGGGCGGGCGATAGTTTGAGCGCGATGAGGCGACCGACGACATCCGTACCGCCGGCAAACGGCAGCAGCAGGCGAATCGGTTTGGCCGGATAGTTTTGCGCTATCGCGGGCGACGCGGCAAATGCAACGGCCCATGCAGCGAGGCCCAGCGCGGTGGCGAGACGCTTCATTGAGTTTCCCCTTCGACCATGGCCCAGACGCGGCGGAAGGGGCCGCGGCTTTTCAGCAATTCGCCCATTGCGTCACGGGCCAGGCTGTCTTCGATCCAGACCGGCTTGCCCATGGAGCAGGCAATATAGGCGCGGTGCGCGTTCTCTTCGATGAAGAACGCGGCCGTCACCGCTTCTTCAACGCTGCCGCCGGTGACGACTACGCCGTGCGCCTGCAACAGCGCGGCGCGGTGGCTGCCGATGGTGGTCGCCAGCAATTCTCCGCGCTGCTTGTTCTGCACGAGGCGCGGGTCGGGATAAATCGGCACGCCGTCGGCGAAAAGCGTGCCCATGATATGAATGGGCCTGTATTTGAGTTCGCTGGTCGAGAACGCGGTGGCATGCATGCCGTGATAGTGGATGATGCTGCAGACATCGGGGCGCGCGCGGAAAATTTCGGAGTGGATCGGGTATTCGCCCGGAATGTCGCCGCGCCCGGCCAGTTTGTGACCATCGAGATCGACGGTCAGCAGATCGCTGGAAGAGGCCTTGAGGCCGAGCGAATGACGGGTCAGCAAAAATGTATCCGCGCCGGGCAGCCGCCCGCTGATGTGGCCGAAGCCTTCGATGAAGCCGCGCTGGTAAAGGAACCGCCAGCCTTTGAGCATTTTTGTGCGAAGTTCTTTTTCGTCGGCGTTCATCGCGTTCCTCATTGATCGAGCGGTCATCATAAAATTTCCGTCGCTCCCGCGAAAGCGGGAGCCCAGGGGTTTTAACCCTTTGTTGACTCTATGAACTGCTGGATTCCCGCTTTCGCGGGAATGACGTTTCTAATAGCCGTGTTCTGAACAAACTGCTAATCGCATCGCTCTTCACCAGCCGGTTGCAGCAGCCGCGGCACGAAACCGAATTTTGCCGCAACATTGGCCGCGGCGATAGCATGGAGCGGCGTACGCGAGCCTGCATGATTCAGGCACAGATCAGTGCCGCCGCCGTTTTGCAGAATCTCCAAACGCGCGGCGACCGTGTCTTCGCCCAGCGTGTTGCCTGCAGTGTCGGTGAAGCAGGGCAGCAGCAGTTCAAGATTGCGGTCGTCGAGCATGCCGGCGCCACGCTCGGTAACGAGCAGCAACACGCCGGTTTCATCAACCCAGGCCGAATCGATGTTGCAGACGCTCGCGCCGGTGTGGGTTTCAATCTGCAGCGGCGCCCGCGAATCGGCGTTCCACATAACGCGGTAAACGAAAGGTGTGTAATCGAGTTCGACAAACACGCGCTGCGGACCGTTCTGGAAAAACCAGCGGCCTTCGGTGTCGTGATCGTAATTGCGGCTGATGAAGCCGGCGATCACCGTGTTGGTGACGGCGTCCCCCTTGATGCGCCAGACGCCGCGGCGGTCGAGACTGAGCCAGCCATAGACATTGGGCACATCCGGCCATTTGGCCATCGCCTGCTTGACAATATCATCCATGGGTAAATCCGAAAAACATCAAAGACGGATGGCCACAGAGATCACAGAGAAAACCGAGCAGCACAACACAGAAAAACCGGATCGTTCCGGGTTTTGCTCTTTGAATTCTGTGTCCTCTGTGGCAACGCTTTGGCGTCAGTGCAGATGCCGGTTGCGCGGATGCGGCGACAGCGCGGGTGCTGCGGCACTTTGCTTGTCGGTGGCGGGGCGGCTTTTCCAGTCTTCGTCGAACATCTGGTTGACGATGCCGACAACGCGGTCGACGCGGACTTTCTCGAAATGCGCCGAGAGGAGGCCCACGAGATCTTCTTCCACGCACTGGCGGCGGATTTCATGGATTGCTTCTGCGCTGGGGCCGATGAAGACCTGCTGGAACTCTTCCTTGCCGCTGTCCTGATAATAGGTCACCGTGA
This sequence comes from Chitinophaga pinensis, assembly GCA_943329075.2. Lineage (GTDB taxonomy): Bacteria > Pseudomonadota > Gammaproteobacteria > Burkholderiales > SG8-41 > PALSA-1004. The sequence goes on along the minus strand of CALQCM020000003.1, from coordinate 87,389 downwards.
CTTCGGAGGCGTAATCGGTGAGCGGGCCGAGCGCGTTAAAGGCTTCCTCCAGCCGCTGATGAAAGCTGCGGCCGACTTCGCCGGTCCAGCACATGTCGAGCGCCTGTTCCTTGGGGTCGAACTGGATGCCCTGTTCGTCGCGCTCCATGCTCTGCACCTTGGTGATGGCATCGACTTCAAGGTAGTCCAGCCACGGGCGCAGCGCGTCCTCGACCTGGCTCAGGTGCACGCCCTTGCACAGGAATGCGGTGCCGTGAACGTGAACTTCCATGCGCATGCTGGTCTCCATCGAAACGGGGTCTGCCCTTGCGGGCGGCTTTAAGGGGGGCAAAGCATAGCACAACGGGGTGCCGGACGAGGGGCGCGGCCGCCTAGGTTTCGCCGAGCAGGGTGGCCGCCGTGCGCTGGCAAATCTGGGCGCGTTCATCGGCGGTCAGCCCGGGGATGGCATCGATCGAGGCGCGCAGATTCTCCGGCCCCATGTCGAAGGGGTGATCGGTGCCGATCACCACGCGGTCGGCGCCGACCTTGTCGATCAGGTAACGCGCCGCCTGCGGGTCATGGGTGAGGGCGTCGAAGTAAAAGCGCCGCAGCAGTTCGGCCGGCGAGGTTTTCGAATCGCGACGCGTGCTGGCGCGCAGCTTGTGGCCGTGCGCGAGGCGGCCGATCTGATACGGAATATAGCCGCCGCCGTGCGAGAGCACGAACTTCAGGGACTTCAGCTCGTCGAGCGCACCGCTGAACATCAGGTGCGACACCATCAGCGTGGTGTCAAAGGGAAAGCCGAGCAGGTTGTAGAAATCGTAGTCGTCCATGCCGCCCTTGGCGCTGCACTGGTAGGGGTGGGTGAAGACGAAGCAGCCGAGTTGTTCGATGGTGCGCAGGATAGGGCGGAATTGTGGCTCCGCGAGTTGCGCGCCTTCGATGCTGGTGGCGATTTCCACCGCCTTGAATTTATAATCACGCACCACGCGTTCGAGTTCGGCGATCGCCGCGTCCGGATGTTGCATCGGCAGATAGGCCATGCCGCGAAAGCGCGCGGGATTTTTCTCGACAAACTGCGCAATGCCGTCGTTGATCAGCGTGGCGGCCGGTGCTGCCGCCTCAACGGGCAGGTGATGCAGGAAAATCGGCGGCGCGGCCGACAGCGCGGCGACATCAATGCCCATTTCGTCCATCGCGGCGAGTTTGGCCTCGGCGTTGCAGAAACCGGGCTGCAGTTCCGAGAATTTTCCGCGCCGTTCGTAGAATATCTTGCCGTCGCGGTCTTCGACGCGCATACCGTAGCGGCCCGGTTCGCGGCGCGCGGCGTCGATCAGCGTCAGCGGAATGATGTGATTGTGAAGGTCGATGATCATGGCGATTCAGGATTGAGGATTGAGGATCGAGCATAGCGGCGAACAGCGCGGCGGGCAAATCCGCTGCGCTCGTAGCATAATGCAGTCATCTATAAAGAACGGTGCGCAAAAAATCGACGGCGCCGCGACTTCATGCGAGAGGAGAACCATGTCTGAGGGGAGGCTGACCGGTGCGGCGGCGATCGTCACCGGCGCCAGCGCCGGCATCGGTGAGAACACGGCACTGACTTTCGCGCGCGAAGGCGCGAGTGTCGCGGTGGTCGCGCGCAACACGGGTGAGATCGATCGTGTCGTTAGACTCATTACAGCGGCAGGCGGCAGTGCGCTGGCGGTCAGGGCCGATGTCACACGCGCGGCCGACGTCGAGGCGATGGTGGCAGCGGTGATGGCGAAATGGGGGCGTATCGACATTCTCGTCAACGGTGTGGGCGGCTGGACCAAATTATCGCCGATCACCGAGATTTCCGACGAGGAATGGGATGACACGCTGACGCTGAATCTCAAATCGGCTTTTCTCTGCGTGCGCGCGGTGTCGAAAATCATGATTGCGCAGAAGAGCGGGCGCATCATCAATATGGCCTCGCAAAGCGGCGTCGCGCCCAACAACACCAGTAACTCGAACATTCCATATGCCTGCTCGAAGGCGGCGATCATCGCGTTCACCAAACATCTGGCCAAACAGCTCGGCCCCGACGGCATTGCCGTCAACACGGTGTCGCCGGGCACCACGCTGACGGCGCGCGTGGCCAAGGTGTGGGATGTGCCGACGCAGCAGAAGAAGGCCGCCGGCAATCCACTGCGCTGTCTGGTCGAGCCGCAGGATTCTGCCGATGCCTGTTTGTTTCTGGCGTCGGCGGAAGCGCGTCACATCACCGGTGTCAATCTCAACGTCAACGCCGGATCGGCGATGCCCTGAGCGGCGGCGCACCGGACAAACAACTCATCGCGGAACAGAAGACATGGGAATGACCGCAATCGAAAAAATTCTCGCACGCACTTCCGGCAAGGACGTCGTGCGGCCCGGTGAAGTCGCCGTCTGCAAGCCGGACATCGTGCTGCACATTGATCTGCCGATGGCGATCGAGGGCGCGTGGTACAAACCGAAAAAGATATTCGACACCGACCGCGTGGTGATGATTTTCGATCACGCCGTGCCGTCGCCGACCATCAAGGACGCCTCGGCGATGGCCGAGGGCCGGCGCATGGCGAAGGAATTCGGCTTGAAGCGCGTGTTCGACGTCGGCCATCACGGCATTGCGCACGTGGTTGCTGCGGAGAACGGGCTCGCGCGCCCCGGCGAACTGCTGGTCTGTGCCGATTCGCACACCTGTGCGTCCGGCGGATTGAATTGCGCGGGGCGCGGCGCCGGCATACCCGACACGCTGCAGGCGATGACCAAAGGGATCGTGTGGTATCCGGTGACGCCGACCATCCGCTACGAGTTCAAAGGGAAAATGAATCCGATGGTGTGCGGCAAGGATGTGTTTTTCCATATTGCGCAGACCTGGGGCGGGCACGGCAATACCAGCATCGAGTACGGCGGGCCCGGTCTGCAGGCGCTGACGGTCGCAGATCGTCGCACCATCGCGACGATGTCGGCCGAAGTCGGCGCCGAGTTCGCGTTGTTCGATTACGATGAATTGACCGCCGAATATCTGAAAGGGCGGCTCGACCGCCCGGCGACGCCCGCATACGCGGACAAAGATGCCGATTACCTGGACGTACGCACGCTCGATCTCGGCGACGTCGAACCGTACGTCGTGCTGCCCGATGCGATTCCGAAAAACGGCCGGCGCTTTTCAGAATTCAAGGAGTCGGTGCGCATCGATCAGGCCTTCATCGGTTCATGCGCGAACGGATTGATCGAAGACCTGCGCGTCGCCGCGGCCATCGTGCGCGGCCGCAAGGTGGCCGCCGGCGTGCGCTTCATCGTCACGCCGGGTTCGCAGGCGGTCTACTTGCAGGCGGTGCGCGAGGGCCTGGTTGAAACGCTGGTCGAAGCGGGCGCGGTAGTCACCAATTCGACCTGCGGCGCCTGTCTGGGTTATCACATGGGTGTGCTGGCGCCGGGTGAGATCTGCATCACCGCCAGCCCGCGCAATTTCAAAGGCCGCATGGGCAGCAGCGACGCGCAGGTTTATCTCGGCTCGCCGGCGACGGTGGCGGCCTCGGCGCTGGCCGGCGTGATCACTGACCCGCGTACCGATCCGGGGCGCGCATGAGCACACTCGTTTTTACCGGACGCGTCTGGAAGTTCGGCGATCTGATTAACACCGATCTCATCATGCCGAGCAAAGCCTTCCGCCTGCCGAAAAAAGAACAGCACACGCTGTGCTTCGAGGCGGTGCGTCCCGAGTTCGCGCGCGAAGTCAAACCAGGTGACATCATTGTCGCCGGTGAAAACTTCGGCATGGGTTCGAGTCGCCCGATCGGTGAGGTGATGCGGGGGGCGGGCATTGCTGCGGTCATTGCCGAATCGATCAACGGACTGGCGATGCGCACCTGTGTGAATTCCAGCCTGCCGGCAATCAACTGCCTGGGTGTGTCGGCGCTGTTCGAGGACGGCGACACTGGCCGTGTCGACTTTCTCTCTGGAAAAATTGACAATCTCACGAGCGGAAAATCGCTGCAAACCCACCCGATGGCGCCACTGTTGGCTGAAATTGTGGCGGCAGGCGGGGTGGTGCCGATGCTGTTGAAGGACGGCTACATTCATGCCGAACCGTTCATCGCGTCTTCGTCTTGATTTGAACCTGTTGGTCCGCGAAGGAGTTTGCACGTGAAGAATTCTAAATTCATCGGCTGCTGCATCGTTCATGCGCTGCCGGCACTCATGCTGTCCGCAAACCTGTGGGCGGCGGACGCCTATCCGGCGAAACCGATCCGCATCGTCATCGGCGCCTTGCCCGGCAGCAACACTGACTATTTTTTTCGCACCATCCAGAACGCGATGGGTAGCGCGCTCGGCCAGCAGCTGATTGCCGACTATCGCGCCGGCGGTGGTGGGCTGGTCGGTTCCGCGGCGACGTCGAAAGCGACACCCGATGGTTACACCATCAGTCTGGTCGGTTCCGGATTCGTCATGCACCCGGCGCTGATGAAAAGCATGCCCTATGACGCGCTCAAGGACTTCACTGCCGTTGGCCTGATTGTTGAGTCGACGCAGGCGCTCGTCACCAATCCGTCGCTGCCGGTGAAAAACCTGAAGGAGCTCATCGCGCTGGCGCGCGCGCGGCCGGGCCAGCTTAACTACGGCAGTTCCGGCCCCGGCACCAACACCCATTTGTCGGGCGTTCTGTTCAACCTGCTGGCAAAAGTGGATACCGTGCACGTGCCGTACAAGAGCACGCCGCCGATGCTGGTCGACGTGATGGCAGGCCAGATCGAAATGTCGTATCCGGGCATCGCCAGCGTCGCTGAGCACGTCAAGATCGGGCGCCTGCGCATGGTGGCGCAGACCGGCACCCGGCGCTCGGCGGCCGCACCCGAGGTGCCGACCATGCAGGAGGCGGGCCTTGCCGGCTACACCGTGGTCAGCGGCTTCGGCTTGATGGGGCCGGCAGGTTTGCCGCGCGCAATCGTCGATCGCCTGAATGCGGCCATGGTGCAAGCGGTAAAGCTGCCGGCGACGCAAAAATCGTTTCTGGAAAACGGTGTCGACGGTGTCGGCAGCACCCCCGAGGAATACGACGCATTCAACCGGACCGAAATCGCGCGCTGGATCAAGGTGACGCGCGACGGCGGCATCAAACCGGAATAACGCGGCACGCACAGACGCGCCGAACTTGAGAGGAGCTTCAGCATGAAACTTGCCCGACATTTTGCCGAGCGCATCACCGCGCTCAAATACACCGACCTGCCGCCGGCGGCGGTCTACTGGAGCAAGGTCGCTGTAATGGACACGCTGGGCGTGATGCTCGCCGGTTCGCGCGAAGAGCCGCCGCATATCGTCGAAGACGTGCTCGGGTTGTCTGGAAGCGGCGACTGCCTGATCGTCGGCAGCAACCGTCGTGCCGGGCCGCTTGATGCGGCGCTGATCAACGGCACCTCGGCGCACGTGCTCGATTTCGATAACACCGCTGCACACATGGGCGGCCACGTCTCCGCCGTGATGGTGCCGGCCCTGCTGGCGGCGGCGGAAGCGTTTGATTGCAACGGTCGCGATCTGCTGCTCGGTCATGCAGTCGGCTACGAGGTCGGCGCGCGCATCGGCCAGGCGGTCAATTTTTATCACACTGAACTCGGCTGGCATCCGACCTGGACCATCGGTGTCTTCGCGGTGACGGCAGCCTGTGCGCGCATGCTGCACCTGACGACCGATGAAACCGAAACGGCGATGGCGATGGCGACGTCGCTGGCCGGTGGCACCAAGGCCAACTTCGGCACCATGACCAAATCGCTGCACGCCGGTTCCTGTGCGCGCAACGGTCTGCAGGCCGTATTGCTGGCGCGCAAGGGCTTTACCGCCAACCCGAATGCATTCGAACACAAGCAGGGATTTTTTGAAGTCTTCAACGGCAAGGGCAACTACGATATCGCCAGGGCGACCGCGCAGTGGGCCGATCCGCTCGACATTATCGAGCCGGGGGCGAGCTACAAACTCTATCCCTGCTGCTACAGCACACATGCAGCGATCGAGGCGGCGCTTAACATCGTGAAGAAACACGGCAGGCTCGATCCGAAGAACATTGCGCGCGTTGAATCGCATACCGCCGATGTGCGCCTGCTGCACACCGATCGTCCCAGCCCCAACAGCGAACTCGACGCCAAGTTCAGCGTGCAGTATTGCGTGCTGCGCGCGCTGATCGACGGCCGCGTGGTGATGGAACATTTCGAGAACGAGGCCTATCGCGAGGCGGCGGTGCGCGACGCGCTGCCGCGTGTGCAGGCGATTCCGCTGAAAGGTATCGCTTTCGACAAGGAAGACCCCTTCAACGCACTAGTCAAGGTCACGCTGAGCGATGGCACGGTCTACGAGTCGGCGGTCGATTACCCGCTTGGCCGCACCTCGGCGAACCCGATCGCATTTGCAGACATCAAGGCCAAGTTCGAAAATTGCGCCGCGCGCGTGTTGCCGGGGCCGACTGCGCAGGCGGTGGCGCAGACCATCGACCGCATGGATACGCTGGACCACGTGCGTGACCTCATGGCGCAGGTGGTTTCGGCGGCGCCGGTGCTGATCAGAAAGTCTGCGTGACATCATGTTGAAAATTGCGCGAGGTAAATTAGAACCGTCATTCCCGCGAAAGCGGGAATCCGGATTTTCATCCTTGAAATAGGAGTCGAATTCCTGGGCTCCCGCTTTCGCGGGAGCGACGGGTGTTTTTCGGCAGTGCGCTAAATTATGAATACTGAAAAGCCTTCACGTCGCCCGACGGTCTTCGTCACCGGCGCCTCGCAGGGTATAGGTGCCGGCATTGCAGTGGAAATGGCGCGCCAGGGTTACGACGTCGCGGTGTCGTCGACCCGGCCGGAGAAACTCTCGCCGGTGCTGGAGCAGATTGCGGCCGCCGGGGCGCGTGCGCTGCCGGTTGAACTGCAGATCCGCGATCAATCCAGCATCGAGCGCGCAATGGCGGCGGTGACCGCTGAATTCGGCGGTCTCGACGTGCTGGTCAACAACGCCGCTGTCGCGCTGCGCAAGGCCGCGCTCGATTTCACGCCGCAGGAGTGGGCCGACATCATGGAGACCAATCTGACCGGCACCTTCTTCATGAGCCAGGCCATGGGCCGCCACCTGATTGCGACGAAACGCGCGGGCTCGATTATCAGCATTACCTCGACGCACGGCATGGTCGGCATGGCGCAGCGTTCGGCCTACGGCATCGCCAAGGCCGGCGTCATCCACATGGCACGCATGCTGGCGATCGAATGGGCCGAACACGGCATCCTCGTCAACACGGTGGCGCCGGGTGCGGTCATCACCGAGTCGCGCAACGCGATGCCGACTGATCCGAACCACGCGAAGGTGAGGATGGCGCGTATCCCGCTGAAGAAACTGTGCACGGTCGACGATGTGGCCGCCGCGGTGGCCTATCTTGCCAGCCCGCAGGCGAGTTACATCACGGGCCAGACATTGGTGCTCGACGGCGGCGTGACCTCGCAGTAATGGGTGTCGTGCACGGACCATTGAGCGCTGCTTAATTTTTTGTAGCCCGGAAGGCGCGCAGCGTATTCCGGGCTACGGTTTACCGACGGTGGGGTGACTGCGCAATAGCGTAGCTGCAGGCTGCTACAATCGCGATCACCATGACCACACCATTTCAACGCAAGGATCTCGGCATCGCCGTCATCGGCAGCGGCCGCATCGGCACGCTGCGTGCCACCATGGCGGCCAATCACGCCGCCGTGAAATTTCTTGCCGTCGCCGACAAAGACCCGGCGCGCGCGAAAAAACTCGCCGACAAAACCGGCGCGCAGTTTCATTCCGCCGATAATCTCGAAGTGATATCGCGGCCCGAGGTCAACGCCGTGGTGGTGGCGACCATCGAAGTCGAACACACGCTGCCGATCCTGCAGGCGCTGGAGCTTGGTAAACCGGTGTTGTGCGAGAAACCGCTGGCGCTCGATTTCGCTGAAGCCGACAAATTGCTCGCCGCAGCCAGGAAAGCCGGCATTGAACTGCGCGTCGGCTACAGCCGCCGCTTCAAGGACAAATACCTGCTGGCCAAAGAACAGTTGATGCACGGCCGGCTTGGCCGCATCACGAGCGGGATGGCGCGCGTTTTCAACTCGCGTTCGCAGGCGCTGGCGACCTTGAGCCGCCTGCCGGCGGACACCAGTTCGATTTCGGGTCTTGTGTATTACGTCGATCTGCTGCACTGGCTGCTGCCCGACAATCCGCCGGTCGAGGTGTTCGCGCGTGCCAACGCCGGTTCCATTGCCGGCGCCGGTTACGCCAACACCAACGACATCACCTATGCCATCATCACACTGGCGGACGGCGCAGTGGTCGATCTCGGCGTCTGTTACGCCTTGCCGAAACACTATCCCTCGCTTGGGCACGCCGGGCGCGTCGAACTGATCGGCACCGACGGCGTGCTGATCATCGACGACGATCACACCGACCAGATGATGTACAGCCAGCACAGCGCGCCGCACGTTTACCTGCCCGATCACAACGTCGAAATGGTGTTTCTCGGCAGCGGCACGCCGGGCGACTGGGCACTCGGTGAGTTTCTGGGCCCGGTGGCGACCGAAACGCGCAACTGGCTCGATTATCTGTCGATGGGACGGCCGTGTTTTCTCGCGACCGGCGATGACGCGCGTCGCACGATTGAAATCACGCTGGCGATCGAGCGCTCGCTCAAGGCCGGTGCGCCGGTGCAGCTGCCGCTGGCGACGTGATGGGTAGGCCGTTGAGAAGCCCCACTCCATTTTAGAAACGTCATTCCCGCGAAAGCGGGAATCCAGCGGTTTATTGATACGACACCTGCCGCAACCCTGGGCTCCCGCTTGCGCGGGAGCGACGAGGGCTTTTGAGATGCAACCGGGAATAATTCTATGAACGTTGTTTTGCGTGGATTTTCTGTTGCGGGTGCGCCATTGATGTGCGCGTTGGCGGCGGGCGGCGCGCTGGCTGCGACCGCCGAATGGAAACCCGACAAGCCGATCGAAATCATCGTCGGCACCGGCGTCGGCGGCGGGCAGGACAAATCGGCGCGCACCGTGCAGCGCATCCTGCAGGAGAAGAAACTCGTCGAGCAGCCGGTGACGGTGGTCAACAAGCCGGGCGGCGGCGGTGCCGTCGGCTATACCTATCTCAATCAGCACGCCGGCGAGGGCAATATCATCTACGTCGGCAACCCGACGCTCCTGACCAATCACATCATCGGTCGCAGCCCGGTCAATTACACTCACGTCACGCCGCTGGCGATCCTGCTCAGTGAATCGGTGGCGGTGTCGGTGCGCACCGAGTCGCCGCTGAAATCATTGAAAGAGCTGTCGGCGCGCCTCAAACAGGATTCCTCGCAGGTCAGTGTTGCCGTCGGCAGCAGTCTCGGCAGCACCAACCACATCGCGATGGCGATGATCGCCAAGGCCGCCGGCGGCGATGCGAAAAAGCTGCGCACCGTGGTGTTCCAGGGCGGCGGCGAAGCGATTACCGCATTGATGGGCGGACACATCGACGTCAATTCGTCGGCCGCCAACAACGTCGTGCCGCACAAGGAGAGCGGCAAGATCCGCGTGCTGGCGGTGGCCTCGCCCAAACGCTTGGGCGGCATTCTCGCCGACGTGCCAACACTCAAGGAATCGGGTGTCAACGCGCTGGTCACCAACTGGCGCATGGTGGTCGGCCCGAAGGGCATGACGCCCGTGCAGATTGCCTACTGGGGCCGCGTGCTGGCGAAACTCGCGCAGACCCCGGAGTGGAAAAAAGATCTCGCCGATAATATTTTCGAAGACACCTACCGCCCCGCCGCGGCGACCGAACGCTACATGCAGGACGAATACGCGCAGTTCAGCGCGGCGCTGGTCGAGCTTGGGATGGCGAAGAAATAACGCATCTACGACGTCTCGCGTAGGCTCGTAGGGTGGGCAGCTTCGCTGCCCACGTATTCAATCGGCGCGCACCCGGCCGAACTTGATCGCGATTCGCGTTGTAGGGCGCAATAAGCGCAGCGCATTGCGCCGCATGTTTGGGCGATGGATGAACAGCCCATCCGGCGGATTACGCTTCGCTAATCCCTACGGCGCTGCCCACGTGTTCATTCGGAAAACTCTTGCCGCGTGGGCAACAAGTTGCCCACCCTACAAGGCTGGTTGAGTTGGGGATGGCGAAGCGCTAGTGGTGGCGTGAGTTAGGGTGCAATAAGCGCAGCGCATTGCACCGCATGTTTTGAAAATGGATAACCATCATCCGGCGGATTACGCTTCGCTAATCCGCCCTACGGGGCTACGGGGCTACGGCGCTACGGCGCTGCCCACCCTGCAAGGCTGCCTTTTCAAATGAAAGGCCCATTCAAAAAATCAAAATTGATAGACCCGATAGCTGTCGTTTTCGTAGATCAACAGCAGTGGTATTTCGCTGGCGTGTGCAAAATTCTTGTGTATAAGAAGATGCGTAATTTTTACTTTTTGTCTGAGTATGTTGATCAGTGCGGCATTCCAGGTCTCCATCTGGAATAGTTTGAGAAAATTTGCGTACCGGTTTCTCTCCGACTCACGGAACCCGCCATAGACGAGATCGGCGCCGAAGTTCTGGTGGCCAAAAATGCCAGCGAGCTGGAACTGCCGGTATTCACGCGAATAGCCGTTGGCCGGATAGCGCAGGTCGTTGGTGGCGATCATCGTGTTCTGGAGAGGGATGTGGCTGAGCGCGTCGGCGACCGCGTGGTTGTCGGCATACTCGTGGCCCTGTTCAGGATGTGCGCTCACGACGTAAACGTGGTTAAGCAGTGAGAGCATGCCGGGCAGCGTCAGCGCGACAATCAATGCTGAAAAGACGATCCGGCGGCCGGCCGGTTTCTGCCCATCAGCGGACCACGCCGTGGCCAGATACGCGGCTGCGAACAGTGCGACGCCGCGGACCGCAAGACTGAAGATCTGGTATTCGTTCTCGACGTTGAGCCGCCAAAGGCAGAACAGCAAATAGGGCGCGGCGGCAATGAGCAGCAGCTTGAACATGTTATCCGTCAGACGTTGCCGCGTTGCCGCCGCGGTGGCAACGACGGCCGCGCAGAGTATCAACAGCGTTTCGTTGTCCCATGGCATCGACATCGCGCGGAAGCCCGCAAACTGCAAGCCGGCAGTGCCGCCCGCGGTGGCCGGGCCCTGCGAAAAAACCATGTAGGCCAGCACGGAGAGCAGCGCCGCTGCGCCGGTTTCAAACAGCAGCCGGAGGCTGAACCGTTTGCGCATTTCATTGCAGTAAACCAGTCCGATGCCGGCGCCCACAGGAATCAGGTACGGCAGCTTGAACACCGCCAGCAGGCAGGTGAAGAACAGCGCCGCCAGCCGCATGTTGGTGCGCTCGAACTCCAGCGCGCAGCGGATCACGCACAGCGCCATCAGCAGGCCGGCCGCGTCGGGCCCATTCGGATAGCGAAAGTTGAAGTTTTCTTCGTGCGTTATAAACGCCCACCACGACGGGTCGAGGGGCTGGAAGGTGAGCAGGTATTGCCTCGATCCGAGGAGGAAGAGCGCGAGGCACAGCATGGCGGCGCCGTGGCGTCCGCTCAGGCGGCGGCAGATGTCGTAAACAAGGAGTCCGGCGAGGAGTTCCAGCATAGGCTGTACCACGCCGAACATCACGAAGTGGGGCTTGAGGCCGGTGAGGATGCTGGTTATGGCGACGAACGCCTGGAATCCGTAGTGATACTTGAACGAGAAGCCATATGTTTCAAGACTGGGTGGCGGATAGGAATCGGTGCGCATCAGCGCGTAGACCTGTTGCAGGAAAAACGGCGAGTCTCCGGCAAAAAATTCGGCAGGATATTCGCCGGCGCCCATGCGGGCGCCCATGATCAATACCGGAATAGTGGTCAGCGTTACAAGCGCGAGTGCCGACGTCGGCGCGGCAAGCCCCCCATCAAACGAGATTCGCAATGCTGGCTTTCGAATCAGAAGAGACGCTGCGACCAGAGCGGGCAGGCCAACGAAAAAAACCAGCGAGGATCCGGCAATCTTTGAAAACAGAAAGAAAAACGCCACTAAACAGAACCCGCCGGTAAACCAGATCACCGCGAGTCCAGGGCTGGCGCGTTCACCGCGTGCGGCTAACAGACTGGTGCCGGCAGCGTAACAAAAGCCGAGCACGAGAAGCAGCTTGAGACAGCTAAACAATATCGAAAAGATATCCAAGTGCAAGCCTCCTGAGTGGAATATTACACGTCGGCGGGATGATCAGTTGGTCGCTGTTGTAGCCGCGCTTCGGAGGGTCTCCTTCGGCATGAGCAGCATCATGACATTGGCGAAGACAATGGTGCCGGCAAGAAAATAAAACGCGGTGTAGATGTTGTAGGCGTCGGCAATCATGCCGCAGATGGCCGGGGCGATCGCCGAACCGACCGCGCTGAAGGTGAACTGCAGGCCGACCGTGCTGCCGCCCATGTTCTTCGGTGTCGCATCCATCGCCCAGGCCTGCAGCGCCGGGCGCATCGCGTAGAGAAAAAATCCGACCAGCGCGACGAACACCACGAACCACGGCGTTTTTGCCGCCAGCGCCATGCCGACGATGGTGATGCCGGTGACGGTCATGCCACCCATGATGATGCGTTTGCGGCCGAGTTTGTCGGAGAAGTGTCCGCCGATGGGTGCGGCGATAAAACCGCCGAGCTGCAGTACCGCCATGCAAACGCCGACCGCGAACGGCGAATAATTCATTTCGTAGGCCAGATACACCGGCAGAAAGGTCAAGAGGCCCGATTGAGTCAGCGTGCGCAAGCCGGTGGCGGTGGAGATCAGCATCAGCGAACGGTTGCGAAAGAGGTCGCCGAAGTTTTTCAGGTAAGCGCCGAGGTGGCGCGGCGCGTGCGCTTCGCTGCGGTTGCGATCGACGGTGAAGGCGCCGAGGAACAGCAGGATCAGCCCGGCCATGATGATGCCCGGTACGATATTGATGACGACCACGCTGCGCCAGCTCAGGGTGGCCAGCAGCATCCCCGCCACCAGCGGTGCGACCGCTTCGCCGACATTGCCGCCCATGCCGTGCAGCGACAGCACGAAGCCCTTGCGCGTCGGATAACGATGGGCGAGCGTGGCGATCGCCGCCGGATGCCAGAGGTTGTTGCCGATGCCGACCAGTGACACGCAGAGCAGCACCATCCAGTACGAATGCGTCATGCTGAGCAGCGCGTAGGGCACGCCGATCCAGAACAGCGACAGCGCCATCAGGCCGCCCTTTTTGCCGACCATGTCGACGAGCATGCCGCCGGGCATCGACATCAGCGCGCCGACGCCGTGCATCGCCGTCATGATGAAGCCGATTTCGGTGTAGGAAAGATCGAGTTCGCGGCCGATCAGCGGCAGCAGCAGGTAAAACGTCGCCGGATACCAGTGCGTGAGCATGTGGCCGGCGGAAATCAGCCACATTTCGCGCAACGATACGGGGGCGGCTGCGGACGCTGTGTTCATCGGTTCATTCGGGAGGTTCGGGAGATTCGCGCGAAGGCGCCATCATAACATCGTCATGTGGCGCTATTCCGGCTTGATGCCGGCGTCCTTGATCACGCGCGCCCACTTGGTGATTTCGCTCTGGATCAGATCACGCAGCCCCTCCGGCGTGCCGGCCTCGGGCTCGATGCCCTGCGCGATGAGTTTTTCTTTCATTGCAGGGTCGCGCAGCACGGCGCCGATTTCGCGATTGAGCAGCTGAATGATTTCGTTCGGTGTGCCGGCGGGGGCCAGCAGGCCGAACAGGCCGCGCGAATCGAAGTTGGGCAGCCCCTGTTCGATGGCGGTCGGCACGAAGGGCAGTACCGGCGAGCGCGTCGCACTGGTGATGGCAAGAATCTTCAGCCTGCCGCTCTTCACCAGCGGCACGTAGACGGGAATGTTGTCGAACACCAGCGTGACGCGGCCGGCGATGAGGTCGGGCTGGTAGGTCGCGCCCTTGTAAGGCACGTGCAGCACGTCGAGCCCGGCGGCTTTCTTGTACATCTCGCAGGTCAGGTGCAGCAGGCCGCCGGTGCCCGACGAGGCGCAGCTGTATTTTCCCGGTGCTGCTTTCAGCAGCGTGGTCAGATCTTTCAGATTGTTCGCCGGCAATTCGGGGCTGACGAAGAGGCCGTTGGGGATCGAGCCGAATTTGGTGACCGGCGCGAAGTCCTTACGCAGATCGTAGTTGAGAGCGCTGTAGTAACTCATGTTGATCGCGTTCGAGGCCACCGAGCTCATCAGCAGGGTGTAGCCGTCGGGGGCGGACTTGGCGACGGTTTCCGCGGCGAGGTTGCCGCCGGCACCCGGGCGCGGGTCCATGATGAACGATTGATTGAGGCGGCGCGTCAACTGATCGGTGATGGCGCGCCCGAACGCATCGGCGCTGCTGCCGGTGGCGAGCGAGGTGATAAAGCGGACGACCTTGTTCGGATAGGCGCGGTCCTGCGCCTGCGCGGCCATTGAAAAAAATGCCAGGCATACGCCGGTCGCTGCGCATTGCGAAATACTTCTGTTCATGTTGTTGCCCCCTCGTCGATTTTATTTTGTTTTTTGACAGTATTGCAGTTGCCGCTGTGTGTTGTATAGCTGATGGCCCTGTAGCCCGGAATACGCTACGCTCCTTCCGCGCTACGGTTCTTCATTCGGACGGTTTGATGTTCGCTTCGCGCAGCACTTTTTCCCATCGCGCGGTTTCTTTTTGCAGGAACACGCCGAACTCGGCGGGCCCCGAATACGCCGCCTCCGCGCCCACCGCGTTCAGGCGCGCCTGCACGTCCGGCAGCCGCAGCACCTCGACGAGCGCCTTGTTTATTTTTGTGATGACGTCTTTGGGTGTGCCGCGCGGCGCCAGTATTCCGTACCAACCGACCAGTTCATAGCCGGGCACTGCGTCGGCGACCGGCGGCAGCCCGGGTGCCAGTTGTGTCGACTCGCGCGTGGTGACGGCCAGCGAGCGCACCTTGCCGCCCTGCACGAACGGCGGCATGGCCGGCGCCGCCGCGCAGGTCGAATGCATCTGTCCGCCCATCATATCGGTCAGCGCAATGACGCTGCCCTTGTAAGGCACGTGCGCGAGTTTGATGCCGGCGAGGCTCTGCAACAACTCCATGCACAGATGCGGCGTCGAGCCCTGGCCGCCAGAACCATACATGACCTGGCCCGGCCGCGCCTTTGCATAGGCGACGAATTCCGCCATCGTCTTCACCGGCAGTGTCGCACTCACCGAGACGACGAATGCGGTCGAGGCGACGCCGGCGACTGGCACGAAATCGCGCGTCATCATGTATTTCTGGTACATCGTCGTGCTGATGAGTTGCGTCATGGTCGCCATCCACAAGGTGTAACCGTCGGGCGCAGCTTTGGCGACCAGTTCCGCGCCGATCAGGCCGGAGGCGCCGGCGCGGTTGTCGACCACCACCTGCTGGCCCCACATTTCGCTCAGGCGCGTGCCGAGCATGCGCGCGAGCACGTCGGGGCCGGAGCCGATGGTGGTGGCGGTCATCATGCGGATCGGTTTTGTCGGATAGGCCGCATTCGCCGCATCGGCCGCGTTCGCCGCAGGCGCAAGCAGCAGTGCGAAGACGGCCGCACACGCGCGTGCGCCGCGGCGGGTCGCCGTTTTCATGCGGTAGCCACGTGTCATGTTTGCCAGCAGCGCCTGTTGGTTCGGATGTCGCATCATCATGGCACCGGCTTGATGCCGGCCTCGCGTAATACTTTGCCCCAGCGCAGCGTTTCCTGCTGCAGAAATTTTGTAAATGCCACGGGCGATGACTCGACCGCTTCGGCACCGACCGAAACCAGACGCTCCTGCACTTCAGGCGTCTTCAACGCGCGGCCGATTTCCGCGCTGATCCGGTTGACGATGGCTGGCGGCGTGCCCAGCGGGGCGAGCAAGCCGTACCAGCCGACCAGTTCGTAGCCGGCAACGGTTTCGGCCACCGCCGGCACATCGGCTGCGAGCAGCGTGCGCCGCCGCGTCGTCACGCCCAGCGAGCGCAGTTTGCCGCTGCGCGAAAACGACTGCACCGCCGGTGCTGCCACGCAGGACACCTGCACATGGCCCGACATCAGGTCGGTGAGCGCCGGTGCGGCCCCCCGGTAGGGCACGTGCAGCAGATCCGCGCCGGTCATCGATTTGAACAGTTCGATGCACAGGTGCGGTGTCGAACCCTGGCCGGCCGAGCCGTAGAGCACCTGGCCGGGGCGTGCTTTTGCATACGCAATCAGTTCGGCGATTGAGTTGACCGGCAGCGCCGCAGTGACGGCGATGACATAGGGCGTCGAGGCGACCTGCGTGATCGGCGCGAAATCACGCGCCAGCAACAGCCGCTGATACATGGTCGTGGCGATGACGTGCGACATCGTTGCCATCCACAGCGTGTAGCCGTCGGCACTTGAATTGGCGGTGAGTTCGGCGCCGATCATGCCCGAGGCGCCGGCGCGCGGATCGATGACAATTTGCTGCCCCCAGACCTGCGTGAGTTTGGCACCGATCTGGCGTGCCAGGATGTCGGGGCCGGAGCCGACCGTGGTGGCGATGATGATGCGGATCGGTTTGGTCGGATAAACGCCGGCTGTGCCATCGGCGGCGCGCGCCACGGCGCCTGCCGCCAGTAGGGCGACAGCTGCAAAAAAATGCAGGCAGAGGCGCGTGGGCGCGATCACAGGTGCGAAGGTTCGATGATGACTGCGACCGCCGGTGGCGGCCGCAAGTGCATGTCTTACTTCGTGGCGCCGGCGAGCAGGCGGTTCACTTCCCGCACGAACAGCGCCGGATCGTCGAGCATCGGGAAATGCCCGCAACCTTCGAGCACGGCGATATTGCTCTTGCCGACGGCCTCTTCGTAGGCGGCGCGGTTGCTGAGCGCGTTGCCCTTGGCGCCGATGATTACGGTGGCCGGCCCCTTGAATTTTTTCAGCGCGCCGATGGCGTCGAATTCGCGCATTGCGCGCATGACGTCGATCATTGCCCAGGCACCGGCCTTGCGGCGGTCGATGTTCCAGCGCGCGAGAATGTCCGGCGTGGCCTCGCGCAGGCGCGCTTTGACTTCATCCATCGATTGCGTCGGGTCGCTGTATGAGGCCTCGATGCGCGGCCACGTTGCGAGCCAGTCTTTTTCCGCGCGCAGCGGGCATTCGGAGATTACCACCGGCTGGGTGCGGCTGGCGTGGTCGCGTGCCAGTGCAATGCAGATTGAGCCGCCGACCGAATCGCCGGCCACCGCGGCGCGCTCGATCTTCAGGCCGTCAAGCAGGTCCACCACGGATTCGGCGTACATCTCGATCGAGTAATGGTGTGTGATCGGGTCGGAGTCGCCGTGGCCCGGCATGTCCATGGCGATGACGCGCCAGGTCTTGGCGAACTCATCCAGCGTAAAGCGGTACTGCAGCGCGGAGGCGCCGTTGCTGTGCAGCAGCACCAGCGGTTTACCGGAACCGGCTTCTACGTAATGGATACCGCCGTGCCTGGCGGACTGAACGTAACCTTCTTTCATGACAAATTCCCCCGGATGAAATGCGATTTGGTGTGTTTTTATTGTGGCCGTGTATTTTAAGCGACGCGCGGTGCTTTGACTTTTTTGCCGATCGCCTGATTCACGCGCGGCATGACTTCTGTGGCCATCAGTTCCATCGAGCGTTTGGACAAAGCCGGATCGGCCCAGTCCATGCCGGCGTAGACCAGCTCGCCGAAATCGCCGGTTTCCTCGTGCAGCTTGAGGATCTCGTCAACCACCTTGTTGACGCTGCCCTGGATGCTGAGGTTGTCGAGGACGTAGTCCTCGGTAATTTCGGCGTCGGGCTGTTCCCGGGATGACTTGAAGGCGCCGAGGCGATTCGAGCGCTGCATTTTGATCCCCAGCATCTTCCAGTAGAAGCGGTAGGGGCTATGCGGATCGTCGCGGCCGTAGCGTCTAGCGACCTTGTCGTCGTCGGCGACGAAAATGGAGCGCGCGATGCGCCAGTCGGCAGGGTCCGCCACCTGGCCGGCCTTTTTCTTACCTTCGGAATAGTTCTGCCAGTGGCTGGGCAGCCATTTCGCCAGCAGGAAGTTGGCCGACAGCGGATGGAAGTCGCGCTCGCCCATGGCGATCACGCCCTTCGAGAACGGTGCGACCACGGTGCCGACGATTTCCGGGCGCGGCTGCTGGTAGGGCTTGTAGAGATGGCCGCGGCCGATGTCGAGTTCGCGCGTGGTTTTGGTTGTCACCTTGAAGCGGTTATCCGGAAAGTCGATGTCATAGGGTGACTCGCGTTCCCAAATGGCGAGAATGACATCAATGCACTCAGCGAACAGCTTGTTGCGGTCCATCTCGAGATGTCCGAGCGCCTCGGCATCGCATTTGAGCGCGCCGGCGCTGATGCCGAAAATGAAGCGGCCTTTCGACAGGTGGTCGAACATCGCCGAATTCGAAGCGATGATCACCGGATGCTGCTGCGAGAGGTTGGTGGTGCCGGTGGCGAGCTTGATGTTTTTGGTGTCGCTGATCAGCGTGGCCAGAAACAGCAGGCTGTTGGTGATGTTCTCGGAGCGCTCGGTCAGGTGTTCGCCGACGAAGGCGTCGTGAAAGCCAAGTTTGTCGGCGAGGATGATGGCCTCGCGGTCTTCGCGCAGCGTGTCCGTCGGGCTGCGCTCAAGCGGATGCATGGGCATGGTGAAATAGCCGAGTCTCACGGGAGGTCTCCTCTGTGCTGCGTGGTTTATTCTGCGCGCGGCGATGCGCCGCCGGCACGTATTTGAAGGCGCCTATGATACCCAAGCGCCGCGGCGCGACCATCAACCGCCGGACAAAACACTTTGTCCATTTGTTCCACTGCGGCCATCTTTCAGGCGGGGCCTGCGCGCCGTCGTCTGGCGGCCGAAGGCGCGGTGGCGGGCCGTGCGCCGCCAGCCGGCAGGCGCGTGATGGCAACCAGAAAATCGATCATCACGCGCAGTTTGCTCGGCACGTGGCGCGTCGGCGGATAGACGATGCTCATCGGCCGGCCTTCGACCGCGAAATTTTCCAGCAGCGGACGCAGCGTGCCGGCGTTGATGTCGTGGTGGAAGGTCCAGCCGTTGGATTGCGCAATGCCCAGCCCAAGGATGGCCGCTTCGCGCATGGCCTCGCCGCCGGTGACGACGAGGTTGCCCCTGACGGTGACCGGCATGGCGCGCCCGCGATGGCTGAAATGCCAGACCGGGCCGTAGTTGCTGATGATGCAATTGTGTTTGACGAGGTCGTCCGGCGTTTTCGGTTCGCCGTGGCGCTTGAGGTAGGCTGGTGAGGCCGCCGTCACGCGCGGGCCGCGGTAGAGCGTGCGTGTGAGGTAATTCGAATCATTGAGGTCGCCAACCTGCACGGCGAGATCGAGGCCGCGCTCGATCAGGTTGACCTGGCGGTCCTCGAATGCCACATCGAGCACGATGTCGGGATAACGCGCACTGAAGGCTGCGGCCTGTGGCAGAAAGGTCAGGCGGCCGAACATGGTCGGCATCACCATGCGCAGGCGGCCCTGCGGTGTCTGCCGCGCGCCTTTTACCGAGGACTCCGCGTCTTCAATGTCATTGAGGATGCGCTGGCAGCGCGAGAAAAATTCCCGCCCGTCGTCGTTCAGCGCCAGCTTGCGCGTGGTGCGCACCAGCAATTGCACGCCGAGTTCTTCCTCCAGCCGTGTGACCGCCTTGGCCACCGCTGAAACCGAAACGCCGAGCTGCGCCGCTGCCGCGGTAAAGCTGCCGCTCTCGGCGACGCGCACGAAGGCCATCATGGTCAGAAGCTTGTTCATGCGTCGATTATAGAAGAAATGGATATAATCATTTGACCGACGCATGACTTCTCGCGATTGACTTTGGTCAATACAATGCCGTTGCCAAGCACGGTTTACCGGCGGATTTGACTGAATATCCATGACAAAAAATGTTGAACTGCGCGTCGAATGCCCCGTTGCCGCGGCAGCTGCCGTGCAGGGCATAGAGCCGCGCGAATTGCGCCGCGCGCTGGCCGGATTTCCGACCGGCGTGACGGTGATCACCGCGCGCACGGCGGACGGCCAGACCGCGGGCGTCACCGTCAATTCATTCTGTTCGGTGTCACTGGCGCCGCCGCTGTTGTTGTGGTGCCTGTCGAAAGCCGCGCCGAGCCGCAGCGTCTTCACGGAGGCAAGCCATTTTGCGATCCACGTGCTGGCGGCTGACCAGCAGCATCTGTCGCAGCGCTTCAGCAGGCCGGCCGCCGACAAGTTTGCGGAACTGGATTTCAACGAAGGGTTGGGCCGCGCGCCGCTCATCGCCGGTGCTGTCGCCACCTTCGAATGCCGGCTTGTCCGGCAGCATGAGGGCGGCGATCATTTGATTCTGATCGGCGAGGTCGAGCGCTATGCGTACTCTAACCGCCATCCGCTGCTGTTCCATGGCGGCGACTACGACGTGCCGGCAACGCAAAAATAGTTTTCGCGTTCGCCGTGTTTCGGGAATAATCCCCCGCCATTCCATACAGGCAAAAAGGAGCAGGCAATGTTGATCGTCGATTCGCAGGTCCATATCTGGAAAAACGGCACGCCGGTGGTGATTCACCGCCAGATTCCGCAGTACACCAAGGACGATCTGCTCAACGAAATGAAAGAGGGCGGCGTTGACGCCGTTGTGCTGTGCCCGCCAAGCTGGGACCCGCAGGCCAATGAAATCTCGATGGAGGCGGCCGCGGCACATCCCGACCGTTTCTGTGTGCTCGGCAATTTCGATCCCAAGGATCCGGCGAGTCCGGCGCGCGTCGAGAAGTGGCGCGAGCAGCCGGGCATGGTCGGTCTGCGTTTTGCGTTTCTGCGCAAGGGCGAGGACAGCTGGCTCACCGACGGCACCATGGACTGGGTGTGGGCGGCGGCTGAAAAACAAGGACTGCCGGTGGCGCTGCTGGTGCCGGGCAAGCTGCACATCGTGGACCAGATCGCGAAAAAACATCCGCGCCTGAAAATCATGATCGACCACATGGCGCGCGTGCGTCACACGATGGACGACTCCGGCTTTGCCGACCTCGATGTGCTGCTGGCGCTGGCGAAACATCCGAACGTGGCTGTGAAGTTGTCGGGCGCGCCGAGTTATTCGAGCGACGTTTATCCGTACCGCAATATCCACCCCTACATCAAGCGCATGGTCGAAGCCTTCGGCCCGCAGCGCTCGTTCTGGGGCACCGACGTCACGCGCATGCCGTGCAGCTATCGCCAGTGCGTGACCATGTATACCGAGGAAATGCCCTGGCTCAAGGGCAATGACCTTGAACTGGTGATGGGCAGGGCGATTTGCGAATGGCTGGGCTGGAAGCGCGCCTGATCCAACGCGCGGGTTAACAATGCGCAGAATTCAGGACAATGGCTGTTCCCTTGCGTTGGTTCCAAAAAACCGGTGACGCGGTAACCGCTTTCAATTTTTCGTCGGCGAGAGCCGGCTGTTGGCGAGATCCAGGCGCTCGGCGAGCGTGCTTACCAGCGCGCGCATGAAATGCAGCTGGCAACTGTCGCTCATGCCATCGAGTGCCTCGCTCGGGAACTCGGCGTACATGACCTGAGTCATCGATTCGACGCTGGCGTGGCGTTCGGCCTTGCCGCCGCGTATGTAGGCCATCTCGCCGAAACATTCGCCGCCCTCGATCAGATTGAGCAGGCGCCCCTGCCGGGTGGCCTTGGCCTGGCCGGCGGCAAGAAAGAACAGGCTGTTGCCGGTATCGTTCTCGCGGATGATGACGTGGCGCGCGGACTCGCGCGTCCAGCGGCCGGCACGCACCAGTTCCCAGATCTGGCCGTCGGCGAGCTTCGAGAGCATCTTCACGCGCCGCAGCGCCGCGTACTTTTCGCTGTCCTGGATTGATTTGTCCTGATAGCTGAGGCCACCGATTTTCGCCAGTTCGAGCGCGAAGTCGGCCCAGGTCGGGAAACGGTCCGCCGGTTTCTTCGCCAAAGCGGTGAGCAGCACGCGGTCGATCGCCGGCGGGATCGACGGCCAGTTGCGGCTCGGCGGCACCGGGTCTTCGCGCTGGATTTTGCGCACCAGTTCGCTCATGGTCTTCGCGACAAAAGGCTTTTCACCGGTAAACAGTTAGTAGAGCACGATGGCCCACGAGAACATGTCGCTCTGGTGCGTCAGTTCCGCGCCGCTCATCTGCTCGGGGCTCATGTAGGAGGGCGTGCCCATGCTGACCTGGTCCTTGTCGGCGTTGTGGCGCAGATAGGCCGCGCCGAAGTCCGCAATCTTGATGTCGGTGCCTTTTGTGATCATGATATTGGCGGGTTTGATATCGCGATGAATGACGCCCTGCCGGTAGGCGTAATCGAGCGCGCCGCAGCACTTGAAGCCGACCTGGATCGCGTCTTGCGTCGAATACAGTTTCAGCAGGCTGGTGCGCTGCGTGAGATCGCCGCCACCGACGTATTCCATGGCGATATGTCCTGAATCTTCGGTCACCACCGCATCGAGTATCGAGACGATATGCGGATGATTGAGCTTGCCGGCCAGCGAGGCTTCGTTCAGAAATTGCGCGCGCAGGACTTCGCCGTCCGACGAGTTCTTGAACACCTCAGTGTCGATCACCTTGACGGCGACTTCCGCGTTGGTGAAGGTATCCACGCCAAGATAAACAGTCGCCGACGCGCCTTTTCCCAGCACGCGTTTTAATTCGTATTTGCCTATGTTCTTCAGCACGAAATCACCTTAAACCAGCTTGTAACGGCGCACTGACCGCGGCCCCGCGAAAATGCGGCACGTCGATTGGGGGCCGGTTTCTGCAATGCGCAATCCAGTTGCTGCCGCTGCAACCTGCCCGCAATATTCCGCCTTCCGCCCGCAAAATACAATATATTGAAACGACTCCGGGAAACGGCAGTTGCCGCCGCCGGCGGTTTGCCCGTGCGGTGCGCGCACCGGGGGCGGAAGTTTCATTGCGACAACAACAACGGAGTGCGTCATGCATGCAATCGTCCTGAGGGAATTCGGCCCACCGGAAAACCTGAAGTGGGAGGAAGTGCCGACACCGCAGCCCGGCGCCGGTGAAGTGCTGGTGCGCGTCGGTGCGGTCAGCATCGATCTCTTTCAGATGGTCTTCCGCAGCGGCCGCGGCATGCCGCACGTCAAGCTGCCACGCATCATGGGCAACGGCATCGCCGGCACGATTGCCGAACTCGGGTCGAACGCCGACGGCGTGAAGACCGGCGAACGCGTGGTGATCAACAATAATCTCAGCTGCGGTAATTGCCGCTATTGCCGCGCGGGGCGCGAGACCCTCTGTCTTTATCTGAACAATCACACGGCAATGATCGGCGCGCACCTCGACGGCGGCTACGCCGAGTACGTTTGCGTGCCGGCGCGCAACTGCGTGCCGCTGCCGGCCGAGGTGACCTTTGAGCAAGCCTGTTTGATTCCGAACACGATCGGGCCAGTGGTGAAGGCCTGTTCGGGCCGCGCCGGCATTCACGCCGGCGAAAACGTGCTGATCATCGGTGCCGGCGGTGGCATGGGCTTGCACGCGATCCAGGCGGCGCGCGCCTGCGGCGGACGCGTGATTGCAGCGATCCGCTCAAACAAGACCGCGGCCGCCGCGCGCGAAGCCGGCGCTGACGTCGTCTTCTCGACGCAGGAACACGACACTGTTCAGTTCGTGAAGGGCGTCACCGACGGCCTCGGTGCCGACGTGGTGCTCGATTTCGTCGCGCAGCGCGACACGCTGCCGCCGAGCATCAACGCGCTCGCACCCGGCGGCCGCCTTGTCATCATGGGCTATTTCCCGAAGGGCGGCGTGCTCGAAACGCCGACCTGGGTGTTCATCGAGGAAATCACGGTCACCGGCAACCGCTCGGCCGGCCGGCAGGACATCGCCGACACCGTGGCGCTGATCCGGCAGGGGCGCATCAAGCCGGTGATCAGCCGTGTGTTTCCATTAAAGGAAGCGGTGGCTGCGCACCGTGCTTTTGAGGTCGGGGAGATTGTCGGGCGGGCGGTGCTTGTCTGCTGAGTGGTACTGGCGGGTCAGTCGCGCAGCTTGGGCTTTCTGCGTCAGCCCAGGCTGCCGTGTTAGTGATCCCGCGGTAAATCGGTCAAGTCCGGGTAGGGCGCAATAAGCGTAGCGCATTGCGCCGGTTGACCATAACGGTACCTTTATGGGTAGATGCAACCATGCAAAAATTTATATGGGCATCTGCGGATAGATATATAAACCGATAGAGAAGTCCGCAGGCAGTTTCAGTGTTTTCGCTCGTTGAATTGCGTAGCGGCGGGTCGGGCCGGCAGGGAGGCGCCCGAATGTGCGTGGTTGCGCTTTTTTCGCGGCTTGCCCTGCCATGGCCATGACACTACCATTGCGGTCTTTTGCCTCTACCGACGCTCAAGCAAGTCTGTCATGCCCAAGAACCTCGAACGATTTTTCAACCCGCGTTCCATCGCCGTCATCGGCGCGTCGCGGGATCTGATTACCATCAGCGGGCAGTCGCTGCAGCATCTGCAGTCGCACGGTTATGCGGGAAAACTCTATCCGGTCAATCCGAAATACGACGAGATCCTCGGCATCAAATGCTGGCCGTCGATCGAGTCGCTGCCGGAGACGCCGGACCTCGCGCTGATTTTGATCAACGCATCGCGCGCGGCGGAGATGCTGCGCGCCTGCGGCAAAAAGGGCGTGCCGTTTGCGATCGTGTTCAGTTCCGGTTATTCGGAAGTCGGTGGTAAAGGCATCGAAATGCAGCGCGTGCTTGCCGCCGTCGCTGCCGAATACGACATCGGTGTCGTTGGCCCCAACTGCCAGGGCATGATCAATATTACGGGCAACGTGTATGCGGGTTTCGGTTCGGTGTTTTTCACCGGCTACGATGCGGGCGCGGTGAGCATGGTGTCGCAGAGTGGCGGATTTGGTTTCTCGGTGATGAACCTCGCGTCGAAGGACGGCGGCGTGCATTTCCGGCAGATGGTGACTACCGGCAATGAGATCGGTGTGAGCACGCTGGATTTTCTTGAATACTTCATCGACGATGCAAAAACCGAGGTCATCACCGCGTATATCGAAGGTCTGAAAGATGCGCGGCGGCTGGTTGATGTGGGGCGCAAGGCCTTAGCGAAAAAGAAACCGATCCTGGCATGGAAGGTCGGCAACACCGAGCAGGGTAGCCGTGCGGCGGCCTCGCATACGGCCAATCTCGGCGGCGCCATGGCGCTGTATCAGGGGGCGTTCCGGCAGTCGGGCATCATCCAGGTCGAGGACATTCAGGATGTCGTCGATTACAGCCGCGCCTTTCGCTGCGGCAAGCTGCCCAAGGGCAACCGTGTTGCCATCATCACGGTGTCGGGCGGCGCCGGCATTTTGATGACCGATGAATGCGTGTCGCGCGGCATGCAGGTGCCGTCGCTTTCGGCCGAAACCGCAGAGAAGTTGCGCGTCATCGTGCCGTCGTTCGGCTCGATTCAGAATCCGGTGGATGTCACGGCGGCCATTTTCAACGACCTCAGTCTGATCCGCCGCACACTGCAGGCCATTCTCGACGATCCGAATGTCGATGCAATCGCCATGATCAACGCGTCGCTGCAGGGCGAACTGGCGGATAACATTGCGGCGGAGATCACGGAGATCGCGGCGCACACCGACAAGCCCATTTTTCTGGCGTGGAGCGCGCGCGACGAACTGGCGCGCGATGCCTATGCAAAACTCGATGCACTGAAAATTCCGCATTACAAATCGCCCGTGCGCTGCGGGCGCGCGCTGGCAGCACTGTCGGCGTTTGCGCATTCGCTGCGGCGCGATGAGGTGCGCTTAAAGGAGCCTGCGACGGTGTTGTCCGACACCACCGTGCATGCGTTGCTGGCCGGTCGCAGCGAAGATCTGCCGGAGCACGCAGCCAAACAGGCGCTCGCCGCCTACGGCATTGGCGTCACGCGCGAAACGCTGGCAATCAATGCGGCGGCAGCGGTTGCCGCCGCGCAAGCAATCGGTTATCCGGTGGCGCTGAAAGTGCAGTCGCCGGATATTCCGCACAAGACCGAGGCGCGCGCGGTAAAGCTCGGGCTCAATTCCGCAGCGTCCGTGGCGGCGGCCTTTGACGAGATCATGCGCAATGCGCGCGCATACAGGCCCGGCGCGCGCATCGAAGGCGTGCTGGTGCAGGAAATGGTGAGCGGCGGTATCGAGGCGATTCTCGGCGTGACCAATGACCCGCTGTTCGGCCCGGCGGTGATGTTCGGCCTCGGCGGTATTTTTGCCGAAGTATTGAAGGACGTTTCGTTCCGCATGGCGCCGGTGACGCAATCAGTGGCGCTTGAAATGATCGATGAAATCAAGGGCAGCGCAGTGCTCAAGGGGGCGCGCGGCGCGCTGCCTTCGGACATCGACGCATTGGCCGATGCGATCGTGCGCGTTTCGGCGATGGCGGTTGATCTGCAGGATCACATGGCGGAGCTGGATATCAATCCGCTGTTTGTTTTTCCGCAGGGGCGCGGCGTCAAGGCCGGTGATGCGCTGATCAAGCCCAAAAAGTATTAGCGGGCCGTCGCTCCCGCGAAAGCGGGAGCCCAGGAATTCGGCATGAGGGAGAATTAGCGCCTCACTGGATTCCCGCTTTCGCGGGAATGACGAAATAGATGAGGTTGTGGTTGCGCAATATTTCATTCCGCAATAGATTCCGATTTCTTGTGATGATTTTTCTTGGCGTCTGAATTTTAGGAATTCCCATGCAACCACAACCTGAAGTGCAATCGTTGTGCGATGAAATTCGCCGCTTTCTTGCCAAAGAGGTTGATCCGCGTGCGCTTGAAATCGAGGAGAGCGACGCGATCCCTGCCGATCTTCATCAGAAGGCGCGCGATCTCGGATTGTTCGGCCTGACGATTCCCGAAGAGTACGGCGGCATCGGACTCGATCTTGCGGGCAAGTGCGCGGTCGAGGAGGTGATGGGCCTCACGCATTACGGGTTTGCCACGGTCATCGGCAACCACACCGGCATCAGTTCGACGGGTATCGTCGCACTCGGCAACGAGGCACAGAAGAAAAAATACCTGCCGCGCATGGCTTCCGGCGAATGGGTGGGCTGTTTTGCGTTGACTGAAGCCGAGGCGGGTTCCGATCCGGCAGCGATGCGCACAACGGCGGTAAAGAAGGGTGACCGCTGGGTCATCAACGGCGAAAAAATCTACATCACCAATGCGCCGCAGGCAGGCGTCTTCACGGTGATGGCGGCGACCGATAAATCAAAGGGCGTGAAAGGCATCTCGGCCTTCATCGTCGAACGCGGCTGCAAGGGGCTGTCGGTGGGCCGCAACGAACTGAAGATGGGCATGCGCGGTTGCAACACCGCACCGGTGTCCTTCGTGGATTGCGAAGTGCCGGCGGAAAACATGCTGGGGCCCGAGGGCATGGGTTTCGTGCAGGCGCTGAAAACGCTGACCCAGGGGCGCGTCACGCTGGCCTCGCGTTGCCTCGGCATGATGGATAAACTGATTGCGAAAAGCGCCGAGCACATGAAATTGCGTTCGCAAGGTGGCCACAAGCTCGCTGAATATCAGGGCCTGCAATGGATGCTGGCCGATATGGCGGTGCAGCGCGATGCGGCGCGTCTCCTGACCTATCGCGGCATTGAAACGCTGATGCGGGGTGAGCGCGGCTCGCTGGAGGCGGCAATGGCTAAATTGTCGGCGACCGAGGCGCTCGGCCGCGTGGTCGATGCGGCGGTGCAGATCCACGGCGGCATGGGGTATATGCGCGAAGCAGGGATCGAGACGGTGTTTCGCGACGCGCGGGTCACGCGCATTTATGAAGGCACTTCCGAGATTCAGCGCAATATCATTGCGCGGGAGTTGCTGAAAGACTTTTAGCCACAGAGAACACAGAGTTCACAGAGAAACGGCAATATGGGATTGTTTTGCACGGAATAGATATGTTTTTGCTTTTACTCTGTGTCCTCTGTGGCAAACGCATTTGAATTGTGAAAGGGAACAACTGTGGCAACCGTAAAACAATTGATGAACATGGAAGGCCGCGTCGGCGTCGTTACCGGCGGAGCCACCGGACTGGGTCTGCAGATGGCAACAGCGCTGGCCGAGGCCGGCGCCAACGTCGTGATCTGCTCGCGCAAACTGGAGAACTGCGAAGAGGCCGCGCACGCGATCGAAAAGCTCGGCGTCAAGGCGCTGGCCTACGGCTGTGATGTCACTAAGCCCGAGCAGGTTGAGGCGCTGAAAGAAGCGACCATGCAGAAATTCGGCCGCGTCGATGCGCTGATCAACAATGCGGGCCGTGCCTGGGTGGCGCCGGTCGAGGACATGCCGCTGGACCGCTGGCAGCAGGTGCTTGATCTCAATATCACCGCACCTTTTCTGTGTGCGCAGGCCTTCGGCCGTGAGATGATCAAGGTCAAACGCGGCAAGATCATCAACATCGCGTCGATTGCCGGACTCGTTGGGCGCAATCCGAAAAACTACAACTCAATCGCCTACGGCACCAGCAAGGGCGCGCTGGTTAACTTCACTCGCGACCTGGCGGTGAAGTGGGCGCAGCACAACATCCAGGTCAATGCGATTTGTCCTGGGTTTTTCGTGACACCGATCAATGTCAAGATGTTCGACAAGGTCAGCGAACAGATCGTTGGCGAGATTCCGCTCGGCCGCACCGGTGGCGACGATGATCTCAAGGGGCTCATCGTGGTACTGGCGTCGGATGCGTCGAATTTCATGACCGGCACGGTGATTCCGGTTGATGGTGGTACCACGGCTTGGTGAAATAAGAAAAAGCCAACATCGCGCCGGTTGTTTCAAACGTCTCTGGGAGGGGGTTTCTATGGCACTGCATCGTGTGGCAGCAGCATTCGCAGCAACCGTCGGCGTAGGCTTTTGTGCAAACGTCGTGGCAGCGACGGATTGCGCGGCGATAGCCAGGCTGGCTTTGCCGGACGTCGTCATCAAGTCGGCGCAGGTCGTGGCTGCGGCCGCGCCGGTACCCGAGTATTGCAAGGTGCTCGGCACGCTTGAGCAGACCATACAGTTTGAGGTTGCACTGCCGACCACGCAGTGGAACGGCAAACTGTTTTACGCCGGCGGTGGTGGATTCAATGGTTCGATCCCCAATCTGACGCAGGGACTCGCTCGCGGTTACGCCGCAGCAGGATCGGATACCGGGCACACCGGCGTCAATTCGCTGGCGGCGGCGTGGGCGCTGAACAATACGCAGGCGCAGATCAATTACGGGCACCGCGCCACGCACGTGGTCGCCGAATTGTCGAAACAAATCGTGCGCAAATACTACGAACGCAACGAGCAGCGTGCGTATTTTGTCGGCTGTTCGAACGGCGGCAAGATGGGTTTGACCGAGCTGCAGAAATATCCACAGGACTTCGATGGCGTGGTGGTCGGCAATCCCGTCATCGATCGCACGCGGCTGATGATGTCGTACACCTACAATGCGCGGGCGTTGACGCCGGCGCCGATTCCGCCGCAGAAAATCGCGCTGCTTGAAAAAGCCACGCTGGCGGCCTGCGATGGACGGGATGGTCTGGTCGATGGCGTGATCGACGCGCCGGCGCAATGCAAAGTCGATTTGCGCGCGCTGACCTGCCGTGGCGGCGATGCGGCCGATTTTTTTACCGCCGGTCAGGTGGCTGCGTTGGAGAAAATCTACAACGGCCCGCACGATAGCGCGGGCAAGCGCCTCTATCCCGGATTCCCGCCCGGGCATGAGGACGATTACGAGGCCTATATCACCGGCAGTGGCAAACTCAATGCGCATCCCTCGGGACAGTGGTCGTTCCAGGACGGGTTCATGCGCTACTTCGTGTTCGGTGAAAAATATGACGCGGTGGCGGATTTCAATTTTGACCGCGACATCGCGGCGTTCGCGCCGTTTGAAAAAGACCAGGACGCGGTGCAAACCGACCTGTCGGCATTCAAGGCGCGCGGCGGGAAATTGATCATGTATCACGGCTGGGCCGATCACTCGATCACGCCGCTGCGCACGTTGCAGTACTTTGACGACGTGCGCAAGGTGCATGGCGCGGCTACCGAAGATTTTGCGCGGCTCTTCATGGTTCCCGGCATGCATCATTGCTCGAAGGGGCCGGGACCCAACAGCTTCGGCGGATCAGGGCAGGGATTTTCGCCGCGCTATGATCCCGACTTCGATGTGGTGATGGCGCTCGATCGTTGGGTCGAACAGGGTGTGGCGCCGCGGCAGATTGTGGCGACCAAATATGTGAATGACGATGCGAAGCAGGGTGTGGCGCGCACGCGGCCGCTTTGTATGTATCCACAGGTGGCGCGCCACAGGGGCACAGGCAGCATTGACGATGCCGCCAATTTTTCCTGCGTGACGGCGACGAAGTAGCTTGTTCGGGTTTGTTCGGTAAGCCGCGCGCCGGGTCAGGGCGCGCGATTCTTGCCCTGTTGCCAGAGCACATCGCCGCGCGCAGCGTGCGCGTTGAGCGCGCGCGCGGCAACAAACAGAAAATCCGAGAGCCGGTTCAGATACTGCACCATGACTGCCGGTTGCGGCGACTCGGCATTGAGCGCCACCAGCACGCGTTCGGCGCGACGGCAGGCGGTGCGCGCGACATGCGCGAGCGACGCGGCGCGTGTGCCGCCGGGCAGAATAAAATCCTTCAGTGGCGTGAGTTCCGCATTGAAACAAGTAATGGCTTCGTCAATGCGTGTGCAATGCGCCTCGCTCATGATGGTGTGTCCGGGCACGCTCAATTCGCCACCGAGGTCGAAAAGGTCGTGTTGCACGCCGTCTAGGCATGCGCGCATCGCGTCGGGCATCGATTCGGTGAGCAGCAAACCGAGCACGCTGTTTAATTCATCGACGGCGCCCATGGTTTCGACGCGCAGCGCGGATTTCGAGAGCCGCGATCCGTCGGCAAGCCCGGTGCTGCCGTCGTCGCCGGTGCGCGTGACAATCTTAGTGAGTCGGTTGGCCATGGCCGATTATACGGTGCGCGGCGATTGACTGCTTCGCGGGGCGACACCGATTAGAATAGCGCCCTGGGCCGTGCGTGATGTGCGGCGCGACGAACTCATGAGCCGAACAACCTATCCATTCAGCCGCCTCGCAGTTTTCAGTGCCCTGCTAGCGTGCGCGCCCGCGGCCTTTGCCGCCGAGCCGGCGGTAGCCGTCGCATGGTGGCTGTGGCCGTTGGGGTTGTTTGTGCTTTGTTTTGTTCTTGGCATGCTGGCCGTGCCCGCAGGCGTTGGCGGCGGCGTGTTGTTCGTGCCGATTGTCAGCGGTTTTTTCCCCTTCCATCTTGATTTCGTGCGCAGTGCCGGTTTGCTGGTCGCGCTTGCCGGCGCGCTGGCTGCGGGGCCGGGATTGCTCAGGCTTGGATTGGCCGATCTGCGGCTGGCATTGCCACTGGCCTTGGTTGCGTCGACAACATCCATTGTCGGTGCGCTGATCGGACTGGCGCTGCCGATCGCCGTGGTGCAAACCGCGCTGGGAATGGCGATCCTGATGATCGTGATGATCATGTGGCGGGCAAAGAAGTCGGAGTTTCCGCAGGTCGAACGAGCGGACCGGTTATCGCAGGCATTGCGCATTCACGGGATTTTTTATGACACCTCCCACGGTCGCAATGTCGAATGGCGCGTGCACCGCACACCGCTTGGCATCTTTCTGTTTGCCTTGATCGGTCTGCTGGCCGGCGTGTTCGGACTGGGGGCCGGTTGGGCCAATGTGCCGGCGCTCAATCTGGTCATGGGCGTGCCGCTGCGCCTGTCGGCGGGCAGCAGCGGGTTGATTCTGTCGATCGTCGATACCTCGGCTGCGTGGGTCTATATCAACAAAGGTGCCGTGCTCGCCATCATCGCGGCGCCCTCTGTGATCGGCATGATGCTGGGGGCGCGGATCGGCGTGCGACTCCTGCAGATCGTCAATGCGACCGTCATCCGGCGGCTGGTGATTGCCATCCTGATCTTCGCCGGGTTACGTGCACTGGGTCGCGGTCTGGGGGTGTGGTCGTGAACGATGCGGACATGAAAATTTCTCCCGAGCAGCGTCAGTTTGCCCGCGTGCTTGAAATCGGCATGCGCGCCGGACTTGTGTTGCTGGTCTGCGGTTTCGGCGTGTATATGTCCGGCTGGCTGCCGGCTTCCGTGGCGCCGGCATCGCTGCCCGAATTCTGGGGCCTGTCGGTGACCGAATTCCGCCGGGTTACCGGCGCACCCAATGGTTGGGACTGGCTCGGACGGCTCGGATATGGCGACACGCTGCCGCTATTCGGCATAGTCGTGTTGTGTGCGACCACGCTGGCGGCGATCGGCGTGCTGCTGGTTTCCTGCCTCAGGCGCGCCGACCGGTTCTACATCGCGATTGCGATGCTGGAGATTCTGGTGCTGTTGCTGGCGGCCTCCGGCGTGCTGACCGCGCACTGAACGGGTCCGTAAGCGCAGCAAACGCCGGAATTTACGGTATAATTCCGCGGGTTTTTGCGAACTTCGGGGGGAAAAATCGAATGAAAACGCGAGCAATAGTGAATGCGGCAGTGGCCGCAGCGGCCTTGGTCTTCGGCGCGACGGCATTTGCCGCCGGTGACGCCGCCGCCGGCAAACAGAAAACGGTGATGTGCGCGGGATGCCACGGCATTCCGGGCTACAAGACGGCGTTTCCCTCGGTCTACAACGTGCCGAAACTCGGCGGCCAGCACGCCGGTTACATCGTCAAAGCGCTGCAGGGCTACAAGGCTGGTGAACGTAGCCATCCAACGATGCGCGCGATTGCCGCCGATCTGAGCGAGCAGGACATGGCCGATCTCGCGGCGTTTTATTCGGCGGACAGCGCCAAGACTGCAGCCAAATAGGATGACGACGATGACAAAAATTATTTTGATGGCTGCGGTATTTGCATTCAGCACGTTGGCGCAGGCGGGTGACCCCGCCGCAGGCCGGGAAAAAGCCAAGGTATGCGCAGCCTGCCACGGTGAAGGCGGCGTTGGCGTGAGCGCAATGCAGGATTTTCCGAAGCTCGCCGGCCAGCAGAACGACTATCTCGTTCGCGCCCTGAAAGATTATCAGCTGGGCGTGCGCAAGAACCCGGTGATGGCCGCACAGGCCGCCAACCTCAAGGCCGCGGATATCGCCGACCTTGCGGCGTGGTTCTCGAGCCAGCAGGCGCTTGCAGTGAAGTAACTGCGTCTGTATCGACGCGTAAAAAAGCCGGACGTTCAGTCCGGCTTTTTTTTCGCCTTTATCACCGCCGGCGACGCCGGCGTCTTGGTCTTGCCGCGAAATTCGCAGAGGTCGGCGATCAGACAGGATGGGCAGTCCGGATTGCGTGCCTTGCAGATATATCGGCCGTGCAGGATCAGCCAGTGATGAGCGTGGAGCTTGTATTCGTCCGGCACGACTTTGAGCAATTTTTCTTCGACTGCCACCACGTCCTTGCCTGGCGCGATGCCGGTGCGGTTGGAGATCCTGAAGATGTGCGTGTCGACTGCGATGGTCGGCTGGCCGAAGGCGATGTTCAAAACCACATTGGCGGTTTTGCGGCCGACCCCCGGTAATTGTTCAAGCGCCTCACGTGTTTGCGGCACAGCCCCGTCATGCCGCTGCAGCAACAGGCCGCAGGTGGCGATGATGTTTTTTGCCTTGGTGCGGTAGAGCCCGATGCGTTTGATGTAAGGCTCAAGGCCGGCGGCCCCCAGCGCGTGGATGGTCTGCGGCGTATTGGCTGCTTTATACAGTTCGCGTGTTGCCAGGTTCACGCTTTTGTCGGTGGCCTGCGCCGACAGGATGACGGCGACCAGCAACTCGAACGGGGAGCCGTATTCGAGCTCGCCTTTCGGCACCGCAGTGGCGGCGTGCAAACGCCGGAAAATTTCTTCGCGTTTTTCTGAATTCATCGGTTGGCCGGAAAAATACCCTGCTGTCGCAAAGTGTCGAGCGTAATCGTGCCGGGGCGGCCTGACAACAATCATCGCGGATTGACGAAAATGCCGGCAGCATCGACCAGTCTTCCGCAGTTCGTTGCGCGCACTATTTCACGAACCAATCCCGGTGCGACACAGGCGAAATTGTTAAATTGATGTTGTTAAAGGGAAAATCGAAATGGTCTGCGGTTGGCATGCTACTTGCAATATTTAGGCCGGGGACGCCGCCAAACCAGCGTCAGGGATAAATAGGGGGGGCAGAACCATGCCGCGCAAAAGCAACCGAACATCACAAATCGGTTCGTTCATTCTGAATCAGGACCGCCAGCGCTGGCTGTCACTCGGC
The DNA here is from genome assembly GCA_943329075.2 of Chitinophaga pinensis. GTDB lineage: Bacteria > Pseudomonadota > Gammaproteobacteria > Burkholderiales > SG8-41 > PALSA-1004. The sequence continues at coordinate 53,231 of CALQCM020000003.1, read as the reverse complement.
GCGCTCGCATTGACGGCGGTGGCAGCCATCGATTACGTCACCGCATTCAAACTGCAACTGGCACTTCTTTACGCGATACCGCTGCTGATGCTGACCTGGGCGGCGGGCCGCCTGTTTGGCGCGATGTTGTCACTGCTAGTCTGCACGACGTGGGCGGTGATCGATGTCGCGGCGGGGCGCTATCTCGATAATCCGCAGCTGCTCTATTGGGAGTGGGGCGTCTGCATGCTTGGATTTTTGCTGCTGGTCTTCGGACTCAGCCTGTTGCGGCGGATGCTTGAAGACGCGCATTTCCAGTCGCGCAAGGACACCCTGACCTCGCTCGTCAACAAGGGCGGGTTCTACCAGATTGTCAGCGCCGAAATGGAGGTCTGCCGGCGCTACCGGCGCACGCTGTCGATTGCTTATATTGACTGTGACAACTTCAAGATGGTCAATGACCAGCACGGCCATCACGTCGGCGACGATCTGCTGCGCGTGATTTCGAAAACCATGCAGCGCAAACTGCGCTCCTCCGATCTGCCGGGCCGGTTGGGCGGCGACGAGTTTGCCATCATGCTGCCGGAAACCAGTGCCGAAGCCTGCCGCATGGTGGTTGAAATGCTGCAGCAACGCCTGCTGCAGGAGATGGCTGACCACCACTGGCCGGTGACCTTCAGCATCGGCATTGCGACATTTACGCGTATGCCCTCGTCGATCGAAGACATGATCCGCCAGGCCGACAAACTGATGTATGCCGTCAAGCACACCAGCAAGGGTGCGATCAAGCAGGAAGTCTTCGGCGGCTGAGGCCGCGCGTTCTAGCCGGGTGTTTGCTTTTGCCTGATGCGCGCGCGTGCCCGCGCAACGGCGCGCTGCACGGCGCTTTGTTTGCGCGCTGCCGCGGCTTTCAGCCCGGCGTTTTTTTCGGCGACCGCGCGGTTGCGCGCCAGCCGCCGCTGGCGTGCCTCGTAACGTTGCTTCGCCTGTAGTGCTGCTGCGCGGCGCCCGGTTTCATCGGAGAACTGCACGTCAGACATCACGATGCAGTCAACCGGACAGGGCGGCAGGCACAATTCGCAACCGGTGCACGTCGCGGCGATGACCGTGTGCATGAATTTTGATGCGCCGACAATCGCATCGACCGGACAGGCCTTGATGCACAGCGTGCAGCCGATGCAGCGTGCCTCGTCAATGACAGTGACCGCGGGTGGTTTGCTTGCGCCGAAATGCGGATCGACCGGTGCATACGGCGCACCGAGCAGCGCGGACAACGCGCGCGCACCGTCGTTGCCGCCCGGTGGACACTGATTGGGGCCGGCGTCTCCCGCCGCCATCGCTTCGGCATACGGCCGGCACGCCGCGTAGCCGCACTGCCGGCATTGCGTTTGTGGCAGCAACGCATCGAGTCGCGCGATCAGATCGGAATCGGGCATGGCCAAACGCGCAGTTGTAATGATGCGATTCTAGCAGTGCGCCGCGGCCGTCGCGGTTTGACCCCGCCCTATGCGCGTGATAGAACACGCGCAGTGCGTCGCCTTTGGAGATTTTTTTGGATATCCGGCTCGAACAATTGACGCGTATTGCCGCGGCGACCCTGCTGGTGCTGGGTTGCCTGCTGGTGCTGCAGCCTTTCGTCACCGCGCTGATGGTTGCGGCGATCGTTTGTTTTTCGACCTGGCCGGTCTACGACTGGCTGGTGCGGCGGCTGGGTGGGCGTCGCTCTCTCGCGGCGCTGGCGATGACGTTCCTGCTCGTGCTGGTGATCGTGCTGCCGGTGGCGTTGCTGGCGCTGACGCTGGCCGATACGGCGACGCCGGCGATTGAGTGGCTGCGCGACACTTTCGCGCACGGCATGCCGTTACCGCCCGATTGGGTCAGGGACCTGCCGCTGGTCGGTGAGAGCCTGGATTCAGCGTGGCGCGAACTCGCCGCCAACAAGGCGAAGCTTGCCGAATTGATGAAAAAAATCGCGCCGCCTGCGCAGCAGGGTTTGTTCAAGGCGGGTTTGCTGCTGGGTGAAGGCGTCATTCAGCTGAGTCTGGCGGCGTTCATTGCGTTTTTTCTGTATCGCGACGGCGAGGTGCTGGTCAACGCGACGCGCGAGGCGATGAAGCGGCTCGCCGGCGAACTGGCGCCGGGCCTGCTGGTGACCGTCGGCGGCACCGTGCAGGGCGTGGTCTACGGTCTGGTCGGCACCGCCATCGCGCAGGGCATCGTTGCCGTGATTGGTTTTGCCATTGCCGGCGTGCCGGGCGCATTGCTGCTGGGTTTTCTCACCTTCATGCTGTCGATGGTGCCGATCGGCCCGCCGTTGATCTGGGGCGGTGCGGCGGCCTGGCTGGCTTATCAGGACCAGCCGGGCTGGGCGGTGTTCATGGCGGTCTACGGCTTCGTCGTCATCAGTGGCATCGACAACGTGATCAAACCGCTCCTGATCAGCCGCGGCAGCAGCCTGGGGTTCGCGCTGGTGTTTCTAGGTGTGATGGGCGGTGTTTTTGCCTTTGGCTTTGTCGGCATATTTCTCGGGCCGACGCTGCTGGCGGTCGGGCTCTCAGTGCTCGACGAGTGGCTCAAGCCGCGCCTGCCGCTCTGAACGGCGGCGGCAAAAAATCAAATTTTCGGCAGCAACTGCCAGCAATTGTTGAGCAAACCTTCGATCGGCTGGAAATTGGTTTTGTACGCCATCTTGCGGCTTTGCGCGATCCAGTAGCCCAGATAGAGATAAGGCAGTCCTAGCGCGCGGCAGCGCTCGATCTGCCAGAGGATGTTGTAGGTGCCGAAACTGGCGCCGGCGGCGTCAGGGTCGAAAAAAGTGTAGACCGATGACAGGCCGTCCTGCAGTTCGTCGACGATGCTGACCATGCGCAGTTCGCCGTCTTCCCGGAACTCGACCAGGCGTGAATCGACATTGCTCTGCAGTAGAAAGTGCCGGTACTGTTCGCGACTGTCCTGGTCCATGCCGCCGCCGGCGTGGCGCGCCGCCTGATAACGCAGATACAGGGCGTAATGTTCGGCGCTGTATTGGAGGTCAAGAATATTGGACACCAGCGCAGCGTGTTTTCTGCGGATGCGGCGCTGCGTGCGATTTGCTTCGAATTCCGTGGTGACGATGCGCACCGGCACGCAGGCGTGGCAGTGGTCGCAGTGGGGGCGATAGGTGAAGGCGCCGCTGCGGCGAAAGCCGGCCTGCACCAGTTCGCCATAGACCGGGCTGTCGATGAGGTAGCTGGGGGTGGCCACCTGCGAGCGCGCCATGCGTTCCGGCAGATAGCTGCACGGATACGGCGCCGTCGCATAAAACTGCAGGACCGAGAGAAAGTTGTCGTTAATCGAGGTCATTGTCGAGCACCCAGGCTCCGGTAATTGGCGGGTAGTTTACCAATTCACCGAGTTTTCGCATAAACGCCGCGCGCGGCACTTCGCGGCCTCCCATCCGTTCGAGGTGCGCCGTGTGCATCTGGCAGTCGATCAGTTCGAAGCCCCAGCGCTGCAGTTGGCGCGCCAGGTGCACCAGTGCGATCTTCGAGGCGTCCGGCGCGCGCGTGAACATCGACTCGCCGTAGAACATGCGGCCGATCGCCACGCCGTAGAGACCGCCGGCGAGTTCGCCGTCGATCCAGGTTTCGATTGAATGCGCGATGCCGCGCCGGTGTAGCGCGTGATAAGCGCCAATCATGTCGTCGCTGATCCAGGTGCCGCGCTGGTTCGCGCGCGGTTCGGCGCAGGCCTGCATGACCTCGCGAAAGGCGCTGTCCGCGCGCACTTCAAACACGCGGTTGCGCAGTACTTTAGCGAGCGAACGCGTGACTTTGATTTCCGCCGGCACCAGCACCATGCGCGGGTCGGGGCTCCACCACAGGATCGGCTCGCCGTCGCTGAACCAGGGAAAAATGCCCTGGCGGTAGGCCTCGATCAGGCGTTCGGCGCTGAGGTCGCCGCCCGCGGCAAGCAGGCCGTTGGGTTCGGCCAGCGCCGAATGCACGGGCGGGAAAGGCTCATCGGATTGCAACCAGTGGATCATGGGGCGCCATTCTACGGTCGTTGCGACCGCGCGTGGCAATGATCCCGCCGGGGCGCCTGCTCAGGCGGGGCGGTCGCTGTTGCGCAGACTCGCGGCGTCGCGGATGACGATCTGGCGGCCGTTGACGTTGATGGCGCCGGCGCTGATCAGTTCGTGCAAGGTGCGCGAGAAATATTCCGGCGTCACCGACAGCCGTGAGGCGATGATGCTTTTTTTCGCCGGCAGCAACACCGCGAGCGTGGCGGCAGGCCCCGCCGTTGCGCTGGCGAGCAGATAATTGACGATGCGTTCGCGGCCCGATTGCAGCGAAACCGACTCAAGATCGATGGCGAATTTACGCGCCTGCTGCGCGGCAACGTTGGCCAGCGCCATCGCCAGCGTTACATCCTTGCCGGCGCGGTCGAGCAGGGCGTCGCGCGCGAGCAGCACGACCGTGCTGTCGACCAGCGCTTCGGCGCTGGCGAAAGTGTCGATGCCGAGCAATGCGGCGGAGAGTCCGATCACGTCGCCGGCTTCGGCGAGGCGGATGACCTTGTGGCCGGCCTCCGGGTTGCCGACGCTCAACATGAGGCGGCCGCTGGCGACGATGTAAAGCCCGGGGCAATGCGCGGCCACGCCGAACAGGCGTTCGCCGCGGGCGATCTCAAGGCGGGTGGCGCTGCCGGCAAGGCGCGCCAGCACGACCGGCGCCAATTCGCTAAACGCGGTGACGCTGTGCAGGGCGGCGGTAATTTCGCGGTCTTGCGATGCCGCTTTGGGCCGGACATTCATCGCCGGCCTCGCGTCATGTATTGCCATGTGGTTGTCGCGCATATTCATGCCGTTCATCCGGAAATCTTCATATGGGGAACAAGTAAACCGTTATTTGCCCGGTCGGCCGTTGATATGGATCAAAGTGTTATAGGGTTCCCGCCGCCGGCCGCTGTCAGGCGGCGGCCTGCACCGTGGTTTCCGGCATGCTGCCGGTCAACAGGTAGTCGATCAGTTCTGCCACCGGGCGGATCGCCTGGCCAAAGGGCAGGCCTTCGCTGCCGCGGAAAAACAGGCCCTTAGCGACATCGCCCCTGAGGGCGTAAGCCAGCCGCGTGTCGATGCAAAACTGGCCGGACGAAGCATGCCCGTCGCGCAGCCCGCAGACCGTCAGACAATTGAGTCCGGGCACGCAGCGCCTTTGATCAGCTTTGGCATTCGATTGCAGGGCTTTTTCACGGCGCAGGTAGCGTTTGAGCCATGGCGTGAGAACGGCCCGCGCGGGCAGTCCCGCCACGCTCATGAATTCGACGATGTCCTCGCGCTGTGCCTGCACCAGCACCGTCTTGAAATTCGCATGCGCATCGCCTTCCTCGGTGACGGCGAACGGCGTGCCCACCTGCACTGCCGCGGCGCCCAGCGCCAGCAGCTTGCAGAGGGCCTCGTGCGTGTTGACGCCGCCGGCGGCAATCAATGGAATGCGTTCGCGTTCGATGCCGAGCTCGCGCATCAGCGCGAATATGCCGGCGAGGACCGGCTCGAAGTCGTAGCGCGGATGGTTGATTTCCTCGGGGCGCGTCGCACCGAGGTGGCCGCCGGCATAACGCGGATGTTCGATCACGATGGCGTCGGGCAGGCGGTTCTTGCGCAGCCATTTCTTCAATACGATGGCGGTACCGCGGACATCCGACAGAATCGGCAGCAGGGCGATGTCGGGGAAGTCGCGCGTCATGTCGGGCAGATCGAGCGGCAGGCCGGCGCCCATCACGATGGCGTGCGCGCCGCTCTCGCAGCACTGGCGCACCTGGGCGGCGTGGTCAGCCACCGCTTTCATGACGTTCACGGCCACCGCACCGCGTCCGCCCGCCAGTGTCAGGGCGGCACGAATTTCGCGGTCGAGCGCGATCAGATTTACCGCGTTGAGTGCTGCGCGATCAGTTGATCCGGCGCTACGTTCCAGCAGATCGGGGTGATGGTGGCGCAGATCGACGCTGGAAATGGTGCCGAGCGCACCCAGTGCGGCGACGCTGCCGGCGAGGCGGTGGGCCGATACGCCGATACCCATGCCGCCTTGCACGACCGGCAGCAGCGCGCGGCCGCGCAGCATCCAGCGCCGTGCGGTGGTTTGGTCTGTGTTGATTACCGTGGCGGCAGGCACGCTCATGCAAATCGCTGCCTTAACCGTAGGCGATACAGTTCTCGCAGACGGTGCCGCGGACATCTTTGCGCAAATGCGCGGCACGCAGATTGACGAACGCGGCGGAATTCCACGCGTCCATGAACGAGACTTTATTGAGGTCCCCCATGGTCCAGTTGGCCGTCGCGTCGAAGCAGCATGCGGAGAGTTTTCCTTCGGCGGTGACATGGCCCTCGGTAAAGGCCGACCAGCAGGGCAGCGGTTCGCGCAGCGCGCCGATGCGGCCCTGGTTGCCGGCGGTCGGCCGGTAGCCGAGTTCGCTTTCGCGTTGCGTTGCGAACGCGCCCATCGAGTAGAGCGGCAGCCAGTAATGCTGATCGACATAGGGCAGAACCTGTTCTTTAAGCAGGGTCTCCATCTTGATCTGTTGCTCGCCGTCGTAGCGGATCGACGAAGCGTAAAGGCCGGTCTTGTAATTTTTTTCCTGACGCAGTTCCCATGCCGAGCGGATGTTGGCAAGCGCGTGGCGGAACAGGCGGCCGGCCACGCCCATGATTTTTTCGAACTGTTCCTCGTCGGCGGCGTTGACCGACCACTTGAGTGAATCGAGCCCCGCACTCATGCATTCATCGAGCGCTTCGGGAAAGGCCATCGAGGCGTTCGACGTCAGAAAGACGTAGGGCATCTGCAATTCGCTCTTGAGGTAACGGATGCAGTCGACCAGCAGGCGCGGATTCATGAAGGATTCGCCGAGATAGAACACGCCGATCTCCTCGACGCCCGCGTCGCGCATCTCGCGCGTAACGCGTTTGAAGAGGCCAAAGTCCATGTCCCATTTCGGCTGTACCTCGCGCGTGCGCAGCGCGCAAAAACCGCAGCGGTAATTGCAGCGCGGCGAGATTTCGATTTTCACAGCCTTCGGCGCCGGCAGCGAGGCGTGCTGATATTGCGCCGGTATGCGCGTGACATTGTCGATGCGGTCGGTAATGGTTGTCATGAATTCGCTTTTCTCTTGCGTAAAATTGAGTCGACCTCCACCTTATGTCGAAGAGGGCTTGAATTCATTGATTTAGATCAAACGTGGCGGATGTGGCGTCGCCGCAGGGTTGGTTGCCGCGTGCGGGCCAAACAGTGGTTCTCTTGATCTGGATCAAATACGGTTCGGCGCACGCGCATAAGATGTCAGCAAGGGTTCAGTGTGATGCCGCCGGCACTGGCGATCCGGGAACCGTCAACGGCCCGGATCCAATCCGGCGGATTTCTAAAGGAGCGACGTGCATGTTCAAACACATTCTGATTCCAACCGACGGTTCGCCGGTTGCCGCGAAGGCGGTCAAGGCGGGCCTTGAACTGGCCAAGGAAATCGGTGCAACGGTCACCGTTTACTACGGGCTTGATCCGATGCCGGCGCCGTATTACGGCGATGGTTATACCGTCGACGCGCGCGCCATCAACGACATCGAGCGCAGCGCGCGGGCCACTGGTGAAAAAGTGCTGGATAAAATCGAACAGACGGCAAAGACGGCCGGCGTGCCTTTCAACGCGTTGATTACCAAGCCGGCCACGCCATACGATGGCATCATTGCAGCCGCCAAGAAATGCAAGTGCGACGTGATCTTCATGGCGTCGCACGGCCGCCGCGGCATCGCCAGTCTGGTCTTGGGCAGCGTGACCAACAAGGTGCTGTCGCACTCGAAGATCCCGGTTCTGGTCTATCGATGATGCGACGGATTCTTTTGAAGGCCGGAGCCTGTCCGGATCCGCAACAAAACGAACGAAAGGAAATGCTGTCATGAAAATCCTGATTGCGGTTGACGGTTCGGCGCACTCGCTGGATGCCGTTCGTTACGTCATCGAGCACGCCGCGTGGTATCGCGACAAGCCCGAGTGCGAACTCGTCGTCGTGCACGCGCCGCTGCCGCACCTGCCGCGCATGGGCATGGTGGTCAGCAACGAACAGGTCCAGCATTATTATCAGGAGGAGGGCGCCAAAGCCCTTGCCGGTGCCAAGCGCTTGCTGGACGTTTCGGGACTGGCTTACCGCGAACACATACTGGTCGGGCCGGTTGCTGAGTCTATCGTGCAGCAGGCCAATACCCTGGCCTGCGACATGATCGTGCTGGCGACGCGCGGCATGGGCGCGGCGGCCAACATGTTGCTCGGTTCAGTGGCGACACGGGTGCTGCATCTGGCGGCCGTGCCGGTGATGCTCGTCAAATAGCCGGTGGCGGCGCTTCACGCCGCTGCAAGCGCGAGCGTGGCGGTGCGCGAACCGGCGTCGTCCGGGGTGTGTTCGATGGTAAAACCAAGGCCGGCGCACAGCTTGTGCATGCTGGTGTTGTTGGCGATGATGTGGCCGATCATCGTGGCGAGGCCGCGCTCGCGCGCCACTTCGATCAGGCGCCGCATCAGAATGCGGCCCAGTCCGCGTCGCTGCCATGCGTCGTCGACGACGATGGCGAATTCACAGCTCCGGCCGTCCGGGTTGGTGATGTAGCGCACGACGGCGATTTCCGTTTCCGCACCGCCTTTACCGCCGTCGTTGCAGACGGCGACAAAGGCCATTTCACGGTCATAGTCGATTTGCGTGAAACGCACCAGCATGGTTGGCGTGAGTTCGCGCACCGCGCCCATAAAACGGAAGTAGCGGCTTTCCTGCGACAGTCGGCGCACGAATGCCTGTTCGATCTCGGCGTCCTCCGGCCGGATCGGACGCATGATGAAGCGCTTGCCGTCGCTCAGTTCGCATTCTGAAACGAGTTCCGCCGGGTAGGGATGGATGGCCAGATGCGAATAACGCGGCAGCGCGGCATTGCGCGGCGAAATGACGATGCGCGCATCAACCGCGGTGACGCCGGCAGGGTCGACGATCAGCGGATTGATGTCGAGTTCATCAATCCACGGCAGTTCGCAGGCCATCTCGGAAACGCGCAGCAGGGTTGATTCCAGCGCCGCCATGTCGATGGCCTGCAGGTTGCGGAAAGCGCCCAGCATTTTTGAAACCCGCGTGCGCGCGATCATGGCGGCGGTCAGCGTCTGGTTTAGCGGCGGCAGGTCGAGTGCGCGGTCGCGCAGCACTTCCGCGGCGGTGCCGCCGGCGGCGAACACGATGGCCGGGCCGAAGACCGGATCACGCACGATGCCCAGCATCAGTTCGCGCGACTGGCTGGACGAAAGCATTTTTTCCACGACCACGCCGGCGATGCGCGCCTGTGGACGTTCGCGCTTGGCGTTGGCGATGATCTGTGCGTAGGCCTTGCGTATCGCATCGGCGTCAGCGAGGTTCAGACGGATGCCGTCGATGTCGCTCTTGTGGCTGATGTCCGGCGAGTCGATTTTCAGCGCAACCGGATAGCCGAGTTCGGTGGCACGCTGTATGGCCTCGTCGACGCCGCCTGCCGTCAGCGCGCGCCCGACCGGGATGAGGAATGCGCTCAGCACCGCCTTGGCTTCAATCTGTGTGAGGGCGCGGCGTCCTTCCGCCAGCGCCGATTCGATGATCTGTTTGGCCGCCTTGATATCGGGGGCCGTTGGTTGTTCGCTCGGCCCCGGCGTCTGCAACAGGGTCTGCTGGTTCATGTAAAACGCCGAGACGTGCGCAAACATGTCCACTGCGGGCTCCGGCGTGCGCAATACCGGGATATGGGCCCTGGCGAAAACCTGGCGCGCGTCGGCAACCGATTGTTCGCCCATCCAGCAGGCCAGCAGCGGTTTGCGCGAGCCCTGTGCGCTGTCGATCACCGCTTGCGCGATGGCCATCGCATCAGTCATCGCCTGCGGTGTGAGAATGACCAGCGCGCCGTCTACCGCCGGATCGGCCAGGCAGGCCTTGACTGCTGCACCGTAACGTTTTGCATCGGCATCACCGATCAAGTCGAGCGGATTGCCGTGTGACCAGGTGGCGGGCAGCTTGTCCTGCAGCGAGTCGACGGTCGCGGCGGCGAGTGTGGCCAGCGGCAGGCCGAGTTCGGTGGCGCGGTCGGCCGCCATCACGCCGGGCCCGCCGCCATTGGTGATGATGGCCAGACGGTTGCCCTGCGGGCGGATGCGCGAGGCCAGCGCCTGCGCTGCCGCCACCAGCTGGCCGATCGTCTTGACGCGTACCACGCCGGTGCGTCTGACCACCGCATCAAACACGTCGTCGCCGCCGACCATGGCGCCGGTGTGCGACTGGATGGCGCGCGATCCGGCCGGATAACGTCCGACCTTCATTAAAATGACCGGCTTGATGCGCGCCGCCGCGCGCAGCGCGCTGACAAAGCGCCGCGCGTCGCGCACGCCTTCGATATAGAGCAGGATGTGGGCGGTTGCCGGATCGTTGGCCAGGTAATCGATCAACTCGCCGAAATCGACGTCGGTGGAGGCGCCCAGCGAGACTATGCTCGAAAAGCCGACGCGATTGGGTGCGGCCCAGTCGATCAATGCCGTGCAGACCGCACCCGATTGCGAAATCAGGCCAAGGGAGCCGGCGCGCGCGGTGCCGCGCGCAAAGGTCGCGTTGAGGCCGCTCGACGGTCGCATGATGCCCAGACAGTTCGGGCCGAGCAGGCGGATGTTGTAGCGGCGCGCGTTGGCGAGCATGGCCTGCTCGAGAGCGGTGCCTGCGGCGCCGATTTCGCCAAAGCCGGCGCTGATCACCACCGCGGCTTTGATGCCGGCGCGCCCGCATTCCTCGACAAGGCCCGGTGCAGTCGGGGCCGGCGTCGCGATGACCGCCAGATCAACGCGTTCGGGCAGTTCGGCGATCGAGGCGTAACAGCGCACACCTTGCACGGCGGCGCGATGCGGATTCACGGGGAAAAGTTTGCCGGCGAATTTTGCGTCCAGCATGTTGCGCATCAAGACCGCGCCGATGGTGCCGGCACGCTCGGTGGCGCCGATGATGGCGACCGACGACGGTTCAAACAGGGGCGCCAGGTAATGGCGTGTGGCCAGGGCGTTCATGCGTTGGGTGGTGCCCGCGTGGCGCGGCCGGAACGGGTGCGCCACGCCGGCGTCAACGGCCTAAGGATGTGGGTGCACCGTGCACCGTGCACTGGCTGACCATGGCGCGCAGGCGGTCCGCATCGAGTATCTCGACGCTTTTATTCTGCACGGCGATAATGCCCTCGGTCTGGAAATGCGATAGGGCGCGACTGATGGTTTCAAGCTTGAGGCCCAGATAGCTGCCGATCTCGTTGCGCGTCATGCGCAGCAGAAAGCGCTTCGGCGAATAGCCCCGCGCGGCAAAACGCTGCGAAAGATTGAGCAGAAAGGCCGCCAGGCGTTCTTCCGCACGCATGCTGCCCAGGAGCAGCATCACGCCGTAATCGCGCGCGATTTCGCGGCTCATGATGCGGTGGAAATGCTGCTGCAGCGTGGGGATGTCGCGGCTGAGTTTCTCGAGATCGCCGAAGGGGATTTCGCAGACATCGCTGTCTTCGAGCGAGACCGCATCGCACATGTGTTTGCCGCTGCCGATGCCGTCCATGCCGAGCAGTTCGCCGGCCATGTGGAAGCCGGCCACCTGTTCGCGGCCGTCGTCGTGCATGACGCAACTCTTGAAGAAGCCGGTGCGCACGGCGTAGAGCGACTGCAGCGCGCCACCGACCCGGTACAGGTAATCGCCGCGTTTGAGCGGGCGTTTGCGGTTGACGATCTCGTCGAGCTGCTGCATTTCGCCCAGCGCCAGCCCGGCCGGCAGGCACAGTTCCTGCAGGCTACAGGCCGAACAGGCGGCGCGCAGAGTATTGGAAATGATCGGAATAACCGTACTCATGTATTTGCCTTTTTGCAATTGCGGTGCACCAAAGCAATCTTAAATCTTGTCTCGCCGGAGAGGCGCGGAATCCGGACAAAGGTTGATCTATATCAAAACTGCGGGGACCCACTTGCGGATACTAGCACTTCACAAAACTTAAAACATGCGACAGACAGTGATCACTCCACCGCCCGCCCTTCCGGCGCTCGAAATCGACCTCGATCTGATCCGCCGGTTTGACAGCCGCGGGCCGCGCTATACGTCCTATCCAACCGCCGATCGCTTTGTTGAGGCGTTTGACGCGGAAGCCTATCAGTCCTGGCTGGCGCGCCGGAATATCGGCGGGATCGTCAGGCCGCTGGCCCTCTATTTGCATCTGCCGTTTTGCAGCACGCTGTGTTTTTACTGCGGCTGCAACAAGATTGTCACGCGCGACCGTAGCAAGGGTGAGACCTACCTGAAATATCTCGAAGAGGAGACCGCGCTGCAGGCGTCTCTGCTGGGTGGGGACACCAAAGTGCGGCAGATGCACTGGGGGGGCGGCACGCCCAACTTCTTTACGGTCGAGCAGGTGCGGGCGTTGATGGGCCGGTTGCGCGAACGCTTTGAGTTCGATCCTGCCGGCGAATACGCGATCGAAATGGATCCGCGCGCCGCCAATGCCGAATACGTCGCCGCTCTGGGCGAGCTTGGTTTCAACCGCATGAGCGTCGGCGTGCAGGATTTCGATCCCGATGTGCAGCGCGCGGTGCACCGCATCCAGAGCGAGGCGGAAACGCTTGAAGTCATCAATGCGGCGCGCGCCCACGGTTTCACCGGCATTAACGTTGATCTGATCTACGGCTTGCCGAAGCAGACGCTGGTGAGTTTCGAGCGCACCCTGAAACGGGTGATCGAGGTGGCGCCCGACCGCATCGCGGTCTACAACTATGCGCACATTCCGTCGTTGTTCAAGCCGCAGCAGCGCATCCGCGAGGCGGATCTGCCGTCGCCGGATACACGTCTCAAGTTGCTGACAATGGCGATCCATCTGCTGACCGGCGCCGGTTATCAATATATCGGCATGGATCATTTTGCAAAAAGCAACGACAGTCTGGCGGTGGCCCAGCGCAAGGGGCTGTTGCACCGGAATTTTCAGGGCTATTCAACCCACGCCGATTGCGATCTGCTCGCGCTCGGCGTGTCGGCGATCGGCAACATCGGGCCGACCTACAGCCAGAACCATCGCAATATTGACGACTACTATCACACGCTGGACCGCGGCGAACTGCCGGTGATGCGCGGGCTCGAACTCTCCGCAGATGATTTGCTGCGGCGTGCGGTGATCGGCGGCCTGATGTGCAATTTCGCGCTGGACAAGGAATCGTTCGCGATCGCCTACCTGATCGATTTCGACAAGTATTTCGCGCCCGAGCTCGCGGAGCTGCGCGAAATGGAACAGCTCGGCATGCTCGAGCTCGGCAAGAACGAGATTCGCGTGACGTCGAAAGGGCGGATGCTTGTGCGCAACATCTGCATGGTCTTCGACCGTTACCTGCGCCAGGACCAGGAGCGGCGCCGCTACTCGCGCGTGATCTAAGCGCTTTGTAACGGGTCCCGCGTGGTCTGAGCCGCGCCGCCGCCGTCCCTTGCATCGGCCAGGCCCGCGCGCGCATCTGCAGTCCTTCTCCCGAGGTATTTTGCGCGCGGCGCCGCTGCGCTGTTGCGGGCCCGTGGTAACGACTTGCACAACGCAAAATGCTACACTTCGCAGCCTTAAAAATGCCACGGTCCGGGATCGCAGATGAACGAGAAAAAGCACGTCAAGTTTAACGGACGGTTGGTCATCGTCGGCTTTGGTTCGGTCGGGCAGGGCAGCCTGCCGCTGCTGTTGCGACACATCGATATGCCCATCGAACGCGTGTCCATCCTCACGGGCGATACGCGCGGCATCGAAGAATCCAAACATTTCGGCATCAAGTTCAACGTCAAGCCGCTGACCCGCGAAAACTACAAATCCGTGCTCGATCCGCTGTTGTCGAGGGGTGATTTTCTGCTCAACCTTTCGGTGGAAGTTTCCAGCGTCGATCTGATCGAATACTGCTGCAAGCGCGGCGTCATGTATCTTGATACCTGTATTGAGCCCTGGCTCGGCGGTTATTTTGACACCAGCATTTCAGCCTCGCGGCGCTCCAACTACGGCCTGCGTGAAGAAGTGCTGCGGCTGCGCGGCAAATATTCGACCGGCGCGCCGACGATGATTCCGACCCACGGCGCCAATCCCGGCCTGATTTCGCACTGGGTCAAGCAGGGTCTGATCAACCTGTCGCGCGACATCCGCAAACGCGCTGCCAAGCCGGAGTCGCGCGAGGACTGGGCGCGTCTTTCCATGCAGCTCGGCGTCAAGGCGATCCACTGTTCCGAGCGCGACACGCAGGTCGCCAATCCGGGCAAGCGCCGGCTCGAATTCGTCAACACCTGGTCGGTCGACGGTTTTGTCGGCGAGGGCTCGCAGCCCTGCGAACTGGGCTGGGGCTCACACGAGAAGCATTTTCCGCGCGACGGCAAACAACACAAGTTCGGTTGCAAATCGGCGATCTATCTGACGCGTCCCGGTGCGTCGGTGCGCGTGCGTTCGTGGACGCCGCTGGAAGGCTGCTTCCACGGCTTTCTGATCACCCACGGCGAGGCGATTTCGATTTCTGATTATCTGACCGTGCGCACCAACAAAAAGGTCGTCTACCGGCCGACCTGCCACTATGCCTATCACCCCTGCGATAACACGATCCTGTCGCTGCACGAATACGCCGGCAAAAACTGGGCGCTGCCCGAGAACAAGCGCATCCTGATGGATGAGATTTACGACGGCGCCGACGAGCTGGGCGCGCTTTTGATGGGGCATGAACGCGGCGCTTACTGGTACGGTTCGCGGCTGACCATCCATGAAGCGCGCAAACTCGCGCCCTTCAACAACGCGACCAGCCTGCAGGTCGCGGCCGGCGTGATGGCCGGCGTGGTGTGGGCGATGGAAAACCCGCGCCGTGGCGTGTGTGACCCCGATGATCTTGATTTTCAGCGCGTGCTTGAAATCGCCAATCCTTATCTGGGCAGTGTCGGCGGCACCTACACCGACTGGACGCCGCTGGATGATCGCGGACAGTTGTTCCCGGAAGATGTCGATGCGGGCGACCCGTGGCAATTCAAGAATATCCGCGTTGGCTGAAGCCGTCGCGCGGCCGGCTGTTCCGGTTGATGTTGCAGCCGCGCGCGCGGGCCTGTCGATGATGACTGCAGCGCCGGCGGTGATCGAGGATCCCTCGGCGTGGGTGTGCCGCTTTGCCCCGCGCATTCGTGCCGGCGGCTCGGTGCTCGATGTCGCCTGTGGCGGTGGCCGGCACGCCCGCTATCTGGCCGCACAGGGTCTGGCTGTTCTTGCCGCCGATATTGACGCGGCCGCATTGGAAGGCCTGGCCGGCATCGAGGGTGTGCAGACGTTGCTCGCCGATCTCGAGGGCGCGCCCTGGCCGTTTTCCGGCCGGCGGTTTGATGCGGTCGTCGTGACCCGTTACCTGCACCGGCCGCTGCTCGGGGCGATGGTCGATGTTTTGGCCCCCGGCGGCGTGCTGATATACGAGACCTTTGCCGCCGGCAATGAGCAGTTCGGGCGGCCGCGCAATCCGGAGTTCCTGTTGCAGCCGGGCGAACTGCTGGAACTCGTGCGCAGGCGTCTGCGCGTGATTGCCTTCGAAGATCTTTACGTCGAACTGCCGAAGCCGGCGATGGTGCAGCGGATCTGCGCCGTGCAGCCCGCCGCCGGCGGCTAAAAAATCCGCCCTTGCTGTAACCTTTTTGCCGTTCGCGCGTTGGCTAAAGTAATGCCCTAGTTGCGTCGTTGTCAGGCGCATGCGCACGGGGCGCCAACAGGGTGAACGAGATGAGTTCCAGCGAGCACAAAATACCGGCAAATCCACCGCTGCAATACGCAGACGAGGTGTTGTGCGCCAACTGGAACCCGCTGGCGCTGCTGGTGGCCGAACCCGTGAACCGCGCATCCGCGGCGGCCGTTGACAGCGGCGATGCCGAGGCTTTCCTGGCGCGGCTGTATCGTTGTCAGCAGGCCTGAGCACAAAGTCCGGCGCGCCCTGCCGGCCGGCGTTATTTTGCTGCCAGTGCAACCTGCGCCCCGAAGGCCGGTCTGAACCATTGGTTGGGCCATTCCCGAATGCGGTAGAATCTGCGGTTAATTCGCGGTTCATCGACCAATTTTTCAGGAAAAACCGATAGATGGCACCACTGAGCGGCAGCGTTGTGGCGATCGTTTCGCCGATGCATGAGGACGGCAGTCTTGATCTCGCGGCCTTCCGTAAACTGATCGACTGGCACATCGCCGAAGGTACCGACGGGATCGTGGTCGTCGGCACCACCGGCGAATCGCCGACGGTTGATTTCGACGAGCATCATTTGCTGATCAAAACGGCGGTCGAGCATGGCAACCGCCGCGTGCCCATCATCGCCGGCACCGGCGCCAATTCGACCCGCGAGGCGATCGAACTGTCGGCCTATGCCAAGCAGGTCGGCGCCGACATGAGCCTGTCGGTGGTGCCCTACTACAACAAGCCGACGCAGGAAGGCCTCTACCGGCATTTCCGCGCCATTGCCGAAGCGGTCGAGATTCCGCAGATCGTCTACAACGTGCCGGGGCGCACCGTCGCCGATCTGTCCAATGAAACCATGCTGCGACTGGCCGGCATTCCGAACATCGTCGGCATCAAGGATGCGACCGGCAACCTCGAGCGCGCCAGCGACCTGCTGCGGCAGGTGCCGGCCGGCTTTGCGGTCTACAGCGGCGACGATGCGACCGCGCTCGCCCTGATGCTGCTCGGCGGCCAGGGCGTGATCTCGGTCACCGCCAACGTGGCGCCGCGCCTGATGCACGAGATGTGTGTTGCCGCGCTGAAACCCGATCCGGTGCGCGCCCGCGAACTGAACAACCGCCTGCTGGGTTTGCACCGCCATCTGTTCGTCGAGGCCAACCCGATCCCGATCAAATGGGCGCTTGCGCAAACCGGGCAGATCGGCAATGGCATACGTCTGCCGCTGACCCCGCTGTCGGAAAACTGTTTCGAACAGGTGCGTGCAGCCATGTTGCAGGCAGGCATCAAAGTTTAGCGAAAGCGCCACGATGAAGCGGATTATGCAAATCAGAAACGGGATCGTGCTGCTGCCATTGCTGCTGGCGGCATGCGGCGGTCTGCCCACGATCCAGAGCGACAAGGTCGATTACAAATCGCAGAGCGCGAAACTGCCGCCGCTGGAGATCCCGCCCGATCTGACCAAGCCCGGTAGCGACGATCGTTTTGTGGTGCCCGACATCAATGCACGCGGGCCAGCCAATGCCTCCGACTACAACAAGGACCGCAGCGGACGTCCGAACGCAGCGACGTCACTGGTGCTGCCATCGCAGGACGATGCGCACATCGAGCGTTCCGGCTCGCAACGCTGGCTGGTGGTGAAGGGCGAACCCGACGCCGTCTGGAATGTCGCCAAGCAGTTCTGGCAGGAACTCGGCTTTATCGTCAACCTCGAGCTTCCCGACGCCGGTGTGCTGGAGACCGACTGGGCGGAGAACCGCGCCAGGGTCGACAGTGGTGCGCTCCGCAATTTTCTCGGTCGCGTGCTCGACAGCGTGTATTCGACCGCTGAACGCGACAAGTACCGCACGCGCCTCGAACGCGGCAGCGTAGCCGGCACCACGGAAATTTTCATCAGCCATCGCGGCATGGAGGAGGTTTACACGACCTCCGGCATCGGTAATAAAGACACCAAATGGCAGCCGCGTCCGCCCGACCCCGAACTTGAAGCGGAGATGCTGCGCCGCCTGATGACGCGTTTCGGCGTGCAGCAGGAGCGTGCCAAAACCGAAGTGGCAAGCGCTGCCAGAGCGGCTCTGCGTGCGACCCTGATCAAGGGCAAGGACGGCACCGGCCAGTTGTCGGTGGATGATCAATTCGACCGCGCCTGGCGCCGCGTCGGCCTCGCGCTCGATCGCGTCGGCTTTACGGTCGAGGACCGCGACCGTTCGAAGGGCCTCTACTTCGTGCGTTATGTCGATCCCGACGTCGATAACAAGACGGCGGAAACCAAGGGTTTCTTGGCCAAGCTCAATCCGTTCAACAAGGCGGACAAGAAGGGCGCGCCCAGCGAGCAGTTCCGCATCCAGGTCAAGGACGCCGAGGCCAAAAGCGAAGTCAGCGTGCTGGGCAAGGACGGCGCGGTTGAAAAATCCGCCACCGCCGCGCGTATTCTGTCGCTGCTCTACGAGCAGTTGAAGTGATCCACATTTGCGCCGTGCGCCGGGCTGCGCGCCCGGCGTGCGATCTGCGCGGGACAAAAAAACACTGATGCGGTTTGCGTCGCTCGGCAGCGGCAGCGAGGGCAACGGGCTGGTCGTCGAGTGCGGCGGCACGCGCCTGCTCGCCGATTGCGGATTCGGTCTGGCCGACACCGTCGCGCGTCTGGCGCGCCTCGGTGTCGAGGCGGAGTCGTTCGATGCGGTCCTCGTCACACATGAACACGATGACCATGTCGGCGGCGTGGCGAGATTTGCGCGCAAATACAAAAAGCCGGTATGGCTGACGCACGGTACGCTGCAGGCGTCGATGGCGGTGATGTCCGGCGTCGCGAACGTGCAGGTGTTCGACTGTCACCAGCGCTTTTCCATCGGTGCGATCGAGGTCGAACCCTACACGGTCCCGCATGACGCGCGTGAACCCTCGCAGTTTGTGTTCGGCGACGGCAATGTGCGCCTCGGTCTGCTGACCGATGCCGGTTCGCTCACCGTGCACATGCGGGAGGTGCTGAACAATCTCGACGGGTTCGTGCTCGAATGCAATCATGATCCGGAACTCCTGCGTAACAGCAGTTACCCGGAACGGCTCAAGCAGCGCGTCGGCGGGCGCTTTGGCCATCTGTCAAACGAAACCGCGGCGGAACTGCTGGCGGGGCTTGAGCGCGGACGCTTGAAGCATGTTGTGGCGGCGCATTTGAGCCAGAAGAACAACCGTCCCGCACTGGCGGTTGCGGCGCTGGCGCGCGCGCTATCCTGCACGGAAGACTGGATTTGTGTCGCCGATCAGGCGCAGGGTTTCGACTGGCGCGAGATTTGACCGCGGGCTGAAATGCGCGCAGTTTTCAGGTGAACAGGCGAAAAAAAGCCGGCCCGCAGGCCGGCTTTTTTGTTCTGCAGACGCGATTACTTCTTCACTGCGTCTTTGGCGGCATCGGCTGCGCCTTTGGCCATTTCACCGGCCTTGTCTTTGGCAGCGTCAACCGCGCCCTTGGCGGCATCGGGCGCTGCATCTTTGGCGGCGTCAGGAGCCGGCGCCGGTGCCGGTGCCGGTGTGGCGGCCGGTGCCGGGGTTGCCGGAGCTTGCGGGGCCGGCGCGGGTTTTTCGCCGCAGGCAGTAAGGCCGAGCGCGAGAATGGCGGAAATCAGGAGGGTGCGTTTCATGGTGTGTCCTCAAATAGTTGAATACGAATCATCAGCTGCGAAAAATTCTGCCTCGGGCAGGAATTCCTTTGAACGGCCGTAAATACCGCCGCTCCGGAACGGAATTGTATGCTCAACGCATCGGAAATTCCAGCGCCGGCCGTTTTTCCTGCGCGATGCCTAGAGGCCGGTCTGGTGCGCGGCTACAGCGGGTGCTGCCGCCTGCCAGATCTCGTCAAAGCGCTTGAGCAGCGTGTGTGTGGCGGCGACATCGCCGATCGTCGCTGCACCGCGTACATCGTTGTAATGAAAGCGGTGTACGAAACGCGCCTCGTCCGCAATGGAAAACGGGTCGTAAACGCGGCGCGCGACCGGCAGCGTCTGGCGGATCGCGATGCCGTGGCTGAATTGTCTGAGCAGCATGATCAGGCGCGGACATTCGCGCACGATGTTGCCGGTTTCATGCAGCACAATGTGAATGCGGTTGGAGCGTCTGGTCAGCAGCAGCCGGCGCATCAGGTCGAACCGTTGCGGCGTATTGAATGCGCTGGTGATGCGACGGTCGAAAATCCGCACCGTATGCGTTGCGTTCGCGATCAGTTCGTCCAGTGCCGCTTCATAGGCGACATTGCCTTCGAGCTTGCGCTCGCCGGGCATGTTGTCTGGCGCTACGGGTTGCATGGTCTAGCGGCGGGCGCGTGCGGCCGCCGGCCGTCGGTTGGACGGTTTGGCTGCGGGTTGCGGGGCGCTCTCGCCAAAGCGGACGAAGCCCGCTGCATGCCATTCCTGCAACAGGGCGAGCGCGGCACGGCTTAAATGCGTGCCCGCGGCGAGCGCCCGTTCATCGGCCAGCGTCCGCAGGACGCGCGCATCGGTCGAGGTCACGACGATCGATTCGCCGTTGATGAAAAACGCCTTGCGGTCGAACAGCAGGCGGGTCCGCAAATCCAGTTGCAGCCCGCGCTGGTCGGCCTTCTGCGCGAAGGCGGCGCCACTCATGCGCGACGGCGGGTCAAACACAACGCTTTGCCGCGGCTCGCTCAGCATTTCGCCGAGGTAGCGGTCGATGTCCGCATTGCTCCAGCGTATTGACTTGATCATGCCGCGCAGGACGTCGCGCATTTGCGCGCTGATCGCGGCGGGATGGCGCCGCTGTTTGAGGCCGGGGTCACGGTAGACGCTGCCGTGCTGCAGGCGGTCCTGGAGATAGTCGAGAAATTGCGACGCCACCTCGCGTTGCGTCGGCGCACGCATGCCGATCGACCAGGTCAGGCATGCGCCAAGTGCGGTGCCGTTGTGCGCGTAATGCGGCGGCAGATAGAGCAGATCGCCGCTTTGCATCACCAGATCGTGCTGCGCGCCAAAGCGCTTGAGTATCTTCAGCGGCACGCCGTCGATCAATGACAGATCGCGCTGCCGGCCGAACTGCCAGCGGCGCGTGCCCGCGCCCTGCAGCAGAAACACATCGTAGCTGTCAAAGTGCGGGCCGACGCCGCCGCCGGGTGCGGCGTAACTGACCATCACATCATCCTGCCGCGCATAGGGGATGAAGCCGAAATCGTTTTGCAGTTGTCTGGCCGCCGGCACCAGCGTATCGACGCCGTTCACCAGCAGCGTCCAGCGGGTCGGCGGCAGTTGTGCGAAGTCGCGCCGGCGGAAGGGGCCGTGCCGCACCTGCCAGCGGCGGCCGCTGCCGATCACCAGACGCGACTCGGCATCTTCGCGGCAGGCCAGATCGATCAGGTCGTCGCGTCCGAGCGCAGTCGCCAGGGCGGGTGCAATGCCACGCAGCACGAGCGGTTTTCTCTGCCAGAAGTCGCGCAGAAAACGGGCAATGCCAAATGCGGAAAGCGGGTTTTTCTTCATGGGTTGATTATAACTTCCTGATTACAGGATCGGCCCCCAGGCGGCACGGCCGCTGCGGCGCGCGTGAAAAAAAGCCGCGTTGCCGCTGCGAATACCTTTGCTACAATCGCCACCTCGGGTCGCAGACTATTGCGGGGATACGCATGTTGCAGGTTGGCCAGCCAGCACCAGCATTCGATCTGCCCGATGCCGACATGGAGTGCGTCAGCCTGTCGGCCTACCGCAACCGCAAGAATGTCGTGCTGTATTTTTATCCGCACGACGACACGCCGGGTTGCACCTTGGAATCGATCGACTTCAGCGATTTGCACGACGAGTTCGATCGTTGTCAGACCGAGGTGCTCGGTATCAGCATGGACGATTTCCTGAGCCACAGCGAGTTCCGGGACAAGTACGGGATTGCGGTGAAACTGCTGTCGGATGTCGAAGGCGAGGTGTGCGGCAGTTACGGGGTATTGCAGGAAAAGGAACGCGACGGCGTGCGCAAAAACTGTATCCAGCGCACAACCTTCGTCATTGATAAACACGGCATGATTGCGCAGGCGTGGTACGGCGTCAAACCGCGCGGACATGCCGCCGACGTATTGCAAACAATAAGGAGCACGGGCAAATGCAAGTAGCACAGGACATGGTGGTCAAGCTGCAATACGAACTGCGCAATGCGGAAGGTGAAGTGCTGGAGAAAACCGACGAGGCGCTCGAATATCTGCACGGCGGCCATCAAGGCATGTTCCCGCGCATCGAAGAGGCACTCGAAGGCAAAAAAGCCGGTGATTCCTGCGAGGTCTATCTGCAGCCGGCCGATGCGTTCGGCGATTACGACGAATCGCTGGTGCAGATCGAGCCGCGCGACAAGTTTCCGCAGGATCTCGAGGTCGGCATGCGCTTCGAGGGCGGCGCGGAGAGCGGCCACGGCACGGTGGTTTACACCGTCACCGACATTGCCGACGGCAAGGTGGTGGTCGACGGCAATCATCCGCTCGCCGGCATTGCGCTGCGTTTCAACTGCACGGTTGAAGACGTGCGTGCGCCGACGGCGGAAGAACTCGAGCACGGGCACGTGCACGGCGCGCACGGGCATGAGCACTGAGCAAATCCGGTTTTCAGCGGCCAGGGCTGATTGAAAACTGCAGGCGGCCGCTGTTTTCGCTGACGCGCACCTGCAGCCAGTTGACGTCCGGGCTGCCGAACACCTCCGCGCGCGTGAAATTGGCGAGCGGTTTGCCGCTCCGCGGATCTTTCAGCGGCCGGTCGACGCGGTGGATGTGCGTGTCGCCGTGGCCCAGCAGCACGGCACCGCCGAAGTTGGCCGTCTCCTGCGCGAGCGCGGCGAGCAGCGTGTCGTAACCGCGCCGCGCGCCGCCCGCGCGCAAAAACGGATTGGCCTGCATCAGCACGACGATGCCGCGCGCATTGTGCGTGCGCGCCTGCGCGAAGGTCTGCTGCAGCCAGGCGAGGGCGGCGGCGGTGCGTTCCGCGGCTTCCTGCGGCATCCTCGAATTGTTGTCGCCGCCGGGAAAATTGAGCGTGACAAACAAAACCCCCTCGTGTTGCCAGCGCAGATGCTCCGGGTAGCGCGGTGCCGCCGCGTCGTCGCTTTGCCGCGACAGCCTGAGCGGCGTCTGGCCGAGGCTGGCCCCGCTGTTGAAAAACCGCGTGCGCAATGCGGCGAGCCGCTCCAGCGGATCGTAACCGCCGGCGAACAGGCGGTGACAGTCGGTCCATTCATTGTCGCCGGGGATGTAAATGAAGGCGTGCCGCGAGGCTTCGAACATCGCGTGGCGCTGCGCGAACACCGCGTCGGCGCAGGAGGTCAGTCCGCTTTTGAAATCGCCGACGTGCACGACAAACGCCACGTCGCTGTGATTGATTTCCTGCAGCATGTCGGCAAACGATGCCTCTTCGCTGCTGCCATAGGGCGTGTCGCCCAGCAGCGCGAAGGTAAAATCGGCGCCGGCGCCGTTGCTGAATGTCAGTGCAAGCACCGCAATGACGGCGCGCAGGTTCATGCGTCGAGCAGTTTGCGGATTTCGTAAAGTGTTTCGAGCGCCTGTTTAGGCGTCAGCGCGTCGGGATCCAGTGCCTGCAGTTTTTCCAGCAACGCCGGGTTGAGCGGCGGCTCCGCTTCGGCGGCCAGCGCAACCGGCGCCGAGAACAGATCGGGCTGGCGGTCGCGTGCCACGCTTGCCGCCTCTAACTCGAAGAGATGTTTTTTCGCCGCGCGGATCACCGCCGAGGGTATGCCCGCCAGTTGCGCCACCTGCAGGCCATAGCTCTGGTTGGCGGGGCCTTCCTCGACGCTGTGCAGAAAGACGATGCGGTCCTTGTGTTCGACCGCGTCGAGATGCACGTTGACGGCGTGCTTGAATTCCTGCGTAAGGTGCGTCAATTCGAAGTAGTGCGTGGCGAACAGCGTGAGACACTTGTTGGTATCGAGCAACTGGCGGGCGATTGCCCACGCCAGTGCGAGGCCGTCGAAGGTCGAAGTGCCGCGGCCGATTTCGTCCATCAGCACGAGGCTGGCCGGCGTGCCGTGATGCAGGATGTAGGCCGCTTCGGTCATTTCGACCATGAAGGTGGATCTGCCGCCGGCCAGATCGTCGGCGGCACCAATGCGCGTGAAGATGCGGTCGAGCGCGCCGATGACGGCGCGTTTGGCCGGCACGAAAGAGCCGCAATGCGCGAGCAGCGCAATCAACGCGACCTGCCGCATGTAAGTTGATTTGCCGCCCATGTTCGGGCCCGTCACCAGCAGCAGCTGTCGCGTCGGCGAGAGCTGCGTGTCGTTGGCGACGAAATTGTCGATCTGCTGCTCGACCACCGGATGACGCCCGCCCTCGATGTCGATGACGGCCGTGTCGACCAGTTCGGGTTCGCACAGCGACAGTGTCTGCGCGCGTTCGGCAAACGTTGTCAGCAGATCGATTTCGGCGAGCGCGCCGGCCACACGTTGCAGCGCGGAGATCTCGGGGGCGAGCGCGTCGAGCACCTGGTCGTAGAGCCGTTTTTCGCGCGCCAGTGCGCGGTCCTGCGCGGAGAGCGCCTTGTCCTCGAAGGTTTTAAGTTCCGGCGTGATGTAGCGTTCGGCGTTCTTCAGCGTCTGCCGGCGGCGGTAATCGTCGGGCACTTTCTCCGATTGCGCGCGGGTGACCTCGATGTAGAAGCCATGCACGCGGTTGTATTCGACCTTAAGCGTGGCGATGCCGCTCCGCACGCGTTCGCGTGCTTCAAGTTCGAGCAGAAACTGCCCGCAGTTGTTCTGGATGGCGCGCAGTTCATCGAGGTCGGCATCGAAGCCGTCGGCGATCACGCCGCCTTCGCGCAGCACCGCCGACGGTTCGGCCAGAATGGCGCGCGTTAACAGCGAATAGGCC
This sequence comes from Chitinophaga pinensis, assembly GCA_943329075.2. Lineage (GTDB taxonomy): Bacteria > Pseudomonadota > Gammaproteobacteria > Burkholderiales > SG8-41 > PALSA-1004. Next base: position 28,673 of record CALQCM020000003.1, on the reverse strand, counting down.
GATTCAAGCGGGCGCGCCTCCTGCGCGAGTGCCTGCAGGCGCGGGCTGCCGAGGCGCGCGAGCTGTGCGCTGACCGCGGGCAGTTGCGCCAGGGTGTCGCGCAGGCCCGAGAGGTCGCGCGGGCGCGCACTCCTGAGCGCGATGCGCGCGGTGATGCGCTCGACGTCGGTGCAGGTTTTGAGCGCGCCGCGCAGCGCCTCCGCCGCGAAGTCGCCGTCCCCGGCGAGCAGGCCGACGGCTGCCAGGCGCGTGCGCACCGTTTTGTGATCGCGCAGCGGATGATGCAGCGTATGGCGCAGCAGGCGGCTGCCCATACCGGTGGCGCAGTTGTCGAACAACGACAGCAGCGTCGGTGCCGCTTCGCCGCGGATAGTTTCGGAAATTTCCAGATTGCGCCGCGTTGCCGGATCGATGCCGATATAAGTGGCGCTGTCCTCGACCGACAGAGCGCTGACGTGCGCGATCGAATTGCCCTGCGTGGCGCGCGCGTATTCGATCAGCGCGCCGGCGGCGCAGATGGCGGCGGGCAGGCGGTCGATGCCGAAGGCGGAGAGATCATGCGTGTTGAACTGGCGCGTCAGCGCGCGGCGCGCGGCCTCGTCGTCAAATTGCCACACCGGCAGACGCTTGACGGCGAAGCCCGGATTCTCCGGCAGCACGATGGAAGAGGATTCGGCGACCAGCACTTCAGCCGGTCCTAAACGTTCAAGTTCGCCGGCCAGCTGTTCCTTGCTGGTGACCGCCGCGCGCATGCGGCCGGCGGCCAGCGACAGCCACGCCATGCCGATGTCGTTTTGCTGCGGCCACAGCGCGAGCAGCACGTTGTCGCGTTTGTCGTCGAGCAGTGCGGCGTCGGTCAGCGTGCCGGGCGTGACGATGCGCGTGACCTTGCGCTCAACCGGGCCCTTGGAGGTGGCTGGATCGCCGATTTGTTCGCATACCGCCACCGACTCGCCGCCTTTCACCAGTTTGGCGAGATATTGTTCGACGGCGTGATACGGCACGCCCGCCATCTTGATCGGCTCGCCGGCCGAGGTGCCGCGCGCTGTCAGCGTGATGTCGAGCAGGCGTGCCGCCTTTTCGGCATCGCCGAAAAACAGCTCGTAGAAATCCCCCATGCGGTAAAACACCAGCATGTCGGGATGGTCTGCCTTGATGCGCAGATACTGCGTCATCATCGGCGTGTGTTGCGGGGCGTTCATGCGGGCGGTGGTTCCATCGGACTGATCTGCTATTTTGCCTGAAGGCGCGGCTGCGGGGATACCGCGCGCCGGCTACTGCGGCCGGATATTGACGCCGCCTGCGCAGCTTTGCAGGAATGGCCCGCTCATGCCGGCCGAAAAGCATACGCTCCGGCTGACGCTGGAATGTGCAACGGTCTGCAGTGTAAGAAATTCCGAGGTGGTGAAGCCGCCGGCTTCACCGCGCGACAGATTTTCCATGATGGATGCGAGCTGCGTTTCCAGCGAGCCCGCCGCGGATTGACAATCAGCGGCCGTGTGGCGCACCGCATTGTTGCGGCTGGCCGGCTGTTAAGCCGCACCGCACCGGTTCAGCAGTCGGCAGGTGCGTCCGGTGCGAGGGTAAAGCGGAAGGTGGTCCGTGCGCCCGGCACTGATTCGGCATTGACACGGCCGCCATGAAATTCGACCAGGCGTTTGACTAGCGCGAGGCCGACGCCGGTGCCCGCAAACTCCTGCTCGCTGTGCATGCGCTGGAAAAGGTGGAACAGTTTGCCGGCGTATTTCTGGTTGAACCCGGCGCCGTTGTCGCGCACGAAAAATTCGGCAACACCGTTGACCACGCTGGCGCCGACCTCAATGTGCGGGTCGCTGCGTTTGGCCGAAAACTTGCACGCGTTGCCGATCAGATTGGCGAGTATCTGCTGCGCCATCGTGCGGTCCGCGGTGACGCCAGGCAGTTCGCCGAGGCTGAATGCGGCGGCAGGGTAGGCGGGCTTGAGTTCCTCGACGATTTGCGTGGCCAGCATTTTCATGTCCAGCAGCGTGTCCTTGCGGATCAGCCGTTCGCTGCGTGAATAGTCGAGTATGTCCTGGATGAGACGGTCCATTTTGTGCGCGCCGGCTATGATGCGGTCGAGCATGTGGCGGCCCTCGTCGTCGAGTTTCTCCGCCTGCGATTCATTCAGCATTTCGGCGTAGCCCGCCACTGCGCGCAACGGCGCACGCAGGTCATGCGACACCGAATAGCTGAAGGTCTCGAGGTTCTTGAGCGCGCGCTCCAGCGCCTGCTTGCGCGCATCGAGCACCTCGTTCAGCCGCCGTGCCTCATTTTCGGCGCGGGTGCGCTGGTCGATTGCGACGGCGAGCGCCGCGTTCTGCGCCTGCAGCGCATCGCGCGAGCATTGCAGTTCGAGCTGATTGTGCACGCGCGCGAGCAGGATCGCCGGGCGCGGCGGTTTGGTGATGTAATCGACCGCGCCGAGTTCAAGGCCGCGCTTTTCGTCGCTGCTGTCGTTGTTGCCGGTGACGAAAATGACCGGAATGTCGCGCGTCGATGGCTGCGCGCGCAGACGTTGCAGGGTTTCGTAGCCGTCCATGCCCGGCATGTCCACATCGAGCAGGATCAGTGAAGGCAGCGGTGCCGCCGCCGCCAGTTCGATGGCGCCGGCACCGCTGCCGGCGAGGCGCACGTTGTAATGCGGCGAGAGTATTTCGCCGAGCAGCACCAGGTATTCCGGCGCGTCGTCGGCGAGCAGGATGGTTGTGCGTGTGGCGGCTGGCGCCGGCGCGTGTGGGCTCATGAGGATACCTCCGCTGTTCTTGCGGCGCGCAAGACGAATAGCGCCTTGGTGAAATCGCAGTTATTGACGTGTTGCTCGAGTGCGGCCGCGGCGGTGGCAAGCAGCGCTTGCGACGACGCGTGCAATGCATTCGAGCGGAAATCCGCGGCGGCGACCATGGCGTCGATTACCAGGACGCTGTGGTATTCGTTGGCTTTTCCGTATTCTGATACGCGCGACAGCAACAGGGCAAGGCTGGCACGCTCACCGCGTTGTTGCCATGTGTCGAACAATTCGGCCATCAGCGGGCTTGAGCGGACAAATTCTGCTGCCTTCAAGCGATGTTGCAACCACGCGGCAATTTCACGTGTACGCCCCTCCGCAATGGTTTCGAGGCGCGCCGATTCAATCTGCCGGATATCGACGCAATTCGAATCAATGAACGCGATGGTCAGCGCGACGATCGCCATGGCGACCGCTCCGGAGATTGCCGATCGGCTGGATAGCTTGGCTGCTTTTGCTTGTGCAATCATCACGGGAGGCGGATTAGGCGGTTGCAAGCCGTTCTGGTGCGGCGTGCCATGTAGCACTGCCCTGATCAGGGTGTCCGGGATTTTGGGCTTTTGGGCAATGGCGCCATCCTATGATAGTTAATACGCCCCTGAATGGACATGCATCAATAAGGCCGTGGCCAAGGCCAGAGCCGGCGTGCAGTTTTCGTTGCCTGCGAAGCGGTGTCATGACTCATTCAATCATTGCGACGTTGAGGTTGATCGGATGAAAACCGGATCGAACCGGGCGCTTTCTAAATCTACGTGGCGGCTTTGTTGCCACCCCAAAGAACGTTGAGGTCGGCAAAGCCCCATTTGGCGGGATCTTCCTGGGCGACGATGCGGTCGTTGGCAGTGGGGCGCGCGAGATCGACGACCTCCGGCGGCAGACGTATTTGCGATTTGACCGAGAAGAACACCTTGACCCGCGGCACCAGCAGCGAGGCGGGCGACTGTTCGATGACCACGCCGAGGCGGCCTGACTGCAGGCGCACCAGGCTGCCGACCGGATAAATGCCCACACTTTTGACGAAGGCCTGAAAAACGCGTTCGTCGAAATGGCCTTTGCTCCAGATCGCCATTTTGTGCACGGCTTCGGCCGGGTCCCAGCCTTTTTTATAGGGGCGCTCGGAGGTGACCGCATCGTAAATGTCGCACACCGCGCCCATTCGGGCGAACAGGCTGATGGCGTCGCCGGCGATTTTGTGCGGATAACCGGTGCCGTCGATTTTTTCGTGATGATGCAGGCAAACGTCGAGCGCGGTTTCGCCGACGCCACGGCCGTTGACCAGCATCTCGTGGCCGGCCGCCGGATGGCCCTTGACCAGCGTGAATTCATCGTCGGTGAGTTTGCCCGGCTTGTTCAGGACTTCGAGCGGAATGGCCATCTTGCCGACGTCGTGCAGCAGGCCCGCCATGCCGGCCTCGCGCGTTTGTGTTTCATCCAGATTGAGTTGCCGCGCCAGCGCAATCATCAGGCCGCATACCGCGACCGAGTGCATGTAGGTGTAGTCGTCGGCGGTTTTCAGGCGCGCGATGCTGATCAGCGCGCCCGGATTGCGTGCCACTGACGACGAGATGTCTTCGACCAGCGGCATCACGTCGTCGGCTTCGATGGCCTTGCCCATGCGCGCTTCGTTGAACATCGAGACGACGGCTTTTTTCGATTCGGCGACGATGCTCGACGCGCGTTCCATTTCAGCTTCGATCGGCGTGTAGACCGGGCGCGCGGCTTTTGCCGGTTGTGGCGCCGCGGGCGGTTGTGGCTGCGCTGGCGGCGGCGCGTCGACGGTGGCGACTTCGACGTCGAGACCCTTATCAGTGTCGATCAGTGCTTCCTTGATGCCACTATTGATGATTTTCGTGATCTCGCCGGCATCCTTGAGTTTGAAGGAGGTGCGCCAGAACGGATGGTCGATCCAGGTCCCGCACAGTTCCTGCAGGAACATGCCGGGTTGCAGCAGTTGGGTGTCGATTTTTCTCAGCATGATTTCACGCGCCACAGACGCTGCGCGCAGGCAGCGGCCCGGCGTGTTACACCGCGGTCCAGCGTCTGCGCGCAGAGGTTTAGACAGTACACATCCGATTTACGGCCGGGACGGGCGCAATCTTTAGGCGCCAAATCGCCATAGGCGGGGAGGTTGCCCCTCGACTGGCCTAGATATGGTGGCCCCGGGCAGGGCCGCTCAGGCGGCGAGGCCGCGCGCGGTCAGGTAGTCGTCGTAGCCGCCGGCGTGGATGTGGATGCCTTCCGGTGACATTTCAATGATGCGGGTGGCCAGCGAGGAGACGAACTCGCGGTCGTGCGAGACGAAGATCAGCGTGCCCTGGAATTTTTCCAGCGCGGTGTTCAGCGACTCGATGCATTCCATGTCGAGGTGATTGGTCGGTTCGTCCATCAGCAGCACGTTGCGCCGCTGCAGCATGAGTTTGCCGAAGACCATGCGCTGCTGTTCGCCGCCGGAGAGCACATGCGTCGATTTCAGCGCGTCGTCGCCGGAGAACAGCAGGCGCCCGAGCACGCTGCGCACGGTCTGGTCGTTGTCGTTGGGGCCGCGCCACTGCGCCATCCATTCGGGCAGCGTGTCGTCATCGTCGAAGTTACCGGTGTGGTCCTGTGCGCAGTAACCGAATTTGGCTTTTTCGGTCCAGCGCAGGGTGCCTGCGTCGGGTTCCAGTTCGCCGGCCAGACAGCGCAGCAGCGTCGTCTTGCCGATGCCGTTGGGGCCGATGATGGCGATCTTCTCGCCGGCTTCGGCGCGCAGATTGAAGTTGCTGAACAGCGGCTTGTCGTAGCCCTTGGCGAGTTTCTGCGCTTCAAACACGTAGCGATGCAGTTGATCGCGCGGGTCGATTTCGAAACGGATGTACGGATACTGCCGGGTCGACGGTTTGATGTCTTCGATCTTGATTTTTTCGATCAGGCGCGCACGCGAGGTGGCCTGGCGTGCCTTGGACGCGTTGGCCGAAAAACGCCGCACGAAATCCTGCAGGTCGGCGACGCGTTCCTTGGCGCGTGCGTTGGCGGTGATAAGGCCCTCGCGCGCCTGCGTTGAGGCCAGCATGTAGTCGTCGTAATTGCCGGGATAGACGCGGATCTCGCCGTAGTCGACGTCGGCCATGTGCGTGCACACCGCCGACAGAAAATGGCGGTCATGCGAAATGATGATCATGGTGCTCGAGCGTTCGTTCAACACGCCTTCGAGCCAGCGGATGGTGTTGATGTCGAGGTGGTTGGTCGGCTCGTCGAGCAGCAGGATATCGGGGTCGCCGAACAAGGCCTGCGCCAGCAGCACGCGCAGTTTCCAGCCGGGTGCGACGGCGCTCATCGGCCCGTTGTGCTGATCAAACGGAATGCCCAGCCCCGAGAGCAACTCGCCGGCGCGCGCTTCCGCAGTGTAGCCGCCGAATTCGGCGAAGGTGTGTTCGAGTTCGGCCGCGCGCATGTAATCGTCTTCGCTGGCTTCGGCGTTGGCGTAGATGGCATCGCGTTCCCGCATCGCCTGCCACATGCCGTCGTGGCCCATGAGGACGACGTCGAGCACGCGCATTTCTTCATAGGCGAACTGGTCCTGGCGCAGTTTGCCGAGGCGCTCGCCCTTGTCGACGGCGACCGAGCCGGTGCTCGCTTCGAGATCTCCGCCGAGGATTTTCATGAACGTCGATTTGCCGCAGCCGTTGGCGCCGATGAGGCCGTAGCGATTGCCCAGGCCGAAACGGATCGAGACGTTTTCAAAGAGCGGCTTGTCGCCGAACTGGATGCTGATGCCGGTGGTGGTGATCATGGATTTGCCTGCAAGCGGCGCAACGTTCGCGCGCGCTGCCGAATTACTTCTTGAGCCGGTCGCCCAGGTACGGCGCGAGCGACTGGATGAGTTGGGAGAAAAGTTTGGGATTGCCGGCGACGATGTTGCCGGATTCGAGGTAACCGCTGTTGCCGAGAAAATCGCCGACCAGACCGCCGGCTTCGGTAATGAGCAGGCTGCCGGCGGCCATGTCCCAGGGGGCCAGGCCGAATTCCCAGAAACCGTCGAGGCGACCGGCGGCGACATAGGCGAGATCGAGCGTGGCGGCGCCGGCGCGGCGGATGCCGCTGGTTTTTCCCGCGAGGTCCTTGAGCATCGCCAGATAGTTGTCGATGCCGGAGAATTCCTTGTACGGGAATCCGGTGCCGAGCAGGCAACCCTGCAGCTTGGTGCGTTTGCTGACGCGCATGCGGTGGTCGTTGAGATAGGCGCCGCGGCCGCGCGATGCGGTGAACAGTTCATTGCGGATCGGATCGTAAATCACCGCCTGCGAGAGCACGCCTTTGTGCCGCAGTGCGATCGATACCGCGTAATGCGGAAAGCCGTGCAGAAAATTCGTCGTGCCGTCGAGCGGATCGATGATCCACTCGTATTCCGAATTGCCGGAGGCGCCGCTTTCCTCTGCTAGAATCGAATGGTTCGGATAGGTTTCATGGATGACGCGGATGATCACGCGTTCGGCTTCATGGTCGACTTCCGACACATAATCGTTGGCCGCTTTTTGCGTGACCGTCAGGATGTCGATGTTTTGCGCGGCGCGGTTGATGATGCTGCCGGCGCGGCGCGCTGCCTTGATGGCGGTATTGAGCATCGGATGCATGGCGGGGCTGCGATCAGGATTGAGGGATTTAGGGCTGAGTATCCGGCGCGGGCCGAACTCGAAGGGGCGTATTGTAGTGAATAACACCGACGCGCTCAAAAATATTCGCATTGTTCTGGCGCGGCCCAGCCATCCGGGCAATATCGGCGCCACTGCGCGGGCGATGAAAACAATGGGCTTGAGCGACCTGCGGCTGGTGTCGCCGCGCCATTTTCCCCATCCCGATGCGGTGGTGCGTGCCGCCGGCGCCGACGATATCCTCGATGCCGCACGCGTGGTCGATTCCGTGTCCGCCGCCATGGAAGGTTGCGTGCTCGGCATCGCCGCCACCGCACGGCACCGCGAAATGCGACACGATATGATGGACGCCCGCACCGCGGCGCACGAGGCGGTTGCCGCGGCCGGCAGTCCGGTGGCGATTTTGTTCGGCAACGAGACGGCCGGGCTTACCGCCGACGAAGCGGCCAATTGCCGGATCTGGGCGCGGATTCCGACCGCCGCGGATTTTTCATCGCTTAATCTCGGCGCAGCGGTGCAGATTTTTGCCTATGAACTGCGCATGGCGATTGCGGCAGCGGCACCCGCGCCCGTGCCGGAGCCGGAGTTCGCCGCGGCGACCATCGAACAGGTCGAGCTGCTCTATGCGCATTTCGAGGCGCGCATGACGGTCACTGGGTTCCTCAATCCGGCCAACCCCGGGCGGCTCGAATTGCGCCTGCGCCGGCTATTTGCGCGCGCGCGGCTGGAGGCCGAGGAAGTCAATATTCTGCGGGGATTTCTGAAGACGCTGGAGCAACCCAAGCGTCGTTAGAGCAGCGCTGAATCACCGGCGTTCGCTCGGAGCTGGTCGACGCGCGGGGTTCCGGCACATTGGTTCCATGCAGCGCGCCGCCCATGGTTCGACAGGCTCACCACGAACGGCAGGGTTATTTCAGCGCCAACTTTGCACGCAACCGATAACCTGTTACGCCGCCACGGCGCGCGTGCCGCGCGTTTTCAGCCACGACCACGCCAGCCATGCCAGTGGTACCAGCACCAGTCCGGCCGACAGCCACTGGCCGTAAAAACCCTCGGGGCCGTACGGCTCGGTCAGCTCGTGCCAGTACTCGTTGTCGATCGGCAGCAGGTTGGTCTCGCTCAATTCGTGGAAGCTGTAGATCAACAGTTGCACGACGAACAGCAGCAGGAAAATCGACGTTACCTGGAAAAACAAATCGAGGCGGACGCGATGGCCGTAGCGCGTCCACGCCCATGCCACGGCGGCGGCGAGGCCGATGCCGATGCCGGCACCGGCCAGCATTTCCATCGACTGCGTTTTGAGCGCGAGCGCGTTGACGATGAAGGCCGTCTCCATGCCTTCGCGCGTGATCATCAGCAGCACGAAGGCGAACACGCCGAATGCCGCACCGTTGCCGGTTTTCTGTGCGGCGCTTTCCAGATTGGCATTGATCGTCGTGCGCAGGTGTTTCGCCGCGCGCAGCATGTAGATCACCATGCCGAGCACGAGTGCCGCGGCGATCGCAGCGAGTATGCCCTCCCACAGCGGTTGCACGGCGACCTCGGCCAGTGCGACGCCCAGCACGATGCTCAGCGCGATGGCGGCGGCAGTGCCCCAGTAGGCGGGGGCGAGCAATGCCGTGCGCCCGGTTTTGCGCAGATAGGCAATGGTGATGGCGACGATCAGAAATGCTTCGATGCACTCGCGCAGGGTAATGACCAGGATTTGTAGCATGACGGAAACCTTTATGCGACTGAGAATGGTTCTCATTATTCAAATAGATTGCGCATCTGTCAAGCCTTTTGAGCCGCCACCGATTCAAAAACTTGCCCTATGTCAATAGTTGACTGTTTTACTGGGGAAAGGTAATCTGCCAGTCCATTTTGTTCAGAATCAACCATGTTCAAGCGCATACGGGAAGAAATCGCGATCGTTTTCGAGCGCGATCCGGCGGCTCGCAACGCGTGGGAAGTAATGACCTGCTATCCGGGTTTTCACGCCATGCTGATGCACCGCTTCGCCCATCAGTTGTGGCGCCTGCGCTTGCGCTGGTTGGCGCGGTTTGTTTCGCATATCGCGCGCTGGTTGACGGGCATCGAGATCCATCCGGGCGCGACCATCGGGCGTCGTTTTTTCATTGACCATGGTATGGGCGTGGTGATCGGCGAAACCGCGGAAATTGGCGACGACTGCACGCTGTATCACGGTGTAACGCTGGGTGGTACTTCGTGGAACCGTGGCAAGCGCCATCCGACGCTGGGCAACAACGTCGTGGTCGGTGCCGGTGCGAAGATTCTCGGCCCGATCGTCATCGGCAACGACGCGCAGATCGGCTCCAACGCGGTGGTGGTGAAAGCGGTGCCGCCGGGCGCGACGGCGGTCGGCATTCCGGCGCGCATCATCGAAAAAGAGGCGGGCGATGCGGTTGGAAAAGCGGCCGGTTTCTCGGCCTATGCCGTCGGCAGCGACATGAACGATCCGGTGTCGCGCGCGATCCATGAGTTGATCGATCACGGGGTCGCCACCGACCAGCGCATCGAACAAATCCTCGCGCATTTGCAAAAACTGGGCGTTGATTGCGCCGACTCTGCAGCGCGCGATCACTTCGATCCGGGCTACCTGAACAAGATCGTGGATTGAGGCAAGCCGGGACTCTACCAGCGCCCAACGTCAAACTTGACCAGTTAACTTGGGTATTATATAGTTGACGAAATTGCTCTGGTATATGAATTCATGCAGCTCGATGTTTTGAAAGGAGTTTCAGATGAGACTGACGACTAAAGGACGTTTTGCGGTGACCGCGATGGTCGATCTGGCGATGCGCCACGGCGGCGGCCCGGTGGCCCTCGCGGAAATCAGCCAGCGCCAGAAAATTTCGCTGTCATATCTTGAACAGTTGTTCGGCAAACTGCGCCGGCGCGGGCTCGTCGACAGCGTGCGCGGGCCGGGCGGCGGTTATTGCCTCGCCAAGGACATGGCGCAGATCGTTGTGTCGGAGATCATCCTCGCGGTCGACGAGCCGATCGACGCAACGCAGTGCGGTGGCAAGGAAAACTGCCGCGACGACGAAAAATGCATCACGCATGATCTGTGGGCGCAACTCAACAAGCGCATCTTCGATTATCTTGGCGGCGTTACCCTCAAGCAGCTCGTCGACGAACAGAAGGCCAAACAAAACGGCGTCGTGCAGGTGCATGATATGCGTGACGTCAGCCGCACGCCGCGCACGCCGGTATCGGCTGCCTGATCACACCGCGCGATTGATTCAAGGCAAAGCATCATGTCACACGTCTACCTCGACCATAACGCGACGACACCGCTCGATGAGCGCGTGCTCGCCGTAATGCTGCCGTTTCTGCGCGAGCAGTACGGTAACGCGTCGAGCCGCCACGAATTCGGCACGCAGGCGCGGCAGGCGGTCGAGCGCGCGCGCGAACAGGTCGCCGCGCTGGTTGGTGCGCGGGCGCCGCAAGTGGTGTTTACCAGCGGCGGCACGGAATCGAACAATGCATTCATCAAGGGCGCGGCCGGCATGCTGCGTCCGTCGCAGATTGTGCTCAGTGCGATCGAACATCCCTGCGTGGCGCGGCCGGCGGCGGAACTGGCGCGCGCAGGCTGGAAGCTGCGCAAGCTTGAAACCGGTGTTGACGGTCGCGTCAGCGTTGACGATGCAAAGCATGCCTTGAGCGAGCCGACCGGCATTGCCTCGGTGATGCTCGCCAACAATGAAACCGGCGTCATTCAGGATGTCGCTGCCATCGGTGAAAAGGCGCGCGCCGCCGGCGCCTGGATGCATACGGACGCGGTGCAGGCGCTGGGCAAAATCGGCATCGATTTTGCGGCCCTGAATGTGCATGCAATGACGCTGTCGGCGCACAAGATCTATGGCCCGAAGGGCGTGGGCGCGCTGGTGCTCGACAAACGGATTGAATTGAAACCACTGCTCTCCGGCGGCGGCCACGAACAGGGTATGCGTTCAGGCACCGAAAACGCCGCCGGCATCGTCGGTTTCGGCGCAGCCTGTGAACTCGCGGCGTCGCGCCTGGGCGAATTGGCGCCGCGCCTTGCCGCGCTGCGCGATCAGTTCGAGCGCGGCCTTGCCGCTCTCGGCGCGACGGTATTCGGTGCCGCGGCGACGCGCATAGCTAATACCAGTTATTTTGCGCTCGACGGCATCGACGGCGAAACGCTGGTGGTAGAACTCGATAAGGCGGGTTTTGCGGTGGCCAGTGGCGCGGCGTGTTCGAGTGCGAGCACCGAGCCGAGCGCCACGCTGCTGGCGATGGGCGTGGCGCCGGAGGTTGCGCGCGGCGCGATACGCGTCAGCATCGGCGCGGCAAATACAGCCGCGGAAATCGAAGCGTTTTTGCTGGCGCTGTCGGCGACCGCGCAGCGCTTGAGAAAACTGACCGCGATGGCGGTCTGAACGTAATGGAGCAAACAAGATGACGATATCCCTGAGCGAAAACGCGGCAAAACAGATCCAGTCGCAACTTGCCAAACGCGGCCACGGCGTGGGCCTGCGCGTCGGCATCAAGAAAGTCGGCTGCTCGGGATTTGCCTATACTTATGATTACGCCGACGAGATCCAGTCCGGTGATCTGGTGAGCGAATGTAACGGCGCAAAACTCGTGATCGACGCGGAAAGCGCCGGATTCCTCGAGGGCGCCAAACTCGATTTCGTGCGCGACGGTCTCAAACAGACCTTCAAGTTCGACAATCCCAACGTCGATGCGACCTGCGGCTGCGGCGAAAGCTTCAGCCTCAAGGATGCGGCGGCAACAACGGCCAGGGCCTGAACCCGCGCGCGCCGATCAACTGAAGCGATGGAATTGCAATGAGCAGCGTACTGCAGAATCTCGTCAACAAGCCCTACGAGCACGGCTTCGTCACGGACATCGAATCCGACACCGCGGCCAAGGGCCTGAGCGAAGACACCATACGGATGATCTCGGGCAAGAAGAAAGAGCCGCAGTGGTTGCTCGATTTTCGTCTCAAGGCTTATCAGCGCTGGCTGACGATGACACCGCCGCAATGGCCCAACGTAAAATATCCGCCGATCGATTTTCAGGCGATCAGCTATTACTCGGCGCCCAAAGCGAAGAAAAAACTCGCCAGCATGGACGAGGTCGATCCCGAGCTGCTGAAGACGTTTGAAAAACTCGGCGTGCCGATGAACGAGCGCGCCAAACTCGCCGGGGTTGCGGTCGATGTGATCTTCGACAGCGTGTCGGTGGCCACCACCTATAAGGCGAAGCTGGCCGAGGTCGGCATCATTTTCTGCTCGATCTCCGAGGCCGTGCACGAACATCCGGAACTGATTAAAAAATATCTGGGCAGCGTAGTGCCGATCGGTGACAACTTTTATGCCGCGCTGAATTCGGCGGTGTTTACCGACGGTTCGTTCTGCTTCATTCCGAAGGGCGTCAAATGCCCGATGGACCTGTCGACCTATTTCCGCATCAACACCGAAGAGTCCGGACAGTTCGAGCGCACGCTGATCATTGCCGAGGACGGCGCTTCGGTGTCCTATCTTGAAGGTTGCACTGCGCCCAAATTCGACACCAATCAGTTGCACGCGGCGGTGGTGGAGCTGGTTGCGCTCGACAATGCCGACATCAAATACTCGACCGTGCAGAACTGGTATGCGGGCGACGAAAACGGCGTCGGCGGCATTTACAACTTTGTGACCAAGCGCGGCCTCTGCAAGGGCATCAATTCGCGTATTTCATGGACGCAGGTCGAGACCGGCTCGGCGATCACCTGGAAATACCCGAGCTGCATTCTGCGCGGCGAAAACTCGGTCGGCGAATTTTATTCAGTGGCGCTGACCAATCATTACCAGCAGGCCGACACCGGCACCAAAATGATCCACCTCGGCAAGAACACGCGCAGCAAGATCGTCGCGAAAGGCATATCCGCCGGGCATTCGAACAACAGCTATCGCGGCCTGGTGCGCATTGCGCCATCGGCGACCGGCGCGCGCAACTATTCGCAGTGCGATTCGATGTTGATCGGCGACCAGTGCGGCGCCAATACTTTTCCCTACATTCAGGTCAGCAATCCGGGCGCCAAGGTCGAGCACGAAGCCTCGACCTCCAAAATCGGCGAAGACCAGCTGTTTTATTTTGCCCAGCGCGGCATCGGCGGCGAGGAAGCCGTGTCGATGATCATCAACGGGTTCTGCAAGGACGTGTTTCAACAACTGCCGATGGAGTTTGCGGTCGAGGCGACCAAACTCCTGGGCGTCAAGCTTGAAGGAAGTGTCGGATGATTCGCGAGGACAGCAAAACGTTGCTCGAGGTGCGCGGCCTGCGCGCCACCGTCAATGGCATTGAAATTCTGAAGGGCATGGACCTCACGGTGAAAAGCGGTGAGGTGCACGCGATCATGGGGCCAAACGGCTCGGGCAAAAGCACCTTCGCCAAAGTGCTGGCCGGACATCCGGCTTATGTCGTCACCGGCGGCACGGTATTGTTTGAAGGCAAGGACCTGTTTGTGCTGGCGCCGGAAGCGCGCGCGCGCGCCGGACTCTTTCTCGGATTTCAGTATCCGATCGAAATACCGGGTGTCGCCAACAGCCAGTTTCTGCGTCTTGCCTACAACACGGTGCAGACCGGGCGCGGCCGCGACGAGCTCGATCCGCTCGAATTCGACGACTTCGTGCGCGAGAAAATGAAGCTGCTCGAAATGAACCCGGATTTTCTCGATCGCAGCGTCAATGAGGGCTTCTCAGGCGGCGAGAAAAAGCGCAATGAAATTCTGCAGATGGCGCTATTGGAGCCGCGCGTGGCGATCCTCGACGAAACCGATTCGGGACTCGACATCGACGCACTGCGTATCGTCGCCGGCGGCGTGAACCAGCTCGCCAACAAGGACAACGCAGTGGTGCTGGTCACGCATTACCAGCGCCTGCTGAATTACATCGAGCCCGATTACGTCCATGTCACCGAAGCCGGCCGCATTATCAAGACCGGGCCGAAGGCGCTGGCACTCGAGCTCGAGTCGCGCGGTTACGACTGGCTTAGTGAAAAACCCGGCGCCGAACACGGGGCGGGTGCCGCGGCATGATGAAGGTGGCTGACAATAAATTTCTCGCCGACCTGCTGGCAGGCCATGTGCCGGCCGATGGTGGTGACGCACTGGGCAGGCTGCGCGCGCGCGCCGTCGAGCGTGTCGGCGCGCTGACGGTGCCGACCACGCGCGACGAGGACTGGCGGTTTACCGATCTCGCGCCGCTGACGCGCATTTCCTACCAGCCGGTGCGCGCGGCGACGGCATTGACGGCGGCGGACATCGCGCCGTTCGTGCTGACCGAAGCGCCGGCGCGGCTGGTGTTTGTCGATGGCATCTATGCGCCGCAGTTGTCCACACCCGCCAGCGGCGCGGTGCTGCTGTCGTCGCTGGCAGCGGCGCTGCCGGCGCAGTCGGCGCTGGTTGAAAATGAACTCGGGCGCATGGCGGCCTTCGAAAACAATGCCTTTACCGCGCTGAACACCGCCTTCGTCAACGACGGTGCGCTGGTACTGCTGGCACGCGGCGCGACGGCGGCGCAACCGCTGCATCTGCTGTTTATCGCCACGCAAAAAGAAGTGGCGGGTTATCCGCGCTGTCTGGTGGTGGCCGCCGCCGGCAGCAGTGCGACGGTGATCGAGGATTACGTCGCGTTGACGCCGGATGCCTATCTGACCAACGCGGTTGGCGAATTCGTGCTGGCCGATGATGCGCGGCTCAATCACGTGCGGGTGCAGCGCGAAAGTGCGGCCGGCTTTCATATCGGCCACACGGCGGTGTCGATTGCGCACGGCAGCCGTTATCACGGTATCAATATCGGTTTCGGCGCGCGGCTGTCGCGCCACAACGTCGAAGTGGTGCAGACCGCCGAGGGCGGTGAATGCGAACTCGGCGGACTCGCGATGGTCGACGGCAGCCAGCTGGCCGACACACATACCACCATCGATCACACCAAGCCGCACGGTGCGAGCCGCCAGCAGCACAAGTGCATCGTCGGCGGCAGCGCGCGCGCCGTGTTCAACGGCCGTATTGTGGTGCGCCAGGGCGCGCAACTGACCAACTCGTCGCAGTCGAGCCGCAACCTGCTGCTCTCGGACCGCGCGCGCATCGATACCAAACCGCAGCTTGAAATTTTCGCCGACGACGTCAAATGTGCGCACGGCGCCACGGTCGGCCAGCTCGATGCCGACGAAGTGTTTTATCTGAAAAGCCGCGGTCTCTCCGAGGCAACGGCGCGCAGCCTGCTGACCTATGCCTTCGGCGCGGAAATTCTGCGTGACATTCCGGTGGCCTCGCTGCGCCAGCGCCTTGAGCAGACGGTGCTGGCGCGAACGGAGATCGCATGATGAACGTGGCTACCCTCACCCCTAACCCCTCTCCCAATAGGGAGAGGGGAACATCGAGCGGCAATGGTTTGGCAACCATTGCCGGCAAATTTGAGGTTGAGCGCATCCGCGCCGAATTTCCAATTCTTGGCATCCAGGTGTCCGGCAAGCCGCTGGTCTATCTCGATAACGCGGCCTCCAGCCAGATGCCGCAGCCGGTGATCGACCGGCTGGTGCGTTACCAGAAAGAGCAGCACGCCAACATCCATCGCGGCGTGCATTACCTCTCCGAAACCGCGACCGCCGAATTCGAGGCGGCGCGCGGCACACTCGCGCGTTTCGTCAATGCGCGCGAAGAGCGCGAGGTGATTTTCACCAGCGGCACCACCGAGGCGATCAACCTCGTCATGCACGGCTACGGCCGCAAGTTCATCGGCGCCGGCGACGAAATCATCCTTACCACGCTGGAGCACCACTCGAACATCGTGCCTTGGCAGATGCTGGCCGAAGAGAAGGGCGCGAAGATCCGCGTCGTGCCGATTAACGATGCCGGCGAACTGCTGGTCGATGACTACGAAAAGCTCTTCACCGAGCGCACGAAGTTCGTCGGCCTCTCGCATGTGTCGAACGCGCTCGGCACCGTCAATCCGGTGAAGGCCATGATCGCTTTCGCGCATGCGCGCGGCGTGCCGGTGCTGCTCGACGGCGCGCAGGCCGCGCCGCACCTCGCAGTCGACGTGCAGGATCTCGACTGCGATTTTTACGCCTTCTCCGGCCACAAGCTGTGCGGCCCGACCGGCATCGGCATGCTCTATGGCAAGGCCGCACAACTCGAACGCATGCAGCCCTTCAAGGGCGGCGGCGACATGATTCTGAGCGTGACCTTCGAGAAGACCACCTACAACACGATTCCGCACAAATTCGAAGCTGGCACGCCGCCGATCGCCGCAGCCATCGGTCTCGGTGCCGCCATCGATTACCTGTCGAATATCGGCATGGACGCGATCGCTGCGCACGAACTTGAACTGCTCAATTACGCCACCGCGCAGGTCAACACTTTGCCCGGCGTGCGCATCCTCGGCACCTCCAAGCACAAGGCGGCGGTGCTGTCGTTTATTGTGGCCGGCGTGCATCCGCACGATGTTGGCACGCTGCTCAACCAGGACGGCATCGCGGTGCGCACCGGCCACCATTGCGCGCAGCCGGTCATGCAGCGCTTCAAAGTGCCGGCCACCTCGCGCGCCTCGTTCGCGTTTTACAACACGCTGGCGGAAGTCGATGCGCTGGTCGCCGGCATCCGCAACGTGCAGAAGGTTTTCGCATAATGGCCGACCCCAAAGCGCTCTATCAGGAGGTCATCCTCGATCACAACCGCAAGCCGCGCAATTACGGCACGCTGGCGGATGCGAGCCATCACGCCGACGGCCACAATCCGTTATGCGGCGACCATATCACCATGGCCCTGCGGCTTGACGATGATCGCGTCGGCGCCATCGCTTTCGAAGGCGAATCGTGCGCGATCTGCAAGGCTTCCGCCTCGATGCTGACGACAAACGTCAAGGGCAAGACGCGCGACGAAGCCGAGCTGTTGATCCGGGAGTTCCGCGACATGGCCACCGGCAAACTCGATGTGGCGACGCAGCCGCACCACCTCGGGCGTCTGACCGTGTTCGGCGGCGTGCGCGACCTGCCCACGCGCGTCAAATGCGCGATCCTGCCCTGGCACACGCTGCACGCGGCACTCAATTCCGCCGGCAGCGCTTCGACTGAATCCGCACAAGACCCCATGCAAGCGCCGATTGGCGATGCCTGAACATGAAAATCCATTGCCACAGAGAGCACAGAGAACGCCGAGCGAAACCGATGGCGAGGAATTTTTCGGTTTTCCCGGTGAACTCGGTGACCCCTGTGGCTGAATCTGGAAACTGAAATGCCAAAAATCGCCGAAATCGAAAACACACCGAACCCGAATGCGCTGAAGTTCATTCTGAAAGACCCGCTGACCTGGGGTATTGCGCGCTCGTATGACAATGCGGCGCAGGCGGAAAATGATCCGCTTGCCGCGGCATTGTTCGACATAGAGCACGTCACCAACGTGTTTTACGTCGACCACTGGATCACCGTGACGCAGGACGGTGCGGCCGACTGGCACGAACTCAAGCGCCAACTCGCCGAACCGATCCGCTCGGCGCCGGCGGCCGACGAACGTTCGGCGGAAATCGCCGCGGTGGCTGCGCAGCCGAACAGCGATCTGAGCGAGGCGGACCTCACGCGCCTCGACCGCATCAACGACCTGCTCGACGCGGAAATCCGGCCCTATCTGCAGGGCGATGGCGGCGACGTCTACGTCGTCTCGCTGGAAGGCAATACGTTGACGGTGCATTATCAGGGCGCCTGCGGCAGTTGCCCGAGTTCGCTGTCGGGCACGCTGGCCGGCATCGAGAACCTGATCAAATCGATCGAACCCGATATCGAAGTCATTGCCGCCTGAGTTGTTTCCGCACGGCGCCGCATTGGCATGGACAACCTGACGCATGCGTTAAGCGGCGCCCTGCTGGCAAAAGCCGTCGCGCCCGACCGGATCAGACCCGGCAGCCCCGGCTACGGCCAGCGCATGCTGGCCGCGGTGGTTGCCACCGGCGTGGTGCCGGATCTCGATTTCGTCGCTACCTGGATTTCGCCGCTCTCCTATCTGTTTCATCACCGCGGCGTTTCGCATTCGCTGGTGATGCTGCCGCTCTGGGCGGTGTTGCTCGGCGCGCTGTGGTCGTGGCTGCACGCGCACAACCTGCGGCTGTGGCGCGACTATGCCGGCATCTTCGCCATGGGCATCGCGCTGCATATCACGGGCGACGTCATCACTTCGTACGGGACGCAGGTTTTTGCGCCGATCACGAATGTGCGCTACTCGCTTTCAACCACCTTCATCATCGACCTCTGGCTGATGGGTCTGTTGGTGGCCGGGCTGGCGATTGCCTTGAGCGTTCGCCATTCGCGTGTCCCGGCGGTGATCGCCTGCATCGCGGTGGTCTGTTACATCGGTTTTCAGGCCATGCTGCGCGAGCGCGCGCTTGAATTCGGTGCCGCCCATGCGCGTGAAGCCGGATTGCAGGATGCGCGCGTGCGCGCGTTACCCAGTCCGCTGTCGCCCTACAACTGGGTCGTGGTAGTGCAGCAATCGGATAAATTGCGTTATGCCTATGTCAGCTTTTGGCGGGACGAGGCGCCGCCAATACCGGATGAACAGGCCGGTTTTTTTGAACGCGTGGGCGCACCTTATCGTCCGCCGGCAGCGGCGCAATGGTCGGCGCGCGCCCTGTTTAGTAATGACGAAAATGCGGCCGAGCGCGCGCTGATCGAAGAGGCGTGGCGCGAGCCCGCGTTCGGGTTCTTCCGCTGGTTCGCCGACTATCCCATGTTTTACCGGCTCGACCGTGAAGCAGGGCACGTCTGCGCGTGGTTTGAAGACCTGCGTTTCGTGACGCCGGGCCGTGAGCAGGTGCCGTTCCGCTACGGCATGTGTCGCCATGCAGGTGGCGTCTGGCAGGCCAACCGGTTACAGGGTGATGGTAGCCGCGTTCACGTCTATTGAAATCAGTTGAACAAATTCAGCACGCCGTCGAGTCCGACGTACGTCAGCGCGTGCGCGGCCTGCGCGCGCACCAGCGGTTTGGCGTGGTAGGCGATGCCGACTGCGGTTTCTGCCATGAACTGCAGATCGTTGGCGCCATCGCCCATGCCGATGATCTGCCCGCGGGTGATGCCGAGCTGGTCGCGCCGTTCGAGCAATGCCTGCTTCTTGACTGCCGCATCGACGACTTCACCGACCACACGGCCGGTCAGCAGGTCATCGGCGATTTCCAGCACATTGGAGCGCGTGTAATCGAGTTGCAGGCGTTCGCGCAGGCGTTCGGTGAAAAAGGTGAAGCCGCCCGACACCAGCAGCGTCTTGATGCCAAGGTGACGGAAACGCGCGATCATGATTTCCGCGCCCGGTGAGAGCCGCACGCGCTCGTCGTAGACGCGTTTCAGTGCGCCCGCCTTGAGGCCTTTCAACAGCGCGACGCGTTCGCGCAGGCTCTGCGGATAATCGATTTCACCGCGCATCGCTGCTGCGGTGATGGCAGCGACCTGCGGTTTCAGGCCCTGCATGTCGGCAATTTCGTCGATGCATTCGATCGTGATCAGCGTCGAATCCATGTCCATAACGGCGAGCCGCATATCGGCAAGGCGCCGTGCCAGCGGCACGAAGGCATGGTCGAGTTTGACTTCCTCGCAGAACGGCGCGATCTCCGCGTGTTCATGTGCATTGCACAAGCGGAAGGCCGAGGGTGTGATCGCCTGGATTGCCGAGGCGCCGGCAAGTTTGGCGAGGTGTTTTAAATCCGGCGTGGCAATTTGCACGCCTTGAATGATCAGGTTCATCGTTGTCTGCTTTTGACGGGTTCAGGCGGTGCGGCCAGTTCGGCGAACAGTTGTTTGACGCGTTCGACGCGCTCGGCGACTTCGTGCAGGTCTGCCTCGACGCGCAGTTTATCCTGACCGGCGAGGCGATATTTTTTATTTCGGTGGATCATCTGCATGACGCGCGCGGCGTCGATCGGCGGGTTCGGCACGAACTGCAGTTGCACCGACGATTCGGAGGCGTCGATGCGCGCGATCCCCAGCGGTTTGCCCAGAAGGCGCAAGCGGTGGCTTTCGAGCAGCGTTTTGGCGTGTTCGGGCAAGAGGCCGAAGCGGTCGATCAGTTCTTCGTGCAGGCGGTCGAGTTCGTCCGGGTGCTCGCAGTTGGCCAGACGCTTGTAGAGCACGAGGCGTTCGTGCACATCGTTGCAGTAGGCGTCGGGCAGCAGTGCCGGCGCGTGCAGGTTGATCTCGGTGGTCACGCCGAGCGGCGCATTGAGGTCCGGCTCGCGCCCGAGCTTCAGCGATTTCACCGCGGTGTCGAGCATGGTGCAGTAGAGGTTGAAGCCGACTTCCTGCATTTCGCCGGCCTGCGAATCGCCGAGCACTTCGCCGGCGCCGCGGATTTCAAGGTCGTGCATGGCGAGGAAAAAGCCGGAGCCGAGTTCTTCCATCAACTGGATCGCTTCGAGCCGCTTCTTGGCCTGTGAAGTGATTTCACCTTCGTCTGGCAGCAGCAGATAGGCATAGGCCTGATGGTGCGAACGGCCGACGCGGCCGCGCAACTGGTGCAACTGCGCGAGGCCGAACTTGTCGGCGCGGTTGATGATGATGGTATTGGCGGTCGGCACGTCGATGCCGGTTTCAATGATGGTGGAGCAGAGCAGGATGTTGAAGCGCTGCTGGTAGAAATCGCGCATCACCATTTCGAGTTCGCGCTCGCGCATCTGGCCGTGCGCGATCCTGATCCGCGCTTCGGGCAGCAGACGCGCGAGGTTCTCCTCGGCCTGGCCCATGGTGTCAACGTCGTTATGCAGGAAATAGACCTGGCCGCCGCGTTTGAGTTCGCGCAATACCGCTTCGCGGATCAGGCCCTTGCTCGAGCGCGAGACAAAAGTCTTGATCGCGAGCCGGCGTTGCGGCGCCGTGGCAATCACCGAAAAATCACGCAACCCTTCGAGCGCCATGCCGAGCGTGCGCGGAATCGGTGTCGCCGTCAGCGTCAGCACATCGACCTCGGCGCGCAGGCGTTTCAACTGTTCCTTCTGCCGCACGCCGAAGCGGTGTTCTTCGTCGATGATGACCAGGCCGAGCTGTTTGAATTTGATGTCGCTTTGCAGCAGTTTATGTGTGCCGATCACGATGTCGACTCTGCCGTCGGTCAGCGCGGCGAGTGTTTCGTTGACTTCCTTCTGTGAACGAAAGCGCGAGAGCTCGCCGATCTTCACCGGCCAGTCGGCGAAGCGGTCTGAAAACGTGTTGAAGTGCTGTTCGGCCAGCAGCGTGGTCGGCACCAGCACGGCGACCTGTTTGCCCCCGTTGACGGCAACGAAGGCGGCGCGCAGCGCGACCTCGGTCTTGCCGAAGCCGACGTCGCCGCAGATCAGGCGGTCCATCGGTTTGCCCAGTTGCATGTCGGCGAGCGTGGCGTTGATGGCGGCGCGCTGGTCCGGCGTTTCCTCGAAAGGAAAGGCCTCGCAGAAGGCGTCGTAATCGTGCTGCGTCAGGTTGAAGGCATGGCCCTCGCGCGTGGCACGCTGCGCATAGAGGTTGAGCAGTTCGGCGGCGGTGTCGCGCACCCGCGCTGCGGCCTTCGTCTTGGCCTTTTCCCACTGGCCGCTGCCCAGATCGTGCAGCGGCGCGGTTTCCGCCGGGCCGCCGCTGTAGCGGCTGATCAGATGCAGTTGCGACACCGGCACGTAGAGTTTGTCGCCGCGCGTGTATTCGAGCGCGAGGAACTCGGTTTCGCCGTCGCCGAAGTCGAGGTTCTCAAGGCCGAGGTAGCGGCCGATGCCGTGGCTCTCGTGCACCACCGGATCGCCGACCTTGACCTCGGAGAGGTCGCGCAGCATGCCTTCTGACGTGGTCTTGCGCGCTTCGCGTTCGCGTTTGGCGCGCACCTGCGCGGCATAGAGTTCGTTTTCGGTGACGACGGCGAAACCGCGCGCGTGTATGAAGCCGGTGGCGCAGGGCGCCACACCAAGCATCAAAGGCTGCTGGCCGGCGGTAAATTCTTCGAAGCTCGCGCACGACTGCGGCTTGAGGCCGTATTGCGCGAAATATTCGAGCATCGTTTCGCGGCGGCCGGCCGATTCGGCGAGCAGCAGGGTGCGGCCTTTGTAGCCGTCGAGGAAAACTTTTATCTGCGCAAGAGGATCGTCCGCACGACGGTCGACGGCGAGATTGGGCAGCGCGGCAGTGTCACCCCCATGCTGGCGCGCCAACGCCGTGTCGCGAGTGCCTTCCCCCATAAATGGGGAAGGCGTTTCCTTTGGCGTATCGAGCGCGCTCGCGTTATTCCCTCCCCCTTGATGGGGGAGGGCTAGGGTGGGGGTGGGCAGCGCTGCAATTTCCACGCGGGCAAAGGGTTTGATCGCGCCGAAGAAGGCATCGGCGGCGAGAAACAATTCGCGCGGCGCCAGCACCGGCTCGGCGCGGTTGCCACCGAAGAGTTCGTAACGCGCCTGCGTGTCCTGCCAGAACTGCTCGATCGCCGGCGCGAGCTCGCCGTGCAGGATGATCGTCGTGCTCTCCGGCAGATAGTCGGTCAGCGTGGCGGTTTTTTCGAAGAACAGCGGCAGGTAATACTCGATGCCGGCGGGTGCGATGCCGTTGCTGACGTCCTTGTAGAGCCTTGAGCGCGAGGCGTCGCCGTCGCTGCGCGCGCGGAAATTGCGACGGAACATGGCCTGGCCGTCTTCGTCGAGCGGGAATTCGCGCGCCGGCAGCAAGCGGACTTCAGCGACTTTGTAGATGCTGCGCTGGGTGTCGACGTCGAAGCTGCGGATCGACTCGATCTGGTCGTCGAAGAGTTCAATGCGGTAGGGGAGCGTGCTGCCCATTGGAAACAGATCGATGATGCCGCCGCGGAAACTGTATTCGCCGGGTGTGAGCACCTGTTTGACGTGGGCGTAGCCGGCGATGGTGAGTTGCTTGCGCAGTTCGTCGCCGGCGAGTTTTTCGCCCTGCTTGAAGAAGAAGGTGCGTGCGGCGAGATATTCGGTCGGTGTCAGCCGGTAGAGCGCCGTTGTGACGGGCACGATCGCGATGTCGAAGGCCTGCTGCGTGATCTGATTCAGCGTGGCGAGGCGTTCGGAGACCAGGTCCTGGTGCGGCGAGAAATGATCGTAGGGCAGCGTTTCCCAGTCCGGCAGCAGGTGAACTTTGAGCGCCGGATTGAAGAAGGGAATCTCGTCGAGCAGCCGCTGCGCGTCGGCGGCGGTGGCGGTGATCACGGCGAGCGGGCGCACCTTGCCCGCGAGTTCGGCGATCGCAAGCGCGTCAGCCGAACCGTGGAACGGGCCCGCGCTGCTCTTCTGGCCGCGCGGCAGGTCTTGCATCAACATTCAGAACGCTGCAAAAAGCCGCAATTATACCGGCGTTTGGGGGTTAGCCTTTATGGCAACTATGCCGGGGCGGGGCAGGCTGGTAGAGTATCAAGATGTTCTACCTCGACCTCTTTGCAGCGTTGCAAAAGCACAAAGTCCGCTATGTCGTGGTCGGCGGCATCGCCGTGGTGCTGCATGGTTACGCGCGGGCGACGGCTGACATCGATCTGGTGCTGGCGCTAGACCGCGAAAATCTGCGGGACTTCCTTGCTGTCGCACGCGAACTTCAGTTGAAGCCGGTGCTTGCGGTCAAGATCGAGGTGCTCTGCGACGCGGCACAACTTGACGCATGGGTACGCGAGAAGCACATGCTTGCTTTTTCGCTGCGGCACCCGGCGCCGACTTCGCCGACGATCGACGTGCTCGTTCGCCCGCAGGTGTCGTTTGACAGGATGCATGCGAACCGTGTGGACAAGGTGCTGGGAGACGTTGCGGTGCCGCTCGCCTCGATTGATGACTTGATTGCATTGAAAACCGGGACCGGCCGCTTGCGTGACGAGCAGGATATCCGGATACTAAATCAGCTCAAGTTGCCAGACAGGGAATAGCTGCGGTGAACGCCGACGAAGCCGACATTCTGCGAATACGCGATGAGATACGGAACAGCCGTCGCATGACGGACCTCGAGCGGTTGCAGTGGCTCGACGAATTGCGCATCTTCACGCTGATGGTGCGGCAAGCGCCAGATGTGTCGCGCGTGCAGGCGGCGGTCGTTGCGGAGCCAGGTGTAAATTACGTTTCGCGAAAGGAAGGCTAAGCATGCGGCGCAATGCGCTTCGCTTATTGCGCCCCAGGCTGATTCTGGATTCCCGCTTTCGCGGGAATGACGCAGTTTCGTAGGGTGGGCAGCTTGCTGCCCACGCGTTCAACGAGAGCACCACAATCCACGTGGGCAACAAGTTGCCCACCCTACCTGGCTTATTGCGCCCTACCGCGCTGCCTGAGCGGCCCGCTCGTCGGCAAATTTTCCAATCACCAACCCACCAAAGAGGAAGCCATGATGCACACGACTCTGTTCACCCGCATGCTTTTGTCGGCGTTGCTCTCCCTGCCGATTGTCGCCCATGCAACCGAATACATGGAGAAGACGCCGTTCCAGCTTTCACGCGCGTTCTCGCCGGGCGTTATCACTGAAGGCGGCAGAATCGTCTGGGTCGCAGGGCAAACCGCCACGCGTGACAACGATGGCAAGGACATCGCCAACAACTTCGAGGCGCAGGTGAAGCAGGTGTTCTCGCAAATCGACCAGGTGCTCAAGCGCGCCGGCGGCAGCCTCGCCAACGTCGTCCAGATGACCGTGTTCATCAAGGAGTCGCGCTACGGCGATCGTCTCGTGGAAATGCGCAAGGACATGTTCCAGAACGGCAACTATCCGGGCAGCGCGCTGGTCACCATCACCAATTTCGCGCGTCCCGGAATCGAGATCGAGATCCAGGCCGTGGGCGTCATCGGTGACCGCTGCTCGACCGAGAATCCGTGCTCGGCCGAGGCATTGGCTAAGAAGAAGTAGTGCCCCACGGGCGGGTCGTAAGATCCGCCCGATCGGCGTGCTCTTGCCGCGAAATTGGCCTGCAGGGATTTCGTCCGCCACTTGCGGCACGATCGGGCCCCGGCTGGCTCAACTGTTTCGGGACATTCGAATTGGAGATGCGCGCCAAGGCAGGCGGAGCGTTCGCGCGTCTGAATAAATTACAGCGCCGTAGGTTGGGCTGACGAAGGAAGCCCAACGAAGTAGCCCAAGGCCGGATTCCCGGCACCCTGCGTCGGCATATCCTGCGATCTTGACGAGAAGAAGAAGGCTGGGTTGGGAATGTAACGGGAGGTTGGGCTTCCTTCGTCAGCCCAACCTACGAACTGCGCACCGTCTACCGCCGTTTCGCGTGCGCGGTGCGCACCCTACCGGGCCGGCGGCTCAGCACCGGTTGATCGAAACCGGGATCCGCTTGCGGCCGAATTGCCCGCTGTAGACCTCGAACTCGCCCTTGATGGTGGTCGCGCAATGCGGGCATTTTGATTCCGGTGTGACCTCGTAACGATTGATCTGATACCAATCGCGTACGATCAGCGCAGCGTGGCATTGCGGGCAGCAGGTGGTGCCGCCTTCGCTATCGTGCACGTTGCCGGTGTAGACGTAGTGCAGCCCGGCGTCGAGCGCAATCTTCCGCGAGCGTGTCAGCGTGGCCGGCGGCGTGGCGGGAATGTCGTTCATCTTGTGGTCGGGATGGAAGGCGGTGAAGTGCAGCGGCACGTCGGGGCCCAATTCTTTTATGACCCACCCGCTCATCGCGGCGATTTCCTCGGGCGAGTCGTTTTTGCCTGGAATCAGCAGCGTGGTGATTTCAAACCAGACATCCGTTTCGTGTTTGAGATAGATGAGCGTGTCGAGCACCGGTTGCAGGTGGGCGCCACACAGCTTGAAATAAAATTCGTCGGTGAATGCTTTCAGGTCGACGTTGGCGGCATCAATTTTCGAATAGAAGTCGCGGCGTGGCACGTCGTGCATGTAGCCGGCGGTGACGGCGACGGTTTTGACGCCGCGCGCGTGGCAGGCGTCGGCGACATCCATTGCATACTCGGCGAAGATCACCGGATCGTTGTAAGTGAATGCCACACTCTTGCAGCCGCCATCGACCGCCGCCTGCGCGATCGCCTCCGGCGAGGCCTGGTCGGCGAGGCGGTCCATGTCCTTCGATTTGCTGATGTCCCAGTTCTGGCAGAACTTGCAGGCGAGGTTGCAACCGGCGGTGCCGAAGGACAGCACGCTGGAGCCGGGATAAAAATGATTGAGCGGTTTTTTTTCGATCGGGTCGATGCAGAAACCGGAGGAACGGCCATAGGTGGTGAGCATCATCCAGTCACCGGTGCGCTGGCGCACAAAGCAGGCGCCGCGCTGGCCGTCGTGCAGTTTGCAGTCGCGCGGGCAGAGGTCGCACTGCATGCGACCGTCGTCGAGCAGGTGCCACCAGCGGCCGGCGTAGTTCATGGCATCACGCGCCCTCGCGATATTTGCTGACTGTGTAGCGCGAGAGTTTTACTGCCGGATCCCAGAAATCCGGCGGCAGTCCGCCTTTGTATTTCAGGTTGCCCATGAACGTTTTTGCGTCGGGAAATTCCTCCCATACCTGCGGCAGGAAAGTGCTGCGATGGTGGCCGTATTCGAAAATCACGCCGTCGACGCCGGGGCGCAGTTGCGCCAGCGCATCGTCTTCATCGTGCCATTGCATCAACGTCACCGGCGAGAGCGCAGAGACTTCAATCTTCACATTGACCAATTCGTCGGCGCTCAACGCCTTGAAGCGCGGATCGCGGAAGGCGGCGGCGAGCGCGTTGGCTTTGACGTCTTCGCCCAGCGTGCGATGCGCTTCGAGCGTGCCGATGCAGCCGCGCAATTTGCCATCGAGCGTCAGCGTGACAAACGCGGCTCCGCGGGCATGCAGCCACGGTGGATCGGCCGCGGGTGCGGCGGGCAGACCGAGTTGCGCGGCGATTGTGTTGCGTGCGAGCGGCAGCAGAATGGTTCCTGCATTTTCAGGCAGCGTTGCCGTCGCTTGCATTTGCGCCATCGCCAGCGCGCCGATATCAGTGGACATGTGGTTTCCCGTTATTGTTCGCGCAAAAAACAAAGGCGCCGTAGCCGACGACGCGCTGGCGATCGCCGGCGGTGTCGCCCGAGTTGCGCAGGTCGATGAGATCTGCTGTCAGATGGTGGCGACGCGCGGCGAGCGCAAGTCCGTTGACCGGTGTGCCGCCGCAGGCCTGCTCATGCGAAATATCGCTGCGCAGATCGAGTATCGCCTGCGCGGTGTCGCTGTCGAGTAACTGCGCCTCGGCGTAATTCAGGTAATGCGAAAGATCCGAGCTGACGATGATCAGCGTTTCGGGCCCGCCCCACAGCGTGTCGATGACCTGCGCGACTTCTTCGGCGCTGGCGTCGCCCACCGCCAGTGGCACCACGGTGAAACCGGCGAGCACGGTCTGCAGGAAGGGCAGGTGCACTTCCAGCGAGTGTTCCTGTGCGTGCGCGGTGGCATTGATGCTGACCTGCGGCAGCAGCGACAGCGCCGCGTGCGCGCGGGCATCGACCATGACGTTGCCCAGTGGCGTGGCCAGCATGCTGGCCGCTGGCAATGCAAGTCCGCGGACCGGCACGCGGTGCACCGGCCCCAGCAGCACGACGCGCTTGATGAGGTCGCGCGCCGGCACCAGCCGCGCATAGGCGGCCGCGGCAGTTGGCCCCGAATAGAGGTAGCCGGCGTGCGGCGCAATGATGGCTTTGGGCACCGGTTTGGCGCGCGCGGCGGGTGCGGCGGCGGCGAGCAGGGCGGCGACGTCGCGGCGCAGTTCGGCGGCGGCGGCCGGATAAAACAGGCCGGCAACGGCGGGTGGGCGGACGCTGATCATGTGTTTTCCTCCCGATAAATGCGGGGCGCCGCGCGTGAATTCAACTGGCTGCAACAGAACCGCGATTATAGTCCGGCCTGCCGCAGGCGGAGACGTCGGCGGGGTGGATGATAACTGCTGGCACAATGGCAACCTCCAGAAACGCTCCCCGAATACAGTCACTTAACAAGGGTGAGTCTCCGCCGGGGGACATGTTGAACCGCTGGCTTCCCGCCCGTGCCCTACTGCCACCCGTTCCGGTTTTGGTGAGGGTTGGTGTATCGGGGCGTTGCCAAACGCTACTGCATACGTTTGTAAATCTAATCGCACCCAACCGCTTTGGATCAGACGCGGTTATCGATTTAGGTCGGCTTCCGGCCCAGACCGTGTGAAAACGCATGAGGAATACGCAAGCGAAAACTCATCGTTGAACGGCGGACGCGTACGTGACGATGTTGAATTACGGATATTGGCAGATAGATCGCAAAACAGGCCCTCTTTAGGCCAGCATTGCCTCTGTCAGAG
>CALQCM020000002.1 GCA_943329075.2 Chitinophaga pinensis | reverse complement strand
CCTCTCCCCCTGCCAAGGGGGAGAGGGCTAGGGTGAGGGGGCACGCGTCTCCTTGAAACCAACTGCCCCTCACCCCACCCTCTCCCCGCTTTTGCGGGGCGAGGGAGTATTTTTGCGATCGCTTTTAGATGCCCAACAACAACGTGCAATGAATGCTGATGACACCGCCGTTGCCGTGCACCAGCGCGACTTCGGCGTCCTTGACCTGACGCGCGCCCGCTTCGCCGCGCACCTGACGCACCGCTTCGACGACGTGAAAGAACCCGCCGCCCAGACCCGGATGCCCACCCGACAGCAGCCCGCCGTGCGTGGTGATCGGCAGTGCGCCACCGAGTCCAATGCGGCCGTTCTCGACGAAGGCACCGCCCTCGCCTTTTTTGCAGAAACCGAGGTCTTCGAGTTCAACGATAACCGTGATAGTGAAGCAATCGTAGATTTGCGCGACGTCCACATCCGCCGGCGTCAGGCCCGCGGCACGGAAAGCATCGCGGCCGGAATCGACCGCGCCGGTCGTTGTCAGTTCGGTGTCGCCGATGTGACTGTGGCGCAGGCCGTAACCCTGCCCGAGCAGATGCACGGGCTTCTTCGCCAGATCGCGCGCACGTTCGGCGCTGGTGACGATGCACGCCGCCGCGCCGTCGGAGACGATCGCGCAATCAAAAATGTGCAACGGGGACGTGATCATGCGCGACTTCAGCACATCGTCGACGGTGATGAGTTCACGCTTGTGCGCATTCGGATTGAGGCTGGCGTGTTTGCGTATCGCTACCGCGACTTCGGCGAGTTGTTCCGGTGTCGTGCCGTATTCATGCATGTGGCGCTGCGCTACCAGTGCATATAAGGAAGGCACCAGCGGGCCGTACGGCACTTCGAACTGCGGATGTGCGCTGCCGCCCTCGGCCATACTCTTCACCGCCTTGGCGCGCGAGCCGTGCGAGAGCAGGTTCTGGCCGGCGACGCACAACACGGTCGAACACTGGCCCGAGGCAATCGCCATCGCCGCCTGATGAATCATGCCGCAGCCGGAAGCGCCGGCGAGATCGACGGTCGAGAGAAATTTCGCCTTCACACCGAGGTGATGCGCGACGACGCCGCAAGGCATGTTCCAGTGTTCGACGCGCACCGGTGTGGTCAACAAGCCGTCGATGTCGGACATTTTCAGCCCGGCGTCGGCGAGCGCCGCCTGCGCCGCATCGGCCTGCAGTTGCAACGCCGAACGATCCGGCACGCTGCCAACGCGCGATTCGCCGATGCCGACGATGGCTGCTTTCAAATTTGTCATGACGTAAAACCTTTTAATGCGCCACAGAGTTCACAGAAGACACAGAGAAAACAACAATTAATCCAATTGTTGAAGTTTACCTGTGCGCAGGAGGTGGCATTGTTTCACCTCGTCATTCCCGCGAAAGCGGGAATCCAGCATAAAAACCCTGGGTCCCCGCTTTCGCGGGGACGACGAATATTTTCTCAGCAATTTTCTTTCACGAAATCTGACTCTGTGATCTCTGTGCCCACTGTGGCAGGCTTTTCAATCACCAATATCCACGCCGCGCAGCAGATCGCGCGCGATGACGATTTTCTGGATTTCCGAGGCGCCTTCGCCGACGCGATAGTGGCGCACGTCGCGATAGAACCGCTCGACCGGAAAGCCGCGGATCACGCCCATGCCGCCGTGGATCTGCACGGCGCGGTCGGCGACACGGCCGACCATTTCGGAACAGAACAGTTTGCACATGCTGCCCGCCGAACCGACATTCTTGCCCGATTCAAGACGGCGCAACACGTCGTAGGCCAGCGCGCGCCCGGCCGCGATGTCGGTCGCCGATTCGACCAGCATCCACTGGATCGCCTGACGCTCCGCCAGCAGCTTGCCGAAAGTCTTGCGCACCTTGACGTGTTCGGCCGCCATGTCGAGCAGGCTTTCGGCCGCGCCAACACAGGAGCAGGACACCGACAGGCGTCCATCGTTGAGCGACTTCATCGCCACCTTGAAACCGGCACCAACTTCACCGACGACCGCCGATTCAGGCAGTTCGCAATACTCAAACGTCAGTTCGGCGAGTTTGATCGCATCAGTGGCAATCGTCGTATCGACGCGCGTGACTTCAAAGCCCGGCATACCGCGCTCGACCAGAAACGCGGTGATGCCGCCGCGTGCGCGTTTCACCGGATCGGTCACCGCCATCACCATAATGACGTCGGCAACATGGCCGCCGCTGATGTAATGCTTGCGGCCGTTCAGTATCCACTTGTCGCCACGCTTCTCGGCGTGCGTGCGCATGCCGGCCGCATCGGAACCACCCTCGGGCTCGGTCAGTGCAAAACCGGATTTCAGTTTGCCGGCGGCGAACCCGCGCAGAAATTTCTCTTTCTGCTCCGGCGTGCCGTGGCGCGTGATCGCCATCGGCGTCATGCCGCTTGAATAGTTGGCGGCGATCGTGAAGGCGCGGTGCAGGCGGCTGAATTCTTCCAGCGCGATGCAGTATTGAAACAGGCTGAGTCCACCGCCGCCGTATTCGGTCGGCAGGCGCATGCCGCAGTAGCCGTTTTTCTGCATGACCTCGATACAGCCCTGCGGAATTTCGCCGCTCTTGTCGATCTCGCGCGCCCACGGCTCGAGTTCCTTCGAGACGAATTTACGCACCGCTTCGCGCATGGCGCGCAGTTCGTCGCTGAGTTCCACATCCATTGCCAGTGTTTCCATGGTCTCTTCCTTAGCCAGTATTCATAAAACACCGTCGCTCCCGCGAAAGCGGGAGCCCAGCTTTTCAATCAACATCGCCCCAGCAATTAACTGGTTTCCCGCTTTCGCGGGAATGACGCTCTAACCAAACGGAACCGTAGGGTGCGCATCGCGCACGCGGATACACCGTTGAACGGTGCGCAGTGCGCACCCTACCTCATTGCTCATTTAAAGTTATTTGCCCGCCGCCAAACTTTTTTGTATTTCAGCCGAGCGCGCATTCGCCGCCGCAAACTCTTCGCGCAGCCCGCGTTTCAACCATTGCTTGTCCAGTGCGAACGCCGCCTTCGGTTTCGCCGCCAGCATTAACGCCGCCTTCTGCGCCGTCGCCGCCAGATCAGCCGCCGGCACCACCTCGGCGATCAACGCGCGCTCGCGCGCTTCCGCCGCGCTCATGCGGCGACCGCTCAACACGAGATCGCTCGCCAGCGCCGATCCGCCGGCACGCGCGACCATCGAAATGCCGAGAAAAGTCGGAATGTTGATATCGATCTCGGGAAGCGAGAACACGGCATTGTCGGCCGCGATCACGCGGTCGGTCAGCAAAGCCAGCATGAAGCCGAGGCCGATGGCATAACCATTCACCGCCGCCAGCAACGGCTTATCGAAAGCGAGAATGGCCTCAAGACAATGTTCCACCGCGCCGCGCCGGCGCGCCGCCAGCGCCTCATGCGGCAGATTGTCGGGATTTTTGACGTCGATGCCTGCGGAAAAAATCTTCTCTCCGGCACCGGTCAGCACTACTGCTACAGTCGCCACATCCCCGGCGGCCTGCGCCAATGCATCGGCCAGTGCCTGTGCAACATCGGCATTCACCGCATTGCCGGCACGCGGCCGGTCGAACGCCAGCCACAATACGCCGTCGCGACACTCACTGCTTAATCCATTGAACGCTTCAGCCATCGCGGCGGCTCAGTCCTTGCGCCCGATGACCAGCGCATCAACCACTTTGGCACCCGCGCCCTGTTCGCGCAGAATCAGCGGATTGACGTCGAGTTCGGCGACCTCGTTCGACAGATCGGTACCCAGCCACGACAAGCGCACAATCAGGTCACACAGTGCATCAACGTCGCGCGCCGCGGCGCCACGCACGCCGTCGAGCAGCTTGCGGCCGCGCAGTTCATCGAGCATGGCGCGCGCTTCGATGTGATCGATCGGTGCCACACGATAGGCAAGATCGCGCAGCACTTCGACATGAATACCGCCGAGCCCTGCCACTACCACCGGACCGAACACCGGATCGGATACCAGGCCGAGCATGATTTCAAGTCCGGCCGGCGCCATTTCCTGCACCAGCACGCCGTCGAGCGTCGCGTCCGGCTTGTATTGTTTCGCCGCCGCCATCACCGCCTTGAACGCCTCGCGCACCGCGGCATTACCCTTGACGTGCAGGCGAATCGCGCCGGCCTCGGTTTTGTGCGGAATGTCCGCCGACTCGATCTTGAGCGCAACCTCACCGCCGATTTCGGTGGCAATGCGTACCGCGTCGGCGGCACTTTTCGCCAGCGTTTCGCGCGTGACCGGGAACCCGTAGGCGGCGAGCACTTCCTTGCTCGCGCGCTCGGTCAGCGTGCCACCAGTCCTTTTTACCATGGCACGCGCCGCTTCGACGTCGATGCCCGCTGGCCGCGCCGGTTCCGCGCGCTTTGCATTGGCCGCACTGAACTTGCCGTAATTGACCGCTGCCTGCACCGCTTTCACGCAGGACAGCGTGTTGCGGAACACCGGCATGCCGGTCGCCGCCACCGTCAGTTGTGTGAACTCGGGTTGGTCGTTGCACTTGCCGATCCACAGCATCGCCATCGGTTTGGTGGTCGACTTCCACGCTTCGACTGCGGCTTCGAGATCGGCACGCGGCGTCATCGTGTAAGTCGGAATCACCATATCGATGTTTTCATCCGCGGCAATCGTCTCGACACAGCGACGGAACAAATCGGCTTTGCCGATCAGCGCATTACTGACGTCGGTCGGGTTGGCGGTGGTTGCCATTTTCGGCAGAAAACTCGCCAGTTCTTCGCGCGTCTTCTGACTGTATTCAGGCCAGCTCAAACCGTTGGCGGCGCCGTGATCGACCAGCAGCACGCCGTTGCCGCCGGAAATGGTCGTTGCCGCGGTGCGCGGGCCCTGCGGTATGCGCTTGGCGCGCAGCAGCATCGCCATTTCGTAGAGTTCGTTGCAGTCGTCAACACGAATCACGCCGCATTGTTTGAGCGCTGCATCGGTCACATCGTCGGATCCGGCCATCGCGCCGGTGTGCGAGGCGGCGGCGTGACCGCCGGCTTCGGTGCGGCCGAGTTTGACCATGACGATCGGTTTGCCAATTGAAGCCGCGCGCCGCGCCGTGGCCATGAAGCGGCGGCCGTCGGGAATATGTTCGACCAGCGCCATGATGACGTCGGTCGAGGCATCATCGAGCATGAACTCGATGAAGTCGATGATGTTGAGGTCCGACGAATTGCCGCAGCTCACCTGATAGCTGACATCAACGCCGGCGTCCTGTGCGCGCCACATGACGTTGACCTGCCCCGCGCCGCCGCTTTGCGACACCACGCCGACGTTGCCGGCCGGGCGCCGCGGCCCGGCGATGGTCGCCGAGGTCGTCATCGCAAAGCCATCGACGAAGCTGATCATGCCGTTGCAATTGGGGCCCATGATGCGCATGCCGGAACGGCGTGCCAGCGCCACCACTTCAGCCTGCAATGCCTTGCCTTCGGCCGTGCCGCTTTCGGCAAAACCACCAGTGTAAACAGTGACGAACTTGGCGCCGCGCGCCGCACAGTCTTCAAGAATGCCCAGTACATGCTGCGCGGGAACAACAACACCAACATGATCGGGTGCCTCGGGCAGATCGCGCACGCTGGCGTAACACTCGAAGCCGCGCACCTTCTGTCCCTTGAAACGTGGATTGACCGGGTAGATTTTTCCCTGGTAACCGAAGTCGGTCATGCGCATCAACACCTTGCCGGCAAAACGCGACAGGTCATCGGTGGCGCCAACCAGCGCAACACTTGAAGGATTGAAGAATTTTTTCAGATCGGCTTTGGTTGCGGTGGCTGCGGTACTCATGTGGCTTTCTTCTCCTGCGCTTTTGCGTTCGTTTTTTCGTTCAGCGCCAGCGCCTGCTGGATGTTGAATGCGATTTCCTCGATGTCGTCGAGCAGCGTCTGCCGCGGCCCGCCGGCGAAATGCGGTGTCATCAGAAAATTGTCGAAGGCCAGCAGCGGCTCACCGGCGTCCACCGGCTCCTGATAATGCACGTCGGCCGCCGCTGCGCCGAGGCGGCCCGATTTTAATGCCGCCAGCAGCGCATCATGATCGACGATGTCGGCGCGCGAGGTATTGATCAACCACGCGCCGGGTTTCATTTGATTGATGGCATTGGCGCCGACGAGGCCGCGCGTCGCCACTTCCAGCGGCACATGCACGCTCAGGATGTCGGAACCCGCAAACAGAGCGTCCCGGCCGCAATAGGTGACGCCGAGCGCGGCCTCTTCTGCCGGTGGCAGGCGGTTGCGCCGGTGATATTGGATCTTCAGTCCGAAAGCACGTGCCATTGGCACCAGCTCGCGCGCGATTTCTCCCATGCCGAGCAGGCCCAGCGTCATGCCGTGAATCACGCGCAGGCCGCCGACGCGGCCGTAGTTATTGGCGCCGGTGTGGCGCGTATCGTATTTGCGGTATTCGTAGCCGAGTGGCTGCAGGCGTTCGAGCGTGACTTTGCCGGCGAGACGGTGCAGTTGTTTCGCCAGCGCGAGGATTAGTGCCATCGTGTGTTCGGCCACCGCGATATTGGTACGCCGGCGCTGCGTCTTCACCGTCACGCCGCGCGCCGCGCAGGCGGCAAGATCGATGTTGTCAGCGCGTGCGCCAAACTTGTGGATGAGCTTGAGACGCGGTGCCAGCGCCAGTTCGGCGGCACCCACGGCCATGCTTTCGACCACCAGCGCGTCAGCCTGCGGCAAAACCGCATGCAGTTCTTCGGTAGTTTTGATCAGTTTGACGCTGGACGGGAAAACGCCCGGCAGGCGCGCATGCACATCCGCAAGCCAGCCCTGCTGATCGATATCATGGGCGACGTAGTCGGCGAACACGCGCATGCGCTCGGCGGGCGTCGCCGGGTCAAGCAACACCTGCAAAAAACGCAGAACCTTGTCGTCTTCAACAGCAATTACGGTCTCGGCGGTCACGGCATCGATCTTTCAACAACCCTCAGCATTCCCAATCCGCCGGCATCGTCATCCGGTGCGATTCACCGCGGGCGATGATATCACGCGGTCGACCACGTCCTTTTCGCCGCCGAATTTCGCGCATCGACAGGCGCTTGCGGCGCTGTCACGGCTTTGTCATGCGACGCAATTACTCTTCGCGCAAACAATCGATGGTGCCGCGATGGAAAGTCCCTACAAAGGCAGGACCGGTCTGAAGCGCGTGTGGAACGCGCTGTTCTACTCGTTTGACGGACTCGCCGCCGCATTCCGTCATGAAGATGCCTTCCGCCAGGAAATCGGGCTCGCCTGCATATTGATACCAACCGCGCTCTATCTGCCCCTCGCCCTCCCGCTCAAATGCCTGATGATCGCCAGTGTCATGGCAGTGCTGGTGGTGGAACTCCTGAATTCAGGGATCGAGGCGGTTACCGACCGCATTTCGCTCGAAGACCATGCGCTGGCCAAACGCGCGAAGGACCTGGGCAGTGCGGCGGTTCTTCTGTCAGTGGCCAATGTGTGCGTCGTCTGGGCAATGGCGCTGCTTTGAACCTGCACTGCCGCCATGCGCCGCATGGGTTCATCAAATCGTCACGCAACCGTCACCGGATTTTCTCCTTGACTGTGCAAAATTGAGTCAATGGAGAGCGAAAAAATCATTTTTCAGCAGTTGCCGGAGACACGCCGTTCTCTGCGCATCGCCATCGTCACCGAAACCTATCCGCCTGAAATCAACGGCGTGGCAATCACAGTGCAGCGCATGGTCGAAGGCCTGCGGGCACGCGATCATGAAATCCAGTTGATCCGGCCGCGGCAGGGCCGCAATGACCATGCGGTGGCCGAACCGCGTTTCGAAGAAGTGCTGCGCAAAGGGCTGTCGATCCCCAGGTCCGAGAACCTGAAAATGGGCCTGCCGGCCAAGCAGACGCTGGTCCGCATGTGGTCACTGAACCGCCCGGATCTCGTGCATATCGTGACCGAAGGCCCGCTGGGCTGGTCGGCGCTCGCCGCCGCGGTCAAACTCAGAATTCCCTGCAGCAGCGACTTCCACACCAATTTCCACAACTACAGCAAGCATTACGGCATCGGCTGGCTGCGCAAACCGATCTCCGGTTATCTGCGGCGCTTCCACAACAAGGCCAACCGCACGCTGGTGCCGACCGCGGCGATGCGTGACGATCTCGAAAGCCACGGCTACCTGAATCTGCGCGTGGTGCCGCGCGGGGTCGATACCCGTTTGTTTGCGCCGGCCAAACGCAGCGCCGAATTGCGCAGGAACTGGGGTGTTACGCCCGATCAAACCGTTGCGCTCTATGTCGGACGGCTGGCACCTGAAAAAAATCTCGAGACGGTAATCAACGCCTATGCGGCCATGCGCGCCGCCGAACCCGGCGTGCGCCTGGTGCTGGTCGGCGACGGGCCCGAACGGACCGCATTGCAGGCGCGCAACCGTGAAATCATTTTTGCCGGCATGCAAACCGGCGAGGCGCTGGCGGCACATTACGCCTCCGGCGATATCTTTCTTTTCCCGAGCATCACTGAAACCTTCGGTAACGTCACGGTCGAGGCACTCGCCAGCGGGCTGGCTGTAGCCGCCTTCGACTATGCGGCGGCGGCGGAATTCATCCGCGACGGCGAAAACGGCATGCTGGCTGAATTCAATGACAACCGGCTGTTCGTCAACCTTGCCGTACGACTCGCCTGTGACCGCAAGCGCATGAAGGCACTGGGCAAGGCCGCACGCGACACCGCGGAAAAACTGGACTGGGAAACCGTCCACGACGCGTGCGAAGCCGCCCTGCGCGAAGTCATCGCCGGGCAAAGACCGGATAAGCGATCCGATAACCGCATGTCAGCCTGAGAAAAAAAACATGGATACAGCGCCGGGCCAGCCCCTCGATTCCACGCCACAGGCACCGCGCAAAGTGCGCTCTCTTTTCCTCTCCGACATCCATCTGGGTTCACGTGCCTGCCGCGCCGAGGAATTGCTCGAATTTCTGCGGGAATACGAGGCCTCGAACATCTTCCTGCTCGGCGACATCGTCGACTTCTGGGCAATGAGCCGCAGCCTCTACTGGCCGCCCGCACATAACACGGTCGTGCAGAAAATCCTCAAGAAGGCGCGCCACCATGTGCGCGTCTACCTGATTCCGGGCAACCACGATGAGGCCCTGCGTGATTACGTCGGCAGTTCATTTGGCGACATTGCACTGCTGAGGGACCACGTGCACACCACCGCCGACGGCCACCGCTACGCGCTGCTGCATGGCGACGAGTACGACCAGGTCACCCACTACCATCGCTGGGTCTCGGTGCTCGGTGACGTTTCGTATACCCTGCTCGTGCACGTCAACCGCCTGCTTTCGCTGGTGCGCCGCAAGTTCGGCGTCAGCGGGCACTGGTCGCTCGCCGATTATGCCAAACGCAATGTCCTGCGCGCGGTCAGCTTCATCAGCGATTTCGAAACATCAGTGGTGCACAACGTCAAGAAACGCGGCCTCGACGGCGTCATCTGCGGCCATATCCACACGCCGGCAATCAAACGCATCGACGGCCTTACGTACATGAATTGCGGCGACTGGGTCGACAGTTGCACCGCGATCGTCGAGCACCTTGACGGCCGCATGGAACTCGTGCGCTGGACGCAAACCTCCGAAACATCGGCGGCGCACGCGGTGGCGATCGCGGAAGCGCCGGCCGCCTGAGGCGCAGACCGGCGGCGTTACGGGTGCCCAGGAAGGCGCTGTAACACGTTTGTCACACGTTATTGTTACACTATTGCTACGATTCGGTTCGTGATGTCCGGCATCCCCGCCGCATATCCAATGCGGACGCATGACAAATGGCAAAATCCGTTCTCGCTCCTGAACTGTATTTGAACCGCGAACTCGGGCAACTCGAATTCAACCGGCGCGTGCTGGCACTGGCCGAAGACCCGCGCATTCCGGCACTTGAACGCCTGCGTTATCTCTGCATCGTCGACAGCAACATCGACGAGTTCTTTGAAATCCGCGTTGCCGGGCTCAAGGAGGAAATCGCCGCCGGCGCCCCACCGGGCCCGGACGGCATGCCGCTGAGCCAGGTCTTCGCGGAGATTGTGCGCAGCGCCAGGGAACTGGTCACGCGCCAGTACGAGATCCTCAACAACGCCGTACTACCGCAACTCTCTGCGGAAGGCATACGCATACTCCGCCGCACCAAATGGAACACCGCGCAGAAAAGCTGGGTGCGCGAATATTTCTTCAACCAACTGATGCCGGTGCTGACGCCGATCGGCCTCGACCCTTCGCATCCTTTCCCGCGCCTGCTCAACAAGAGCCTCAATTTCGTCGTCGAACTCACCGGCAAGGACGCCTTCGGCCGCAAATCAAGCATGGCCATCGTGCAGGCGCCGCGCGTGCTGCCGCGCATCATCGCGCTGCCGCGCAGAGTCGCCGGCTGCGAATTCGGCTTCATGTTTCTTTCATCGATACTGCATGCGCACGTTGGCGAATTGTTTCCCGGCATGACCGTCGTCGGCTGTCACCAGTTCCAGCTCACGCGTAACAGCGACCTCTACATCGACGAAGAGGAATTGCGTGAACTGAAAAGTCTGCGCAAGGCGCTGCAGGGCGAACTGTCACAGCGCCAGTTCGGTGACGGCGTGCGCCTTGAGGTTTCCGACAACTGTCCCCGCCCCCTGATCAATGCGCTGCTGAAGCAATTCGGCCTGACCGAACAGGATCTCTACGAGGTCAACGGCCCGGTCAACCTGATGCGCCTGCTGCAGATTGCCGACCAGGTCGACCGGCCGACGCTCAAATTCCCGATCATGGTGCCCGGCATTCCGCGCGAACTGACACGGTTTCCCGGGATCTTTGACTGCATCCGGCGCGGCGACATCCTGCTGCACCACCCCTTCCAGTCGTTCATGCCGGTGATCAATTTCATCGAGCAGGCCGCAACCGATCCACAGGTGGTTGCCATCAAGCAGACCGTCTATCGCACCGGCGCGCAATCAGCGATGATGGATCTGCTGATGCAGGCCGCGCGCAGCGGCAAGGCGGTCACGGTGGTGGTCGAATTGATGGCACGCTTCGACGAGGAAGCCAACATCAACTGGGCGCAGCGGCTGGAAGAGGCCGGCGCCCACGTCATCTACGGCGTAGTCGGTCATAAGACGCACGCCAAGATGGCGCTGGTGGTGCGACGTGAAGGCGCGCAGCTGCGGCGTTATGTGCACGTCGCGACCGGCAACTATCACGCGCGCACGGCAACGCTGTATACCGACTTCGGACTGTTGACCTGCAACGAGGAAATCTGCGCGGACGTCAACGAGGTTTTCATGCAGCTGACCGGACTCGGCAAGGCGAGCAAGTTGAAACACCTGCTGCAGGCACCGTTTACGCTGCACCAGCGCATCATCAAGGCGATCCAGAACGAGGCCCGCCACGCCGCCGCCGGCCGCAAGGGCCGCATCATCGCGCGCATGAACGCCCTGCTCGAACCGGAAATCATCGCCACGCTGTATGCCGCCTCGCAGGCCGGCGTCAGCATCGACCTGATCGTGCGCGGCGTCTGCGCGCTGCGCCCCGGCCTGCCCGGCATCTCCGAAAATATCCGCGTGCGTTCCGTACTCGGACGCTTTCTTGAGCACAGCCGCGTGTTCTATTTCTTCAACGACGGCGCCGAGGACGTCTACCTGTCGAGCGCCGACTGGATGGACCGTAACTTTTTCCGCCGCATCGAAATCTGCTTCCCGGTGCTGGACGCCCGCCTGAAGAAGCGCGTTATCCGCGAAGGCCTCAGCGCCTACCTCTCGCGCGATGTCGAGGCCTGGGAGATGGATGCGAACGGGCAGTACCGCTTTCGCAAGGGCAAGCGCGGCGCCGGCGGCCACGCGCAAAACGTTCTGCTTGAACTGCTGGCGGCGAAGGTCGGTTCCTGAACGCGCGGGCCGCCGCAACCGGTTGAACTCCGCCCCCGCCTGCGCGCGGCCTGACGCACGCCGCGCAGCTCAGGCGGCCTGCTGTGATTCGCTGCCCGGCTCAGTTTCGCGCAGAGTTCTGACGTCGAGCTTGTAGCCGGTGACCTCCCACTCGACCATTTCCTCCTCGAGCGCTGTCACCGTCAGCGGATTGCCCGCCAGCCATTCACGGTCGATATCAAGGCGCACCGTGCGGTTGCCAATCTTGGCGCTGATCGGCGGGCACGCAATGTCTGAGCGGCTGCGGTAAATCAACGCGGCAAGACGCAGCGCCATCACCATGCGCCAGTCAACCTCCTCGGCGCCGCGCACGAACACTTTGCGCAGAGCGCGGCGGTGTGTCAGCACGAGCGTGGACAGCCGGTCCTGCTCCATTTTCGAAAAACCCGGCATATCGGCGTTCTGCGCGATATACGCCGAATGCCGGTGGTAACCGCTGTAGGCGACCGAGATGCCGATCTCGTGCAGCTTTGCCGCCCACGCCAGATACTGCGGCGCGGTGTCATCCGGGTTCTCGTCGCCCGCCGTGAACATCGCAAACAGATCGAGCGCCAGCGCCGCAACGCGCCGCGCCTGCCGCGAATCGACGTGATAGCGCTGCATGAACTGTGAAATGGTGACATCGCGCATGTCGTGGTGCTGGGTGCGCCCGAGCAGATCGTAGAGGATGCCCTGGCGCATCGCGCCGCCGGCCACGCGCATCGACTCGATGCCGAGTTCGGACAACACCGCGCTCATGATGGCGAGACCGCCCACAATCACCGGACGGCGGTCGCTTTTCAGCCCCGTCAGATCAAGCCCGTTGATGTCGCCCGCCTTGATCATGGCGGCGCGCAGCTGTTCGAGACCGTCGAAGGTAATCGAGCCGTCACCGAAACCGTTGAGTTCGAGGATTTCCGCGAGAGCGCGGGCGGTGCCCGACGAACCGTAGGCCTCCTGCCAGTTGCCTTTTCTGAAACGCGATACCAGCGTCTGCATTTCATTGCGCGCGGCAAGCTCGGCGCGCTTCATCGCGCTCTTGCTGATCTTGCCATCGTCAAAGTATTTCCGGCTGTAGCTGACGCAGCCCATGTAGGTACTGTCCAGGCGCAGCGGTTTGAAAGCGCGACCGATGATGAATTCGGTCGAACCGCCGCCGATATCGACGATCAGGCGCTTGTCCGTTGATACCGGCAGGCTATGGGAGACGCCGATATAAATCAGGCGCGCCTCTTCGCGCCCCGCCACCACCTCGATCGGAAAACCAAGCGCCGCCTGCGCCTGCTTCAGGAAGGCCGACGAGTTCTTCGCCACCCGCAGCGTGTTGGTGCCGACCGCGCGCACGGCATGACGGTCGAAACCGCGCAAGCGCTCGCCGAACCGGTGCAGGCACTCCAGCGCGCGCTGTTGCGATTCGTCGTCCAGCCGCTTGTCGCGCGTGAGGCCGGCGCCGAGACGGATCGGCTCGCGCAGCGAATCAAGCGGATAAATCTGGTCGCCGACGGCACGCGCGACCTGCAGATGAAAGGAATTGGAACCGAGATCGACTGCGGCGAGTGTGGAATAGACCGCCATTTCGCCTACCGATACCCGCCCCGGCGCGGCAGGCCGCCGACGAATTTTGAGAGTGTAGTCAATGCAATCACGTTACCTCGAAGTATAGGCAATTCGTACCGCGCTTGCCACGAATTTTCCGCAGTTGCGCGATTTTTCGCCCGGCATCGCGGCGCCACCGGCGCGTTGCTGCAGACGGTGTCTTTCACTGAACCGCAAGAATAGCTTCACGGCCCTGTAACGCTGCTTGTTTATCTTAGCCGCGAATTCATCAACGGAGATCATGCATGCTGCAAAGCCTGGTAAGGCCCCGGATTGAACAACAAACGCCGCTTGCCGTGTCGCTCGCCCGCGACGCCGATGAGGTCCGCGAAGCGCAGCGCCTGCGCTATAAAGTATTCGCCGAAGAAATGGGGGCCCGCGTCAAGAGCAGCGAAACCGGCATCGACAGCGATATGTTCGACGCGCATTGCGAACACCTGATCGTGCGCGACACCACCAGCGGCCAGGTCGTCGGCACCTACCGCATCCTCAGCCCGGAGGCCGCGCAACGCCTCGGCGGCTTTTACGCCGACGAGGAATTCGACCTCACGCGCCTCAACCATTTGCGCGGGCAGACAGTCGAGATCGGGCGCTCCTGCGTGCACATGAATTACCGCACCGGCGGCACCATCGCCCTGCTATGGTCGGGAATTCTGCGCTACATGCACAGCCACGGTTACCAATACATCATCGGTTGCGCCAGTGTCGGCATGGCCGACGGCGGCCAGAGCGCGGTGTCGATCTACCGCCGCCTTGAACGGACCAGTCTGTGCCCGGTCGAATACCGCGCTTTTCCGCGCTGCGAACTGCC
Source organism: Chitinophaga pinensis (assembly GCA_943329075.2). Lineage (GTDB taxonomy): Bacteria > Pseudomonadota > Gammaproteobacteria > Burkholderiales > SG8-41 > PALSA-1004. The sequence goes on along the minus strand of CALQCM020000002.1, from coordinate 149,935 downwards.
TCTGGACGCCTACGAAAACAATACCGCCGTCGCCAGACTGCCCTCGCTGATCAAGGGTTATATTCATATCGGCGCGCAGGTTTGCAGCGCACCGGCGTGGGACCCGGATTTCAATACCGCAGACCTTTTGATGATGCTCTCGGCGGCGCGCATTGATGCCCGATACGCGCGGCACTTTCTGCGCGCCTGAGGTGCGGACCGGCTGCGCCTCGCAGCGCTAGCCGCCGATCACGCCGCCATCGTCCCGGCGAATGACGACAGTCGCAGAGCGCGGCCGCCCGCCGGACGCGCCGTCGGGCCAGCTGCTCACCGCAAACGGCTGCGCAGGGTCACTGCGTTCGGTGGCCGTTTCGCCCGGATGCTGGATGTTGATGAACATCGTCCTGCCGTCCGGCGTCTCGGTAATGCCGGTGATCTCGCAGCCCTTGGGGCCGGTCAGAAATCGCGCGATGCGGCCGCTGGCAATGTCGGCGCATAACATCTGGTTATTGCCGGTGCCGGCAAAATCACCGCGGTTCAGCACGCTGGTGGATATATCCGTCTGGATCCACAAGCGCCCTGCCGGGTCGAACCACAGGCCATCGGGGCAGCCAAAGACATCGCCGCGGATGTTGCCGTGTTTGTTGGCATCGGCCAGCAGTGGGTCGCCCGCCATGACAAAAATATTCCAGCGGAACGCCGACGCGGCAAAATCATCACCGTCTTCCTTCCAGCGGATGATATGCCCGAAGGTATTATTGACGCGCGGGTTGGCGGCGTCGACGCCGGGTTGATCTTTCGCGCCGCGCGCGCTGTTGTTGGTCAGCGTGCAATACACCGCGTTGTCTTTCGGATTGACCGCGGTCCATTCGGGGCGATCCATTTTCGTTGCACCAACGAAGTCTGCGGCCTGGCGGGTCTTGATCAGCACATCGGCCTGTGTTTCAAAACCGTTAGCCGCGGTGAGTCCGTTTTTGCCCTGCGTCAGTTCGAGCCATTGCCCGCTGCCATCGGCATTGAATTTCGCCACGTAGAGCGTGCCATGATCCAGGAGATCGCGATTGGCGGCGCGGTCATTACGGTTCCACGCGTCGCGCGAGACCCATTTGTAGATGTATTCGAACTGCTGGTCGTCGCCCATGTAGAACACGACGCGGTCGTCTTTGGTGGTCGCCAGCGCCGCGCCTTCGTGCTTGACGCGGCCGAGTGAGGTGCGCTTGACCGGTTTGTAGGTCGGATCATAGGGATCGATCTCGACGATCCAGCCGAAACGGTTCGGTTCGTTGGGATGGGCCGCCGCATCGAAGCGCGTATCGAATTCCTGCCAGCGGTAACCGGCGCCCTTCGCCGTCACACCGTAGCGGCGCTGCTCGGGCGGAATCGCGCCTGCGTTGGCGAAATAACCATTCCAGTTTTCCTCGCAGGTCAGATAGGTGCCCCACGGCGTGTAACCGTTGGCGCAATTGTTGATGGTGCCCAGCACTTCAAGCCCCGCCGGATCGGCCGCAGTGTGCAAGGTCGCATGACCCGCGGCCGGGCCGGCGATGCGCATCGCGGTCATTGCCGAAACGCGCCGCGCGTAGGGCGAGGGGCGCACGACTTCCCAATTGCCGCCGCGCAATTCAACTTCAACCACTGAAACACCGTGCGCCGCCTGCGACTTGCGCACTTTTTCCGCGCTCCAGGCGTCCATGCCGCCGGCGTGCAGCAAACCGTCATCGGTATATTCGTGATTGATGGCAAGCAAACCGCGCGTCGAACTGTGCGAGCCCTGCGGCAGCGAAAAGAACTGCATGCCGTCATGATGCATGCCGGCCTGCAGCAACTGTTCATCCGCCGTGTTGCCGGCGTCGGCGCGAAACGCCGGCGCGCCTTGTGCACTGCCGGTGGCATCGCCCCAGCGATACAGCGGTGTCGCGCTATAACCGGCCGGCACGCGCACGCGGTCTTCAACCGAAGCGCTGATCGGCGAGAACCCAACGACGCCGTTGTCATTGCGCGCGCCGCCGGTCGCGCAGCCTGTATTCAGGCCCAGCAACGGCAGCAGCGAGGCGGCCTTGAGAAGCTGGCGCCGCGTCATGCACGCATCCATCACGTTTGAAAAAGTAGCGTTGGCGGAATGATTGTCGATTCCGGCGGGATCACTGAAACTGCTGCTCATACGGGACGGCTCCTGTCGGCTGGTTCGAAACGCAGAGGAAACATCGAGGTTAGTCCGGTCCTGTTACAAATCAATGACAGCCGGCGGCATCGGCGAACCGCCGAACTGATTCCTGTAACAATCACGCGTTATCTTCCGCCGCGAACTGGTTTGTGTCTGCACGAGATCGTTCACGAATAGGAGTCCGGTGATGAAACCACAAGTCCTGATAACGCGGCCGGTGTCTGCGGCGGCGATTGAACTACTGAGCAGTGTCTGCGACACGCTGCCGCGCATCGAATTGCAGCGGCGCCAAAGCGGCGATTTCCGCCTCGTCTCCGAATGCACCGACGCGATGTTGCTGGGCACCACGGAACGCATCGACGACCTCCTATTGCAGAAGTTTCCGCATCTGCGCGTCATCGCCTGCACTTTCCGTCTGCCGGAACACATCGATGTCGCCGCATGCACGCGCCGCGGCATCTGGGTCACCAGCGTCGCCACACGCGATCCGGGCAGCGCTGCCGAAATCGAGGCCGCACGCAACATACTCGACGCACTGGGCGGCGATACGCCGCGCGGCGCCATGAACGAGGTGATGCAGTTTGCCGCCTGAAAATGCATTGGTCGTGCGGCCCTGTCGCAAAACGGTAATATCCGCGCGTTAACGTCCGCCATCACGATCACGCCTGCCGCCTTTGCGCATACTCTATATATCCGACGTCTATTTCCCCCGCGTTAACGGGGTTTCGACGTCGATGCGGACTTTCCGCCGCGAACTGCAGGCACTCGGCCACGAAGTCGTTGTCGTCGCCCCCGCCTATCCGCAGACCGGTGCCGGCGACGAAGCGGCGACAATACGCGTAGCTTCCAGAGGTGTTCCACTCGATCCCGAAGACCGCCTGATGCAGGGCCGTGCCTTGCGAGCGGTGGCAGACCATCCGCAACTCCTGGGCATCGACCTCGTACACATACAGACGCCGTTCGCCGCGCATTATGCCGGACTGAAAATCGCGCGCCGGTTCGGCGTCCCCTGCGTTGCGACCTATCACACGTTTTTTGAAGAGTACCTTTATCACTACGTGCCGTTTGCGCCGCGCGCGCTGATGCGGGCGCTGGCGCGCGGATTTTCACGCCGTCAGGGCAACCAGGTCGATGCGCTGGTCGTGCCCTCGCGCGCCATGCTCTCGGCGCTCACCGCCTACGGCGTGCGTGCGCCGATGACCATACTCCCCACCGGCATCCGCATGGAAGAACTGTCCTCCGGCGACGGTGCCGCCTTTCGCGCGGCGCACGGCATTGCAGCGAAACGACCTGTGCTGGTGCATATCGGCCGCGTTGCCTTTGAAAAAAACATCGATTTCCTGATGCGCATGTTTTTGCGCGTGCGCGCCCGCTTTCCCGACGCCTTGTTGCTGGTGGCCGGCGAAGGTCCGGCGCTACCTCATCTGAAAAACCTCGCCCGCAGCCTGTTAATCGAAGACAGCGTCAAATTCGTCGGCAATCTCGATCGTGCGACCACGCTGCTGGATTGTTATCGCGCCGGCGATGTCTTCGTCTTTGCCTCCCGCACCGAGACCCAGGGACTGGTGCTGCTCGAAGCGATGGCGTTGGGCGTGCCGGTGGTGTCGGTGGCGGAAATGGGCACCATCGATATACTCGAGGCCGGCAAAGGCGCCCTGATCGCGAACAACGACGAAGCGGATTTTTCCACTAAGGTCTGCGAGCTTCTCGAATCGGCCGCACTGCGCCAACAACTTTCCGCCGATGGCAGGCAGTATGCCGAACAATGGGATGCGGCCAAGCAGGCCCAACGTCTCGCCGAGCTTTATGCCGATGTCGTCGCCCGGCGCAAAAGCCGGGGAATTTCAGCTACCGACACCAACGACGGTATCGACCAGCGCGGCCTCCGGCAAACCTGATTGCGCGCCGGCCGCCGCCAGCAGCAACAGTTCGAACTGTTCGACCACGCGGCTCCAGGCAAGGCGTTCCGCAGTCTGTCGCGCCAAGCGGCCGCACTCCCGCACACGCAGCGGCTCGACGGCCAGTGCAGCCGCCAGCCGCACAAATTCCGCGGCGTCGTCATACCCGGCGAGCAGGCCGTTGCGGCCATGCTGGATGTATTCGGCCGCCGCCGCGTAATCGTAGGCAACGATCGCCAGACCGCTCGCCATCGCCTCGACCGTCACGTTGCCGAAAGTTTCGGTCAGGCTCGGAAACAGAAAAATGTCGCCTGATGCGTAATGCGCGGCGAGGTCGTCGCCGGTGCGCATGCCGGCATAAATCGCATCGGGGCAGCGCGCACGCAGATTTTCCAGCGCCGGCCCGTCACCGACGAACACCAGGCGGGCACGCGGCTGCGCCTGACGGATTTTTTCAAATGCGGCGATCACCGGATCAAGGTTTTTTTCCGGCGCCAGGCGGCCGACGTGCATGATCACCGGGTCCTCGGTTGCCGCACCCCAGTTGGCGCGCAGTGTCTCGCTGCGCCGCGACGGGTTAAACAACCGGGTGTCGACGCCGCGCGCAACCACGCGCAGATTGCGAAAACCGCGCGCGGCGAGATCACGGCGCATGGCGTCGGTCGGCACCAGCGTCAACAGCGTGCGATTGTGAAACTTGCGCAAATAGGCAGCGATCGGCTTTTGCAGCCAGCCAATGCCGTAGTGCCGGCTGTAGGCGTGAAAATTGGTGCGGAAATCGGAACTCACCGGCAGTTTGAGTTTGTGCGCAGCCTGCAGCGCCGACCAACCGAGCGGCCCCTCTGTGACGATGTGCACGACATCCGGACGATGCCGCGACCACAGGCTGACGAGCGCCTGTTTGGCCGGCAGCCCCATTTTCAGGCTCGGATAACGCGGAATCGGCAGCCCGCGCATCAATACTTCCTGGAAACGCGCGGCCTCCCCCGCCAGATCAGCGCTGCCCTGGCGCGGCCGCACCAGCTGGATTTCGTGATTGCGCGCGCGCAGCCCCTCGACAAACCGCGCCGCCGTGTTGGCCACACCATTCACTTCCGGCGGATAGGTTTCGGTAACGAACGCCACGCGCAGCGACTTTTTCATGGCCGGCAGTTGCTCCAGAATGATGGGATCGGCTTCCATGCCGGCATCATGCCCGCCGTTCGAGAAACTTTGATGACAGTTGTGCGCGCAACTGCGTGATGGTTTTGTGAAGGTGCCGGCTGTCACATTGCTGCAAAACCGGTGTAAACAAACCGCAGCATTCGGCGGGCAAGATGGCCTCCGCAATCACGACACCGCTCACCCGCAAAGGAGACGCAATGAAGAGTTTTCTGGACGCCCTCAGAATTCAGCGCTGGGACGATCATCGGTACTACCATCACAGCCGCATCAACCAGTCGCTGCATTTCGTCAGCGCACTGAGCTTTCTCACCGCCTACGTTTTCATCTTCACCGACCCGGTCGCCGCCGCGCTGATCGGCTGGCTCGCCGCCATGGTCAGCCGTCAGGCCGGCCACTTCTTCTTCGAGCCCAGGGGCTACGATGAAGTGAATCAGGCGACACATGAATACAAGGAGTCGATCAAGGTCGGCTACAACCTGAAGCGCAAAATCGTGCTGCTGACGATCTGGGCGGCGGCGCCGGCGGTGTTGTATTACGAGCCGACCCTATTCGGTCTGTTTGCCGCCGATTCAGATACCGACTTCGTCCACCGCGTCGGCATTGCCTGGCTTGCGATCGGCGCCGGCGGCCTGCTGTTCCGCACCGTCCACCTGTTCTTTCTCAAGGACGTGCAGACCGGGCTGGTCTGGCTGACCAAAATCCTGAGCGATCCCTTCCACGATCTGATGCTCTATCACAAGGCACCGCTGTGCCTGCTGCGCGGCGAACTGATCGACCCGGCGCTGGGCAAACAACACGCGTAGACAATGTCTCACGCAAAACAAGGGGGCGTTGCGCCCCCTTGTTTTTTCAGGCGGTGACAACCTCGAATGATGGCCTGCCCGCATCCCGCCGGACCGCGCCGCCTGCCGGCAGCGCGCTCGTTGTCAGGCGTTAAAGCGGCTGGCAATGAGTTCGCGCAGGATGCCGCGCTTGATCGATTTGTTGGTCATTGCCGGATCTGCCCACCACCAGCCGTCGCCTTCCATGGCGCGCGACGCCGCGATAAAACGCTCGCAGACCGCTTCGAAATCGCTGTCGGTGTAGTTCCGGCTGAAGATAAAGCGGCCGGTGCCGACCCAACTCAGTGCCAGGCCCTCGGCGCGCAGGTAATACTGCAGCATCCAGTTGTAGCGCGACGGCTGCGTATAGAAGACCGTCCAGATCGAAGACAGGTTGGCGACCTCCAGCGGCAGGCCCGCATCGAGCAAACGCCGGTTCAGGCGTTCGGCGCGGCCGTTCCAGTGCGCGTCGAGATTGACGTACAGCGCGCGCACCTGCGGAGTTTCCATGCGCTCGAGAAACACCTGCATGGCAGCCATCACGTAGGGGTGCGAATTAAAGGTGCCGCGCGCGAAACAGATGTCCGCTGGACGGTCGTCGCGAAAGCGCTTCATCAGGTCGGCGCGGCCGCAGACGACACCCACCGGCAGGCCGCCGCCGAGTGTCTTGCCGTAGGTCACCATGTCGGCCGCGACACCGAAATATTCCTGCGCGCCACCCGGCGCCAGGCGGAAACCGACGAACACTTCGTCGAAGATCAGCACGATGTTGCGCTCGCTGCATACCGCGCGCAGTTCCTGCAGCCATTCGGTATAGCGCGCGCGGTTAAAATGCGCGCGGCGCGAACTGTCAATCAGCGAGGAGTCGCCCGGCGCACCGCCGTTCGGGTGCAGGGCCTGCAGCGGGTTGACCAGCACGCAGGCGATGTCGCGACGGCGCCGCAGCACGCGCAGCGAATCGGCATCCATGTCCTTCAGCGTATAGGTCTCGTGCGCAGTCTGCGGATTGCCGGGGCCCGGCTGCACGTCGCCCCACCAGCCGTGATAGGCGCCACAGAAGCGCACCAGGTGGGAGCGCTTCGTGTGATAACGCGCCAGCCGCACCGCCTGCATGACCGCCTCGGTACCCGACATGTGAAAGGAAACCTCGTCGAGGCCGGAGATTTCGCGCAGCCGCCGAACGTTGTCCGCCACCAGCGGATGATAGGCGCCGAGCACCGGGCCGAGCGTGCGCACGCGCGCCGCACCTTCCTCGATGCACGACTTGTAGAAATCGTTGCCGAACACATTGACGCCGTACGATCCGGTCAGATCGTAGAACTCGTTGCCGTCGACATCGGTCACCGTCACCCCGGCGCTCGATGCGACAAAGGAGCTGCCCTTGATATGTTCGCGCACGTAGCGGCTGAACTGGAAGGGCACGCGATAGGCGCCAGTGAATTGCAGATCAGAGATGCCGGTGGCCGCCTCCGCCGTCAAAGCCGCGCCCTTCGGAAAACGCTGCCGGTAGAGTTCGGCCAGTTGCATGAAAGCGGCACGGCGCCGCGCGGCGATCTCCGCGGGTGCGCCGTCGCAGTTGAAAATACGCGCCTCGTCGTATTCGTAATAAGGCACCAGCGCGGCGATGCGGCGCGCCATGCGCGAGTGCCCCGACAACGAAGGATGCTTCGCCTTCGACAGTTCAAGGCGGGTCTTGATTCTGGGCAATGCGACCGCTGCGGCCACCGCACCCAGTGCGTATATGATCAGGGCTTCGTCCATGTGTCACCTCCACCCTTCATTTACCTGACATAGTTTACAAACTGATGAAACTCCCCTCGCAGATTGCGGCTTTGTTTCAACAGGAAGACATCAACTTCCTGCTTACCAACCGCATCCCGCGGCAGGCGCTGACGCGTTTCATGGGCTGGTTCAGCAAAATAGAGCAGCCGCTGGTGCGCGATCTTTCGATCGCGTTCTGGAAGTCGATTGCAAATCTCGATCTGCAGGAAGCGAAAAAATCGACTTTCTCCAGCCTGCATGACTGCTTCATCCGCGAATTGAAGGATGGCGCGCGCCCGGTCGATGCGGATCCGGGCGTGCTGACGAGCCCCTGCGACGCCATTGTCGGCGCCTGCGGTCGCATCGAAGGCACCCGCGTTTTTCAGGCCAAGGGCTTTCCGTATACGCTCGAAGAACTGATCGGCGATGCGGCAACGATCGATCTGGTGCGCGACGGTTGTTATGCGACGCTGCGCATTACCTCAAGCATGTACCACCGGTTTCACGCCCCTTACGACTGCCACGTCGGGGGCGTCACCTATTTTTCAGGCGATACCTGGAACGTCAATCCGATCGCGCTGGCGCGCGTCGAAAAGCTCTTCTGCAAAAACGAACGCGCCGCCATCGTGACGCACCTCGTTGCAGGCGGCACACCGCTGGTGCTGGTGCCGGTCGCCGCCGTGCTGGTCGCCAGCATAAGGCTACGCTTCCTCAATGTACTGTTGAATCTGCGTTATCGCGGCCCGAATGTGATTCCCTGTGACGCGGCCTTTGCCAAGGGCGCCGAAATGGGCTGGTTCGAACACGGCTCCACCATACTTGTTTTCGCGCCGCGCGGTGTTACGCTTTGTGAAGGCGTGGGCGCAGGGATGGGCATACGCACAGGCGAGCGCCTGATGCGCCTGCCGGCCTGACCACCCGTCACGAAACGGTAACAAAATTGCATTACATTTGGAATACAGCCTGCCGCTGCGGCGCCACCGGAGATATTGCATGGTACAAATCGACCTTTTCCGTAACGAAACCGAATTCAAATCCTTCGCTGCAGGCGATACGATATTCCGCGAAGGCGACACTGAAAAATTGATGTATGTGGTGCTCGAAGGCGAAGTCCAGCTGAGCGTCAAGGGACATGCCGTGGAAAAACTCGGCAGCGGCGGCGTGCTTGGTGAATTGTCGCTGATCGATGCGGCGCCGCGCAGCGCAACGGCCGTTGCACTGAGCGCATGCAAGCTGGTGCCGATCACCGAACAGCGCTTCATGTTCATGGTGCAGCAAACACCGAAATTCGCGCTGCAGATCATGCGCGTGGTCGCGGACCGGCTGCGCGCCATGGACGAACGGCTTTAACGGGACGCGGGGTCAATGACGGAATTCCGGATGCGCCTGCGAATTTCTAATTCAAAAGCACCTGCTTCTCCAGCTTGACGAACTGTTCGGTCAGCGCCGCCAGTTCGCGATAAAAATCGCAGTTCGCGCCGGTGGTCACCGCCGCTGCGAACGGACCAATCCAGGCACCGAGGTGGCCCTCGATAAAGCGCTTGCGCAAAGCGCGGATTTCCGCCGATACCGCCGCCTCGCCGCTGTGATCCGCCTCGTTGCCGTCATGAATCAGCAGATAGAGAAACTCCAACTCGACCGCGACGTGGTCCGGCAATTCGTGGAAATCTTCGTCGATCTCGAAACCGCCCTCCGCATAAAGCTCCTGCACCGCCATGGTGGAATCCTGCATCAATCCGTGCTCGCCCTCCAGCCAGACTGAACCGTAGGGTTTCGCGGCAATATAGTTGGGCCCGAGAAACAATTGCGTGTAATCGACCAGCAGATTCTCGGCCCCTTCTGCAAAAAACGCTTTGCCAAGCCGCCCGGCGCGCGCCTTGAGGTCCGGATCGATGCGGCCGGCCACCTCCAGCATCGACTCAAAGAGTTTCTCCTCGACAAACTCCGGGCCCGGTTCGTAGAAGCAGGCCGCCAGAAAACGGCACAATATTTCGCGCGCAACGGCTTTGTCCTGCTCGACATCCTGCATGCATGCTCCTGAAAGGAAACGGGGGCGCTCAACCGCCCCCGAGTATATCGCCGCGACCGGCCGTTCAAGCGCGCGTGGTGTATTTCCCAATGTAATGCACGTTCGGCCTGGTCTTGCGGTCCTCTTTCAAACGGAACGACGGCTCGGCCTTGAGCACTTTCGCAATCTCGGAGTTCGGGTCGTCCTGATCACCGAATATGCGCGCTTTAGAAGGGCAGACTTCAACGCAGGCCGGCTGCAGGCCGTTGCTGGTACGGTGATAACAGAACGTGCATTTCTCGACCACGTTCGCTTTGCGCACCGGGTCGACGTCCGCCCCCGCCGCAAACTGGTTCATCGCCGGCGTAGCGGCACCGGCCGCCTTGGCGGTTTCGGCGCCCGAGGCGGTGCAACCGGCGATCATTGCGGTCTTGTCGGTCCAGTACGGCTGGGTGCTGGCGTCCGCCGCGTTGTAACTGATCACGCTGTAGGTGTCACCGTTGAGGCTCTTCGCGTCGAGGTCGGTATGGCTGTAAGGGCAGGCGCCCTGGCAGGCGCGGCAACCGATGCACAGGGCATCGTTGTGCATCGTCACCCCTTCTTCCGTCTTGAACATGGCTTTCGGCGTGACCGGGCAGGCCGCGACGCAGGGTGCATCAGTGCAATGATTGCACATCACCGGCAGCACCCAGTGGGTGACGTTCGGGAACGTCCCCTCTGTTTTCATCATGAAATCCGCCCAATTGTGGCTCTGGCCATGGCCACGGGTCCGCGTATTGTTTTCCGCCTTACAGGCCAACGCGCAGGCACCGCAGCCGACGCATTTCTGGAGGTTGATGACCATTCCAAATCGAGACATTTTTATTCTCCTTCAGTTCGCTGTGGCCGGAAATCAGGCTTTCTGGATCTTGACGCCGGTAAACCCGCCGTTGCGCGCAGTGGCGCCGCTCAGCCGGTCATAGTCATCAACGAGAATGTCGTTGTTGTTGCCGCCGCGCGGCTGCGCCTTGGCGTAGTTGCGCGCCGCCACGCGACCGTAGGCCCAGTGGCCCTGGCCGTAACATTTGGCGACCGTGCCCGGGCGCACGCCCTCCCACAACTTGAGCTGCGTCACGATCGAACCAACGGGCGAAGTGATTTTGACCGTGTCGCCGTTCTTGAGTCCCAGCTTCACGCCGTCCGCCGGATTCATCTTCAGCACGTCGCCCCAGGACACATCGCCCGGATCGACTTTCTTGAACTCCTGATACCACGGCAGGTTTTGCGAACGCCCCTCGCGGTTCAGGCGCGATTTGTAGTCAATGAAGGTAAACGGATACTCCTCAAGACTGCCGTGCCGCTTCGGCACTTCGTAGTGCGGCACGAAGGCAAGATCACCGCGCGCCGTGTAGCCCGATACCGTCATAATGTCGTCGATGGTCGTTTTGTATTTCTCGGCATGCGTCGCAAGGCCCTTCTTCGCGGTTTCACTGTAGAACTCGAACTTCTTGGTCACCGTGGCGAACTTGCCACCCCAGCCTTTCTTGAAGCTGTACTTGGTGCCGCTGAACATGCCTTTCTTGCGGAAGTCCGCCCAGCCTTCGATCTTCGCGTCACCCTTGGGCGGCTCCTTGGCCATCCACAGCGGCGCGCTCGAAATCTTCGCCGCATATTCGCTGAACTCTTTTTCGTTGGTCGGCGCCTTGCCGGTTTCCGGATCCTTGATTTCCTTCGAGTAGTAATCAAAGAGATTGGCGAACCCCTTCGCTTTCATTTTCTCGGCAAGCAGCCACATGACCTCGGTCTCTTCCTGCTTGACGTCCCACAACCGTTTGCCGACTGGTTGCTGGATCGTCGCGTAGCCGTGCAGGTTGCCCATGTTGGTGACGATCGAGAACCCTTCGCTGGAGTTAAATGTCGAGGGCAGCACAATATCGGCAAACTGCGTCATCTCCGAAGCATTGGTCACCAGATGCACGAAGAACGGCACCGCAGCCAGCGCTTTTTCCCAGCGCGCCGAACCGGTCGCCGAAAAAGCGAAGTTGCTCCAGGAACTCATCAGCACCTTGACCGCGCCCGGATCCTTCAGCATGGTATTGGCGATGTTGTTGGTCACCACGCCGCTGCCCGGAACAGCCCCCATCATTGCCGGCATGTCCTTGTCGCCACGACCGTCGATTTTTTTGTGTTTGCTGTAACCCTTGGCAATGTCGTCTAGGTAGGCGTCTGATTTCGGAAACGGCGCGATCGGCACACTCGAACTTTGCAGCGTGCCGCCCTCGACATCGATTGAGCCGAGCAGACCATTCAATGCATGCACCGCCATCGCCGCATAGGTGCCGCGTGGATTCATCGCCACACCAGGGCCCATCCATACCGCAACCTTGGGCGCCGCCTTGGCCATCGTGCGCGCAACGCGCATGATCTGGAACAGCGGGATCAGGGTTTCCTTTTCCGCCCATTCCGGCGTGCGGTCTTTCAGTTCAAGGTTCCACCATTTAACCAGACCGTGCGTTTCTTTCTCGGTGAACGCGGCCTCATCGACGGTCTGCCCTGCAACGAACAGGTTGTAGCCGTCCTTGAAGTCACCGACGAATTCCCTGTTCCACAGACCCTCGGTCAGAATGACGTGCGCAATCGCGCCCGCCAGCGCACCGTCGGTGCCGGGTTTGATCGGCAGCCACTCCTGCGCTTTCGCCGCCGAATTGGAAAGGCGCGGATCGACCGCGATAACGGTGCCGCGCGCCAGAATTGCACCGAAATTGGCGATGGTGTTCGGCACCATGCGGTTCGACGCCAGCGGATCGGTGCCCCACACCACCAGGCATTGTGTATTCGCAAGGTCGTAATCGCGGTAACCGAAAAAGCCTTGCGTCAGGCCCGGCCCCATTTTTTCCGCCTCGGCGCAGATCGCGCTATGCGAGAAATAATTGGTCGTACCGTAAATCCGCGGCAGCGTGCCATACAGGAGGTCGGTCGATGTCGGCGAATAACGGCCGCGGATATAGGTGAACTTGTGCGCTTCACCGTTGCGGCGCAGTTCCATCATTTTGTCGGCAACGGTATTGAGCGCCTCGTCCCAGGTGATCGGCACGAACTTCGGATCGACGCCGCGGCCCTTCTGCGGATTGGTGCGTTTCATCGGCACCTTGACGCGGTCCGGGTCGTAGGTCTGCTGCGGGATCAGGTGCCCACGCGGACAACAGTAGCCACCGTTCGTTTTGCTCAACGGGTTGCCGCGCACGCGCACGGCGCGACCGTTCTGCACGAAGATCTGGATCGCACACCATTGGGTGCAGCCCTGGCAGGCCGTCGCGACCCATTCGCCTTTGGCGGCCCCGGCCGCTTTCGCCTTCCGCCGCGCCATCGCGTTGGTTGCAGGCTGCGCAAAGACGAAGCCCGCCGCCAGCATGCCGCCGGTAACAACCGACGCCTTGATGAAATCCCGTCTCGTGAGTTTCATTCGAAAATCTCCTTCGTTGCAATCGCCGCGTTATTGGTGGCGCCAGCTAGCTGAAAGAACAAACTCCTGATGAAATCAGTGACAAACCATTGCCCGGCAGGGCATCAAATGCATCCTGCGCCGCAACATACTTGAATCGTTTGAGGCATATCAAAATGTCGATTAATAATAGCGGTCTAATCGGAGTTGCGATTTCGCAAAAGGAGATACGGAATGCAAAGTGATGCTGATTCGAACATCGACGTCCGGGGCGCAAGCAACGCTCTGAACCAGCTTCTAAACCGCTATTCAGTCGGCACCAAGTATCTGGTCGATCCTGCGCCGACCGTGGACCAGATCCTGATCGCGGCAAGCGCGGCGCTGCGGGCACCGGACCGTCATAATCTGCAGCCCTTCCGATTCATCCTGATTCCGGATGCGCAACGGCAGAAGCTCGCCGCACTCTTCGCCGACTGCGCGCGCAGGAACGGCAAATCGGCCGATGAAATTGCGATTGAGCAGGAACGCGCGCTGCTGGGGCCCGCACTGCTGGCGTTTGTCACGCACATCGAACCGGAGGAACAGCGGGTCGTCGCACGCGAACAATGGATTGCGGCCGGTGGTGCACTCGCCAATTTTCTGACGGCCCTGCACATGATGGGTTTCGGCGCGAAGGTGCTGAGCGGCAACAAAGCAGCAGATCCGGTTATTTGCAAAGCGTTTTGCGAGGAAGGCGAGACGCTGGTCGGCTGGATCGCCGCCGGCACTGCAACCAAAGCGCCGCACCCCCGTGAGAGTGATAACCCGAGTTCGATACTGCGCAACTGGGCTCCGAATTAAGAGTGGAAGTTCGTTTCTTAACTTGTTGTTTATTGGCCCGCCCTCACTCGCCAACAATCGCCAATACACGCGGATTCCCCACGAATTTCCCACGTAGATCATCGCATTAAACCACCGCTATTGGGGCGCGCGAACTTCCGTAATCGACCCCAACGAGACTCCCGAGTTGCTCCATAGCGGACATTCGCTAATCCGCCGGGTTGACCTAGAAATGCGCTTTTGACCGCCACCTCTTGCGGTCAATTTCTAGCGTGACCAGGCCCTGCTGTTCCTGCGCGTCGATCCAGCCGAGCACCAGTCCGCGCGTAACGGTGTCCAAAGCAGCATCGCGACCAATATCCTCAGTGACTGCCGCATCTTGAGACCCAGCGCTTTCGCTGTCTGGACGTTGATGAAGTTGCTGCTCAGACCAAATTTTTCTGGTGTGATTTTCGCCGAGACTCAGCCCGAATCTTAGCTAGGGCCAGACGCCACTCATTAAGTTGCTCGTCTTCCCTCTCAAGCGCTAACGCGAGCGCCTCAACATCTTGGAGTCCGGCTTTAGTCAATTCGTCAGAGAAGTGTCGTCCAATTCTCAACGCCAAATCCTTTGAGGCTGATTCTGATAATGCACTTGCCTTTTTGAGATATTCACCCTTTGGCAGCCCAATCGTCCCGCGCTCCATTACCATCGAAAACACGGCAGCGTGTTCAGTATAGAAATCGTTCATGGCAGGTTCTTTCTGGTGATCTTCAGTGATGCAAGCCCACAAGGATAAGATGGCGACGTTGTCTGTGACAAAACAGATCGGACAAGTGTTTATTTAGCCACCACCTTGCCCTCGACTACGAACCAAGTTCTCGAAGGCATAATTTACACTTTAAGCTTCCCGCCACTGCCTAAGGCGTAGGCAGATCAAAGAATCGTGTTTTACACGCATGTGTAATATTTTTAGTGCCTACTTATGCCTCGAGTTATCCACAGAATTTGTGGATAATTTCGGCAGGTTTTTCGCGCTCTAATTTTGTGCATACGTTCGCTCGTGTCCAATAACTATATCAATTGGTTGATTTTAATCAGCTAACCGCATCTCTATGGAATAGGAGGCAGAAATGATAACGATTATTGTTGAAGGTCCTGACAGGGCAGGAAAAAGTCATGCAATTGCGCTGATTGCAAAGCAACTGAAGAACTCGGGATGTGAAGTCACCATACAAAGCGAAGACACTCACAATGCCGGCACAATGGCGATGACCGAGGCTAAATTAATTGATCGCTTATGCACTGAGCATATCGTCATCAAAGAATTGCGAACATCCGCCTAAGCGATTCTCAACAAGTCGAACAGCAGGAGGGGCCGGAATTTTGTGCAAACAGGGTTAATTTCGTCAAATTGAAACGTAACAGCGAGCGACTGGTTGTGGCTGGTTTTGAGCCTCTCGTTCCGACGCGGTCCTGTAAGAATTTCTTCAACTTCAATTCATAAAAAGTGCGCATTCAACCGGTAAGGTAACGACCTATCACAACCGGCGGAGCGCGCTTTGAACATTCCGTACCCGATACAGCTCTTGAATCAGTGGGACCAGACGCTTTGCATCCGTGTCAACCGCGCAAGCCGCAACTGTTTCATGCGCGCCGGATTCGGTGCCATCAGCGAGCTGGGCGACGGCGTGTTCTGGTATGGACTGATGCTGGCGATGCTGCTCGCGTTTCGCGCGGAGGCGGTGCCCGCTGTTATGCACATGATAGTCACGGGACTGGTTTGCACCACGCTCTACAAATTGCTCAAGCGCAAAACCGCGCGGCCGAGGCCGTACCAGATCCACAGTGACATCATTTGCTCAGCAACGCCGCTGGACCAGTTCAGCTTTCCGTCAGGCCACACGCTGCATGCGGTTGCGTTCAGCGTTGTCGCAGTTGCGTACTTTCCAATGCTGGCCTGGCTGCTTCTTCCATTCACGCTGCTGGTTGCCGCCTCGCGCGTGATTCTCGGCCTGCATTATCCGAGTGATGTGCTGGCCGGCGCCGTGGTCGGCCTGATCATCGCCGACACCGTGCTGGCGGTGGCCTGACCAGCGTTTGTCCTTCGGCAGGGCGTGTGCGCTTGCGCGCAGGCCGCTGGCCGCACGTATGACTGAATGTGGCTGATCTCGCCGTCATCACCGGCACTACACACGGCATCGGCCGCGTCACCGCGCGCGAACTCGCCGGGGCCGGTTACGCGGTCGTCATGTTGTGCCGCGACCTGCGGGCCGCGCAGGCGGTGCGTGAAGATATTCTGCAGAGGGTGGCCGACGCATCGATACAGGCCATTCAATGCGATCTGGCCTCATTCGCCTCGGTGCGGGCGGCCGCGGCCCTGGTGCGCGAGCGCTTCGGCAGGATCCGCCTGTTCATCAATAACGCGGGCATCACCACCCTGCAGCACCAGCTGTCCGTCGATGGTTTCGAACTGACCTTCGCCACCAATCATCTCGGGCCGTTTCTGCTGACCGAGCTGCTACGCGACCGCATGACGGCGCCGGGCCGCATCATCAACGTCGCCTCGCGCGTGCATCTGCGCGGCGGGCTTGACCTCGCCCGCGTCAGAAGCGTGACCGGCAGGTTCAATCCGCTGGCGGCCTATGCACAATCGAAACTCGCCAACGTGTTGCATGCCTTTGCGCTGGCGCGCCGTCTGGCCGGCACCGCGGTCACGGTGAACTGTCTGCATCCCGGCGTGGTGGCAAGCAACCTGCTGCCGTCGTGGCTGCGCGTGATCAAGCCGTTGATCAGTCCGCAGATGTTTGATGTCGAACGCGGTGCGCAGACCACACTGTATCTCGCGCTGGCCGACGCTGTCATGCACGATAGCGGCAAATACTTCGACGAATTCCAGACGGTCAGGCCGGCTTTGGCCGCGGCGTACGACGTTGCGCTGCAGGAAGCACTGTGGGAGGCCAGCATGCAATGGACCGGCCTGGCGTCGGCGCTTGCGCGCTGACGTTTCTGCGGCGTTACCGCCGCAGGGCGCGGAAAGTTTGATCCATCTCAAACCTGCGCATGGTTTCGCGATATCGCAACGAATGCGTAACCCGGCCGTCATCATTGACGGTCACGCTGGCGTTACGTAATCGACCATAGGAGCGAAACTCATGCGTGAATTTTTTTCAAAAGTCCGCACACTGCGCTGGGACGACCATCGCTATTACCATCAGAGCCGCATCAACCAGACCCTGCACCTGGTCAGCGCGGTGAGTTTTCTCGGTGCCTATGCCTTGTTATGCGTTGATGCGGCCGCCGCCGGCATCGTCGGCTGGGCAGTCGGCATGGTGACGCGCCAGTCGGGGCACATTTTTTTCGAGCCGCGCAGCTTCGACCATATCAACAATGCCAGCGACCAACACAAGGAGTCGATCAAGGTCGGCTACAACATGCGCCGCAAGGGCATCCTGATTGCCGTCTGGCTGTCATTGCCGGTGCTGCTCTACATCAGCCCCGGCCTGTTTGGATTGATCGCGCCGGCCACCGATGCCCAAGGCTATGTGCACGCTGTCGGCATGAGCTGGCTGCTGCTGGGCGTCGCCGGTATCATTTTTCGCACCGTGCATCTGTTCTATCTGCGCAGTCCGGCGTGGGGATTGGCATGGGCGTGCAAGATATTGAGCGACCCGTTTCACAACATCGGCATTTACTGGAAGTCGCCGCTCGCGTTGCTGCGCGGTCAGTGGCTGGACCCGATCGAAGCGGAACAACATCACGCTTAGCGACGCGTCGGCGGCCGGCCGCTGAACCGGGGCGGGGCTATTTCTCGACCGCGTCAACCGCCTGCTGGCAGATGGTGACGATGCGCTTGTAGGCGGTCTGGCGTTTGTGTTTGTTGGCGTGCTCGGGCAGGCTCTCGATCTTCTTGATGACCTTCTTGCAGGTGCGCAGCAACTGCTTCGATTCCAGCAGGATTTTCGGGTATTTCTTGAGCGTGCCGACCTCCTTGCGGGTCAGCCGCTGCAGCATCTGGAATTGACCGCGTGTGACCTTGACCGTCTTCATCTCTGTTCCCGTTTGGCGATCGCGTCAGATGCCTGCGATTGCGGCGTAAAACCGCCCGTGAATTCGGTGCATAACTGCTTCTGCAGCAGAGTCCGCGCTTGCGTTTTTACCGTAATCGGACCCGCTGTTGCAATCTTAACGCTTGAATTGTTTCAATCCTGTGTTGCCTTGGCATAAGAAATGCAAGGTCACCGCCTCTGCCGACAGTTAATACATCAATTCGTAACATAGTTCCGGTGCAATAGCGCCCTTGAAACCAAGGGTGCCCATGACGACTACTTATGTTGCCGCGATGATGGATGCGGAATCCGGCGGCAATCAAAACTACACGTTCGAGGCCGCGGACGACCTGTTCGGCAAGCCGGCGCATGACATAGTCAGTGCGTTCATGACGTCGGTGACCGTCGGGGGCGCGCGTCCGCTGCACCTCTCGTACGAGCTCAATTCCGTGATCAAGAAGCGCCAGCAACAGGTGGTGATGGCAACCGGAGTGCTGGTGTTCGGCCATGGCGAGATCCCTTTTCTGCTGATGATTTCCCCGGCAAACCGCGGCGGTGCGGAAAAATGAGCGCGGCGGACGACGAAGGCCTGTTCAGACGGGTTCACGCTGAAATGCTGGACAGTTTCGACGAAGAACTCGAAATGGAAATTGACGACGACCGCCTCGCCGACCTGCTGGGCGAAATGTCCGACCATCCGGCGCCTGACACCCTCGACCGCAAGATATATTTTCGCGAACTGTTCCGGTTGCAGGGCGAGCTTGTAAAACTGCAGGACTAGATCGTGCACAAGAAATTGAAGGTCGTCGTCGTGTTCGAGGGCCGCGATGCCGCCGGCAAGGGCGGTATTATCAAGCGCATCACGCAGCGTCTTAATCCGCGGGTCTGCCGCGTCTGCGCGCTGCCGGCGCCGAACGAGCGCGAACGCACGCAATGGTATTTCCAGCGCTACGTCGCGAACCTGCCGGCCGCCGGCGAAATGGTGTTGTTCGACCGCAGCTGGTACAACCGCGCCGGCGTCGAGCGGGTGATGGGTTTCTGCACCGACCAGGAATACGAGGAATTCTTCCGCACCGTGCCGGAGTTCGAGAAGATGCTGGTGCGTTCCGGCATCATCCTGATCAAGTACTGGTTCTCGATCACCGATGACGAACAGCATCTGCGCTTCAAGATGCGTATTCACGACCCGCTGCGGCAGTGGAAGCTCAGTCCGATGGATCTCGAATCGCGGCGCCGCTGGGAGCTCTACACGAAGGCCAAGGAAACCATGCTGGAGCGCACACACATCCAGGAATCGCGCTGGTGGGTGGTCGAGGCCGTCGACAAGAAACGCGCGCGCCTGAACTGCATCAGCCATCTGTTGGGCGAGATTCCCTATGAAGAAGTGCCGCCCACGCCGGTGGTGCTGCCACGCCGCGTGCACAACCCGAACTATCTGCGCGGGCCGGTGCCGCGCGATATGTATGTGCCGGCGGTGTATTAGCGTCTGACCGCGGCGCGGCCCGCGGTCCTTTGTCCACAAGCTGAGGCGATGTTTTCATAAAATGACCGCGCAGACCATTGCAAGACCGCCTTCCATCGTCGAACAGTTCCACGAAAGACTGTTCAACTCGATCTACTCGCGCGCACTTGTCTACAACACCTGCTGGGAGGACCCGGCGGTTGACCGCCAGGCCCTCGCTCTCAATGCGCGGGACAACGTGCTGGTCATTACGAGCGCCGGTTGCAATGCGCTCGACTATGCGCTCACCGCGCCCAACCGTATTGATGCGGTGGATGCCAATCCGCGGCAGACTGCGCTGCTCGAACTGAAAATCGCCGGCATCCGGCATCTCGCCTTCGACGATTATTTCGCCCTGTTCGGTCGCGGCCGGCACCCGCGTTTCAACGAAATCTACCGCGACGGCCTGCGCGCGGCACTCTCGCCGTTCGCGCGTGACTACTGGGACCGTCGCGGGCACTGGTTCATGCCGCCCGCGGCGAACGGCAGTTTCTACTTTCACGGTTTGTCCGGCATCGTCGCGCGGACGTTTCGCGGTTATCTCGGTCTGCGCCCGCAGTTGAAGTCGGCGGTGGAGGAACTGCTGGAGGCGCGGTCACTGGATCAGCAATGCGAGATCTATGACCGTCGCGCCGCGCCGCACATGTGGGGCCGCGGCATGAACTGGGCATTGTCGCGGCAATTCACCATGAACATGCTCGGCGTGCCGCATACGCAGCATGCCGAGGTGCGCCGGCAGCACGCCGACGGCGTGCCGGGTTTTGTGCGCAAGTCGATTGAATACGTTTTTCGCAGCCTGCCGTTGTGGACCAATTATTTCTGGCGCCTGTACCTGAACGGTGCTTACAGTGAAGACTGCTGTCCGGAATATC
The DNA here is from genome assembly GCA_943329075.2 of Chitinophaga pinensis. Taxonomy (GTDB): domain Bacteria; phylum Pseudomonadota; class Gammaproteobacteria; order Burkholderiales; family SG8-41; genus PALSA-1004. The sequence goes on along the minus strand of CALQCM020000002.1, from coordinate 129,498 downwards.
TCAAACGCGACAACTTTCACGCGTTGCAGAACGGGCTGGTTGACCGCGTGCATCCGCATACCTGCACGGTGACGCAGTTCCTGCGCAGTTCGCCGAACGCGATCTCCAAATTTGTATTGCTCGATCATATGGACTGGATGAGTTCGATGTATCCGGCGGCGCTGGCCGACGAATGGTGCGCCATCCTCGAGCGCGCCGCACCGGGTTCGCGTGTGATATTCCGCAGTGCCCACGCCGATCCGGCGTATTTGAAAACAGTACGCGTGGCGGTCGCGAACCGCGAACGGCCGCTCGCCGATTTACTGCGTTTTCATCCGCAACTGGCACGCGACCTGACGCGGCAGGACCGCGTGCATACCTACGCCGGTTTTCACATCGCCGACCTCGCCGCATGATGCGCGAGATGTTTTCCGATTGCGGCATCCTCTGGCGCATGCTGTGCGGCCAGCCGCGGGCGGGCACGCACCGCGAGCGGCTAGAGGCCTTTTACCGTCCGCAGGCACAGGCGTACGACCGTTTTCGCGAACGCCTGCTGCACGGCCGCCGCGAGATGATTGCGCTGCTGGCGCCGCCGTCCGGCAGCCGTGTGGTTGAACTCGGCGGGGGTACCGGCCGCAACCTTGAATATTTCGGTGCGCGCATCAGCTCGTTTGCAGCGGTCGAACTGGTTGATCTGTGCCCGGCCCTGCTCGAACAGGCGCGGTTGCGCTGCTGGCGCTGGAGTAACGTCAACGTGATTTGTGCCGACGCGACGACGTGGCGGCCGCGCGCGCCCGTCGATTGCGTATACCTGTCTTATGCGCTGACGATGATCCCCGACTGGCGGGCCGCCATGGCCAACGCGCTGGCCATGCTCAAACCGGGCGGCACGCTGGCCGTGGTCGATTTTTACGTTGCCGCCGCAGATCCGCCACCGGGGCTGGCTCGCCATTCGGCGCCGGCGCGCTGGCTGTGGCCGCGCTGGTTTGCGCATGACGGCGTGCATTTGAATTCCGCGCATCTGCCTTACCTGATGCAGCGAACGGAAAAAATACAGCTGCACGAGGCGCACGCGCCGCTGCCGTTTCTGCCGGGATTACGCGTGCCTTACTACATCTACGTCGGCCGCAAACCCGCGCGCTGAGGGCCGTTCAGCGCATGGCGCGCAGGCCGGCGACAGCTGCGGTTACGGTCGTGACGTCACCACGGCGGATTTCACGGTTCATGCGGATGAGCAGGTCCATCCATTGCGCAATGCGTTCGGGGCGGCCGGTTTTGCCGGCGCGGCCCGCGCTGTAACATAATTTGGCGCGCAGGCCATACCATGGCAACATTACAAAATCATGTCAGTCGATATTTTTCTGTGGTGGGCGTTCCTGTGCGGCGTCAGCGGCCTCAACATCCTTGCCTGGTCTATTTCGGCGAAGGCGTTGGGACGCCGTCAGGCCCTGCTCGCGCCGGAGGTTTACGCGTCGCGCCGCCTGCAACTGCTGCTGTCCGCCGGCTATGTGTTCGGCTGCGCCTTCCGATCGGCGCTGCCCGTCTACGACGTGCCGCGCATCGCCCTTTTCGATGTGTGGCTGTCCAGCGTCATCGTCGGCCGCAGTGTGGCCACTTTTGCCGAACTGTGTTTTGTCGCGCAATGGGCTTTGTTGCTGCGCGAAATTGCGCGTGCCACGGGCAATCACGTCGGCAAATCCGCCTCACTTGCCTTGCTGCCGCTGATCGCGGTGGCCGAAGCCTGCTCGTGGTATTCCGTACTCACCACCTCGAACATCGGCCACGTCGCCGAGGAGTCGCTGTGGGGGTTGAGCGCGGCGCTTCTGGTGGTGAGCCTCGTCTCCATCTGGCCGCGCTGCGAAGCGGCTTTCCGTCCGCTGCTGGCGGTGTGGTGCGCCGTGGGCGTCGCCTATGTCGCGTTCATGTTCCTCGTTGATGTGCCGATGTACTGGACGCGCTGGATCAGCGATGAGGCCAGCGGGCGCCTCTATCTCAGCGTTTCCCAGGGCATGCTAGACGCCTCGCAGCGGCTGGTGGTTTCGCATCGCTGGGAAGACTGGCAAAATGAAGTCGCTTGGATGTCGCTGTATTTCAGCGTGGCGGTCTGGTTCAGCATCGCGCTGGTACACGCACCCGTCTTCAAACGCCGCCGCGTTACCGCCTGAGCCGTTTTCCCGCACCGCCCTGGCGCCATATCGTGGCGAGAATCTCGGCAAAATGTTCGTGGTGAAACTATGCACAATTTCTGTGGATAACCCTGTGGAGCGTTCGCTACCGCGGGCCTGCATGGCGCGTCGTTCCTAGGTCTCTGCCCTCTGCCCAAAGTTTGTGCGGCAGGAGATTTTTCGGGATTGCGATTTACCTCAAATTCCCCTCTGAAAATTGACTTGAATGAGGCCGTCGGAATGCTTAGAGTAATCGTAACGCCCATGCGCTGGCGTGCGGTGATGCCGAATGTCGATACGCCAGCCGGGGCACTGCTCCAGCGGTTTGAAAGCCGGCGCAGAACACTTTGTGTATTGACGGTCACGGTTGGTGGCCGGCATCGAAATTGTCGCAAAACAAATTATCAGTTCAAGAGGTGATTGATGAACCCCGCCACTGAAAACCACAGCGCGCCCGAATTCAACTGGGTCGACTTCTGCGATTCCCTGCGCGATGCGAATGTGCATTCCGAAGGGCGCAAACTCAATCCGCTGCCAGCGAACGCGCCGATACGCGCACCTGCCGTGCCGGCCGCCGCAGTGAAGCCGGAGCCGGCGCGCGCCTAATTCGAACGCCGGCGTCTCAACGCCGGTCGGGGTTGTATCTGCAGGGTACGGTTGCAGGCGCCCACTGCAACGGCTGTTTACAGGCGGGTTACGCCGGTCGCGGTCTTTATTCGATCATCCCATCCGTGATTATCAAAAGCGCCTTTGCAAATGCCGCGCGCCTCGATCTATGAATTTCACCGCGGAAGCCTGCGCGCAATTTTCATGCGGCCCAAATGCGGAAGCTGGTATCGCTGCTTTCCAGGCGCCCGCCTGTGTAACGACGACTAGCACGCGCCGGGGTGCGACTCTTTCTCCAGCGGAAGTAGCGGCGTCGACGCCTTATTAGAAAACCTCAAAGTATGGGTCGATAGTAGCGTTTCCGCTAAAAAACAGAAAAGAGATAGCGAAAAACAACCAATGCCACCAAGGAAGCACCAGCCCACGAGTTTTCCGTCAAACGAATCGAGAATCTCATCCAGAAAAAGTCCAGCGATAGTCGCGCCGATGAAGAGTGCGCACAATACCAGCAAGGCGATCGACCAGTTGACTACACTGCCGCGCAAACCCAGCCGCTTTAGTTCCCAATAAGCCGCGTCCTCGTTCCGGATGCGTTGCAGATCCAGGCGCTCTTCAATCCAGCGTGCGCGGTCAATAATTCTTGCCAGGCGTGTGGCAAGGGCACCGATCATGCCTGCGACGGCTGTCAGCATGAACACCGGCGCGACAGCCGAACGGATGCTATCCACAAGGTGCAGGCTATTCATAAGTTATTCCCTCTTTTTTTCTATTGATTCTCCAGCCTACACCACGCCCATTTCATTGCAATGGCACTGGCATTAAAATTGGCAATGGTCAGCCTGATTAAAAGTTCGATTGAAGGCGGCCGGCACGCCCTGCCGCCCAAGGAAATGTCGTGACTATGACAACCGTTGCCGCGCCGCATCCGCGCAGCGCCCCTTGGGGCTGGGTGGCCCTCGCGCTGGCCGTCTGGATTGGTGCGTACTGGAACCTGACGGCGTTTGCCGATGCCCTGCTCGTGCCGACCGGGTTGTCCCGCGACACCCATCTCGGCGAAGCACTGCATTTCTTTTTCTACGACACACCGAAGGTGTTGCTCCTGCTCACCCTGATCGTGTTCATGATGGGCATCGTGCACACCTTTGTGTCCCCTGAGCGCACGCGGGCCCTGCTATCGGGCAAGCGCATCGGCGTAGGCAACGTTTTCGCCGCCACACTCGGCATCGTCACGCCGTTTTGTTCCTGCTCGGCGGTGCCGCTGTTTATCGGGTTTCTCTCCGCCGGCGTGCCGCTGGGGATTACCTTCTCCTTTCTGATCGCTGCGCCGATGGTCAACGAGGTTGCTCTTGCGCTTCTGTTCGGCATGTTCGGCTGGAAAGTCGCCGGGCTTTACCTGTTGCTGGGCCTTTCGGTCGCCATTGTCGCCGGCGTCATCATTGGCAAACTCGGCATGGAGCGCTACCTCGAAGACTGGGTGCGCGCCCTGCAGGTCGCTGCAAATGTTTCCTCTGCAGACGAACGCCTATCGTGGGCCGAGCGTATTGACTCGGCAATCGCTCAGGTCAAAGACATCGTCGGCAAGGTCTGGCCCTACATACTCGCGGGCATTGCGCTCGGCGCCGGCATTCACGGCTACGTACCCGAAGACTACATGGCCGGCATCATGGGCAAAGATGCGCCGTGGTGGTCTGTACCTGCCGCCGTTCTCATTGGCGTGCCGATGTATTCGAATGCCGCCGGCATCATTCCGGTGGTGGAAGCCCTGATTGGCAAAGGTGCGGCGCTCGGCACGGTGCTCGCATTCATGATGAGCGTGATCGCGCTGTCACTGCCGGAGATGATCATCCTGCGCAAGGTATTGAAGCTGCCGCTGATCGCCACATTCGCCAGTGTCGTCGCGGTGGGCATCCTCATCGTGGGTTATGTTTTTAACGCGGTCTTATAGGAGATCCACATGAAGAACGTGAAAGTCCTCGGCCCCGGCTGCAGCAACTGCAAAAGCACAACGAAACTGATCGATGAAGTCGCCAGGGCCAAAGGCATTGAAATCGCGCTGGAGAAAATCGAGGACATGCAGGCCATCGCGGGCTGGGGCATCATGTCCACGCCGGGCGTGGTCATTGACGGCAAAGTCGTGCACGCCGGCGGCATTCCGGCGCGCGCTAAAGTCGAGAGCTGGTTCTGACCGGACCGTCATCTCCGACAAGTGGCAGGCTCGGAATTTTTCGTCGTCAACTTCCTCGACTATTTAAGGTTAAGGTCAGTCTCGTACCATTTTTTCGAGGCATTGACGATGCGCACCACCGACAGCATCACCGGCACTTCGATCAGCACACCGACCACGGTAGCCAGCGCCGCGCCCGACTCGAACCCGAACAGGCTGATCGCCGCAGCGACCGCGAGTTCAAAGAAATTGCTGGCCCCGATCAGCGCCGACGGACAGGCCACATTGTGTGCCACACCGCAGCGGCGGTTCAGCCAGTAGGCGAGCGCCGAATTGAAATAGACCTGGATGACGATCGGCACCGCCAGCATGGCGATCACCAGCGGCTGCTTGATGATGGCCTCGCCCTGAAACCCGAACAGCAGCACCAGCGTGGCGAGCAGTGACAGCAGCGACAGCGGATGCAGCGTGGCCAGTGTGCGCTCGAGGGCCGCAGTGCCGCCGCGCGCCAGCAAAACGCGCCGCCAGATCTGCGAGAGGATCACCGGGACCACGATGTAGAGCGCGACCGAAATCAACAGCGTGTCCCACGGCACCGTAATCGAGGCCAGCCCGAGCAGCAGCGCCACGATCGGCCCGAAAGCAAACACCATGATGACGTCGTTCAAGGCAACCTGGCTCAGGGTGAAATACGGATCCCCCTTGGTCAGCCGGCTCCACACGAACACCATCGCCGTGCACGGCGCCGCCGCCAGCAAAATCAGTCCGGCGAAATAGCTGTCGATCTGCGCCGCCGGCAGATACGGCGCAAACAGATGGCGAATGAAGATCCAGCCGAGCAGCGCCATCGAAAACGGCTTCACCGCCCAGTTGATGAACACCGTCACGGCGATCCCGCGCCACTGGCTGCGCACCTGTGCAATCGAAGCGAAGTCGATATTCAGCAGCATCGGGATGATCATCACCCAGATCAGCGCGCCGACCGGCAGATTGACGCGCGCGACTTCCATGTCGCCAATCGCGTGGAAGGCGGATGGCAACCACTGCCCGAGCACGACACCGGCGATGATGCAGAGAAACACCCACAGCGTGAGAAAGCGTTCGAATACGCCCATCACCGGCGGCGCGGCGGCCGTTGCGGTACTGCCACTCATGATTTGCCAATCTCGTCGAGTTTTTGCTTGATGCTCAGGCGGTCAAGTTTGTCCATCGGCAGGCTCGCGAACAGCCCGATACGCAGCGCAAGAATGCGGAAGGTTTCTGCAAACGCGTGCCGCTTTTGTTCGTCGCTGCCCTCGGTATTGGACGGATCGGGCACGCCCCAGTGCGCCGTCATCGGCTGACCCGGCCACACCGGGCAGACCTCGTTGGCCGCGTTGTCGCAGACAGTGAAGACGAAATCCAGCGGCGGCGCGCCGGCCAGCGTAAATTCGTTCCAGTCCTTGCTGCGTATGCCCTCGACCGGCAGACCGGCGCGCTGAATCTGGTCGAGCGCAAACGGATTCGGCCGCCCCGACGGATGGCTGCCCGCGCTGTAGCCCTTGAAAAGGCCGCGGTTAATGGCGAGATTGTTCATGATCGCCTCGGCCATCAAGCTGCGTGCCGAATTATGGGTGCACAAAAAAAGCACGTTATAGGGTCTATCGATGGCCATCGGGTTCTCCGTTCAGGCGTTGGTTTTGACCCGGCGCGCCGCCGGCTTGCACACCGTCACCGGGGTACAGGGATTGCCGCCGCAGCAATTCGCCGTCAGGAATGCGACCAGTTCGTTCATGCGGTCATAGCGCGCCGAATAAAAAATGAAACGCCCCTCATTGCGCGCTTCCAGCAGACCGGCAGCGCTGAGTTCCTTCAGATGGAAGGACAATGTCGCCGGCAGGATGTCCAGCGTCGAGGCGATTTTGCCGGCGATCAGGCCCTGCGGCCCGTGTGCAACCAGCAGGCGGAATATGGCCAGCCGGGTTTCCTGCGCGAGTGCACCCAGCGCTTTTACCGCGTCGTTTGATTTCATGTTTCGAATAATATCAAAATATTGTTGCAGCCGCATTACAACACCTGCGTCGGCATGAAATTACCCCGCGGCCTGGGAGAAGGCCGTGCGCTGCAGCAGCTTCAACAGGGCGTCGGCCTTGTCGAAGGTTTCCTGATATTCCTCGTCGAGCTGCGAATCGGCGACGATGCCGCCGCCCGCCCAGAAGCGCACGCTGCCGCCGGAACAGACCAGCGTGCGAATCGCGATGTTGAGGTCCATGCTGCCGTCGCAGCCGAGGTAGCCGATGGCGCCGCAATACACACCGCGGCGCTGCGGTTCGAGCTCTTCGATGATCTGCATCGCGCGCCTTTTCGGCGCGCCGGTGATCGAGCCGCCGGGAAAACAGCCGCGCAACAGATCGAGCGCGTCACAGCCGGCGCGCAGTTTGCCGGTCACCGTGCTGACGAGGTGATGCACGGTGGCAAAACTTTCCACTTCAAACAAGCGCGGCACTTTGACCGAACCGGTCTCGCAGCTCTTCGACAAATCGTTGCGCAAAAGATCGACGATCATGACGTTTTCAGCGCGGTCCTTGCTGCTCGCCTGCAATTCCGCAACGCGCTCGGCGTCTAACCGCGGATGACCGGCGCGCGGCCGCGTGCCCTTGATCGGTTTGGTTTCGACGACACCGTCGCGCACTTGCAGAAATCGTTCCGGCGACGACGACAATACGCTGCCGTAGGGCGTGCGCAAATAGGCCGAGTACGGCGCCGGATTGACGATGCGCAGCGCCTGGTAGGCACCCCACGGATCGCCCACCGCCGGCGCCGAAAAACGCTGCGCCAGATTGATCTGGTAACAATCGCCGGCGTGAATGAAGTCGATGACACGACGGAAGCGCCGCGCGTACGCATCGCGCGTCAGGTTCGACTGCAACGGACCGGTGATGCGGAAGGGCTGGCGCGCGCGCTCGGCGGGCGGCGCGCTGAATTGCGCGACGAGGCGGTCCCACTTCCAGTCCGTCTCCGGATCGCGGCCCTGCCCGACCAGCCAGCTGCGGCGCTCATGGTGATCGATGACGACGGCCCAGTCGTAAATGCCGACTGCCATTTCCGGCATCTTCTCCTCGCTGCGCGCGTACACCGGCAGTTTTTCAAAGCGGCGCGCCAGATCATAGGAAAAATAACCGAGCGCGCCACCGCAGAACGGCAACTCGCAACCGGCAGCGGCATCGATCGCGAGATGGCGGCGTAATAGGTCGAAGGGGTCCTCGCGCGACAGTTCGGTTTCCTCGCCGCGCACCTCGGTCAGGTTGCCGCGCGTCACCAGCGTGATGTACGGCTCGGCGGCGATGATGTCGTAACGCGACTGCGTCAGATCGTGTTTGCCACTGTCGAGAAACACCGCCCACGGTTGATCCGCTACCGCCTCGAACAAGGCGGCGCTGTTTTCGCGGTATGGAAGTTCGGTGCGCAACAATGTCGCCATGGATGGTCAGTCTTCCGCTATCGTCGGTTACCGGGGCCGCCGTAACCAGTTCGTAACATTTTCTCGTCAGAATGTCGTGAATGCAGATTCTAACAGCCCATTTTTTACGCCGCGACCGCCGGATTGCGCAGTTTTCCGGCCGGTTTGTCGCCATCGCATGCCTGTTTGCACCGGTTCTTGCAGGCGCCCAGGGGACGGTCCACGCAAACTTCAACCGCGCGCCGGAATTCCCCGCGAAGCCACTGCGCATGGTGGTGCCGTTGGCGCCCGGAGGCGGCAGCGACATCGTCGGCCGCATCGTGGCAACGGCGTTAAGTGATTTATGGGGCCAGTCGGTTGTCATCGACAACCGCCCGGGCGCCGGCAGCACCGTCGGCACCGCACTGGTTGCACGCGCGCCGGCTGACGGTTATACGCTGCTCGTTTCGAGTTCGTCGATCGCGATTTCACCGGCACTGTATAAAAACCTCGGCTTTGACATCAGGCGCGACTTTGCCTGCATCACACTGATTGCCAGCCAGCCCAGTCTGCTCGCCGTGCACGCATCGGTGGCGGCGAATTCGGTGCGCGAACTGGTCGCACTGGCGAAGGCGCAGCCCGGCAAGCTGACCTACGCCTCCGCCGGTACGGGCAGCGCCACCCACCTCGGTTCGGAACTGCTGAAGTACAGTGCGGGCATCGACCTGCTGCATATTCCATACAAGAGCGCGGGTCTCGCCACCAACGCATTGCTGTCCAACGAAGCCCAGGTATTGCTGACCAACATGGCTAGCGTTTTGCCGCATGTGAAATCGGGCAGAATCAAGGCGCTCGGCATCAGCAGTCTGAAGCGCTCGCCGCTCGCCCCCGAAATACCGGCGGTGGCCGAAACCGTGCCCGGCTTCGAATACGCAACCTGGTACGGCATGCTGGCGCCGGCCGGCACGACGGATAAGGTCATCCACAGAATTCAAACCGATACCGCTCGCGCACTGAAAACGCCCCACCTGCAGGAACGTCTCGCCGCACAGGGCCTCGAAATTTTCGGCAGCTCGCCGCCGGAATTCGAGCGCTTTCTGGGCAGTGAAATTGCGAAGTGGGATAAAGTCATCCGCAGCGCCGGCATTGGTGCCGAGTAATCCGTACCGTTTCACCACTGCGGCGCCAACCGGATCCCAATTGAAAATTTCACGACTGCTGAATATTGCATTGCTCGGACTGCTGACCGCAATGCCGCTAAGCGCAGTGCGCGCCGAGCGCTTCAGTTTCATGGCGCTGGGGGACACGCCTTACACACTGCCGCGCGACGAGGCCGGATTCGGGCGCCTGATTGCGCGCACCAACCGCTTGAAACCCGCGTTCACGGTACACCTTGGCGACATCAAAAGCGGCGACACGCCTTGCACCGACGAGGTTTTTCAGCGCGCACTCGAACAATTCAACCGTTTCGAGCAGCCGCTGGTCTACACACCGGGTGACAACGAATGGACGGACTGCCACCGTGCCAATAACGGCGGTTACGATCCGATCGAGCGGCTCGCCACGCTGCGGCGGCTGATGTATGCGGCACCGGGCAGCCTCGGCCGCTCGAAAATACCCTTGCTGCACCAGTCGGTCGATCCGAAATATGCGAAGTACGTCGAAAACGCGCGCTGGGAAAAAGCCGCCGTGGTATTCGCCAGCGTGCACATTGTCGGCAGCAACAACAATCTGCAGCGCGACCAGGCGGCGGTCAACGAATACATCGAACGCAACGCCGCCAATCTGGCGTGGATCAGCGCCGCCTTTGCGCGCGCCCGCGAAATCAACGCGCCTGGCATCGTCTTTTTCTTTCAGGCCGATCTCGCGTATGAAAAGGAAAACGACCAGGACGCGCGCTCCGGCTTCAACGACACGCTCAATCTGTTCAGGCAGCAGTCGATGGCTTTCGGCAAACCGGTCTTGCTCGTCGGCGGTGACCGCCATCATCTGGTGATCGATCAACCGCTCTACGGGCCGGGCCGCCGTCGCATCATCAACGTCACGCGCATCATGGTGCACGGCGACGCCGATGTGCACGGCACGCTGGTGCATATCGACACCGACAATCCGGATCTGTTCAGCTATCAGCCGGTCTACATTCCGGAGAATATGCCGGTGTGGAAACCAGCGGCGAAAGCGCCATAAACCGGCAACAAGTTGCGGCAGCACCTTCGTCGCTCCCGCGCAGGCGGGAGTCCAGAAGAAGCAAAAGCGCCGCCTGAAAACCTGGATTCCCGCCTGCGCGGGAATGACGGTTTTGCACGCACAACGCTATACCTCAAACACCGATTAAAAAACCACCACGCTGCGAATCGACTCCCCGGAGTGCATGAGGTCGAAGCCGCGGTTGATATCGGCCAGTGCCAGCTTGTGCGTGATCAAGTCGTCAATGTTGATCTTGCCGTCCATATACCAGTCGACGATTTTCGGCACATCGCGACGGCCCTTGGCGCCGCCGAAGGCGGTGCCCTTCCAGACACGACCGGTGACGAGCTGAAACGGCCGCGTTTTGATTTCCTGTCCGGCGCCGGCCACACCGATGATCACCGACACGCCCCAGCCCTTGTGACAGCATTCGAGCGCCTGCCGCATCACTTCGACGTTGCCGATGCATTCGAAGCTGTAATCGGCGCCGCCCCTGGTCAGATTGACGAGATAGGCGACGAGATCGCTGCCGGCTTCTTTCGGATTGACGAAATGCGTCATGCCGAATTTCTCGGCGAGCGTTTTGCGTGACGGATTGAGATCGACGCCGATGATCATGTTCGCACCCGCCAAACGCGCGCCCTGAATCACGTTAAGCCCGATGCCACCCAGACCGAACACCACCACGTTCGCCCCCGGCTCGACTTTCGCCGTGTTGATCACCGCGCCGATGCCGGTGGTGACACCGCAGCCGATGTAGCAGACCTTGTCAAAGGGCGCGTCTTCGCGGATTTTCGCCAGCGCGATCTCCGGCACTACGGTGTAATTGGCAAATGTAGATGTCCCCATGTAGTGAAAGATCTTCTCGCCACCGATGGAGAAACGGCTCGAGCCGTCGGGCATCACGCCCTGGCCTTGTGTGGTGCGGATGGCCTGGCACAGATTGGTCTTGCCGGACAGACAGTATTCGCACTGCCGGCATTCCGGTGTGTAGAGCGGAATCACGTGATCGCCTTTCTTCAGGCTGGTCACGCCGGCACCGATGTCGACGACCACACCCGCGCCTTCATGGCCGAGGATCGCCGGAAACAGTCCTTCGGGGTCGGCGCCGGAACGCGTGAATTCATCGGTGTGGCAAATGCCGGTGGCTTTGATTTCGACCAGCACCTCGCCGGCGCGCGGGCCGTCGAGATCGACGGTTTCGATCGTCAACGCTGCGCCGGCCTTTGTTGCGACTGCTGCCTGAACTTTCATTGCCGCTCCATCGTGATGATTTATGTTTGATGGCTATACTATCAAATATGCCCTCCACTTATCGCGGCCGCTTTGCGCCCTCACCGACCGGACCGCTGCATTTCGGTTCGCTGATCGCGGCCGTCGCCAGTTACGCCGACGCGCGACAACACGGCGGCGCATGGCTGCTGCGCATTGAAGACGTTGACACACCGCGCAGTGTTGCCGGCGCCACCGAAGCAATTCTCGCCACACTCGCCGCCTGCGGCATGCAGCACGATGGTGCAATCGTTTTTCAAAGCCAACGGGACGACGCTTATCACGCCGCCCTGCATCAACTGCGCGAGCACAAGCTGGCTTATCGCTGCGCCTGCACGCGCCGCGAAGTCGCCGACTCGGCGCTGCGCGGCATCGAAGGGCCGGTCTATCCGGGCACCTGCCGCCATGACATCGGCAGCAGGCCGGCACGCGCCTGGCGTGTCGACACGCGCGGCGCGCGCATTGCCTTCGACGATGCCGTGCAGGGCCGCATCGAACAAAACCTCGAAACGGAGATCGGCGACTTTGTGCTCTACCGCGCCGACAACCTCTATGCCTATCAACTCGCCGTCGTCGTCGACGATGCCGAAGCGGGCATCACGCATGTCGTGCGCGGCGCCGACCTGCTCGACTCGACGCCGCGCCAGATTTATCTGCAGAAGCTGCTCAACCTGCCGACACCGCAGTATCTGCACCTGCCGGTCGCCGTGAATGCGGCCGGAGAAAAACTCAGCAAACAAACACGCGCACCAGCCATCGAGCGCAGTAACGCACTGCCGGCGCTGATCGACGCCTTGCGCTTCCTCGGCCAGCAACCGCCCGCGCTCGATTCGGTCCCTGCACTATGGCAATGGACGGCCGAAAACTGGCGCCGCGAAAAGATTCCGCGCTCACGGGTCGGGCCGCTGGACGGCGCGCATGCATAATACAGAAATGAACACCGACGCCGCCCCGGATCACCTCGCCGAGATCGAGTTTGCACAGCGCCTGCACAACGCGACGCCGCGCGTCTACATCACGCCGGCGCTGGTCGCACTGAACGTTCTTGTTTTTGGCATCATGATCGCGACGGGTATCGCCATCCTCGGTGGCCGCCCGGACGACTATCTGAAGTTCGGCGCCAACTTCGGGCCGCTGACCAGCGGTGGCGAGTGGTGGAGGCTCGCCACCTGCACCTTCGTCCACGCCGGCATTCTGCATCTGCTCTTCAACATGTGGGCACTGTGGGACTGCGGCCGGCTTTCTGAACGGCTGTTCGGCAACGCATGGTTTGCCGCCATCTATCTGTTCGCCGGCGTCTGCGGCAGTTTCGCCAGCATGCTGTGGCACAACGAAACGGTCAGTGTGGGCGCCTCGGGGGCAGTATTCGGCGTCTTCGGCGCACTGCTTGCCTACACGCTGCGCCAGCGCGGTTCGATTCCGCCAGCGATGATGAACCGCCTGCGCATTAGCACTTCGATCTTCGTCACCTATTCGCTGTTTTACGGCTTCGCCGCCTCGGGCATCGACAATGCCGCGCATCTGGGCGGCCTTGCAGCCGGCTTCCTCATGGGCTGCATCGGCGCGCGACCACTGGAAGCGCAGGCGCGCGCCGCCGGCCACACGCGGCGCATCGCGCTGGCCGTCTTGATCGCCGCGGTCGCACTGCCGTCGGCGGCGCATTTTGCCCCCGACACTTCGCGCGTCTATCGTGAAGCCCTCGCCCTGCAGAAAGCCATCGACGCCTTCGTTGCCGACGAGCGCAAACTGAGCACGGCGTTCGAGAGCATGGCCAAACGCGCGCGCGACAGCAAAGGCGATGACAAAAGCGTCCTCACGGATTTACGTCAAAATCTGCTGCCGGCATGGGATGAAGCGGTCACGCGTTTGTCGGCCGTCGAACTCGACGCGCATGCGCCGTTGCGCCGCGACTATGACATTCTGCTGCGCTACGCGCAGGCGCGGCGCGACATGACTGCAGCGCTGGCGGATTTTCTCGACGCCGGCACGCCGGCCAGCCGGCAGAATTTTCTGGATAAACGCGCCGCTACCGAAACGGCATTGCAGGAATACCGCGAGCGGCAGGCGAAGAAATAGGATTTTGGATCTCGTTCCCGGAATACGCTGCGCTGCTTCCGGGCTACGAACTGCGGACTAACGCAGTTCGGCCAACCGTGGGCGAAGACGTTCGGCTTCGGCAATGCGTGCACGGATCGCCGGGACTGCGGCGCGTCCGGCCGTCTCACCCGCCGCGATGCTTTCAAGCTTGGCGGAGAAATCGAGTGAACGCGTGCGCGGCGTGTCGGGCCGTATGGGAACATCGGCCTGTTCCACCTCGTTGCTGCCGCGAAACGAAACATCAACGGCGATCACGACATCGCCGCCCATGCGCCGCGCGACGGATACCGGCACGCGACTCGTCAATCCGCCGTCCACGTATTCGACGCCGGCAATCAGCACCGGCCAGAACACATCGGGAATGCTGGCCGAGGCGCGCACCGCCAGTCCGGCGTTGCCACGATTAAATACCGTCATGCGTTTTTCAACGCGTTCGGTCGCCACCACCGCAAAAGAACGCGGCATGGCTTCGATCGAGCGATTGTCGAGCACGCGGTTGACGTAATTCTGCAGCGCTTCGCCGCGTACGCGGCCCGGACCGAAGAAGGTGATATCGACGAGTTCGCTGTCCTCGACCTCAAGCGCCAGTTTCTCCAGTTGCACTGCGTTGTTACCACCCGCATAGAGCGCCGCCACCACCGCACCGGCGCTGCTGCCGACGACGATATCCGGCACCACGCCCGCCGCTTCGAGCGCCTTGATCACGCCGACGTGCGCAAAACCGCGCGAGCCGCCGGCGCCCAGCACCAGCGCCACCAGCGGCCGCGGCGCGCGCAGCGGCTCGATAGCCGCCGCACGCGGTGTCGCCAGTTCCGGATACTCGCGTTGCGTGAGTGCACAGCCGGCCAGCAGCAATGCAACGACAACGCTCGTGATCAAGGCGCGCACGGCTTCAGTCCGCTTTCGCTTTCAACGTGGCGGCAAACTCGCCCTGCTTCGTAGCGAGAGTTTTCAGCCAGCGCTGGCCGCCGAAGGTGAAACCGATCCAGTACCCGAGCTCGACCAGTTCCGGCTCGGAGAATTCGGCGTGCAGTTCGGTCCACATTGCATCGTCGGCCTGCGTCGGGTCATACATGATGGCGTCGGCGTAACGCAGCGCCAGCTTTTCGCGCGGTGTGAAACGCGGTGACTTTGCGTAATTCATCAAATCGGCCATGCGATCGTTTTCATCCCGCGCGGACCGCGCGGAGCCCTGGTTGCTTCAGTAGCCGCATTCGATGGTGTGTGCAATATAGGCGCGCGCAAGTTCTTTCAGTTCGTGTTCGAGCACGCCGGCGCCGCCGTCGAACAGCATCTTGCGCGTCAGCGTGAAAGAACGCATCACATCCGGCTGGTGCGCGCGGATCGCCTGGTTCTCGGGGCCGGGCCGCCCCTCGGCGATGGCTTCGTCGAGCCATTGCTGCACGAGCGGCTCTTTGATGTTTGCAGGATCAATGTAACTGATGCGCGCCATGCTGCCTCCCTGCCGACGGTGTCGGCGTTATTGTTCGTTCAATCCGCGGCCGCCATGCGACCGGTGTCAGGCGGATTCCCTGGCCTTGCCGGCCGGCTGCTCGACCAATCGCAACACTTCGGCGGCAGCGTGCGCGGCCTGATCGCGCGTGATCTGCTCCGCCGCCACCGCGTCGCGCCGTTTGATCGCGGCGAGGATGGCCTTCATGCCCTTGATGCTCTCCTCAGGGCGCAACGCCGAGCGCGCCGGGTGCGAGAGGCCCAATGCGCGCCAGCGCCAGATGCGCGCATGCAACGTCGCCAGCATGCCGGACAACACTTCGCTGGCGGCGCCTTCGAACAACACATCGTAGAAGGCGTTTTTCGTCGTCAGAATTTTTTCGGCATCGCCGTCGCGGTAGGCCTCGACGACGACATCGAGCGCCGCCGCCAGATTTTTGAACTGATCGGTGCCCGCGTGTTCGACGAAGAGGCGCGCGGCAATACCTTCGAGCGCGCCGCGGATCGTATAGAGATCGCGCGCCTCGCCGGCCGACAGTTCACGCACGACCGGGCCCTTGTGCGGAATGATGGCGACGAGGCCTTCGGATTCGAGTTGGCGCAACACTTCGCGCACCACGGTGCGCGACACACCGGTCATTTCGGTCAATTCGCGCTCGATCAGGCGCTGGCCCGGCGCCAACTGGCCCCCAATGATGGCCGCACGCAGCCGTTCGAGCACCTGCTGGCGCAGCGGCGCGGCGTGACGCTGGATTTCAAGCGGGGCGAGAGCCATTACTGGATTCCATTTGACCGGATCATATTACCGTAATACGATATTACGAAATCACCATCCTTTGCAACCTAAAAACGCTCCCGAGGAGTCCGCATGAGCAGCAAACCCGTCAATGTCGGCATCATCGGCCTCGGCCGCTGGGCCAAGGTCTTAACGCGCGCCGCCAAACAATCCGACAAGATCAAAATCGTCGCCGCCTTCAGCCGCTCCGAGGAAAAACGCACCGCCTTCGCGCAGGAATTTGGCGTGCCGGCGGTGGCCAGCATGGAAACCATGCTCGCCGATCCGAACATTCAGGGCTGCATCCTGACGGTGCCGAACGAACAGCATCTGCCGGTAGCGCTGCAGGTCGCCAAGGCGAAAAAACATATCTATACCGAAAAACCGATCGCCAATACGCTGGAAAACGGCCTCCGCATTGCCGCGCTTGAAAAGGAATACGGCGTCTCGGTCACCGTCGGCCACAGTGCGCGCCTGATGGCGGGCCTGCGCGAAATCAAAAAACGCATCGACGCCGGCGAATTGGGCCGTGTCGCCTTCATCGAAGCCAATTTCTCGAATGAGCGCGCGCTTGAACTGACACCGCAAACCTGGCGCTGGTACAAAGACAAGGCGCCGGGCGGCCCGCTGTCGCAGCTGGCGATCCACCAATTCGACGTCGTGCATTACCTCGGCGGCGAAATCGCCGAAGTCAGCGCGATGTCGTCGAAACTCTCGCCGGTGGGCGCCGAGGTCGACGACCAGTCGATGACGCTGCTGAAATTCGCCGACGGCAAGGTCGCCTATGTCGGTTCGTGCTGGACCTCGCCCGGCATTTATTCGGTGCGCGTGTTCGGCTCGAAAGGCCTGATGCACTTCGAAATCGATTTCGGCACCTGGGACACCCCTGACAAGATCCACGAATCGGCCATTCTCTACATCCAGCGCGGCAAGGACGGCTACGCCAAGCGCGAAGAACTGAAAATCGCGAAGAGCGACATGTTCCGCGCCGAGCTCGAAATGTTCGCCGACAGCATTGCCAGCAACAAGCCGGCGGAACTGTCGGCCGACAACGGCAACGTCGCGCTGGCCGTGGTCTACGCCGCGTTGCGCTCGCTCGAGCACAACGGCCAGGCGGTAAAGATCGCTGATATCATCGCCGAACACAAATCACGCATCTGACCCGGAGAAGCCATGCTCCCGACCCGCAATTTCATCGATCTCACCCAACCCGAGATCGCGCAGCAGCTGAAGAAGAATCCGCTCGTCATCCTGCCCTGCGGCAGCGTCGAGCAGCACGGCCCGCATCTGCCGACCGGCACCGATATCTACTCGAGCCAGGTCATCGGCCATGCCGTGGCAGAACGCATGGACGGATTGTTGTTGCCGGCGACACCGTTCGGTGTGACGCCGATGCATATGCCGTTTGAGGGCACCATCACGCTGACGCCCGATACCTATCAGCGCGTGGTCGTCGAGACCTGCGTCTCAACGGCAAAACACGGCGCCAAATATCTGCTGCTGGTCAACTGGCACGAGGGCAACATCCCCTCGCTGGCGATCGCCGCCGAGGCGCTGCACCGCGAACACGGCATGACGGTGCTGACGGTGCAGGCCTGCTACGTCGCAGCCGAACTCTACGGCCACGATTGCGGCGGGCTCACCCACGGCGGCGAAATCGAAACGCTGGCGGTGCTCGCCTGCCGCCCCGATCTCGTACACCTCGACCGCATCGATTATTCATCGGATCACTCGCGTGGCCGCAAATGGGACAAGCTGCGCCGCACCCACAGCTATCAGCCGGTACTGACCGATATCCGCACCATCTGCGCGACCGGCTGGTACGGCGCGCCGGAACACGCGACGGTCGACAAGGCGAAAAAAATGCTCAACGACATCGCCGATGCCATCGCCAAAGAAGCGACCGGCATTTACCAGATGCTCGACGAGGCGCAGGGCGGCACGGCCGAGATCAAGCGTCTGAAGGTGGCCGGCTGATGACACAGGTCCTGACACAGGCGCAGGCGAAACAACTCGGCCTTGCCGGGCGCAAATCGCTGGAAATCGTCTCCGGCGAAAAAGGCTCGCAGGCGGTGACGCTGCGGCTGGTGGAAATTCCGGTGCCACAACCCGGCGAAAAATTACGCGGCCCGCATTTTCACAACGGCTTCGAAGAATGCATCTTCGTCATGTCGGGTGAAGGCTGCATGGAAGCCGACAGTGGCAAGTTTCCCGTCAAGGCCGGCGACACCCTGCTGGTGACACCGGGCGAAAAACACGTCACGCGCAACACCGGAGCCGAACCGCTGATGCTGCTGTGCTTCTTCCCGGTCGCCGAGATTGCGAAACGCACGCAAGACGTCGCCGCCAAACCATAACCCTTAAGGTTTCCCCATGTCCTACGATGTCATATGCCTGCGGCCCGAGGTCGATTTCACGCGCGCCGGTGTCACACCGCCTGCCGAACTGAAAATCGCCTACCGCGCGCCTGATGCCGCCGACCTGCCGGCGTTGATGCATGAAGCGCGCGCGCTGCTGATTCCGGCGGTCGGCCCCAAACTGCCGGCGTCGTTGTTTGAAAAGAGCACGGTCAAATTCGTGCAGATCACCGGCGCTGGTGTCGACCGGCTTGATGCGCCGGCAATGAAGGCGTTGGGTATCGTCGTTGCCAACGTGCCTGGCGGCAGCAATGCCGCCGTGTCCGAATACGCCGTCACCACGGCGGCAACGCTGTCGCGCCGCTTTGGCTGGAGCGACCGCGAAATCAAGGCCGGCAATTACGCGGCATTTCGCGCGCGCATGGTCGCCGACAATCTGGCCGGTCTGCAGGGCCTGCTGGTCGGTGTCGTCGGTCTTGGTGTGGTCGGCACCGCGGTGGCACAGGCCTTTCACCGTGCCGGTGCGCAGATTGCGTATTTCGATCCGGCGCCGCGCGATGCGGCCGCCCTCGCCGCCATCCACGCAAAATCGCTGACCCTGGAAGAACTGTTAAAGAGCAGTGACGTCGTCACCCTGCACGTGCCACTCCTGCCGGCGACGCAAAACCTGCTCGACGCCAAACGCCTCGCGCTGATGAAAGCAAATGCCATCCTCATCAACGCCTCGCGCGGCGGCGTGGTTGATGAAGCCGCACTGGTGGCACAACTCGCTGCGGGCAAACTCGGCGCCGCCGCGGTCGATGTGTTTTCGACCGAACCGCCGGCCGCGGACAATCCGCTGCTGACCGCGCCCGCCGCCGCCGCCGAACGCCTGCTGCTGACGCCGCATATCGCCGGCGTCACACGGCAGGCCTCGACCTTCCTGTTTCAGGTTGCCTGCGATAATGTCAAACGGGTAATTGCCGATGGCGGGGCAGCGCTCAACCGCGTCTACTGACCACCGCGATCTGCGTAAGACTCGCGTAAGCAGGCCACCCCATAATTCCGCACTCGCGTTGCCACACGGCGATCGGTGCGGCGCTGTCAGGAGACTGCAATGGGCAAAGCCGAAGACAAAAAAGCATTTGACGCCGCACCGTCCACGCACAAGACCCATCCCCTCTCGCGCATCGGCCGCATGATTATCTGCGTGCTCACCATGGGCATGGTCTTCCCCAACGCTTTCAGCGAAAGCGTCGATCTCACCGGCTACGAAGCACGCAACAACAAACCCACCAAATAACCGTCACATTGCGGCGCGCGGCATTGCACCGCTGCGCCCAGACCTCCGGCATCAACCGGGCGGCCAGCCGAACTCCCGTCCGGCAAGAATGTGCAGGTGCAGGTGGAACACCGACTGGCCCGCATCAGCGCCGTTGTTAACGGCGAGCCGGAAGGCATTCTCGATCTTCAGTTCGCGTGTGATCTTGCCGACCGCAAGCATCAGGTGGCCCAGCAACGCCTGATCCTCCGCCTGCGCGTTGGACAACCGGTCAATGGGCTTCTTCGGAATCAGCAACAGGTGCACCGGCGCCTGCGGGTTGATGTCCCTGATGGCGAAACAGTGTTCGTCTTCATAGACGATGTCGGCCGGAATCTGCCGGTTGATGATTTTGGTGAAAAGAGTTTCCGCCATTTTCCGCTCCGCTGAAGGACTCTCGCGCCCCTATTTTGACGCCTGCGCGGCTGTCGCCGTCCACGCCACAATCGCATCGATCAATTCGCCGCCCGCCGCCGTCAGCGCGCGCACACCGCCTTCGGCATCGGCACTAGCCGCCGCGCGCTCTATAGAGAAACTGCGTTGTGCAACCAGCACACGTTTGGCATTGCTGACCAGACTTGCGCGCGCGACCACCACGCCGCGGCTGCTGGCAGCCGCATCAAATACCTGGCTGAACTCTTCGAGTTCAATCTGCAGGGTGTAATCAGCGCGCGCGCCACTGCCCGCACCGATCACGCCGCCCTCGCTCGCCGCGGCGAGCCGGCTGCGCAAACGCTGTGTGAGCAGGGCTGCCGGTGCCGTTGCCCAGCGGCTGCCTGTATAGAACTGCGGACGCGCCGCATCCTGATAAGCAAGGCGATAAACCACGCCCGGTGTGTCCAGCCATGCCGGCGCCGTCACGCCCGGCAAGAGCACGCTACCGCGTATCGTTTTGGTACCGCCGGCCTGCTCGCGTTGCAGCCCGAAATCATAGGCCGCGGGCGTGTCACGCGAGGTCGGCCCGGCTGAACAGCCGGCCAGCAAAACAAGTGCAGCAAACGCTAAAGTAAATTTCATCGTGTCCCCCTGGCGCTGAATCCCGCTTCGCCGGGCCCCGGCGGCAACGGATTACGCCCGAAAATCAGGCTGTGCGGCTGCTCATCGAAATCGTTCAACGCGCGCTCGACGCCGCGCGCCGTGCGCTGCAGTTCTTCGGCGAGTTGATTCAGCCGCGGCAGCATGTCAGTCGTAATGGCATCGCTCAATGCAGCGCCGCTGTCACTCAACCGCTCGACACCTTTGGCGGCACGCTCGAACGCTTCGGCGCGCTGGTTCAGGTTCGCCATCAGCGCATCAGCGCGCTTGAGCGCGACGCCGGCGTCATTGACGAGGCCCGGCATGGCACGCACGGTCGGTTCAAGCGATGTGGCCAGCGTGGAGACGCGCGCCGACATGGTGTCGAGATTGCGCACCGCGCTGACCAGATGCTTCTGGTTGTCGTCGCTCAGCAGCGTATTCACGCGCTTGGCAACCTCGTTGAAGTTCTCAACCATCGCCTGCCCAGAATCGGTCACGCTGTCCATGAACGACGGATGCACATCGATGCGCGCGAGTTTGCCGTCTTCGCCGGCGAGCGCGCCCGGCTTGTTGCCCTTGTCGTCAAGAATCACGTAGGCAAGCCCGGTCACGCCCTGCGAGCCGAGTTGGGCAAAAGTGCCCGGCGTCAGCGGCGTGTCGGCGCGGATCGCAATTTCAACCAGGATCGACAGCGGATCTTCCGGATTGAAATTGATGGCGACCACCTTGCCGACCGTGACGCCGCGAAAACGCACCGGCGCCTGCGCATTCAGCCCCGATACCGGATGACGCGACACCAGCATGAAATTTTTCGTCTCGACCGTATCGCCGCCGAACCAGGCAGAAACCGCGATCACACCGAGCCCCAGGAGCAGCGTAAATAATCCGGCTGCCAGTGCATGCGCCCTGTTTTCCATATCCCCTTGCCCCTTCCCTTGCTGAAACGCCGGCCGCTCAGGTCATCGCCATGATGGCTTTGACTGCGCGCACGGCTTCAAGCGCGCGGCGTCCGCGCTCACCCATGAAAAAATTGCAGATGAACGGATGCGTGTTGGCGACCACCTCATCGAGCGTGCCGATGATCTCCACCTTCTGGTCGCACAATACCGCAACCCGGTCGGACAATGCCACCAGCGTATCGAGATCGTGCGTCACCATGACGACGGTCAGATTGAGTTCGCGGTGCAGTTCCTGGATCAGTTTGACGAAACTCTCGCTGCGGTCCGGATCGAGGCCGGCGGTCGGCTCATCCAGAAAAATCAGTTCAGGCTCGAGCGCCAGCGCGCGCGCCAGCGCGATGCGTTTGATCATGCCGCCCGACAGATCGGCCGGCATCTTGGTGGCATGGCGCGGCTCGATGCCGACCATCTCGAGTTTCACCATGACGAGGTCGTGGATCATCTCTTCGCTGACGGTGCGCAGTTCGCGCAACGGCAGTGCGAGGTTGTCGTACACCGACAACGCGCTGAACAGGGCACCTTCCTGAAACAGCACGCCCCAGCGGTTGCGCAGATGGCGCAGCGCCGCCGCATCGCTGCCGTGCAGCGAGGTGCCGAACACGCGCACCTCACCGCGCGTCGGCGTTTCCAGACCCAGCATCTGCCGCAGCATGGTGGTCTTGCCGCTGCCCGAACCGCCGACCAGCGAGAGGATTTCGCCGCAACGCACATTGAGGTCAATATCGCGGTGCACGACAAAATCGCCGAACTGCGTCCACAGCCCGCGGATTTCGATGATGTGATTGTGTGCCGTCATGAAATGCCGATGTCTTTGAACATGATGGCAAAGACTGCGTCGACCAGAATAACGACGGTGATCGCCGTCACCACCGAATTGGTGGTGCCGATGCCGAGGCTTTCGGTGTTGGGTTCTATGCGCAGGCCGAAATGGCAGGCGACGAGCGCAATCATCACGCCAAATACCGCGCCCTTGCCGAGTCCCAGCCACAGATTCGCGATCGGCACCGCATCCGGCAGGTTGGACAGAAAATGATGGTAGCCGATGCCGAGTTCAAGGCGTGCCGCCACCATGCCGCCGAGCAACGCGACGGCGTCGGTCCACAACACCACCAGCGGCATCGAAATCGCCAGCGCCAGCATCTTCGGCAAAGTCAGGCGCAGCGATTGGGAAATGCCCATCACCGCCATGGCATCAAGTTCCTGGGTCACACGCATGACACCGAGCGACGCGGTGATCGCCGAGCCCGAACGACCGGCGATCAGTATCGCCGCCAGCACGGGCCCGAGTTCGCGCACCACGCTGACGCCGAGAATATTGACGATGAAGGCGTCGGCACCGAACAGTTTGAGCTGCTGCGCGGACAGATAACTCAACACCACGCCGATCAGAAAGCCGACCAGCGCCGTGATGCCCAGCGCCTGCGCGCCGGTGCGATACACGTTCGCCGACAATTCACGCCAGGGGATGCCGCGCGGATGCCGCACGAGGCCCGCGAGTTCGATGACAGACTGCCCCAGCACCAGCAGCATGTGCGCAAGGTGATCGTAGACTCTCAACACCTTGCCGCCGATAAAGACGGGGAGGAAAAACGGGTCAAACCCGCGCGCGGGCGGCAACGCAGGCGGTGCCGGCAGCATGCGTTCGAACAACTGTGCCTGTTCCGGCTTGAGCTCGAGCCGCGCAACGCGTTTGCGTCCCCAAGCGCGCCACAGCAGCATGGCGCCGGCGTGGTCGATCACCTCAACGCGGCGCAGATCCCAGCCGCAAGCAGGATCGGCCGCGATGCGCGCCAGTTCGCGTTCGAATTCGGCCAGCCGGCGTTCCAGGGAACGTAGATTCCACGCCCCGGCCAGCACGCAGCGGTCGCCCATGGCGTCCCTCACCCGTTCCAGGCTGGGCGGCGTTGAGGGCGGCGTTGCGGATTCGGCCATGGCAATCGGTTCGTGTGGACTCGTGTTAACAGCCCAGGGCACCCTGCGCCGCGTAGATCACTGATTGGGAAACACTTTTATCTCATTTTTAAGGCGACTACAAGTCAAAACATGCGGCCACGGCCGGCCAATTGGTGCGTTGCAATATTTATTTTGTTTGGGGCCTTGACTTCGGCTTTAGCGCCACTATAATTTGAATTGTGCGTCGCAACATTTGAACCGAATTCTGATTCTTGTCGTTATTTTAATCCGCTGTTTTGCAATAACTTTCCAAGGAGATTGCAATGTATAAAGCACCCGAACAATTTATCGCCCTGAACAAAGCCAATCTGGAAGCCGCCGTTCGTTTTGCCGGTATCGCCCTGGAAGGCGCCGAGCGTTTAATGGAAGTGCAGCTGAAAGCCGCCAAAGGCGCGTTTGCCGATGGCGTGCAACAAGCGAAAGCGTTTTCCGAGATCAAAGACCCGCAGGAATTCGCGCACGTGAAGAACTCGCTGATGCAGCCGAACATGGAAAAAACCGCCAGCTACGTGAAGAGCGTCTATGACGTCGCCACCGCGACCCAGTCCGAACTGAACAAACTGGTCGAAGAACAGGTGTCGGAATTCAACAAACAGGTCGTGACCTCGATGGACAAACTGGTCAAGACCGCGCCGGCCGGCTCCGATGTCGCCGTCGCCGCGCTGAAATCGGCGATCTCCGGTATCAACTCGACGTACGAAAACATGGCGAAATCGGCCAAGCAGTTTGTCGATATCACCCATGCCAATGTCGAAGCAGCCACCTCGCAAGCCGTCAGCGCAGGCAAGAAAAAAGCAGCCTGATCGGCCACGCAGCAAAGAAAAAGCCCCGGCAATCTGCCGGGGCTTTTTTTCGTCCGCGGGTTGGCGCCTTAGCGCCCCGCCTCCACCGTCGCCGCCCAGCGAAAGCCCAGCGCGGTGACGCCGTCCTGGAGTTCCCGCATCGCCGCCGCGATGCGGGCCGCGTCGCCGCGCACCCCGAGTTCGATATAACGGTCTTGGTCGCTCATGTGCGGCAGACTGAATACCTTCAGTCCGGGGTGGCGTTCAAGGCAGCTGTTCATCAGATCAATCAGCATGCTTTCGCCGGCGCCGCGCACGATGATCGCGTCTTCGGCAACGCTGCCGGCGGCGAACAGTTCGCGGTATTGATGGTCGAGCACCCACGCCATCATCGGCCAGGCCATCTGCGGAAAGCCCGGCAGACAATGGTGGTGATTGACACTGAAACCGGGGATGCGGTTGTAGGGATTGGGAATAATGCGGCTGCCGAGGGGAAACTCGCCCATCTTCAGGCGCTGCGGCGTGATCTCGGCGCCGAAACGCGCGCGGATTTCAGTGTCCGCATCCGGATGCAGCGCCAGCGTCACACCAAGCGCATCCGCCGCGCACTGCCGCGTGTGATCGTCGGGCGTGGCGCCGATACCGCCAAAACTGAACACCACATCAGCACCGGCCAGCGTGCGCTTGAGCGTGGCGGTGATCAAATCCGGTTCGTCGGCCAGATACTGACACCAGGCAAGCTCGAGGCCGCGTTCACGCAGCGTCGCGATGACGGTGGCCATGTGCTTGTCCTGGCGTTTGCCCGACATGATTTCATCACCGATGATGATGGCGCCGAATTGCATTTTCTATTCCACTCCCTGCCCTGTTGTTCTGAATGACCCGCGTCAACTGTGGATGTACGACTCGAGCTGCGCAATCATGAATTGTTGCTCGGAAATCATTTCCTTCACCAGATCACCGATCGACAAAAGCCCGATCAGCTCGCCGTGTTCGATCACCGGCAGATGGCGTATGCGCTTGTCGGTCATCAAGGCCATGCACTCCTCGACCGTGCGCTCCGGCCCGACGCACACCACGCGCGCAGTCATGATTTCGCGCACCGTCGTGTCGCGCGACGACTTGCCCTGCAGAATGACCTTGCGCGCGTAATCGCGTTCCGAGAGGATGCCGGCGAGTTTACCGCCGGCCATCACCGGCAGTGCGCCGATCTCGCGCTCCGCCATCAGACTGAGCGCGTCGATCACCGGAACATCGGGGCCTATCGTGTGTACACCGGACGTCTTGCCCTGCAATAACTGCCTGACAGTTTTCATGGCTTCCTCCGTGACGTTAAGAAACGCAGCCAACAACCCGGTTTTGGCCCAGTGTAATCCAATCGTGCGCACGCGCAACTGCCGTATTAATCGGGCTATGATGCCGGCGCGCGGCGCCGCTGACCGCCCGCGATCCGGAGATATTCATGTTGAACCGACACAAGACTTTTTTCGGGGACCTGTGGTCCCTTACACGCCCGTTCTGGTTTTCAGACGAAAAGTGGGCGGCGCGCGGCCTGCTTGCCGCAGTCATCGCGCTGAACCTCGGTCTGGTCTATCTGGAGGTGGTGCTCAGCTACTGGCAGAACGATTTCTACAACACGCTGCAAAGCAGCAACCAGCCTGGCTTTTTCTCCGAACTGATACGCTTTTGCTGGCTCGCCACGGCCTTCATCGTAGTCGCGGTCTATGAGTTGTATCTCAACCAGATGCTGCAGATACGCTGGCGCCAGTGGCTCACCGCCCACTATCTCGAGGAATGGATCGGTCAACGCGCCTACTATCGCATGCAGCTTGCCGACCGCGGCACTGACAACCCCGACCAGCGGATCGCCGAGGACCTCGCACAGTTCTGCGAAAAAACGCTCGCGCTGTCGCTCGGCCTGATGTCGGCGGTCATCACGCTGCTGTCGTTCCTCACCATCCTGTGGACGCTGTCGGGTCCGCTCACCGTGACACTGTTCGGCAGCAATATCGAAATCCCCGGTTACATGGTGTGGATCGCCTTGATCTATTCGATCGCCGGCACACTGATCGCCCACTGGATCGGCAAACCGCTGATCGCGCTGAATTTCGACCGGCAAAAGGTCGAGGCGGACTTCCGCTTTTCGCTGGTGCGTTTCCGCGAAAACGGCGAGGCCATTGCGCTCTATCGCGGCGAACACGACGAACTGCGCCAGTTGCACGGGCGTTTTTCCGGGGTCGTCACCAATTGGTGGCAGATCATGCGCCAGACCAAGAAGCTGACCTGGTTTCGCTCGGGCTACGGCCAGGCCGCTGTAGTATTTCCCTTCGTGGTGGCCGCGCCGCGCTTTTTCTCCGGCGCCATCCAACTGGGCGACCTCATGCAGACCTCGACTGCCTTCGGCAAGGTGCAGTCTTCGCTGAGCTGGTTTATCGACGCCTACACGCAGATCGCCTCATGGAAGGCAACCGTCGACCGCCTGACCACGTTCCGCACGGCCATACGCGAAGCCGCTGCGCAGTCCGGCGGCATCGTCGCCCGCGGCGCGGCGCAGGACGGTTATGCGGCGGATGATCTGCAGATCGACCTGCCGACCGGTCAACGCCTGCTTGATGCCGGCGGTCTCGCGCTCGCGCCGGGCCAACGCGTGCTCGTCAGCGGCGCGTCGGGCAGCGGCAAAAGCACGCTGTTCCGCGCGCTCGCCGGCATCTGGCCGTTCGGCCGCGGCGCCATCACGCATCCGGAAAATCCGCGCGTGCTGTTCCTGCCGCAGAAACCCTATCTCACCATCGGCACGCTGCGCGAGCAGCTGTGTTATCCATCGGCGCCGGATGCCTTCGATAACCAGGCGTTGATCGCCGCACTCCATGATTGCCGTCTGCCGGCGTTCACGGCACGCCTCGATGAAACCCAACACTGGGCGCAATTACTGTCGGGCGGCGAACAACAACGCATCGCCTTCGCGCGCGCCCTCTTGCAACGTCCCGACTGGATTTTCATGGACGAAACAACCTCGGCACTGGATGAAGAAACCGAGGCGGCGCTTTATGGCCTGCTGCACGCGCGCCTGCCCGGGTCGGCCGTCATCAGCATCGGCCACCGTTCGAGCCTGCGGCAGTTACACACGGGGCATATCGAAATACGCCGCGACGGTGGCACCGTCGGCCGTCTTTTCCGGACTACCTGAGCGGCGGCGCTGCGAGCAGCTTCGCGAATGCCGCCGCGTCGCAGGGCTGGCCAAAACGGAAGCCCTGCATTTCGTCGCAATCGTGTTCGCGCAAAAAGCGCTCCTGCGCCTCGGTTTCCACACCCTCGGCCACCACCGTCAACTGCAGGCTGTGCGCCATCGCAATGACGGCGCGCGTGATCGCAATGTCATCCTGATCGTGCGGAATATCTGAAATAAACGAGCGGTCGATCTTCACGCTGTCGACCGGGAAGCGTTTAAGGTAACCGAGCGACGAATAACCGGTACCGAAATCATCCAGCGCCACGCGCACGCCCATCGCATGCAGGCGGTCGAGGATGGCGGCGGCGCGCTCGGCATTGTCCATGACCGCGCTCTCGGTGATTTCAAGCTCGAGTTGCGAGGCCTCGAGGCCGCTTTCGCGCAACACGCCGCCGACCCAGTCCACCAGCCCTTCGCGCCCGAACTGTTTTGCCGAAAGATTGACCGCCACCGGCACCGTCTGCAATCCCTGCGCCGCCCACTGTCGCGCATCGCGACAGGCGGTGCGGATCACCCAGTCGCCAATCGCAATAATCAGTCCGGTTTCCTCTGCCAATGCGATCAATTGCGCGGGCGCTACCGCGCCGCGCGACGGATGCTGCCAGCGGATCAGCGCCTCGACGCCGGTAATGCGGCCGCTGCGCATATTGAGCCTGGGCTGGTAATGCAGATGCAATTCGCCGCGTTCCAGCGCGCGCCGCAGATCGGTCTCCAGCGCCAGGCGTTCGAGTGAATGACGGTTGGCCTGCGCCGAATAAAACTGGAAGTTGTTTTTGCCGGCGTCTTTGGCGCGGTACATCGCGATATCCGCGTTTTTCAGCAGCGCCTGCACGTCAGTGGCGTCCTCCGGAAAGACGCTCACGCCGACGCTGGCGGTAACGTGAAATTCCTGCCCGGCAAGCACAAAAGGGTGTGCCACATTCTCGAGGATCTTTTGCGCCACTCCGACCGCCTGCCCGGTATCGAGCATGTCTTCGACCAGCACCACAAACTCGTCGCCACCCTGCCGCGCAATGGTGTCGCCTTCGCGCAGACAGCTGCGCAGGCGCGAAGCCGCCTGCTGCAACAGGCGGTCGCCGGCGTCGTGGCCGAGTGTGTCGTTGATCACCTTGAAACGATCCAGATCGATGAACAGCACCGCAATCATGCGCCCATTACGTTGCGCGCGCGCCAGCGCCTGCGTCAGGCGCTGGCCGAACATGGCGCGGTTGGGCAGTCCGGTCAAGGTGTCGTGGTTGGCGAAGAAGGTCAGGTTCTGCTCGGCCTCCTTGCGCGCAATGAACTGGCCGATCTGGCTGCCGATCGAGCGCGCGATGCGGATCAACGCGTCGTCCCGGTGCCGCGTTTCCGTGGCAAAAAATTCGATCACGCCATAAAACTTGCCGAGTATCAGTATTGGAAAAGCCAGCGCCGCATGCAGGCCGGATTTGGATAACTCCGCACTCCGGCTGAGCGTCGGGTCGGCAGCGGCGTCATCGAGCCAGACCAGTTCGGCGGTCGACCACACGCGGCGCAGAAGACCGCCGCCGCGCAGTTTGAAATCGCGCTGCGACCTGCGGTTCGACTCCGCGAACGCGGCGATCGCCGGATTATCGACATGCCATGTCTCGACGCAATCAAGTTTCTGGACTTCACCATCCAGCACCCAGCGCGCGCCGTAGGCCCAGTCAGCGACCTGGCAGAAGGTGCGCAGCACGTCGCGCAGGGCCTCGTCGACGCTTTGCGACTCCGACAACACGCGCGTGATCATGTGCTCGAGCAACTGCAACTGTTCGGCGCGCTTGCGTTCACTGACATCGGCGATGATCATCACGCTGCCTTCAGCGACACCATCGACGTTGCGCAAAGGGGCGGCTGAAATGCTGACTGAAATCATCGTGCCGTCGCGACGCAGGCGCATCGCCTCGACGCCGAGAAACTCCTCGCCGCTGCTGATACGCGCCAGGAACTGCGCCTTTTCCGCGAGTTTTTCCGGCGGCACCGAAGGCGACATGCGGCCGAGCACTTCGCGTTCGCTCCAGCCGAAAATACGTTCTGCAGCGCGATTCCAGCGGCTGACGATGCCGGCGCCGTCCTGCACGATAATCGCCAGCGGCGAGGCGTCGACCAGCGCATCCAGACGCGCCGAAGAACGCTGCAGTTCCTTCTCGGCGGTGCGCTGCGCCTCGACGCGGTCGCTCAAGGCCTTGTTGGCGGCAGACAGGCGCTCGACGAGCGCCTGGTTTTCGAAACGCACCTGCAGCAGGCTGACATGGTTGCGATGCATGATCGGCGCCAGCGCAAACGTAACGCCGGTAAACGTCAGTTGCGCGCAACCGATGTAAAAATAAATGTCTCCCGTCTGCGCGAACGTCGTGATGATCAGCGGCAACAGGGCGGCGCTGGCATAACAGTAAAAAGCCAGACGCACCGGCGTCAATACGACCAACGCCGTGGCGACCATCCCGCCGATCAAAAACATCAACAGAACCTGCTGCAGAAATGCGTCGCGCGGAAACAACAGCGACCCGAGCAGGCCCCAGGTGCAGCCCATGATGGCGGCACCGGCGACAAAACGCAGCCGCCATGAAGGCAGCGCCTGCGCGGCGGGGGGTTGCGCGGTAAAACGGCGGTACAACAGGACGCGGCCACCGGTCACAACCGCCGCCAGCGCCAGCCACAACATCAACGGCAGATGCGGCGACACCGTCCACAGCGCCAGCGTCATCAATACCGCGTTAATCAGGGTGCCGATGTAAACCGGGCGCGACAGCCGGTAGAGCAGGCGCACGCGCTCGCCGAACACCGACGAACGCGCCTGGGCCAGCCTCGACAGCAGCGAGCGCGCCTCGTCTGCCGATGGCGGCTGTGCAGCGTCTGTATTCATAGCGCGATGCGGCGGCCTGTCCCGCTATCTGAGGGCCGCTTAGCGCGCCGCGGCAGCGATAGCATCCGCCTTGCCGAGTATGCTCTGCGCCATGCGGATGTTGGCGATGTCGATCATGCGGCCGTCGAGTTGCGCTGCGCCGCGCCCGTCGCGCGCCGCCTGCGCCATCGCCTCGACGATGCGCCGCGCGCGCGCCACTTCTTCGGCAGCCGGACTGAAGACGTTGTTGACCGGCTCGATTTGCGACGGGTGTATGACCATGCGGCCTTCAAAACCAAGCGCGGCCGAGCGTTTGCTCGACGCCAACAATCCTTCCACATCATTGAAATCGCTGTACGGCCCGTCGAGCGGTCGCAGGCCGTAAGCGCGGCAGGCGGTGACGATGCGCGACTGCGCGGCATGCCACGGGTCGAGCGGATAGCTGCTGCGCCGGCCGTCCTTGTCGGGTTCGGACAATACCGCGTAATCCGGATTGAGTCCGCCGATGGTGGTGGTGCGCGCGCCGGTGGACGCGGCGAAGTCGCCCGAACCAAAACACATCGCCTCAAGACGTTTGCTCGACTGCGCGATGGCTTCGACGTTGCACAAACCGAGCGCGGTTTCGATCATGACCTCGAAACCGATGCGCTTGCTGCGACCGTGCGCGTTTTCGATCTGCGTGACGAGCACATCCAGTGCATACACGTCAGCGGCCACGCCGACCTTGGGCAGAAACAACATGTCGAGGCGCGGACAGGCCTCCACCACGTCGACCACATCACGATAGGTATAACAGGTGTCAAGCCCGTTGATACGCACGCTGACGGTGCGCGTGCCCCAGTCGATGTCGTGCAGCGCGGCGATGATGTTCTTGCGTGCGCGCGGCTTGTCGTCGGGGGCGACCGAATCCTCGATATCGAAAAATACGATGTCGGCGGCGCTGCGGCTCGCCTTTTCGATCATCTTCGGATTGGACGCCGGAACGGCAAGTTCAGTACGGTGCAGACGCGGCGTCGCCGGCTCAAAAACAGTCAGACTCATTATTTTCTCCACTGCGCGGCCGGGCCGAATTGCCCGCCGGCATGCGCCTAGTCTACCGCAGGGCGCGCCCCGCGGCAGCGGCGCCTATTTGGCACTGCCGGCGCGCTCGAGCACCTCAATCATGCGCGAAAAATCCGAGCGCGCGCCGCCGCTGCCGACCAGCGCGTTGATCTGCTGCAGCGTCACCGCTGCGGCCGGTGCCGGCAGGCCGAGTTCGTGCATGAGGCCGAGCACGATATTGAGATCTTTGTGATAGAAGCGCGCATCGACACCGTTTTCGAAATTGCGCTCGACCATGCGCTTGCCGAACAATTCGAGCACGCGGCTGGCGGCAAAACCGCCCAGCATCGCCTCGCGCACCTTGGCCGGATCGACGCCGCAATGCGCGGCGAGGTTCATCGCCTCGGCCACGCCCTGCAATGTCACCGTCAGACTGAGCTGGTTGCAGGCCTTGGTCACCTGCCCGGCGCCGTGGTCACCCATGTGCAGTATGGTTTTGCCCATGACTTCAAACAACGGTTTGACGCGGTCAAAGACAGCGGTCGCACCACCGGCCATGATCGACAGCGTGGCATCGCGCGCGCCCATCGGTCCGCCGGACACCGGCGCATCGACATGTTCAATCCCGCGCACTGCCAGCGCCTCGGCAATGCGCCGGGCCGCCAGCGGCGAGATGGTCGCCATATCGACTACCACTGCGCCAGACGCGGCGCCCTCGATGAGGCCCTGCGCACCCAGCGTGACCGCTTCGCAATCGGCCGCCGTCGTCACCATCGTCACCACGATGTCCGAGGCGCGCGCCAGCGCCGCCGGCGTTGCCGCCAGCTGCGCCCCTGCCTTGACCAGTGCTGCCGCCGCATCGGCGCGGCGCGCGTAGACCGTCAGCGCATACCCGGCCTTCAGCAGATTGAGCGCCATCGGCTCGCCCATGGCGCCGATACCGATGAAGCCGAGCGCCGGCCGGCCGCTCATGATTTGCACTGCATGACTGCGTTCACCTTCGGATTGGCACTCCAGCCGCGCTCGATATGGCGGCGCAAATGGCCGAGCGTCGCATAACGCAAAGGCCGCGATGCGGCAACCGATTCAACGTGTGTATTGCCGCCGGTCGACACCGGCACCGGATCGACGCGGAACACCTGCCAGTCGGCAATTTCCATGGCATCGTCAAAACTTTGCGCACGGCTCTGCTGCCGCCACACGCCGGCCAGTTTCAACTCCGTGCGCGCAGCCTTTGCCTCGTTGCCGGCGTGGTTCAGCACAAGATCAAACGCGATCTCACCGCCGGCTGCGCGCTGGATACGACCGCGCGCCTGCCACGGCGCATTGAAATCGCGCCGTGTGTCCATGCCTTTGCGCACGCGTATGGTATTGGTCGCCTCGCTGATCTCGACGAGTTTATCGTTGCCAAATGCGACCGGCCCCTCGGGCACCGCGCGCACCAGCAGGCGCAACAACATCTGCAGATGCAACACCGGTTCATCGATTTCGCGCAATTCGTGGCGCCGCTCCGGCGTCACGCCTTGCACCACCAGCGCCAGATCGTCGCAGACAGTCATCACCGTGACGTTGACGGCGGCAGTGCCGCGGCGCTCTTCGCGGACCACCCGGTTGTCGCCATTGTCAGCGCGGTCGAACTGCCAGGCGGCGCTGAAATCATGTGCGGCATCGGTCAACCGCAATGTGACATGACCGGCACGATACCAGTCCGCCGCCGGCGACGGCTTTTGCGTTTGCGCGAACGCCAATGGCGTGAGCGCCAGCAGCACCACCAACCACCCGATTTTTTTCATGCGTATCTCCCGAAGCGTGAAATCTTAAACGCGATCACCGCTCCATCACAACGTCATCCGACCAACGGCAAACGCCGCGCGACTAACGGCCCAGGACAAAATCAGCGGATCAGTCCCAGCGCCAACGTCAATGGCAGCGTCAGCCAGAACAGAATTGTACTCCAGCCGATCAGCAGCGCCGCCGCGGCACTGTCGAGGCGAAAACGTTCGGCCAGCAACAACACCGTCATCATCGCCGGCGTCGTCGCCTCGATAGACGCCGCCAGATGCGCCTCACCCAAAGGCTCGAACAGCAGGCGCGCGGCGATCGCCACCACCAGCGGCGCGAACAACAGCTTGACGCCGGCGGCCGCCAGAATTTCAGGGCGCGGCGTCAGATTGCGCCACGGGATCGTCATGCCGAGCACGAACAGCACGATCGGGATCGTCGCCTGCCCGATCATATGGGCGGCATTGACCAGCGGCGCATAAGCGAGCCCCGTGTATTGCAACAGCAGACCGATGCCGAAGGCCCACAAGAGTGGAATCGAGAACACCACGCGCCACACCGAAGGATAGGATGCGGCGCTGCCGTGCGATCCGAGGCGCGTCGCGATCAACACCCCCAGCGTCCAGACGAACGGCATGGTCATCAGCATGTCGTTGAACACCGCATAACGCACTGCATCGCGGCCGAAGAAAAACATCAGCACCGGCGCACCGAGATTGAAGGTGTTGCCCCACATGCCGCCGATCATCAGCGCGGCGCGCGTCGGGTCGGTCAGGCCGCGGCCGAGCGGCGACACGTAGAGCAGAATGTAGAGGACGACGCCGGCGCCCAGCGTGCCCAGACCGACCAGCAGCGGCACCGCCAGCAGCTCGGCGGTAATACGGGTGCTCGCCCCCACTGCAAACAGGATGCACGGAAAAAACAGATAGAGCACCAGCCGGTTCAACTGCGAGCGCATCGCTTCGGCGTCGGTGTCGGGGAACAGCAGCGGCCAGACCGCACCGGCGCCGACCAGCAGCGACAGCGGCAACATGACCTCGATCATCAGGTTGAACAACTGGATCATATGAACTCGAACCACGCCGCCGGATCAGGCGCGAACGCTATCCTCAAATGCGAGCACTGATCGGACCATCGATATAACCGGACGCGTTGCGATGAATCGCTCAGTGTCCTCGGTGCACTCTGTGGCAAAAGCCTTCAGGCCTTAACCTTGGGATTGAGCAGATTCGGCGGCAGCGCACCGTTCAATGCGGCCACCGCATTGGCGGCCGCCGTCATCGCCATGGCACGGCGCGTGGTTTCGGTCGAACTGCCGATGTGCGGCGAGAGCACCACGTTCTTCAGCGCAAGAAAGCCGGGATTGAGCTTCGGTTCGTTTTCAAATACGTCGAGCCCGGCGGCGCGGATCGTGCCCGCGGTCAGCGCATCGATCAACGCTGCGTCATCGACCACACCACCACGCGTCGAATTAATCAGGATCGCCGTGGGCTTCATCCTGGCGAGCTCTTTGGCGCCGATCAGATGATGCGTCTCTTGCGAATACGGCATCTGCAGCACGACGAAATCGGCCTGCGCCAGCAGTTCGTCCCGGGTGACCCAGGTTGCGTTGAGGCGCTGTTCGATTGCAGCGTCGAGTCGCGTGCGGTTGTGATAAATCACGCGCATGTCGAAACCGGCGGCGCGTCTGGCGATCACCTGGCCGATGCGCCCCATGCCGATGATGCCGAGGGTGGCGTGATGCACATCAACGCCCAGCCACTGCTTCAGCCGCCAGCCGGTCCAGTCGCCGCTGCGGATGTTCGCCTCGACTTCCGTCAAACGCCGCGCCGTCGCCAGCATCAGCGTCCACGCCAGATCGGCGGTGCTGTCGTCAAGCACGCCCGGCGTATTGGTCACCATGATGCCGCGCGCCGAACACGCGGCGATGTCGATGTTGTTGTAACCGACCGCAATATTCGCCACCACCTTCAAATGCGGACACTGCGCGATCAGCCCGGCGTCGACCTTGTCGGTCAGCGAGCACATCAGCGCCTGCGCGTCTTTGAGACGTTGCGCGATCTGCGCCGCCGTCAGCGGCACGTCGGCCTGATTGGCCTCGACCTCGCAATGACCCTCGAGAAATGCGATGGTTTCGTCGAACACTTCGCGTGTGACAACAATGCGGGGCTTGGCCATATCAGATCTTCATGCAGAGGGTTGATCGGGACTTGGCATTATCGCATGCGGCACGCATTCAACTCCGCGCCGCGGCAGCGGTCTGCCATACATTGCGGCAGCGCGTTTCCGTCAGTCGCGTCGCCGCCACGATCGCGATCAACATCCAGCCGACGATCACACCAATGCCCAGCCAGTAGGCGTCGCCACTGCCGCTTTCGACGAGTCCGGCACCATGATCAACGACCCAGCCGACCAGCGGCTGCAATACGCCCGAGGCCGCGAAGCCGCCGATGTTGACGATGGAGATCGCCATGCCGGCGCATTCCGGCGGGTTCACCTCCTTCGCCACCGACCACGCGAGCGTGAAGCCCGGGCCGGCGACACCGGCCAGCACCGCGGCAAACACAAACCAGCCGGTGGCACCGGTGGGCGCAACGAGCCAGATCACGCCGCTCGCAAAAAACGCAATGCTGCAGGCGAGCGTGATCGGCCGCCGCGCGCGCACGCGGTCCGACAACCAGCCAACCAGCGGCACCGAACAGGCGAATGCAATCAGCGTCATGGCCGGAAAACTGCCGGCCTCGACCTGCGTCATGCCGTGCTTGTGCACGAGGTACGGCGCGGTCCACAGGCTGACCAGCGTCATGAAGGCGCCCGACATGCTGAAGGTTAGCCAGAACGGCGGCCAGGTTGCCGGATTCAGCGCCACCGCTTTCAAGGCACCGCGCCATTCGCCGGCGGCCACGCGTTTGACCTGCGGCGCCGGCGCATCGCGCACGAAGAGGGCGATTGCCGCGGCCAGCACGATGGAGACGGCGCCAATCGCAATGAACACATGCCGCCACGGCATCTGCGTCACCAGCCACGCCAGCGGCGCCGTCGCCACCAGCGCACCGAGTATGCCGGAGACATTGGAAACGCCCACCGCGGTGGCAAAACGTTGCTCCGAAAACCAGTTGGCATGCAGCTTCAGTGTGCAGACAAACACGCCCGACACGCCGAGTCCGATCAGCGTGCGCGCGGCGGCCGCCGTCCCGAAACTGCCCGCCATGCCGTAAGCAAGCGAACCGATGCCCGCCACCGTCATGCCGACCGCCAGTATGATGCGCGGCCCGATCGTATCGACCATCACGCCCATCGGTACCTGCGTCAGACCGTAGATATAAAAATACGTCGCGCCAAGCGTGCCCAGAGCGGCGGCGCCGATTTCGAATTCACGCTGCAGGTCGCCGGCGATGGCGCCGGTGCACACACGGTGGAAGAACGACAGGAAAAACGCAGCGCAGCCGAGAAAAAATCCGCTCCAGCGCCACCACGCGAGCTGACGAGTCGGAGTATCGACAACCTTATTCATTTCTCATCCATCAAAAAACAGAGCAGCCTTTCGGCTGCTCCATGCTCCTGATCCGGCCATTCCAACGCGCAGGTCAAGCGGCGGGAACACCCGTCCGCTTCAACCAGCACAATCAAAACGCCGGCCCCGCCCTGCGTTTTGATCCTATTTATACAACACGTGCGGCAACCACAATCCAATGCCGGGGAAAACGTAGAGCAGCACGAGGGCAACCACCTGGATCGCCATGAACGGCAGCATGCCGAGGAAAATCTGGTTGAGCGTGACGTGCGGCGGCGCCACCCCTTTCAGGTAAAACGCCGCCATCGCCACCGGCGGCGAGAGGAATGCGGTTTGCAGATTCAGCGCAACCAGCAGGCCGAAGAACAGCGGATCGATGTTGAAGTGCGGCAGCAATGGAATGAAGATCGGCATGAAAATGACGATGATCTCGGTCCACTCGAGCGGCCAGCCGAGCAGAAAGATCACGATCTGCGCCAGAATCATGAACTGCACCGGCGTCATGTCGAGTGACAGCACCCACTGGTTGATGATCTCCTGTCCGCCAAGCAATGCGAACGCCGCCGAAAAAATACTCGAGCCGACGAACAACCAGCACACCATCGCGCTGGTCTTGGCGGTCAGATAAACCGATTCCCTCAGCATTCCCAGGTTAAGTCGCCGGTAAGCTGCGGCCAGGACCAAACCACCCAGCGAACCCATCGCCGCCGCCTCGGTCGGCGTCGCCAGGCCGAAGACGATGGTGCCGAGCACCGCCAGGATCAGCAACGCCAGCGGAAAAAACGAGCCCAGCAGCATCTTGAAAATTTCGAGGCGGGCGAAACTGAAGATCGCGTAGAAAAGCGCGAGTACAGCAGCGCAGATACCCAGCGCGAGCCAGTAACCCGTCGGCGCCGGCAAGCGCTCCTGCACCACGGCCGCCGGGGCTGCAACCGGCTTCGCAGTCTCTGCAGGTGCGCTGGCCAGGGGTGCCGCCTCGATTGGCGCGGTCGCCTCCTTCGCACCTTCAGCCGGTGGCTCCTGCAATCCGCCCTCTGCTGCGGGCTCCTGCAAACCGCCTTCCGCGGGCTTTTCCTCGACAACCATGTTGTCCGAGACGGCGCCGCCCATTTCGACCAGGCCCTCGACCAACTGCGCCGCTGGCGCCGTCACGGAGAGATAAATAACCCCCATGATCGATGCCACCGCCAGCGCCGGCAGCATGACAATCAACAGGTGGTTGAGCAGCGTGCGCATCGGCACGCCGGCATTGCGCTTGCCCTTGATGGCGCCGATCAACCCCGGCAGTGCTTTCTTGCTGATGGTGTCTGAGATTATTTCCGCGAACGCGGGCAGTGGCACGCGCCGGTCTTCCGCCGACAGCGGCGGCGCCAGACTGGGCTTGAGCTTGGCGACGATGATGACGTAACCGATATACAGAGAGGCCAGCATGATGCCGGGGAAAAAAGCGCCGGCATAGAGTTGCACCACCGACACCCCGGCGGTGGCGCCATACACGATCAGCAGCACCGAAGGGGGTATCAGGATGCCGAGACAACCGCCCGCGGTGACCGCGCCGGCCGACAAGCGAATACTGTAGCCCGCCTTGAGCATTGCCGGAAACGCGAGCAGGCCCATCAGGGTCACCACCGCACCGACGATGCCGGTGGCGGTGGCAAATACCGCGCAGGTGACAATGGTCGCCACCGCCAGTGAGCCGGGTATGCGCGCAGTAGCAAGGTGCAGGCTCTTGAACAATTTTTCGATCAGGTTGGCGCGCTCGACCAGGTAGCCCATGAAGACGAACAAGGGAATCGAAATCAGCACGTCATTCGACATCACCGAATAGGCGCGTTGCACCATCAGGTCCAGCGTCTGCTGCACCGCCAGATCCGGATTCTGGCTGCGGTAGGCAATCCAAGCGAACATCATGCCCATGCCCATCAGGGTGAACGCCGTGGGGAAGCCCAGCATGATGGCGACGACGATCAGCGCCAGCATCAGGAGGCCCAGATGGCCGTTGGTCATATTCGATGGCGACGGCAACAAGACGAACACCGCGACCACGACCGCGGCCATGATCGAGAGCCCGAACCAGACTTCTTTTCTCACTTGGCGCCCCTTTCGTGTTTGACCACGTAGGCATCGAGTTCGGCGATGTCCTCATCCTTGACGTGGATCATTTTTTTCAGTTTTTCAACGTCCACTTCCTCGACGTCTTGCCCGCGCTTGGGCCACTGGCCCGTCTGCAGGCAAAGCACGCAGCGTATGATTTCAACCACGCCCTGCGCCAGCAGGAATGTCCCGGCGAGCGGGAGGATGGTCTTGAACGGATAAACCGGCGG
Organism: Chitinophaga pinensis; assembly: GCA_943329075.2. Classification (GTDB taxonomy): domain Bacteria; phylum Pseudomonadota; class Gammaproteobacteria; order Burkholderiales; family SG8-41; genus PALSA-1004. The sequence goes on along the minus strand of CALQCM020000002.1, from coordinate 90,280 downwards.
GCCGTCGGCGGTGACGTTCGAATGCTCGTTGATGGCCCACGACTCACCGGCGAAGTGGTAGCCGGCCCAGGCGAGCGCAAACACCCCGGGAATAAAAAACAGGATGTAGAGGGCAAGGTCGAGGCCGGCCTGCAGCCGCGGCGGAAAAAAACCATACAGCACGTCACCGCGCACATGACCGTTCTTGGACAAGGTATAGGCGCCGGCCATCATGAACACGGTTCCGTACATCATGATCATCACATCGAAGGCCCACGGATGGGGCGCATCCAGCACATAGCGCGAGAACACTTCCCAGGAGATCATGAAAGTGAGCGCGACGATGAACCACGAAAACGACTGGCCGATAAAAGTACTGATCTTGTCGATCGTCAGGAGAAATTTCTGCATGTTCTGGCCCACCTAAAAAAAGCAGCCACCCGGACGCCGCCCGGGTGGCTGCTCATTATTACGAAGATGCCTTAACCCTTCTTGGCGGGAGCCTGCTTGGCGCCGAAATAATAGTTCATCGCCATGCGCCGGCTGATGTTGGTGTCCTGATCCCATTTCACCGCACGCTCGGCAAACGCCTTTTGCGAGGCGACGATTTCCTTGAACAACGCGTTCTCCCCTGATTTCTTGTTCAGGATGTCTTCCCACAACTTGAGTTGTTCCTGCAGCAGCGCATCCGGGGTCTTGTAGAACTTGACCTTGTCCTTGGTCTGCAACTCAATATAGTCCTTGGAGTAGCGATCGATCGCTTTCCAGGACATATCGGCAGACGATGCCTCAACGGCGCCCGTTATGATCGTTTTTATTTTCGCCGGCAGCGCATCGTACTTCGGCTTGTTGAACATGATCTCGAAGGTCTCTGCGCTCTGGTGGTAGCTTTGCAGCATGCAGACCTTGGAGACGTCAGGGAAGCCGAGAAGACGATCCGAAGTGGCATTGTTGAACTCGGCACCGTCGAGCAAGCCGCGGTCCATGGCCGGCACGATTTCGCCGCCGGGCAGCGCATTGACCGCAGCCCCCATCGCGGTAAACAAATCGATCGCCAGACCGTTGGTGCGGAACTTGAGGCCCTTGAAATCCGACGACTTGGTGATCGGTTTCTTGAACCACCCCAGCGGCTGTGTCGCCATCGGGCCGTAGAGGAAAGATTGCACCGTGGTGATGCCGATGGAGGCATACAGTTTGGCCAGTAGTTCCTGGCCGCCGCCGTATTTGTGCCATGACAGCAACATGTTGGCGTCCATACCGAAGGCCGGGCCCGAGTTCCACAGCGCCAGCGCATTTTGCTTGCCGTAGTGATAACCCAAAACGCCGTGTCCACCGTCGAGCGTGCCCTTGGAAACCGCTTCAAGCAGGCCGAATGCCGGCACCACTGCCCCCGCCGGCAACACGTCGATCTTGAGTTCGCCGCCGGTCATATCGTTCACCCGCTTGGCGAAGTCCAGTGCGTACTCGTGGAAAATATCCTTGGACGGCCAGGTGCTCTGCCAGCGCATGCTGGTTACGCCTTGCGCCTTGGAAATCATCGGGAAGCCGGCTATTGCCGCACCGGTGGTTGCCGCGGCGGCACCGGTCAAAAACTTGCGGCGCGATGCGACTGTCTTGACCTGCTTGTCTTCTTTCTGTTGCTTGCTCATCGGGTCTCCTCCTGGATTGCCTGTTTAACTGCAAATCTGGGCACAACAGAACACTTTTATTTTTGGTTTTATTTCAGTGTCTTAATAACTGTTAAGGACTACTCCCCTCCCTAGACCGATCATCCTATACCGCGACCGGCGCAAAATCAAGAATCCCCCAAGCAAATGGCCATTCAATTGACGCGCATGCCTCCGCGCTGCAAGTTTGCAGGAGACGTCATGGGTTAGACTTCCCCCGCCACAACATAACAATCGCCCACTGTCCGCAGACAAAGTCATGGAAAAAAATGGAACCAGCCGCCGCCGTTGAAACCGCCAAACACGTCCTGCATACCTTCGGCATCATCATTCTTGCCGGACTGGCCTGCGGACTGCTGTCGAGCAGGTTGCGCATCCCGGACGTCGCGATTCTGCTGCTCGCCGGCATGGCGCTCGGCCCCGCCGGCGCAGGTGTTATCGACATTCATGCCGACTCGACGCTGAACCAGTTGATCCTGATTTTCGGTTCGAGTTATATCCTCTTCGACGGCGGTGCCTCGCTGCGCCTGAAAGTGCTGAAGGAAGTCTGGATCACCATCACGGTCATCTCCACGCTGGGCGTCGTCATCACCGCAGCGGTCACCGGCTACGCCGCGCACCTGCTGCTCGGCCTGCCGCTGGCGGTAGCGCTGCTGCTCGGCGCGACGCTCGGCTCGACCGATCCGGCGACCCTGGTGCCCGTCTTCCGGCAGGTCAAAATCCGGGAACGCGTCGCGCAATCGGTAATGAGCGAATCGGCCTTCAACGATGCGATCGGCGCCATCATGACCTTCGCCGTGCTCGGCATGCTCACCGGCAGCGGCGAAATTTCCGTCGGCCGCGCGCTGGGCGACCTGCTCTGGCAATCGGTCATCGGCATCGTCGCCGGTGGTGTGCTCGGCTATCTCGCCGCCGTCCTCATCGCCCACGAAAAATACGATTTTCTCGCCGAATACGCACCCATCGTTTCACTGATGGCGGTCGTCGGCGCTTATCTCAGCGCTGACAATTTGCAGGCGAGCGGCTTTATGGCGGTGTTCGCCTTCGGCATCGTGCTCGGCAACAAGGACGCCTTCGGTTTCGAAGCCGAGCCGGGCGAGGCGAAACAACTCGAAGACTTCGTGCAGACAACCGCCTTCATCATGCGCATGTTCATCTTCATCCTGCTCGGTTCGCAGGTCGATTTCGCGCTGATCAACCAATACTGGCTGCCCGGACTGCTGGTGGTGACGGTGATGATGCTGGTGGCGCGTCCGCTTGCGGTGTTCGCCTGCGCCCTGCCCGACCGGCGCGCGCGCTGGAGTTTCAAGGAGATGCTGTTCATGTGTTGGACGCGCGAAACCGGTGTCATGCCCGGCGCGCTGGCCGGCATGCTGCTCGGCATGAATGCACCGGGCGCGCAGGTCATCGCCGCAGTCACCTTCATCGCCATCCTGATGACGATCCTGGTGCAGGCGACGACCACGCGCTGGCTGGCGAAAAAACTCGACCTGCTGGTTTGATGCCTGGCAGATTCCGCGGCGCGCGGAATTCAGCTGCCAGGCAAAATGATGTGCACGCGATAGGGCCCGTGCGCGCCGAGCACCAGCGTCTGTTCGATATCAGCGGTGCGCGAAGGGCCAAAAATGAAATTCACCGCGCGGTCAGGTCGTTAGCGTTATACATTCGATTCTTGAAGAGCAACTTGTCCTGCGCCTGTCCTTCACAGGTGCAAAAATGGCAACAATACGCAAGCGCGGCGACAAGTGGCAGGCCCGAGTCCAACGACGCGGCGTTGCCGAACAATCAAGATCGTTTCTGAACCGAGTCGATGCAGAAAAGTGGTCTGGATCGATTGCAGCCGAAATTGACCGCCGCATATTCGCAAGCCTCAAAGAGGCCGAACGGACGACGCTGGCGGATATATTGCTGCGGTTTCAAGTACAGGCCAGGCTAATTGAAATATTCCAGGCAATGCACGCAGAGACAGCACACGCACCAGCAACGTCTAACCGAGCACACACAATGCTCGCCCCGCCCTTCCCTGCCACTTCAAACGCTCAGGCCGATCGTAGCGCAGGAAGTCCGCCAAGCCGTTCGTGACACTCGATGACAGCACCGCTCAGTGCAAAACTACCGCAGTTTCAGTAGCTTCTTATTTTTTGACCATAGGGGTATCTCCTGGCCCGCCAGTATTAGGCCTCAAACCCGCACCGTCGCCGAGGCCTCGCCGCACCAATCTGGAGCGGTGACGAATTAATTCGATCAGCCGCGCCAGAATTCCGGATGAAAAAGCACCAGCAAGGTAAACAGTTCCAGGCGTCCAAGCAGCATGGCAAGCGTACAAACCCAAGTTTGAAAATCAGTGAGTACCGCAAACGTCGTAGATGGGCCGACAAGGTTAAGTCCAGGCCCCATATTATTAATAGAAGCCAGCACCGCCGACAACGCAGTAACAATATCGCAGCCGGTAAACAGCATCAGAAACGTCAATAAAATAATCGAGATAACATACAAAAATACAAACGCCAGTATCGAATACAAAACACGCCCCGGAAAAACCTGCCCGTTCAGCTTGACCACAATTTGCGCATGCGGGTGTATTAGCCGACGCAACTCGCCAAGACTTTGCTTGAGCAATAACTGCGCACGGATCATTTTGATGCCACCGCCAGTAGACCCCGCACAGGTAGCAAAGCAGGACAAAAACAGCATCAGCACCGGCACAAAAGTCGGCCACAGATTGTAATCAACCGTTGCCAAGCCAGTGGTTGTTGCGATTGAAACAACATTGAAAGCCGCATGCCTTAGTGCCGTCAAAAATTCTGGATACGTATTAAGGTGCCACAGATACCACGCCGCCAGAAATACGCTGATCAGCATGAGCAGCCAAAATGCATGCGCCTCCATGTCGCGCACGTAGGATTGCAGATTACGGTTCGAGAAGGCCAGAAAATGGGTGGCGAAATTGATGCCGGCGATCAACATAAAGACAATTGCCACCGCTTCCATCGCCGGGGAATCGAAAAAACCAAAGCTCGCATCATGCGATGAGAACCCACCCAGCCCCATGATCGAAAAGGTATGCATCACAGAATCCAGCAAGGGCATACCGGCGAGACACAAACTTATGGTACACGCGAGACTAATGAGTACGTAGACCGCCCACAATCCCTCGGCGGTTTGCGTGATACGGGACGTTATTTTCGAATCCTTCATGGGCCCTGGCGTCTCGGCCTTGAACGCCTGACTGCCACCAACCCCCAACATTGGCAGAATGGCAACCGTCAAAACGACGACCCCCATGCCACCGATCCACACCAGAAAACACCGCCAAAAATTGATCGAAGCAGGCAATTTATCGAGATCGGAAAGGGTCGTCGATCCGGTGGTTGTGAGTCCGGACATCGTCTCGAAGTAGGCATCCGTGAAAGAGAGGTCCGGTATAACCATAAGCAGCGGTAGCGTCGCGACAGCCGGAATCACAATCCATGCCAGCGACGCAAGAAGAAAGCCATCGCGAATTTTCAATTCCTGTCCGCGCGCAAAACGGCGGAATAGAAGCCACATTAGGGTTCCGCCGGTCAATGTAAGACCAAAAGATTGCAGGAAGGCACCCGCCGCGCCGTCGTTAGTAAATTGTGCAAGCGCTAGCGGCAACAGCATCAGGCCCGACACAATCATGACAATCAGGCCAAGGCTATGAAATACCGCTGAGAAAGGTAGCATCATTGTTCTGACCTTACAGAAGAAAGCCGCTCACCTGGAGCAGACGTTCGATTTTCGACACCATCTTCTTTTCACTCAGGAAAAGAATCAGATGGTCACCGGCCTCTATCAGAACATCATGGTGCGCCATCAAGACGTGCTCTTCCCGGATTATTGCCCCGAGCAGGGTTCCGGCCGGCCAATTTATTTCGTTCACTCTCCTACCGACACACTTACTGGAAGTCTGGTCCCCATGCACCACGATTTCAATTGCTTCTGCAGCGCCGCGCCGCAAGCTATGCACACGCGTCACATCCGCTCGTCTGACATGCGAGAGAATCGAACCGATCGTCACATCCGGCACGCCAATGACTATATCGATATTGCTCCCTTCCAGCAGATTGACATACATCTGTTGATTGAACACCGAGATGACACGATGCGCGCCCATGCGTTTGGCCAGCAGTGAGGCAATGATATTTCGCTCATTATTGCGGTTGGTGGCAATAAACAAATCCACCTCTGAAATGTTTTCCTCTCTCAGTAATTCATGTTTAATTTCGTCGCCTCGAAGAACTAACGTCTTTTCCAGCAATGCCGCCAATTGCTTCGCACGATCCTCATTGGCCTCGATCAACTTGACCTGATAATCATTTTCAAGCGAACGCGCTAACCGCAAGCCTATTTCGGACCCGCCTGAGATCATGATTTTTTGCACTGGCCGTTCCATCTTGCGCAGTTCCTGCATGACCTGCCGCATATCCGATGTTCTGGACAGAAAAAATACCTCGTCACCAGACTCGATCACCGTGTCACCGACAGGAGCAAGTGGAGCATTTTTACGAAAAATTGCGACGATGCGTGCATCCACCGTTTTCAGATGTTGCCCAAGACTTGAAATTGGACTGCCGACCAACAACCCTCCCGCATAAGCATGAACAGCAACCAGACTGACCAAACCATTTGCAAACTCCAGGACCTGCAATGCCTCTGGAAAATTTACCAGCTTGGTCACCTGATCAGCGAGCAATTTCTCGGGACAAATCACTTGATTGATCGCGAATAGTTCTTCCCCGGATAGCCTCTTATCATCCAGATATTCGTTCGCTCTGATGCGGGCGATACGATCAGGCACGCCAAACAGGCTGGCCGCAATCTTGCAGGCGATCATATTGACTTCGTCAATTTCGGTCACTGCAATCAACAACTCGCAATCCTCGATGCCTGCGTCGATCAATACCGACGGGTGCCCTGCATTCCCGGTTACCGTCCGCAGATCAAGACGCGCGCTAAGTTCACGCAATTTCTTCTCGTCACGATCGATGACGATCACATCGTTATTTTCGGCGACAAGATTTTCAGCAACTGCGGAACCGACCTGCCCCGCCCCTAGGACAATAATTTTTTTCATATTCAACCCAGTCCATATATCGCAAAAAATTTTTTCTAGGCTTCAGACCAATAACCAATCGAATCACCAGCACTGCATCAACCCAGCGCAAATGTTGGTCTGTTTGGAATTTTTGCTTCCCGCCCGGCTTAACTCACGCGTCCCATTCTTTGAAGTTTATTGGATACTTTTCATAAAATTACCATTTTTCGGAGCTTCGTTAAATCTAGCATAAAAGGGCGACGCTCTGAGCAAAGAATCTCGATGAGGTGTGGTGCAGCCTTCGCGTTTTTCGGACCAGCCGAAAGTAGAGGTTCAGGGGATTTTGTCGCAGGATATGACCTCGGCGGAACCCCGCCGGGCGATTCATAGGGTGTGTCCTGAATTTTGCGTAAAGATCGGCGATCCATCAAGTCGTCGCCAAATTCAAAGGTAACCGCCGATGGCCGCCTCTGGCCAGGAGCGGCGGTTGCCATATTCGCCCGTAAGCGGATCCCCGGGGGGCGCGCTTTTGCCAGTGGCGGCTTTCGGACTCGGCTGCGAATTCACCCTATCGGCGCCAAAACAGTCAGTGGCTGTTACGTTTCGTTTTAACGAATTTAACCCTGTTTGCACAAATTCCCAGACGCTCCCCGCCCGTCGCAGGCGTATCCGCTCGCGCGAAAGGCAAGTAGCACGGGCCTTTTGCAATTACCGCGGCGCTACAGCTTGTTCTTGGCGGCCTCCTCCAACACCTTCATTTGCCAACCTTCTTGCAGTAATTGAGCGCTATCTGCCTGTATGGAAGTGGTCGAGGGCGTTCGGCTGAGATGGGCGGGCTCAAAAGAAATCTCCCATATGTCGCCTAGCGGACATACAACCGAAAATGCGCGTGATATCTGGTTCCTTGGGGAAGTCGTAATTGTGTGGCGGTAAGGTGCGATTGATGCAGCATTTCCAATAAGGAGTGCGCCATGAGAAGCCCGTTGAGACATTTACCGAGAACCAAGGGAACGCAAAAAACACCACCTGGCGGTGACGCCGCGGGTGCAAGGCGCGGCAACGGGGAAGATCAACCGAAGTCCGCGTGCCGCCTGAGTGCTGAGGAGCGCCGGTGTTTGTTGGTCCAACAGATTGCGTATTCGCGCGCTGAAGAGCATGGCATCGTTCCGGGCGAGGACTGGCCGGATTGGCTCGAGAGGCCGAAGCAGAGGTAACGCTGTTTGCACAAAATTCTGGACACGCTCGTCCCTCACGCGCAGGACAAACCGCTCTTTTCAAGATTTTCGAGGGATACCGCTAAACCAAACCTGCTTCCCCCGAAACCCTTGCCGTTATTAGCTTTGCAGCAAAATGATGTGCACGCGATAAGGCCCGTGCGCACCGAGCACCAGTGTCTGCTCGATGTCAGCGGTGCGCGAAGGGCCGGAAATGAAATTCACCGCGCGCGGCATCGCCGTTGCGCCGCGCTCGGCACGCAGCAGCGCCCATGCATCCTCCATGCCGCGCACAATTCTCGATTCGTGCACCACGGCGATATGCGTTTCCGGCAACAGGCTGGTCGCGCCGGGCGTCGCCTCGCCTGACAACATCATCAATGTGCCGGTCTCGGCAATCACGCAGAACGCGCCGGTGATGCCGACCAGATCGTCGCCGCACGCGGGACGCGCTTCGACAGTGACGTCTGTCGCCTGCCAAGCCAGTTCGCCGAACTCGTGCCAGCACACTGCTGTCATGGGCAGCTTGTTTTCGCCGAGATACCGCGCCACGGCCCGCGGCACTTCGCCCATGTTTGCAACACGTTCAAGCGTGGTTGTCAGCGACTGCGCGCGATCGCGCAACCGTTCGATGGGATCCCAGTCCGAATACGGCCGCGGCCCCTGCGGATGCGCGGCGAGATGCGCATTGACCTGCGCCACCTCCTGCGCGGACGATGCACCGCGACCGCTGCGCGCGGCGCGAATGCGGTTGAGGATTGAGGATCGAGGATCGAGGATCGAGTGCGCCATTGAGAGATGCCTGCTTTCGCTAAATTCTAAATCCTAGCTCTACCCAGCGCGAATGCGTTGGAGGATTGCGGATCGAGTGCGCCATCGCGATATCACTGCTCTTGCCCAATCCTCAATCCTCAATCCTCAATCCTCAATCCTCAATCCTCAATCCTATTATCCCAGCGTCGGCATGTTGAAGCCCTGCGGCACCGCATTCGCATCCGGCCAGCGCGTGCTGATGACCTTGGCGCGCGTGTAGAAGCGCACGCCTTCCATGCCGTGCACGTGCTGGTCACCGAACAGCGAGTTGCGCCAGCCGCCGAACGAGTAGAACGCCACCGGTACCGGAATCGGCACGTTGATGCCGACCATGCCGACTTCGATTTCGCGTTCGAACTTGCGCGCCGCACCGCCGGCGCGCGTGAAAATCGCGGTGCCGTTCGCATAGGGATTGGCGTTGATCAGTTTAATTGCGTCGTCAAGCGTGTCGACACGCACCACCACCAGCACCGGCCCGAAAATTTCTTCCTTGTAGACCGCCATGTCGGTGCGCACTTTGTCGAGCAGCGTGGCGCCGAGGAAAAAGCCTTCTTCATGGCCTTTGACTTTATAGCCGCGACCATCGAGCACCATCACCGCGCCTTCGGCCGCCCCCTTGTCCACGTAGGACGAGACCTTGTCGCGGTGTACTTTGGTCACCAGCGGACCCATGTCCATTTCTTTGCCATCGATCTTGCTGTCGCCCGGCCCGATCTTGAGTGCAGAGGCTTTTTCCTTCAGCTTGGCGACCAGCGGATCAGCCGCGGCACCGACCGCCACCACCGCCGAGATCGACATGCAACGCTCGCCAGCCGAACCGTAGGCCGCACCCATCAGCGCATCGGCGGTGAATTCAAGATCCGACGGATTGGCGGTCATGTCCGGCAGTATGACGGCGTGGTTCTTCGCGCCACCGAGCGCCTGCACGCGTTTGCCGTTCTTCGAGGCGGTTTCGTAAATGTACTTCGCAATCGGCGTCGAGCCGACGAAGGAAATCCCCCTGATGCCGGGATGATTGAGCAGGCAGTCGACCGCCTCCTTGTCGCCGTGCACGACGTTGAACACACCGTCGGGCAGGCCCGCTTGTGTCAACAGCTTTGCCATGAGCATCGACGCCGACGGCACTTTTTCCGACGGTTTGAGTATGAAGGTGTTGCCGCAGGCCAGCGCCACCGGGAACATCCACAGCGGCACCATCACCGGAAAGTTGAACGGCGTGATGCCGGCGCAAACACCGATCGGCTGGCGGATCGAATGGCAGTCGACACCGGTGCCGATCTCTTCGCTGTATTCGCCCTTGATCAGGTGCGGAATGCCCATCGCGAATTCGACGACCTCGATGCCGCGCTGCACCGAGCCGGCCGCATCGGCCAGCGTCTTGCCGTGTTCCTGCGTCACCAGTTGCGCGAGCTCATTGCGATTGGCTTCGAGCAGTTCGCGAAACTTCATCAGCACACGCGCGCGGCGCAGCACCGGCGCATCGCGCCAGGCCGGAAACGCCGCGGTCGCCGCTTGCACCGCCGCATCGATATCGGCGGCGTTACAAAAGGGGATCGTTTTGGTGACCTTGCCGGTCGCCGGATTGGTGATCTCACCGGCGCGCTGGCTGGACGCGGCGCAGGGCTTGCCGTTGATCCACAACGGCACCGACGGCAACTGCTGCAGGTCTGCTGGCTTGTTCATTTTTTCCACTCCATCTTTGTCGCAAAAACGTTGATTCTATCAGCCGCCGGGTCCGCCGCGAACCGCGGCGGCGCCCCCGTGCTACAGTTATTCGAATGGATCAGCAGCTTAGAGATAGCCCAGCACGTCGATTCCCTGGCCGCCAGGTCGCGGCGCTGCTTCTGCTCGTGCTTGCCGCAAGCTGCGCGACGATCCCGGAACAACACAAAGCCGAGCGCTCCGACGCCTTCAGCCGTCCGCAGGAAACCGCGCTGGGCCGCGCCTATGCGGGCGGCGCCAAATACGCGCGCCCCGGTGACTCCGGCTACCGCCTGCTCAACAACGGCATATCGGCGCTGATGACGCGCGCCGCCATGGCCGATCTCGCCGAAAAAGCGATTGACGTGCAGTACTACATCTTCGACAACGACGATGTCGGCCGCTTTCTCCTCGAACGCCTGCTCGCCGCGGCCGAACGCGGCGTACGCGTGCGCATACTGCTCGACGACAGCGAACTCGATTTCGAGGACCACTTTCTGGCGCAGCTCGACGCCCACCCCAACATCGAGATACGCCTGTTCAATCCCCTGCCCGGCCGCGCACGCTGGTCGCGCGCGCTGCAACTCGTCATGCACCTCGACCGTCTCGGCCGCCGCATGCACAACAAGGTTTTTGCGGTGGATGGTCAGGCCGCGGTGCTCGGCGGCCGCAATATCGGCAATCGCTATTTCGAGGCGCGCGCGGAATCCAACTTCCGCGACGTCGACGTGTTTGCCACCGGCCGCATCGTCGATGAAGTCGGCCGCCAGTTCGACACGTTCTGGAACAGCGAAATCGTCACGCCCGTCGCAGCCTTTGCGCGCGCGCCGTTGCAGCCCGCCGCCGGAATTTTTGCACTGCTCAAGTCGGGCGACGACACGATCGGCCCGCATGCCGAATACCTGCAAAGCAGTGCCGAATACCGGCGCCGCGTCGGCCATGCCCACGACGAATTGATCTGGGCAAAGGGCTCGGCGATCGCCGAGCCGCCGGTGCGCCAGGCGCCGGGCCAGGCGAAGGCCTCATCCGAAATTGCGCGCGCGCATGCCATCGCACGCCAGCAGGCGCAAAAGGAAATGACCATGGAGGTCGCCTATTTTGTGCCGGGCGAGCGCGGTGTCGAATTGCTGTCGCAAATGGTACAGCGCGGCGTACGCGTGCGCATCCTCACTAACTCGCTCACATCGAACGACGTGCCTGCCGTGCATGCAGGCTATTCGCGCTATCGCGAAGGGCTGCTCCGCGGCGGCATCGATTTGCACGAATACCGCGCCGACGCGCCGCGCCCGGAACGGCGCCAGCAGCTCATGCACCTCGGACGCTCGGAATCGGCGCTGCACGCCAAGGTTGTGGTCTATGACCGGCATCTGGTCTGGATCGGCAGCGCCAATTTCGATCCGCGCTCGCGCCGCCTCAACACCGAGGACGGCTTGATGATCGACAGCCACGTCCTCGCCGAACGCCTGCTCGCCACCATCGAACAGGATTTTTCCGCCGAGAACAGCTGGCGGCTCGCGCTTGAGCCAGCGTCGGATTCCGCTCAAACGCATCTTGTCTGGAGCGGCAGCAGCGCAGGAAAAACGGTGCGCTTTACCGATGAACCGGGTGCCAGCGTGTGGCAACACCTCAAGGTGATATTCATCTCCATCCTGCCCGGGATGGAGGAACTGCTTTAGCGTTTGCGCTGCGCGTAGAGTTCGCGAAAAGTTTTGCCCTGCGGCGCCGGCAAATCGCGGCCCTTGGTCCAGCCGCCAGCGAACGGCAGGTAATGAATCAAACGCTGCGAACCGCCGAGCCACGCCAGCACGCGCACGCCGACCGATGAGAGCAGCGCGTAGAGCGACGGGTAACGCGCCACGCGGCCCCATAACCACAAGCCTGCATGCTCTGGCCACGGCCGCAAGCCCCGCGCGAACTGCCGCTCGCGCAGTTTGCGCATCAGATCGGCGAGCGGGATTTTCACCGGGCACACGACGCCGCACTGATTGCACAGCGTCGCCGCCTGCGGCAGATCGAGCGCCTGTTCCAGGCTGCCCAGCGTTGAGGTGAGTATGGAACCCATCGGCCCCGGATAGACCCAGCCATAGGCATGGCCGCCAACGCTTTGATACACCGGGCAATGGTTCATGCAGGCGCCGCAGCGGATGCAGCGCAGCATCTCCTGCATATCGGTGCCGAGCAGCTTCGAGCGCCCGCCGTCGAGCAGGATGACGTGAAAATGCTGCGGTCCGGACTCGCCTGCTTCGGCGGTGCCGCTGGTGATCGAAATGTAATTGGTGATCGACTGCCCGGTCGCCGAGCGCGGCAGCAGGCGCAACAAGGTGGTGAGGTCCTCGCGCGTTGCCACCACTTTTTCGATGCCGGTGATCGCCACGTGCACGCGCGGCAGCGTTGTCGTCATGCGGCCGTTGCCTTCGTTGGTGACGATCACCGTCGAGCCGGTTTCGGCAACGACGAAGTTGGCCCCCGAGATGCCCATGCCAGCTGTCAGAAAATGCCCGCGCAGTTGTTCGCGCGCCTCGCGGGTGAGTGCCGCCGGATCTGAATTGCGCGGCAAATGGTGCTTTTCCGCAAACAAATCGGCGATCTCTTCGCGTCCCTTGTGGATTACCGGCGCGATGATGTGCGACGGCGGCTCTTTGGCGAGTTGCAATATGTATTCGCCGAGATCGGTCTCCACCACCTGCACGCCGGCGCTTTCGAGCGCGTCGTTGAGCGAACACTCCTCAGTCACCATTGACTTCGACTTGATCACTTTTTTGACGTCGTAACGCGCCGCCAGTTCGCAGACGATGCGATTGACGTCGTCAGTGGTCTCGGCCCAGTGCACCACGGCGCCACGCGCGGTCGCATTGCGTTCGAAGGTTTCGAGATAAACGTCGAGGTTGGCCAGCGTGCGGTCTCGGATCGCCGCCGCCGCGCTGCGGATTTCTTCGAAGTTGTCGAGCTCGAGCATGCGCTCGGCACGCCCCTTGACGAAATTGCCCTGCAGTTTGCGCAGCGCCGCCTGCAGCTTGACGTCGGCGAGCTTGGCGCCGGCGCGGGCCTTGAACTGGAGGGAAGCGATCTGCATGGCAGCATGCTACACGATTTGCCCGCGCAGCATGACCGGCGGCGGGACCGCGCGGCACGAAATCAGTTCAGACCGGGGATCTTGAGCTGGACCGCGATATCGATATAGCGCCCGGTGACGAGTTCCTCGTGCGGGTGCGGCAGTTGCAGATCGTGCCGGTGCAGCACGTCGTCGAGCGTGCGGCCGGCGCACTGCGCGGTCAGAAATATCCGCACGACCTCGGTCAACGCCGATATGGCTTCAAATTTGGTCTCACCGTCGCAGGTGGCGGGCAATAAAAAACAGGAGGCCACGAAGCGCCCGTTTTCATCGCGCACTTCAACCGGCACCTTGAAATAGACGTGCAATGCTTTCACAAAATTTTCTCCCTGCGGCCGGCCTCGACAGCCGACGGAAGAATTATATATGCGCCGCCGGACAACGAGCCAACGCCCGATGCATTGGTCAACGCAATTCGTAATGCCTGAGGGCGTCCTCGTTCCAGACCAGCCCGTTGCCCGGCCGCTGCTGCACCACAGCATAGCCGTCGGCAATTTCCAGCGGTTCTTCGACAATCGCATTCGCCCAATCGACATATTCCAGCCAGTGCGCGGTCGGCGTCGCCGCCAGCAGATGCGCGCTGACTTCCGGAAACAGATGCGACGACATTGGAATACGACGCGTATTTGCGATCGCGGCCGCCTGCCGCCAGCCCGTCACACCACCGATGCGCTCGAGATCGGGCATGACGTAATCGCAGGCGCCGCGGTCGAGGGCTGCGTGCATGGCATATGGCAGCGAAAAGTTCTCGCCAATCTGGATCGGCGTCGTCAGGACCTGCGCCAGTCGCGCGTTGCCGGCGTAATCGTCGTGCCGCACCGGCTCTTCGAGCCAGTAAACGCTGTGCTCATCGAGCGCGCGACCGCGGGCCAGCGCCTCCTCGACCGACAACGCCTGGTTGTAATCGACCATGATCTTCACGTGTTCACCAATGCTCGCGCGCACCGCCCCCAGCGCCGCAAGGTCTTCCTTTAGCGTCGGGTAACCCAGCCGCAGTTTCATCGCTTTGAATCCGCCGGCCAGCAGTTTTTCCGCTTCATCGCCCAGCGCGACCGGCGCCATCAAGCCAAGGCCGCAGCTGTTATAGGCCGGGATGGCTTTGGGCGCGCCGCCGATCAGGGTGGCCAGCGGCACCTTCGCCGCAATCGCCAGCGCATCCCAGCACGCCGTGTCGAGCGCCGCCATGGCCATGCGCACAATGCCCTGCACACCGATCAGCGTGTAGCGTTTGTTGAGCGTTGCCCACCATGCGGCCGGATCAAGTGGCGCGCCGGCCAGCGCAGAGGCCGCATCGTCGAGCATGGTCTTGATCGGCCCGGCCGCTGCGCGCGTATAACAAAACAAATAGGTGCGGCCGGTGACGCCTTCTTCGGTGTCGACATCGACCAGCAGCAATGGTGCGGCGCGCACCGCCCCTGCGCTGGTGCCGAGCACATAGGTCATCGGCACTTCCACGGCGCGGCAACGGACTCCACGCAGCGTGAGCCGTATCGCTGTCATGCCTGTTTTTTCGGACCTGCCGCGTGCAGCGCCAGCACGTCCCACACCGCACGGTTGCACGGCGTGGGCACGGCGGCTTTCGCGCCGAGCGTCACCACGCCGCCGCTCAGCCATTCGACTTCGAGCGAATTGCCGTGTTCGAGATCGTGGTGCAGCGATGAAGTCATCTCCGCCGACAGCGTGTCGGCAAAGGCCAGCCGCTGATCCGCATAATCGGCCGGCAGATTGACGCCGAGCGCGCGACCGACCGCCACCGTCTCGCGCATCAGATCGAGCAGAAAGGCGCGCGTCTGCGGATTGGCGCGCACCGGGCCCAGCGTCTTGCGCATGCTCGCGGTCGAACCCGACAGGCCGACGAGAAACACATATTTTTCCCACAGCGTGCGGCGGATATCCGCAGAAACTTCAGCATCGATGCCGGTACGTTTCAGCGCGGCAAACAACGCCTCGGCGCGCGGGGAACGGCTACCGTCGTATTCGCCGAACACCATGCGCTGCATCGCACCGGTCTGTTTGATCACGCCGGGACGCGCCACATGCGTGCCGACATAGGCGACACCGCCCATCACCGCGCGCGCGCCGAAGTGACCGCGCAGGATATCGTCCTTGATCACGCCGTTCTGCAGCGACAGCACCGCGGTGTCCGGCCCGACCAGCGGCTTGATGGCGCGCGCAACGCTGTCGAGATCCCAGAGCTTCACGGCGACGATAACGAGATCGGCGACACCCAGTTTCGCCGGATCGTCGCTGGCGCGCACTTTCGGCACGTGCACGGCCGGGTGTGAATCGCTCTCAATCGTCAGGCCGTGATCGAGCAGGGCCGCCAGATGTTTGCCGCGCGCGACAAACGACACATCACAACCGACATTGGCGAGGTGGCCGCCGTAAAAACCACCGACCCCACCCGACCCCATCACTGCAATTTTCATTTTTCCTCCGGACCGGCCAGCACTTCGGCCACGTGCAGGACCTGCGTTTTGTCGTCGCCGCGGCGACGCAAACGGCCTTCGATGTTGAGCATGCAACCGAGATCGCCGAGCACCACCGCTTTGGCGCCGGTCGCACACAGGTTCTCGCATTTGCGGTCCGTGATATGCGTGGAAATGTCGCCGAACTTGACCGAGAAGGTGCCGCCGAATCCGCAGCAGGCCTCGGCCTCGTTCATTTCCTCGATCTTCAGGCCGGCCACCTTGGCGAGCAGTGAACGCGGTTGTTGTTTGACGCCGAGTTCACGCAGCCCGGAACATGAATCGTGATAGGTGATAGTGCCGTCGTAACGGCCGGGCACCGCATCGATCTTCAGCACGTTAGCGAGGAAATCGCACAGCTCGAAAGTCTTCGCGCACAAGGCGGCGGCGCGCGGCGCATCGATGTCGCCGGCAAACAAATCCGGGTAATGCGCTTTGATCATGCCGGCGCAGGAACCCGACGGCGCCACCACATAGTCGTAATCTTCAAATTCGCCGAGCACCTTGCGCGCCAGCACCAGCGCCGAATCGCGGTCACCCGAGTTGTAACCGGGCTGACCGCAACAGGTCTGCGCGCGCGGCACTTCCACCGTGCAACCCGCGCCCTCGAGCAGGCGCAGCGCCGCCATCGCGATCGACGGCCGCATGAGATCGACGAGACAGGTGACGAAGAGGCCGACGCGCATCAGCGCAGGCCCGCGCGTGTTGCTGTGTTCATCACGACCGTTCGAAATATTGTAGCCACGCTCTTCATAATGCTCCCATCCGCATTGCGCCCGCTCATTTTGCCACAGCGCCGCCGGCGCGATGATCTCAATGCCGGCGGTTGCCGCGCACACCCGCCTCACCTAGAATGGCCCCACCCATACGATACACAACATTACCGCAGGCCGGCCGCTCTCATCGTGTCAGACAATACCGCCAAGTCGTCGATCCAGGTCATTGACCGCATGTTCACCCTGCTCGACGCACTGGAGCGCCACAACGCGCCGGTCAATCTCAAACAGCTCGCCGCCGACACCCTGCTGCATCCATCCACCGCACACCGCATCCTCAGCGCGATGGTGCAGAACCGCATGGTCGACCGCGTCGAACCGGGCAGCTACCGCCTCGGCGCGCGCCTGCAGGAACTCGGCCGGCTGGTGCCAATGCCCGACCGCCCGGATTGAACCGCCCGGATGTTTGAACGCCCCCTCGTTTTTCTCGATCTCGAAACCACCGGTGCGACGGCGACCAGCGACCGCATCACCGAAATCGGCTGCGTCGAGGTGCACGACGGCCGCCTGATCGAAGAGTGGAGCACGCTGATCAATCCGCAGACGCGGATTCCGCCCTTCATCGAATCGCTGACCGGCATCAGCAACGCGATGGTGGCCGACGCGCCGGTGTTCGCAGACGTTGCCACCGGACTCAAGGAGCGGCTCGACGGCAAGCTGTTGATCGCGCACAACGCGCGCTTCGACTACGGTTTTCTGAAAAACGAATTCGCGCGGCTGGAAATCCCCTATGCCTCCGACCTGCTGTGCACGGTCAAACTCTCGCGCAAACTTTATCCTGGCCACGCCAAACACAATCTCGACACAATGATGGAGCGCCACAACGTCGATTGCGAGGCGCGCCACCGCGCGCTCGGCGACGCGCGCGTGTTGTGGGATCTCCTGCAGATCTGGCGCGATGAACTCGGCGAAGAAGCCCTCGACACCGCAGCGGCGGCGCAACTCAAAAAACCGTCGCTGCCCGCGGGCCTCGCCGATTTCTCCATCGAAGAAATACCGACCGGGCCCGGCGTATATCTCTTCTACGGTGAGAACGAACTGCCGATCTACATCGGCAAGAGCGTCAACCTGCGCGCGCGCGTGCAGGCGCATTTTTCCGGCGATCACCGGCTGTCGAAAGACATGAACATCGTGCAGCAGGTCCGCCGCGTCGAATGGAAACAGACCACCGGCGAACTGGGCGCGCTGCTAGAAGAGGCACGACTGGTCAAAAGCATGCTGCCCACACTGAACAGTCAACTGCGCCGCAATAACGATCTGCACGCCTGGCGCTGGAGCCCCGCAAGCGGCGGCGCGCCAACCCTGGTGCATGCCGCCGAAATCGATTTCAGCGGCGGCGAAACGGCCTACGGCGTGTTCCGCAGCAAACGCGCGGCGGTCGATGCGCTGCGCGGACTGACGCAGTCCTTCGAGTTGTGCCCCGCCGCCATCGGGCTTGAAAAAAGCAAGGGCGGCCCCTGCCTCGCCTTTCAGCTGCAGCGCTGCCGCGGCGTCTGCGTCGGCAAAGAAGCGCCGGCGCAACACGAGCTGCGCCTGATCGAGGCGCTGGCCGAACTCAAGCTGCAGAGCTGGCCGTATCGCGGCCGCATCGGCGTGCGCGAATCGAGCGGCGACGCCTCCGTGCTGCACGTGCTCGACCACTGGTGTTATCTCGGCAGCGTGACGAGCGAGGACGAACTTGCCGGCCTCGACGCGCGCGCCGCCTTCGATCTCGACACCTACAAGATACTCAAGCGTTTTCTCGGCGGCGGAAAAGCTGCTGTGGAGATCGTGACGCTCGCGGCGTAAACTGCCCGCTCACAGCTGCAGCAGCCATCGTTCAGGAGGCCTCATGGAAAACGCCAGCATCGTGTTCAACAACAACCGTCGCTCCCGCGAAAGCGGGAGCCCAGGAACCGGCATCGCGAGATCAACCGCCGCATGGATTCCCGCTTTCGCGGGAATGACGGTAATTTCATTCCTGACGTTGGGTGCAACACTGTCATTCGCACAACAATACCCGGCGAAACCCGTGCGCTTCATCATCAACTTCCCGCCCGGCGGCCCGACCGACATCATGGGGCGGCTGGCGGCCGACCATCTGTCGAAGGCCTGGGGCGTGCAGGTGGTCGCCGACAACCGCGGCGGCGCCGGCGGCAACATCGGCTTCGAGCAATGCGCGAAGACGCCGCCCGACGGCTACACGATTTGCATGATGACCATTGCGCAGAGCATCGCGCCCAGCCTCTACACCAAACTCGGCTTCGACCCGCTGAAGGATTATTCGTACGTGACGCTGCTCGCGGTGCTGCCGAGCCTCTTGATGGTGCATCCGTCGATTCCGGCAAAGAACGTGCGCGAATTCATCGTGCTGGCGAAAACGCGGCCGGGTTCGCTGACCTACGCCTCCACCGGCAACGGCACCAGCCCGCACATGATGATGGAGATGTTGAGTTCGATGGCCGGCGTGAAGATGGTGCACGTGCCGTACAAGGGCGCCTCGCCGGCGATGATCGACCAGATTTCCGGCCAGATCGACGCCGCGTTCAGCACGGCGATTGCAGCACTGCCCTTCGTGCAACAGGGCAAGGTGCGCGCCATCGCCGTGTCGACCAAAGAACGTTTTCCGCCGCTGCCCGATCTGCCGACCGTCGATCAATCCGGGCTCAAGGGTTTCGACGGCAGTTCATGGAACGGCGTGGTGATGCCGGCCGGCACGCCGCGCGAGATCGTTGCCAAGGTCAACACCGAACTGGTGAAGATGCTCAAAGCCCCCGAGATGAAAGAGAAAATCCTGCAACAGGGCGGGCTCGCCGGCGGCACCTCGCCGGAGGAATTTACCGCCTATGTCAAAGCTGAAATCGATAAATGGGCGAAGGTCGCCAAAGCCGCGCGCGTGCAGGTTGAATAAGTCCTCCGGCCATGAATGAGCAGCGCATCGGCAGCACGCTGGTGCACAGCGATGCATCGGCACTCATCGTCTACTGCCCGGCGCTGCGCACTGCCGCACCGGCATTGATGCTGGCGCTGTTCGGCGTCGCCTGCAGCATCATCGCCTTCGCCTCGTTCGCGGGGCTCGTCGGCCACAGCGGTGACAGTGCATCAAGCATGCTGGCACTCGCCTTTGCCGGCGTGTTCGTGCTGCCCCTGCTCGGCGTCGGCGCCGTGTTCATCGCGATTGCGCTGTGGAGCGCGCTCAATGCACTGACGGTGGCAACCGCCGCCGGCGAACTGCGTGCCGACCGCCGCTGGTGCGGCATCCCGCTGGCGAAAAATATCGTGCAAGTCAAACTGATTAGCGCCATCGACAGCGTGCGTGAAGCGCGCTTCGTCGGCATCTTCGGCGGCGCGCGTTACTATCGCCTGCTGGCGCGTACGCCTGCCGGCAGCATCCTGCTGGCCGATCATTTAAAAGCTGCGGAAGAAACCGAACAGATCAGACAGTTGTTCATCGCCGCAATCGCGCGGCCCGAACTGGCCGACAGCGGAAAATGCGCGCACCGAACGGATGCGGCGGAACCTGCAAGCGCGAATTGACGTGCGGATTTAGTGCACGACCATCGGGAAGTTGATCAACGCCCCGAAGCTCGACAGAAACTCATCCACATTATCGGGCGACGGATCGTCGCCGATGGCGCCGATCATGGACTGGCGAAACTTCAGCGCGACATCCCCCTGAAAATAGGTGCCGCGGCTGGATTGCTTGTCCACCACCTCGTAGCCGTGTTGCAACGGATACTCGACGACGTAGTAGTTATCGCTGTTGTAGACGATGTTCATGAGTCTATTAACGACCAAACGGGCGTTTGGTTGATAGTCTTTCAAAAATTTGGCTTGCCGGCCGGGGCCCATCCCCCGCCGATACCCCTTATCTTGGGCTAAGCCGCTCATTTTCAAGAGGCATTTGCGCCACGGCGGCTAACGGCGATGCCCAGCAGTATCAGCCCCAACCCGGCAAAAGCGGCCGTCCCCGGCTGCTCACCGAGTAGCGCAACGCCGGCGGCCAGCGCCACCACCGGCGAGAGGTAATTGACCAGTGACATGAACGTCGGCCCCGCCGTGGCGATGAGCTGGAAATAAAGGAGGGTCGCCAGTGCAGTCGGCCCGATGCCCAGCCAGACAATGGAGGCCACCGAACCGGCCGACGGCGCCAGCGTCCACGGCCGGTCGATCCACAAAGCCAGCGGCAGCGTCATGCCGGTGGCGACGATCATCACCGCGGTCGAGGCCACCAGAAAATCCGTCGTGATCAGGCGCCGCGAAATGACGCTGTTGGCGGCATAACACACCGCGCCAGCCAGCACCGCCAGTTCTGCAATGAGATTGCCGCCGGCGGCGGACAGCGCCGACGGCTCCATCAGCACGACGATGCCGCTGAAGCCGACGACGAAGCCGGTCGTGCGCCACAGCGTCATGCGTTCGCCGGCGACAAAAAAATGTGCGAGCAGTAACGTCGTCAGCGGCATGATCGCCATCAGAATGCCGGCCAGCGCGCTGTCGACAACTTGCTGCCCCCAGCTGATCAGGAAAAACGGCGCGCTGTTGCCGGCCAGCGCGATCGCCGCATACGGCCACCACGCCGCGCCGAACGGCGGCAGCGCCAGCCCGCGCCAGCGCAGCGCCGCATACAGAATCATGGCGCCGATGACGATGCGGCCTGCCGCCAGCGTGCCCGGCGGCACGCTGGCGACGCCAAGCTTGATGAACAAAAAAGCGCTGCCCCACATCGCGCTTAACGCGAGCAACAGGCCCCAATCTCGCGCGCTGCGTGCTGACATGTTTTCCTTGATTTAACGGGCCCGCGGCACTGCAACCATCCGCCACTGGACTGCGTGCTCAAACTCAATGATCGTCGGTCTCGCGGATATCCTGCGCCACATAGACTGTCAGGTGCGCGTGACTGAGGACGCCGGGCGGCGCCACCGCCACGAGGTCGAAGACGACAAAATTGCGCATATCGAAGCGCCAGACAAAACTCCTGCCGGTCGTCACATCGACGAATTTCACGCTCTCACCGCTCGTCACGTTCACCCATTTTGCATCGGGCTTGATGGTGACGACCTTGTCGTACGATTGATCGCTGCCGGGCACGCCGTGAAACAGCGGAAGCTCTGCGGCACACAGCGGCGCGGACGCGAAAATTGCGAGTGCCGCCAACGCGGAACAGATCGATTTAATCATGGCCTGTCTCCTGAAAATCTCCCCTGCCGGAACAACGACTGCAATAACACCACTCGGCGCGGGCCGGTCAATGTACGGAACCGGCGACTGCGTATAATGCACGCATCAAAGCACCTCTGTATAGGCGCGCAATGGCGGATGCGGATTCGCAGGGTGGCACGCGGCGCAGCAAGACGACGCTGCTCAACCGCGTTGCATCGACGGCACTCGCCGCAGCCTGTGTGATGCAGGCATGGCGGCGTGGCGGCGATGCGGTCGCACTGGCGGTGGCCGCCGGCGGCCTCGTGCTGCTGGCGATGATCTGGTTCAGCCCGCTGTTCGCCGCGGGCCTGCGGCGACGCGGCTCGGCGCTGCTCGGTTCCGCTGAATCGCACGCCGTCGAGCCGGTGGTGTTTGTCGTCATCGGCTGGGGCCTGCTGGCGTTTATTGCGTGGGTTGCGTTCAACGGCGGGTAAACCTGCTGCTGCGCGTGTTATGATTTTTTCAAATAACACTAAACGCAACGACGAGGAAATCACCATGCACAAAACCATGCCGCGGGCCGCCCTCTTGCTGGGCGCACTCTGCGCATCCGTCGCATCCGCACAGGCGCAAACTTATCCGGCACGCCCGATCCGCGTGGTGGTGCCCTTCCCGGCCGGCGGCAATGTCGACACCTATATCCGCCAACTGGCGAGACAAATGGAAGCGTCGATGGGCCAGCCGCTGGTGATCGACAACCGCAGCGGCGCCAATGGCATCGTTGGCTGTGACATCGTCGCCAAATCGGTGCCGGACGGTTACACCATACTCGCCACCTCGGTGGCCTTCGCAGTAAACCCGTCGATGTACAAATCGCTGCCCTACGACAGCGAACGCGATTTCACACCGGTCACCAACTACGCCAACGGGCTGGGCTACATCCTCGTCGCGCATTCCTCGGTGCAGGCCAGCAACATCAAGGAACTGATCGAAGTTGCGAAGAAGCAAATCCTGCGCTACAGCTCGGCCGGCATCGGCAACGGCCAGCATCTGGCCGGCGAACTGCTGGCGCAAAAAGCCGGCATCACGCTGCAGCACATTCCGTACAAGGGCGGCGGCCCGGCGCTCACCGCTGTTCTGAGCAGCGAAGTGCATCTGCATTTTCCGGGGGCTAGCGTGGCGGTGCCGCATCTCAAGGCCGGCCGGCTGCGCGGCATTGGTTTCACCGGCGACAAACGCATTTCATCGTTGCCCGATCTGCCGACCATCGCCGAGAGCGGCCTGCCCGGCTACAGTTTCGACACCGGCTGGCACGCCATGTTCGCACCGCCGAAAACACCCGCCGCCATCGTCAACCGCATTCACGCCGAAGTGCGCAAAGCCTTCGAGAACGCTACCCTGCGTGAAGCATTTTCGAGCACCGGTTATGAACCGGCTGCGGCGCCACCCGCCGAATTCGCCAAACTGTTCAAGGCCGACCTCAAGCGCTTCGCCGCCATTATGAAAGCGGCGAAGATCGAACCGCAGTAATGCCTGCAGCATCGGCCATGACGCGCCAGCCACTATAATGGCGCCCTTCCCACGAAGAACGAACAAAGTCTGATTGTGAACAGTCTGGCCAAAGCAGTGAACGGTCGCATGCACTACGGCTGGATCGTCGCCGGCATCGTCTTCGCCATTCTGCTGTGCTCGGCCGGCGTGCGCGCCACGCCCGGCGTGCTGATCATCCCGATCGAGAAGGCGCTTGGCTGGGAACGCACCACCGTCTCCTCGGCGGTTGCACTGAATCTTGTGCTGTTTGGCCTCATGGGCCCGTTCGCCGGCAGCGCCATGCTGCGCTTCGGCATCCGTCGCGTCGTGCTCACCGGACTCACGCTGCTCGTCATCGGCACCGCATCGAGCACGCAGGTCACGCAGCCGTGGCAACTGCTGCTGACCTGGGGCCTGATCGTCGGCATCGGTAGCGGCATGTGCGCCAACGTGCTCGCCGTCACGGTCGCCAATCGCTGGTTCACCGAGCGCCGCGGCCTCGTCAGCGGCCTGCTTTCGGCGAGCACCGCCACCGGGCAGCTCGTGTTCCTGCCACTACTCGCCTCAGTCGCCTCGCAGTATGGCTGGCGCTCGGTCGCGTGGACGGTGTCCTGTGCGGTGATGCTGCTCATTCCACTCGTCGCCTGGCTGATGGTCGAGCGGCCGCGCGACCTCGCATTGCGTTCCTATGGCGCGCAACAGGACGATGTTGCGCAAACCGCCACCGGCAACCCTGCCGCCTTCGCAATATCGATGCTGTGGCAGGCAGCGCGCGTGCGCGACTTCTGGCTGCTGTTCGCCACCTTTTTCGTCTGCGGCCTCAGCACCAACGGCCTGATCGGCACGCACTTCATCTCCTTCTGCTACGACGGCGGCATGCCCGAGTTACAGGCGGCGAGCATCCTCGCTACGATGGGCTTGTTCAATCTCGTCGGCACCTCGTTCTCGGGCTGGCTGACGGACCGTTTCGATTGCCGCAAGCTGTTGTTCTGGTATTACGGCCTGCGCGGGTTGTCGCTCATGTACTTGCCGTTCAGCGACTTGAGCCTCACCGGCATCGCGATCTTCTCGGTGTTCTACGGGCTCGACTGGGTGGCCACCGTGCCGCCAACCATGCGGCTCGCCACCAACACCTTCGGCCGCCGGAACGGACCAATCGTCTTCGGCTGGATCTACGTCGGCCACCAGTGCGGCTCGGCGCTGGCGGCCGGCGGCGGCGGCCTGCTGCGCGCCGAATTCGGCGTCTACACCGGCGCCTTCCTCATCTCCGGCATCGCCTGCATCTTCGCCTCGGCGGGCGTGCTCGCCATCAGGCGTCAGCGCCCGCATGCCGAGGTGCCGGCATGACGCTTTGCGGCCGCTGCTTCCACCGCGCCCGGATCATCCTCGTCGCGGCGTGAACGCTGCCCGCCGCTAACGCCCGTCGCGACGGCGACCGGCGCCCGCCTGTATAATCCGGCCTCCAAATAACAACACACCGGTCCATTCCCGATGCTCCTTTACGCTTGTACCATTTTCGCAAGCGCGTTCCTGCTGTTTCTCGTGCAACCGATCATCGCCAAACAGATCCTGCCGTGGTTCGGCGGTTCGGCCGCGGTGTGGACGACCTGTCTGGTGTTTTTTCAGGTCGCGCTGCTGGCAGGTTATGCGTATACCGATTTCACCACGCGCAAACTCAAACCACGCACGCAAGTCATCGTGCACATCGTGCTGCTGCTGGCCAGCCTGGCCGTGCTGCCCATTCTGGCCGATGTGAGCTGGAAGCCGCTGGGCAATGAAGACCCGGGCGCGCGCATCCTTGGCCTCCTGATCGCCACCATCGGCCTGCCGTATCTGCTGCTGGCCACCACCGGCCCGCTGGTGCAGGCGTGGTTTGCCCGCTCGTTTCCGCTGGGCACGGTCTACCGCCTGTTTGCGCTGTCGAACCTGGCCTCGATGCTGGCGCTGATTTCGTATCCGTTCATATTTGAGACCTGGATCGCCACCGCCTCGCAGGCCATCTGGTGGTCGGCGGGCTACGGTCTGTTTGCCATATTGTGTGCGGCCTCGGCGATTGCCAGCCTGCGCGCCAACCCGACCGTCGAGATTCCACCGGCTGCCGCGAACGATCCGGCGCCTCTAGCCGCACCGGCGCCGCGCCGCTTCGATCTGATCCTGTGGCTGGCCCTGTCGGCAATGGGTTCGTGGCTGCTGCTCGCCATCACCAACCACATCACGCAGAACATCGCGTCGATTCCATTTCTGTGGCTGGCGCCGCTGACGCTGTATCTGCTGACCTTCATCCTGTGTTTCGAGAGCGACGGCTGGTACCGGCGTTCAGTGGTCCTCGGGCCGCTTGCCATCATCCTCGGCTTTTGCGCCTGGGGCCTGCAGACCAGTTCCGTCACACTCGACATCAAGACGGCGATTCCGTTGTATCTGGCCGGTCTCTTCATCTGCTGCATGTTCTTTCACGGCGAACTGGCGAAGATGCGTCCGGCGCCGCGTTACCTGACGCAGTTCTACCTGATGGTGTCGCTCGGCGGCGCGCTGGGCGGCATGTTCGTCGGCCTCATCGCACCGCGCCTGTTCCCCTCGTATTCGGAACTCGGCCTCGGCATCGTGGTGACGGCGATCCTCGCCGCGATCACCCTGCGCAAACTGCCCATCCTCGTCTGGCTGACGGCGATGGCGCTCTCCGGTGTTTACGGTTATTTCTGGAACAACCAGTTGAACCAGCTGAAAGAAGACACGCGCGTGATGACGCGCAACTTCTACGGCACGCTGCGCACCAAGGACACCAGCCCGACGACGGAAGACGCAGCCATGCGGCGCCTGATCCACGGCGTGATCCTGCACGGCGAACAATATCTGAACCCGGCGCGCCGCACCGAACTGACCACCTACTACGGCCCCGACTCGGGCGTCGGCCTCGCGATCAAGAGTGCCAATCCGGTAAACCAGAAAGTCGGCGTCATCGGTCTTGGCACCGGCACGCTGGCGGCTTGGGGCAAAACCGGCGACACCTACCGCTTCTACGACATCAACCCGCAGGTGATCGAAGTCGCGCAAAGCGAGTTCAGCTATCTGAAGGACAGCAAGGCGGCGATCGAAACCAGCCTCGGCGACGCACGTCTCTCCCTCGAACGCGAAGAGCCGCAGAATTTCGACGTGCTGGTAGTCGATGCCTTTTCGAGCGACGCCATTCCGGTGCACCTGATCACGAACGAAGCGATGAAGGTTTACCTCAAGCATGTGAAGCCGGGCGGCGCGATCGTCTTCCATGTCACCAACCGCTTCCTCAAGCTGGCGCCGGTGGTGAAAAAAATCGCCGACAGCCAGGGCCTGCTGACCGCGCTGGTGATCGACGACGCCGAGGAAACGGCGTACTCGAAAACCGACTGGGTGATCGTCACGCGCGACAAGGCCCTGCTGGGAAAACCCGCACTCGCCGGCAAGACCACTCCGATCGATGAAATCCCGGGACTCAAGCTATGGACCGACGACTTCAGCAGCCTGTATCAGATACTGAAATAGTCCGCCACGGGATCGCGTTTATTAGAACCGTCATACCCGCGAAAGCGGGTATCCAGTTCGTCGTTGAGGCTGAGTGACGTACAATTCATGGACTCCCGCTTTCGCGGGAGTGACGCGCGTTTCTAATCCGCCCTCCACGTGAACCAGCATGCCGACCAAACCATTGACGATCACCGTTGCCGCCATCGCGCTTCTGCTCAGCGCCGCGCACACGCACGCCGCCTCCGCCGTCGACGCCTACCCGACCAAACCCGTGCGCTTCATCGTGCCCTTTGTGCCGGGTGCCGGCACCGACATCACCACGCGCGCGCTGGCGCGCAAGCTCTCCGAAATGTGGGGCCAGCAGGTGGTCGCCGACAACCGCAGCGGCGCCGGCGGCGCGATCGCCGCGGAAATCACCGCGCGCGCCGACCCGGACGGTTACACCATCTGCCTGATCTCGGCCGGCCACACCGTGCTGTCGGCGAGCGGCAATCCGATTTCGTACGATCTGGAAAAAGATCTGCAGGCGCTCGCGCAGGTCACCAGTCTGTTTTACGTGCTGACCGTGCATCCGTCACTGCCGGCGAAATCGGTGGCCGAACTGATCACCTACGCGCGCGCCAATCCGGGCAAACTCAATCAGGGTTCGTCGGGCACCGGCGCGCTGCAACATCTGTCGGGCGAAATGCTCGCCTACAAGTCCGGCGTCAAGTTCACGCACATTCCCTACAAGGGCGGCGCCGCGGCGCTGGCCGCCACGCTCGCCGGTGAAGTCGACATGAGTTTCACCACACTGCTCAGCGCGCGCCCGCACATGCAAAGCGGCCGCCTGCGCATTCTCGGCATCACTGCCGGCAAACGCTCACCCGCCGCGCCCGAACTGCCGACCATCGCCGAAGGCGGCGTGCCGGGCTTTGAAGCCAATCAATGGTACGGCGTTATAACGTCGGCGAAAGTGCCGAAAGACATCGTCAACAAACTCTCGCTCGCACTCAACACCGCCGTCAACGCCCCCGATGTCGCCGAACGCCTGATGAAAGACGGCTCGACGCCGCACGGCACCACGCCGGCGCAATTCCAGACGCATATCAAGTCGGAGATTGCGAAGTGGCGCGAACTGATCAAGGTCGCGGGCATCAGGCTGAACTGACGCACCGCGCAATCGCGCACCTGTCTGCCACCCGGCGGGCCATGCTTTTCAAATCCGTCACTTCACATTTGCGCCGTAGCGCTTGGTGGCGTAAGGTATTGCATCGTCGTCGGTAGGTGGGGCTGACGACGGCAGGCCAACATTTGCGGCAAGCCAGGTAGGTCGGGGACACACAATTGAATTAAATAATATTAGTTGTTGGGCTTCCTTCGTCAGCCCAACCTACGAGACTGATCTACCATGTCCGCACAAAACTTTGCTCACCTATCACCGCGGAACGCCAAATTCAACACACAACTAATTTGCGTCGCCAACGGAACTGAGTTTGTTGCGCTTGAAATCATGGAAACTCAGAAGCTTGCCGCAACAAGCGTGCTTTATATGCATGTCCATCGCGAACTACGAAAATGCTATATCGGGGTCACTGTTCAAGAAGCACGAAAACGCTGGCTTACAGGAACTACTTATTCCGAGAAACAATCGTTCGGACGCGCTCTAAAGAAATACGGCTGGAAATCTTTCGACTCCTACATCCTAGCTTTCGCTGACGATAAGAATGAGCTAAACGCCGCGGAAATCATCGCAATCAAAGCTGCTGGCGGCCACAGATCGAGGTACACCTACAATCTTTCGCCTGGCGGCGATTTGGTGGCAGACAACAACATCCCAATCATTGGCATATACCTACCAACCGGCGAATCAAGAAATTTCGCCGGCGGCTCCGAAGCCGCTCGACAACTTAGATTTGCTAGCACCGATACACCAATGGCTGTTATTCGCGGCGAAATCACCGCAGCTCGTGACTGGTGGTTTCGCCTAGCTGATGACAACAAGGCAAAACCACCAAAATTGTGGGGCGAAAAATTAAGATTCGCCAAGTTGCGAGGCATTAACGCGCGGCCATTAATAGCTATTAACTATAAGACCATGGAAACCCGGAAATTTCCAACTGCCGATGAGGCAGCAATTACCCTTCTCGTCAATCAGTCTGAGGTCTGGGCCGTCGCGCATGGCAAGAGTCATTCCGCTGGCGGCTGGTGGTTCCAATTTGAAGGCGACAATCGCCCAATGCCAGAATTGCACAGCCATGCCGCCGCACGCGCGAAACGCGATCGAAAAGTCTACGCGATCAACCTTAAAACCAGCGAATCTCGTGAGTTTCGTAACTGCACTGTCGCCGACAAAGAATTAGGAATATACAAAGGGGCTTCCGCAATGGTTGCGTCGGGAGAGCGCATTTCCGCAGCCAATTGGTGGTTCAGCTATAAAAAGGATGCCCCACCACCAACCGAATACAAGTTTGCACTTGTCGCCAAAGCCCGCTCGAAAGCAGTTGTAGCCGTTTCGCCAGACGGCACCGAACATTTTTACCAAAGCGCAAAGGCTGCCGCAGAAGCGCTCGGCATAAGCCGAGCGCTAATTTCATGTGCCATCTCAGGAAAACGAAAATCAGCGAAGGGCTATCTATTTCGGTTTGCGAAGTAATACAGGTTGTGCTTACCGATTGGAAAGACCAAGCCCTGTAGGGTGGGCAACTTGTTGCCCACGCGAATTAGACGCACTGTTTGAACGCGTGGGCAGCAAGCTGCCCACCCTACGAAACTATTAACTTCTGCAGGAGCGATCATGTTTAAGCAAATAAGGACCCGATTGTTAATAGGAATTGCGGCGCTATTGTCTATTGGTTTGATAATTTTTCTAAGTTTGGAAAGATACGTCTCCACTCCACCCCAGAAAATCATGGTGACCACGGGTTACAAGGGCGGCGCCAATGAACTATTTGGACAACGCTACAAAGAAATTCTTGCCCGATCGGATATCGAGTTGGAAATTATCAATTCTTTGGGTACCGGAGAAAATATCCAGCGCTTGAAAGATCCCAACTCCGGCTTCCAGGTTGGTTTTTCACAGGATGGCGGGGGCGACGAACAATTAACGAATCTGGTTTCACTTGGGCAGATTGGTTATCAGCCCTACTGGATCTTTTATCGCTCGACTCAGGAGTGGCCCGACATTGACTCCCTGAAAGGAAAGCGTGTCGCGATTGGAGCGAAAGGAACAGGGCGGCATAAGCTTGCCCAAAGTCTTAATTTGGGCGCCAGCACCCCCCCGGACTTATCAAAGTTGGTTGGCAATGACGCCACTGCAGCGCTAAAAGACGGGCGTGTCGATGCAATTCTCACTTCGGGCACACTTGAGTCCGCACATATACAAGAGTTGATGCGTGACCCTTCAATTCGATTAATGAGTTTGCCCAGAGCAGAGGCATTAGCCAGAATTTACCCGCAGTTAGTTCGCCTGGTACTACCTGCCGGCGTGGTCGATTTTGAGAAAAAGATACCACTTAAAGATGTTGAACTGATCGCCACCACGACCTCTGTTTTGGTACGCAGGGACCTAAATGCCCAAATAATCTATCTTCTTGCGCAAGCCCTGGAAGAGGTTCATAACCCAGCCGGAATCTTCCATCGTGCCGGTAATTTTCCCACCCAATTCGATACGCGCTACCCCATGTCAGAGACTGCGCGTGATTATTATAAAAACGGACCCTCTTTTCTGAATAAGTATCTGCCAATATTCGTCACCAGTTATCTCGCCCGCATGCTTGCCGCGCTGGCCGCGATAATGGCAATTTCACTTCCATTATTCAGGTTTTTGAATAGCATTTATGGCTGGTTCATTAAACACTATACGGATAATTTATTTCAAAAACTGCGATTGCTGCATTTGGAGTTACAGCAACCAATCGATGCCATTTCTCATAAGTCCATCACCGCTGAACTGGACAGTATTGACCAATCCACCCACCTTTTGCCAATGTGGCATACCGATGTTTATTTCTCCCTCATTAGCAGAATCGAAAACGAACGCAAGCTTTTAGAAAAGAACGCCGCCTTAAGTTAAATATTTGTCAGCCCGGCAGGGTGGGCAACTTGTTGCCCACCCCTGATTGGATGCGCTGTTTGAACGCGTGGGCAGCGAAGCCCTGTAGGGTGGGCAACTTGTTGCCCACGCGGATTAGACGCGCTGTTTGAACGCGTGGGCAGCAAGCTGCCCACCCTACGAAACTGCCTACCCTACCAAACTGACCAGTGAGGGTTACGCATTAGATTTCATCGCCGCTTCGGTGTAGCATTCGACATCATATCGGCACGATGGAGGCGTCATGAGCACACCAAAAGCTG
Organism: Chitinophaga pinensis; assembly: GCA_943329075.2. Lineage (GTDB taxonomy): Bacteria > Pseudomonadota > Gammaproteobacteria > Burkholderiales > SG8-41 > PALSA-1004. The sequence goes on along the minus strand of CALQCM020000002.1, from coordinate 59,007 downwards.
AAGCAGCCTCGATGCTCGAAGCCATGCCGGACGACAGCAGCTTCGAAGATATTCAGTATCACCTCTACGTCCTTGAAAAAATCAAGCGCGGTATTGAGCGCGCCGAAACAGGCGGCGTTGTTTCTCACGAAGACGCCAAGGCTCGCCTGAACAAATGGCTCGCCGCCTAGTCTGGTCACCCGAAGCAATCGAAGACATCGAGTCCATCGCCTCTCATATTGCGCGGGACTCCTTGTGGTATGCGAAGGCGGTCGCATCCAGAATCGTTGAGACGGCCGAGACGATTCCGGATTTTCCCGAGCTTGGGCGAGTGGTTCCGGAACTCGGCGACAGCACCATTCGCGAACGGTTTGTTTACAGCTACAGAATCATTTATCGTCTGGAGCATGAACACGTGCTGGTGGCAGCGATCATTCACGGCAGCCGATTGCTGCGATCGCTTGGCGAGCAAACGGACGACGGGTCGCCTTCCAGCTAAGCCCGGTAGGGTGGGCAACTTGTTGCCCACGCGGATTAGACGCGCTGTTTGAACGCGTGGGCAGCAAGCTGCCCACCCTACGAACTCACGGGGGGCAAACCGCCAATCGATCGCGGTCGCTATGCTAGACTAGCCCCGCCTTTTCACCCTCGGAATTGCAAAAAATCATGTCCGAATCCGTCTCGCTGACCGTCAACGGCGCACCGCAAACCGTGCATGCCGAAACCGACACGCCGTTGCTCTACATTCTGCGCAACGATCTGAAACTCAAGGGCGCCAAATTCGGCTGCGGGCTCGGCCAGTGCGGCGCCTGCATGGTGCTGGTGGACGGCCATAACGTGATGTCATGCGAAGTGCCGCTGTGGTCGGTGGCCGGCAAGTCGGTGACCACCATCGAGGGGCTGGGTACTCTCAAGGAACAACATGCCCTGCAGCGTGCCTTCATCGGCGAACAGGCCGCGCAGTGCGGTTACTGCATGAGCGGTGTGATCATGACGGCGGCGGCCTTGCTGTCGAAAAATCCGGACCCGAGTGAAGATGAGATCAAGCAAGCGCTGGCGCGGAACCTCTGCCGCTGCGGCACGCACACGCGCATGATCAAGGCGGTGCAGCGCGCGGCGCGCGACATGCGAGGCGCCCAATGAACGCGCCCGCCAAAACAAAGCTGCCGGGCAGCCTCGACAGCAACCGCCGGCTCGACCAGTGGCTGAAGTTCGAAACCGACAACACCGTCACCGTCTACACCGGCAAGGTCGAAATCGGCCAAGGGGTCGTCACCGCGATGGCGCAGATCGCCGCCGAGGAACTCGACGTTACGCTCGCCAAGGTGCGCATGGTCGCCGGCGACACCGTGCTCACACCCGACGAAGGCCACACTTCCGGCAGCCGCTCGATCGACGAAGGCGGCAGCGCCATGCGTTACGCCTGCGCCGAAGCGCGCGACCTGTTGCTGAAGGCGGCGGCGAAACAACTCGACATCCCGGCCGACAAACTCAGTGTCGAAGACGGCGTCATCAGTGGCTTCGACCGCATCCGCAAAGTGTCTTACTGGCAACTGCCGCACGCCGAACTGCTGGCGCGCGAAGCCACCGCCTCAGTCAAACCGAAAGCGGCGTCGCTGCACAGCATCGTCGGCACCGCTGTGCAGCGCTTCGACATTCCGGACAAGGCCACCGGCACGCCGCGTTACGTGCAGGATATCGAAGTGCCCGGCATGCTGTTCGGCCGCGTCGTGCGCCCGCCGTCGTACGATGCCACACTGAAATCGTTCGACGCCGAGACGATCCGCAAACTGCCAGGTGTGGTCGCCGTGCTGCGCGACGGCAATTTCATCGGCGTGGTCGCCGAGCGCGAAGAACAGGCCGTCAAGGCGCGCACCGCCGCACTGAAATCAGCGCATTGGCAGGAAGTACCGATCGCCGCCGACGAAGCCGGCATGCATGAATACCTGCGCACGCGCCCCGGCAACAAGGCGGCCGTGATGGCCGAGCGTACGGACGCCGCCGCCAAAGCGCGCGCCAAAACAACACTGGATGCGCGCTACACCAAACCGTATATCGCACATGCCTCGATTGGCCCGTCGTGCGCGCTGGCGCGCATCGACGGCATACGCATCGAGGTGTGGTCGCACAGCCAGGGCGTGTATCAACTGCGTTACGACCTCGCCACCGTGCTGAAGATGGATCTTGATTCGATCATCGTGCATCACGCCGAAGGCTCGGGCTGCTACGGCCACAACGGCGCCGACGACGTCGCGCTCGATGCAGTACTGCTGTCGCGCGCCGCCGGCGGCCGTCCGGTGCAGGTGCAATGGATGCGCGACGACGAGTTCGCCTGGGAACCGTACAGCCCGGCAATGACCACCGACGTGCACGCGGCTTTGGATGAAAGTGGCACCATCGTCGACTGGTCGGTCGAAGTGTGGAGCAACGGCCACAGCCAGCGGCCGAATTCGATCACGACACCGTCTCCCGTCTCTTCGCTGCTGTCGGCGTGGTATATCGAAAACCCCGTCGCGCGCCGGCCGCAGGCTGATCCGCCGATGGCGGGCGGCGGCGGCATGGCACGCAATGCGCCGGTCATTTACGCGCTGCCCAACGAGCGCGTGGTGGCGCACCGCGTCGAAGAGCAACCGCTGCGCGCCTCGGCACTGCGCGGCCTGGGTGCGATCTGCAACGTGTTCGCGGTCGAATCGTTCATGGATGAATGCGCGGCAGCCGCGGGGGCCGACCCGGTCGAATACCGTCTGCGCCATATGCAAGATCCGCGCGCGCGCGCCGTAATCGAACTCGCTGCGCAAAAAGCGGGCTGGAAAGCCGGCGCGCAAAGCGACGGCGCGAGCGGCCGCGGCTTCGCCTTCTCGCAGTACAAAAACGGCTACGGTTACATGGCGGTGGTAATCGATCTTGCACTCGAACCCGATCCGCATGTGACGCGCGCAGTGGCTGCGGTTGATGTCGGCCAGGTCATCAATCCGGATGGTGTGATCAATCAGGCCGAAGGTGGCATCGTACAGGCGATCAGCTGGGCACTGAAGGAACAGGTGCGCCACGACCGTGCACGCGTGCTCTCGCGCGATTGGGAGACCTACCCGATCCTCACCTTCCCGGAAATCCCGACAATCGAAATCCATCTGATCGACCATCCTGAAGAAAAACCGCTGGGCGCGGGTGAAATCGCCGCCGGTCCGGTGCCGGCGGCGGTGGCCAATGCGCTCTATCACGCGCTGGGTGTGCGCCTGCGCGATATGCCGCTGACGCGAGAAAAGATTGCTGCGGCACTGGTTTAAACAAACAGTTTTGTAGCCCGGAAGGAGCGCAGCGTATTCCGGGAATTTTATGCGCAAGACCCCGGAATACACGTTGCTCCTTCTGGGCTTGTGGCGCAGGCGACTCGCCTGCGTCAAACCAACTGTGCATATGCGTTACGGTGCTTCTCGCAGGCGAGTCGCCTGCGCTACAAAATCAATGATATTGAATAGAAAGGCAGCCTCATGAAAGTCAAAACAAACGGCATTGAAATCAACTACGAAGTCGAAGGCAACGGCCCGTGGATCACGCTCTCGCATTCGCTGGCCTGCAACCTGCACATGTGGGACGACCAGATGGAGCTCTTGACCAAGCGCTTCAAGGTGCTGCGCTTCGACACGCGCGGCCACGGCCAGAGCACCGCACCCGAAGGCGAATACACGCTCGACCAGATGGCCGACGACGCGCACGGTCTCTTCGCGCATCTGGGCATCAAGGAAACGCACTGGGTCGGCCTGTCGATGGGCGGCATGATCGGCCAGACCTACGCACTCAAATATCCGGGCGTATTCAAGTCGCTGGTGCTCGCCGACACCACCAGCCGGCGCCCGCCGAACGCGGCGCAGATGTGGGGCGAGCGCATCACCATCGCGCGCGAAAAAGGCATGGCGGGTGTGCTCGACAGCACGCTGTCACGCTGGTTTACCGCGCCCTACATCAAGGCGCGCCCGGATGTGATGAAACGCATCGGCGCTGACATCCTGAGCACCCCGGTGGCCGGCTTCTGCGGCGCCTGCGCAGCGATCGCCAAGGTCGATACGCTCGACCGCCTCAAAGAAATCAAATGCCCGGTGTTCATCACGGTGGGCGATCAGGATCACGGCACGCCGCCCGATATGGCACGCGCCATCCACGCCAACCTGCCGGGTTCTTCGCTCGCCATCATCGAATCGGCGGCGCATATCTCGAACGTCGAGCAGAAAGAAGTATTCAACAAGAACCTGATCAACTTCCTCGACAGCGTGAAGTAAGCACTGCGCTGTAGCCCGGAATACGCTGCGCTCCTTCCGGACTACGATTCTGTGGCGCAGGCGACTCGCCTGCGAGAAGCACCGTAATAGATATGCACAGATGGTTTGACGCAGGCGAGTCGCCCGCGCCACAACACTGATTAGCGCTTGCAGCTCAAGAACTTTCCTCACTACCAATGATATTAAATGTAGGGGCATCCGCATGAAAACAAAATCCAACGGCATCGACATCAACTACGAAATCGAAGGCGACGGCCCGTGGCTGACGCTGTCGCACTCACTGTGCTGCGACCTGCATATGTGGGACGAGCAGATGCCGGCGCTGACGAAAAAGTTCAAAGTGCTGCGCTTCGACACACGCGGCCACGGTGCGAGCAGCGCGCCGGCCGGCGCCTATACGCTGGAACAGATGGCCGATGATGTGCGCGGACTGTTCGATGCGCTGGGCATCAAACAAACACACTGGTGCGGCCTGTCGATGGGCGGCATGATCGGCCAGACCTTTGCGTTGCGGCACCCGGGTTACTTCCAGACCATGACGCTGGCCGATACCACCAGCTATTACCCGCCGGAAACGCAGGGGCCGTGGGGCGACCGCATCAAGCTTGCGCAGGAAAAAGGCATGGCGCCGTTTGGTGAAATGATGGTCTCGCGCTGGTTTACCGAGGGTTATGTGAAAAGCGGCGCGCCGGCGTTGACGCGCATCGCTGCCTCGGTGCGCGCGACCCAGGCCGACGGCTTCATCGGCTGCTGTCATGCCATTCCAAAAATCAACCTGACAGCCAAGCTGAAAGACATCAAATGCCCGACGCTGGTCATCGTCGGCGAACAGGACCCAGGCACGCCGGTGGCGATGGCACGCGACATACACAACGCGATGCCGGGCTCCGCACTCGTCATCATTCCAAACGCCGCGCATCTGTCGAACGTCGAGCAGACCGCGGCCTTTAACGACGCCTTGCTCGGCTTTATTTCCCGTCAGTCTTAGCGGCGGCGGCGCCGCTTTTGACAGCGCGGGCGGCACGGTTCATGATGCCGCCGCCGACCAGCATCAGACCGTTGAGCGCGAACACTGGGTAGAACCCGAAGGCCGAACCGATCGCGCCGAACAGTAATGGCACGGTGACGTGCACCAGATGGTTGACGGTGACACGCACGCCGGCTGCCTCGCTGGTGCGGTCGCGCGGCGTCAGGTTGTAGATCATGATCATCGACAGCGGCTGCCCGGTGCCCATCGCCAGCCCGAACAAAAACGATATCGCCGCCAGCAGCCAGGCATTGGTGCAGAACGGAAACAGGAAATAGGCGATGCCCGCCACCACCAGCGCCAGATTGAGAATGCGCGCCTCCTGTCCGCGTTTGATCAGCGTGGCGAGAAACAGGCGAATGGTGCAGGTCGCCACCGCAAAGGTGGCAATGATCATGCCGATCACCGAGGCCGAGAGGTCGATTGAGCGCGCGTAGACCGGCAGGTAAAACGTATACAAATCCCAGCCGGCGGAAATGAAGCCGCCGGTGATGAAGACGCCGCGCAGCGCCGGATCGCGCCACAGGTCGAGCGCACTCTGCCCCGCTTTCTCCTCGGCGATGCGCGGCTTGTGCGGGATCATCCCCGGCCGCAGCCACATCAGCACGACGGGCACGATGGTGAAGCCGCCCAGGATCATCAGCGCGCTGGCATAACCAAGGTTATCGATGGAAAACCCGGCGATCAGCGGGCCGATAAAACCGGACACCGAAAAGCCCACCGCCAGCAGGCTGTAATTGCGCGTGCGGTCTTCGGGTTTGCCGATCGCGCCGGTAACGCCCTGCGCAGCAACGAAGAACAGCATGAAAGACAGGCCCAGCAGAAACGCCGTGCCGTACATCACCCACAGGTTCTGCGCGCCGGCCGGCAGCAACAGCAGCAGACCGATCGCGCCGGTGCCCAGCATCATCGGCAGACGCGCGCCGACGCGGTCGATCACCTTGCCGGCATAGATCGCGAACAGGAGCGGGCCAAGGGCATAGAGCGCGATCAGCATACCGACACCGAAAGCATCGGCGCCGAGATGCAGCGCCAGCAACGACAGGGTGACGCGACCACCGCCGTGTGCGACGTTGCACAGCGTTGCCATCATGGCAAGCAGCACGATCGGCGGGATGCGCCTTTTGGTTTCTTCCTCCATCAGGTGCATTTTAACGCCTGCGCGCCCCGCCGACGGCAATCGCAGCGCCAGCTGCCTATAATAGGTGTCCGCTCCACCCGCAACGCACGGCCGGAAGCACTCAGGGAAGCCATCACATGAAAAAATATTTTGCCGTCATCACGGCCCTCTGCGCAGCCCTGACCTGGCCCGCACAAACTGCGGCACAGGAAACACCGGCAAAACCGATGCGCCTGATCGTGCCCTTCCCGCCCGGCGGCGGCAACGACATCCTCGGCCGCACGGTGGCGCAGCATCTGTCGCAGGTGCGCGGCCAGCAGATCATCGTCGACAACCGCGGCGGCGCCGGCGGCCTCATCGGCGCGGAACTCGCCGCGCACGCCGCGCCCGACGGTTACACGATTTTTCTGGCGAGCATCGGCAACCTCGCTTTCACACCGGCCTTGCAGCCGAAGCTGCCGTACGATCCGATCAAGGACTTTGCGCCGGTGACGCGACTGGCCACCTCGGCGTTTCTGCTGGTGGTCAATCCGTCGGTGGCAGCGAAATCGGTGAAGGAATTGATCGCGCTGGCCAAGGCCAAACCCGGCTCACTGAATTACGCCTCAGCCGGCCAGGGCTCGTCACTGCATCTGACCGCGGAAATTTTCAAGCTCGCCACCGGCACCGACCTGGTACACGTCGCCTACAAGGGCAGCGCGCCGGCGTTGACCGATCTCATCGCCGGCCAGGTGCAGGTCATGTTCGGCACCATGCCGGCAACCCTGCCACAGGCGAAAAGCGGCAAGCTGCGGGCACTCGGCGTCTCGGGCGCCAAACGCGCGGCTGCCGCCCCCGAGGTGCCGACCATCGCCGAAGGCGGCGTGCCCGGCTTCGAAGTGCTGAACTGGTATGGCATTACGCTGCCGGCGGGCACGCCGCAGCCGCTGGTGCGCAAACTCAATCAGGACCTGCTGATTGCACTCGCCACGCCGGCGATGCTCGAATCGTTCAACACGCAAGGCCTTGAAGCCGCGGGCGGCACGCCGGCGGAATTCGCGAGCTTCATCAAATCCGAAATCACCAAATACGCGAAGGTCGTAAAGGCGGCGAACATTCGCGCCGAATAGGCCAGGTGCCGTCAGCCGGGCAGGGCGAAGAAAAACACGCCAAATAGTTGTTCGGCATCGGTCCAGCAGTGCTGCGGAATGTATCCGGCAGCGCGCCCCAACTGCTGAAATTCATCGATCGAATACTTGCAGGAGATTTCGGTGCGTATGGTTTCCTGCGCAGCAAATGCGATGTCGTGGCCGCCGATGACCACGGTCTGTTGGCGCAGGCTTTCGAGATGCATTTCAATGCGGCCCGCCGTCGTATCGTAAAACGCGCGATGCCTGAATTGCGCCAGCTCGAAGTTGGCGCCGAGTTCGCGGTTGAAGCGCTCCAGCAGGTTCATATTGAACGCCGCCGTCACACCCTGCGCATCGTTATAGGCGGCTTCCAGCCGCGCGCGGTCTTTTTTCAGATCGACGCCGATCAATGCGCAACCGCCGCTGCCCAGAACAGACGCCCAGCGCGCGAGGAATTCACGCGCGGCGGCCGATGTGAAATTGCCGATCGTAGATCCCGGAAAATACAGCGCGCGGCGCGGCGCCACCGCAGCCGCCACGGGCAGCGCCAGCGGCCGTTCGAAGTCGGCGCGCAGTGCGATGGTTTTCACCTGCGGAAACGCCTGCGTCAGCGCATCGCAGGAAGTCTGCAACTGTTCGGTCGCGATATCGACGGCCACGAACTCGGGCGGCCGCAGCGCATCTAGCAGCAGGCGTGATTTCTCGCTGTTGCCGCAACCGATCTCGATCAGCGCGCGTTCGCCGCCGATCGCCGCAGCCATCGCCGGCGCATGCTCGCGCATGATCGCCAGCTCGGTGCGCGTCGGATAGTACTCGGGCAACGCACAGATGGCATCGAACAACGCGCAGCCGCGGGCGTCGTAAAAATACTTGGGGGGGATTTTTTTCGGTGTGTCCGTCAGACCGGCAATCACGTCATCGCGCATTGCCGCCTGCGGCGGCAACAGGTCAAAATACGCGTAATGCGGCATCGGCTGCGGAATTCGGGGAAAGCGCGGAAACGCGGCAGCGGCAAACGCCGCCCGCAATCAGCCGACGGGCTTGCGCCCGACGCGGCTCTCCAGCCACTTCTTGATGCGGTTGGCGTCACCCATGCGCGTGTTCTTGCCCAATGAATCGAGCAACACGATGACCACCGGACGCGCAGCGATTTTCGCCTGCATGACGAGGCAGCGGCCGGCCTCGCTGATGTAACCGGTTTTGGAGAGGCCGATGTCCCAGTCGGGGCTTTTCACCAGCCCGTTCGAATTGCGGAACTGCAGACTGCGACCGCGCGTCGTTGAAACTTCATGCGACGATGTCGTCGTGAACTCGCGGATCAGCGGATATTCGTAGGCCGTCTTCACCATTTTGGCGAGGTCCTGCGCGGTCGACACGTTCTCGCTCGACAGCCCGGTCGGATCAACGAAACGCGAGTTGTACATGCCCAGTTCGATGGCTTTGCGGTTCATCGCCGCGATGAAGGCTTCGCGTCCGCCCGGATAAGCGCGGCTCAGCGATGCGGCCGCGCGATTTTCCGACGACATCAGCGCGAGGCGCAGCATGTCGGCGCGCGACAGGCCGATGCCCACGTTGAGGCGCGATCCGGTGTGTTTGAGCTGGTCGACGTCGGCGTGATCGATGACGATGGTTTCTTCGAGCGGCAGATCGGCATCCAGCGCCACCATCGCCGTCATCAGTTTGGTGATCGAGGCGATAGGCGACACGTGTTCGACGTTTTTGCCGAAGATGGCGTGGCCGTCAACCAGATCGACAACCAGCGCAATGGAAGACTTCAGGTTGGGCAGTCCGGCAGCGGTCAATCCGGCCTGTGCGGCCTTGCGCACGTCCGTCCTGGCTTGGGCGACCGGATATTTGCTGCCGGCAATTTCACCGGCGTGGCTCAACCATGGCAATCCGAGCAGGACCAGCACACCGCCTGCCATGGCCTTGATCAATGTCTTGCGCTGCTGGCCTGTCATCAAACTCTCCTGAGACCTCGCGGAAACCGCATGCAAAGCAGTTTCGAATTTTGCATTCCCGCCAAAACAGGATGAAAAATATGAAGTTAGGCCAGTATCTTAACAGAATATCTCAAAATCGACAGCCCGCTCTTAGCGGTGCTCCCCGATCGCTTTGACCGCCCACATCACACATTCCTGCAACTTGACTTTGGCCGTCTCGCGCGCCGGCGACACTGGAGCCATATCGATCGACTCATGCATCTCTTCGGCCATCATCTTAATGCGGTTGACGATTTCGAGATCCTCCGCCGTCAGCTGCGGCTGATCCCTGCCAAATTTGACTGTCATGTGCCCTCCCGTCGTCTGAATTTGCAGATTGATCGACTGCCCAAACGCTATACCAGCGGCTGCTCGGCCGCGACGATCCGCCGCTGCTCGGAGAATACCGGGAACAGCAGCGGCAACAGCAACAGGGTGAACAGGGTTGCCGCGACGATACCGCCGACGATCACCGCGTTTTACGCCGCCCGTCCGCAATACTGAATGAGGAGTAACGGGGCAGCGCGACGCCGCAAAATACGGCCGGCACAAACTGCCGGAAACCGCGGCGCCAGGGCACGATGCCGACCTTACGCAATTCTTACTGGGTGACGCGTTTAGGTCACGGCATCACGGCTGGCCTTGCGCCAGCGGGCAATACCTTCCTCGAAGATCACGTAGAGTACCGGCAGAACGATCAGCGTCAGGATCGTCGCGGTGATGAGGCCGCCGATGACGACCACCGCCAGCGGCTTCTGCGTCTCGGCGCCGATGCTCGTCGACAAGGCCATCGGCAGCAGGCCGAACATCGCCAACAGGGCCGTCATCAGAACGGTGCGCAGGCGCACCATCGAGCCGCGCATCACCGCCTCGACCGCAGTGGCGCCTGCCCGTTTGAGCTGGTTGAAATAGGTCACCATCACCACGCCGTTGAGCACCGATTGTCCGAACAGCGCGATGAAGCCGATCGCCGCCGACACCGACAGCGGAATGCCGGTGAGCAGCAGCGCGAAGATGCCGCCGATCATCGCGAACGGTATATTGAGAATGATCAGCAGCGCGCTTTTGAACGATTGGAACGCGTCAAACAGCAGGATGAAGATCAACAGCACCGACAGCGGAACAACCACTGCCAGACGCGCCATTGCACGTTCCTGGTTCTCGAATTCGCCAGACCAGCTCATGTAATAGCCCTCGGGCAATTTGACCGATTTGGCCACGCGCGCCTGCATGTCGGCGACCACGCTGCCCATGTCGCGGTCGCGGATGAAGACGCCGATCGCCATCACGCGGCCGCCGTTCTCGCGGCTGATGTTCATGCTGCCGCCGATGGTGCGGAATTTCGCCACCTGGGAAAGCGGCAGGTAACCGCCGTTGGGCGTGCTGACCAGGATGTTCGGCAGCGAATCAAGCGCGCGCTGATTTTCCTTCAGCCGCGCGACGATGCCGAAGCGCTTCTCGCCTTCCCACACGCTGGTCGCGACCTTGCCGCCGAGCACCGTTTCGATCACGTCCTCGATGTCCGATACATTGAGTCCGTAGCGCGCCGCCTGCGCGCGGTCGATTTCAATCAGCGTCTGCGGCAGTTCACCCTGGCGGTCGATCATCGCGCGCGAGACACCCTGCACGTCCGAAATCGCCGCCAGCACCTTGCCCGCGGTTTCGCGCAGCACCGCGAGGTCTTCGCCAAACACCTTGACCACAATCTGGCCGTCGATCTGCGAAATGCTCTCCAGGATGTTGTCGCGGATCGGCTGCGAAAAACTCGCCTGCACGCCGGGTATTTTCGATAGTTCGCGGTCTATATCGAGCATGACCTCGCGTTTATTAAGCCGGCGCGTCCATTCGGACTCTGGTTTGAGGTCGACCAAAATCTCGGCCATGCTGATCAGCTTTGGATCGGTGCCGTCCTCGGGACGGCCCGCTTTGAATACGACGCTGCGGATTTCCGGGATCTTCTTCAATACATCCTGCATGCGGCCCATTTCAATCGATGCTTCGGTCACCGAGACGCTGGCATGCAGCGGCACGTTGAGCCACAAGGCGCCTTCGTTGAGTTCAGGCAGGAATTCGGTGCCAAGCTGCGGCGCTACCGCCAGACTGGCTACCAGCGCACCGGTGGCGCCGAGAACCACCAGTTTGCGCCGCCCCAGCGCCCACTTCAGCGCCGGCTCGTAGAGCGACTTGCAGCGCTCGACCAGCGCGTTGTCATGGTGCGGCAGCTTTTTGTTGAGCAGCAGGTAACACAGCAGCGGCACCAGCGTCAGTGAAAAAATCAGCGAGGCGATCAGCGCCGAGGTCACCGAATAGGCCATCGGCGCGAAGATGCGGCCCTCGTGGCGCTGCAGCGTGAATATCGGGATGTGGGCGGCAATGATGATCAGCATCGAGAACAGGGTCGGCCGGCCGACCTCGACGGCGGCGTCCCAGATCACGTGCATGCGGCGGCGGTCTTCGCGGTCGTCGACCTGGTCGTCGTGAAACTCCTTGTTTTCCGATAATCGTCGGAACACGTTCTCGACCACGATCACCGCGCCGTCGACAATGATGCCGAAGTCCATAGCACCCAGCGACAGCAGATTGGCCGGAATGCCGATCAGCGTCAGGCCGAGGAAGGTGCCCAGCAGCGACAGCGGAATGATCAGCGCGACGATGGCGGCGGCGCGCACGTTGCCGAGGAACAGCAGCAGCACCAGCGCGACCAGCATCGCGCCCTCGACGAGATTGGTGAAGACGGTCTTCAGCGTCTTGCCGATCAGCCAGGTGCGGTCGTAATACGGCACCACCTCGACGCCCTTGGGCAGCACCGTCTTGTTGAGCATCTCGACGCGCAATTTGACCGCCGTCAGCACCGTCGACGGATTTTCGCCCTTGCGCATGAGCACGACGCCGGTGACGATATCGTCGTCGTCGTCCTGCCCGATCACACCCTGGCGCGGCACCGAACCGACGGCGAGCGCGGCGATGTCCTTGATCAGCACCGGCACGCCGTTGCGTTCGGCGACCACCACGTTCAGCACGTCTTCCGCCGACTTCAACAGACCGATGCCGCGGATCAGGAACTGCTGGTGCCCCTGCTCGACGTAACCGCCGCCCGCATTCGAATTGGCCCTTTGCAGCGCGCCGAACAGTTGCTGCAGCGTGACCTTGTAGTACTTCATCTTGGCGAGGTCCGGATTTACCTCGTACTGCTTGATGAAGCCGCCGAAGCTGACAACGTCGGCAACACCCGGGATCAGTCGCAGCTGCCGGCTGACCGTCCAGTCCTGGATCGTGCGCAGGTCGCGCGAATCGAGGTTGTCCGACTTGACGCGGTAGCGGTAGATCTCACCGATCGGCGTCGAATGCGGCGCCAGCTGCGGCTGCACGCCGTCCGGCAGTTCGACTTCGCGCAGCCGCTCGACCACCTGCTGGCGCGCGAAATAGGCGTTGGCGCCGTCGTCGAAGGTGATGATGATGAACGAGAGGCCAAACTGGGTGTGCGAAAACATGCGCACCGAATTAGGCAGACCGGCCAGCGCGACCTCCAGCGGCAGCGTCACCTGTTTCTCGACCTCCTCGGCGGCGCGGCCGGGAAACAGCGAGATCACGGTGACCTGGGTGTCCGTCACATCCGGAAACGCCTCGACCGGCAGCGCCTTGAACGCGATGGCGCCGGCACCGATGAACAGGATGGTGCCGAGCAGCACGAACAACGGCTGTTTAAGCGCAAATTCGACGAGTTTGTTGATCATTGGGCGGCGCGTATCCGGTCAGTCTGCGTTATTTGACGATGCGGCGCGGCTGCAATATCTGCTGCAGCAGCAAAGCACCTTCTGCAACGACCCTCTGCCCGGCCGCGACGCCGCTTGCAATACTGACATAGCCATCGTCGGTTTCTGCGGTGACGACCTCGCGCCGCACGAAACGCCCCACGCCGTCCTCGACGAACAGATAGTAACGGCCGCCCTGGAACATGACCGCGCGCGCCGGCACCTTGATGACCGACGCCTGCGAAGATTTGGCCTCTGCGTTGATAAACATTTCGCCCTTGAGCTTGCGCGCGGTATTGTCGATGACCGCGCGGACTTTGATGGTGCGAGTCACCGGATCGAGGAAATCGGAAATCGCGGCAACCTTCGCCTGAAACTCATCGTTCGGATAAGCCGGCACCTTTATCTTCAAATTGCTGCCGACCTTCAGATTGGGCAGGTCCTTTTCCACCGCGTCGAGCAACACCCACAACGACGACGGATTGGTGATCACGAACAATGCCGGCGCATTGGCCACCATCTGGTCTGGGCGCAACTCCTGCCCGGGATTGATGTTTTTCTCCACTACCACGCCGGTCAGCGGGCTTTTCAGCCCGTAAGTCTGATCGATCTCGCTGCCGCCGCCATAGAACTTGAGGCGCGCTTCCGTCCGTTTAATTTCCGACTCGGTGCGCGCGAATTCGGCCTCGGCCGCATTCAGGTCTTTCGCCGCGACCACACCGTGCTCATGCAAATCTTTGGCCCGCGCAAGATTCTGCCTGGCCAGGGCGAAATCGCCCTGTGCACGACGCGTTTCGGCCTGTGCCTGCCCGAAATCGGGTGACGCAATCACGGCCAGCATCTGCCCCTGCTTTACGTTGTCGCTGGGTTGCGCGTGAATGCTGGCGACGCGACCGGCAAACGGTGTAAAAACGCGCACAGTGTGGTCTTCGTTCCACGCCAGACGGCCGTTCAAACGAATCGCACCTGCCGGCTGTTCCACCGCGGTGTCCATGACCAGCGATGTAAGTTGCGGACTGTCCTTCAGAAAAACAATCGATTCACCGTCGATTTTCGCCGACGGCACCACTTCGGGTTTTGGCGCCTCTGAGCATCCGGCCAGCAACGCAATGGCAGCCGCCAGCACAAATGCCGCACAAGGCGCACGCACCACCGAATATCCGCGTATCTCCATCAACGACATTTTGTTTCCCCGGGTTGTCGGCGTGACCGCCGCATACAAGTTATTTTTTTTCGCCGTCGGCCAGGTCCGCCGCGGCGACCGCCGCCAGCCACGAGGCCAGCGACTTGGCGTGGTCCGCCTGGCTGCCCGAGGCCTCAAGGCGCGTCGCATAGAGCTGGCGCCGCGAATCGAGCAGATCCATTACGCCGATGGCACCGCGGCTGTAGGCGAACTCCGCGGCATCGGCGGCGCGTTGCGCCTCCTTCAGCAACGCGCCTTCGAAGCGCTGCACGCGCTCGCGCGACGCGTCGAGGTCGGCACGCCGCGCGGCGATTTCGCCCAGCGCCAGCGCGCGCACGCGATCGTGATTGTCGCGCGCCGACTGCAAATCAACCTCGGCGCGGCGGATTTCACCCTCATAGTAGTAGCTGGTGAAAAGCGGCACGCTGACGCCGACGCCGAGCGTGTTGTTGCTGAAATCGCCGGGGAAATGTTCGAACTGGACGGACCCCGTGACGTCGCGTGTGCGCAGCGCTCGCGCCAGCTCACGGGTTTTTTCTGCAGCCGCCACGCGCGCGCGCGCCGCCAGCACGTCGGCGCGGTTGTCGAGCGCCTTTTCGATTTCAGCCGCGCCGGCCTCGGCGCCGAGCGCCGGCCAGCCGTCGGTCGCAGCGATCACCGCGGCATCGCGCTCGGCGCCGATGACGTAGGCCAGCTGCGTCTGTGTCTTGGAGCGGTCGGCCTGCGCAGTGCGGGCGTCATTTTGCGCGCGCAGTGCATCGACGCGGATACGCGCCACGTCGGCCGCAGAAATGTCGCCGGCCTTGAGGCGGCGCTCGACGGCGTCGATGGTTTTCTGGAACGAGGCGGCGGTCTCGGTGGC
This sequence comes from Chitinophaga pinensis, assembly GCA_943329075.2. Classification (GTDB taxonomy): domain Bacteria; phylum Pseudomonadota; class Gammaproteobacteria; order Burkholderiales; family SG8-41; genus PALSA-1004. The sequence goes on along the minus strand of CALQCM020000002.1, from coordinate 43,716 downwards.
AATGCGCAAACGGTCCTGCGCCGCCACCAGATCATAGTAGGCAAAATACAAGGCGACCTTTTGCTGCCGCCGGATATCGGCAAATTCGCCGCGGCTGGCATCGATATTGAAGTCGGCCACCCCCATGCGCAGTTCGCGTTTGTTGCCGCGTTCGAACAACTGCTGCACGCCGAACACGGTGTCCATCTGCTTGTCGCGCAGATCGCCGCTGTAGTTGCCCTGGCGCGAGTTGAACTTGCTGGTGTTTGCAAACAGGTTGGGATTGGGCCGGGCGCCGGCGCTCAGGCGGTCGGCTTCGGCACCTTCGACCAGACGGCGCCCCAGTTGCACTTCACGATTGCGCGCGGCAAAAAAAATCTCCGCCTGGCGCAACGTGAGTCGCTCCAGGGCGGAGCTTAATGGGGCCTGGTCCGCCGCCGGTTCTGCACCGGCCGCCGCGACACTCAAGCCTCCGAGGAGGAAAGCAAATGCAAAACTGCGTGCGCTGCTCAATGTCATGTTTTGGCAAATCCGAAAAGAAGTCCGTAAAGTCTAGAAACGCCGCCACCTGACGCGTTCAAGGTAACAAGCATTTCTTACGTTAACCTTACGAAACAAAAATATTTTTCGATTGTTCAATACCCGCTCCAACGCGCCGCAATGCAGCGCCGTGGCCGCAAAAAAACCCGTTATCGGGCAGACGCGCAATCTACCATGTAACGGCCGTTTTGCCAGCAGGGTAAACTGTTCATTTTATTCGATTGCCGCCTTTACTCCTATCCGGAAGCCGATGCGAATACTGATCGTAGAAGATGATCCGGTTCTGTCCGACGGGCTGCTCAAATCGCTGCGCCGCAACGATTTTGCCGTCGATGTCGCCCATGACGGCGAGGAAGCCGACCATATCCTCGCTGTGCAGACCTATGACCTGGTGATACTCGATCTGGGGCTGCCGCGGATCGACGGCTTCGAGGTTTTGCGTCGTTTGCGTCGTCGCGGCGGCACCGCCCCCGTGCTCATCCTCACCGCGCGCGACGCCGTCGCCGAGCGCGTCAAGGGATTGGATCTCGGTGCCGACGACTATCTGACCAAACCGTTCGAATTACCTGAGCTGGAGGCGCGGGTGCGCGCGCTGATACGCCGCGGCCAGGCCGGCGGCAGTTCCATCCTGACCCACGGGCCGCTTGCCCTCGATCAGGCCGGCCACCGCGCCACGCTCGACGGCGTGCCGATCGATCTCTCGGCGCGCGAACTCGGCGTGCTGGAGGTGTTGATGCTGCGCAGCGGCCGTGTCGTCAACAAGGAACAGCTGACCGACCAGCTGTACGGCCAGGACGAGGAAGTCGGCGCCAACGCGATCGAGGTCTACGTGCATCGCCTGCGCAAAAAACTCGAAGCGGCCGGTGTTGTCATCCGCACCATACGCGGCCTCGGCTACCTGCTCGAAAAACGACCATGAAAATCGGCGCCGGCCTGCGGCGGGTGCGCGCGCCCGAAAACGCCTCGCTGCGCGAACAATTGCTGGTGCGGCTGCTGACGCCGGTCGTGCTGGTGACGCTGATCAGCTCGGTGATTTCGTATTACTACGCGTTCAATTACGCGACGCTGGCCTACGATTATTCGCTCTACGATTCGGCGCTGGACATCAGCCGCCAGGTACATGTGATCAACGGCCAGTTGCGCGTCGACCTGCCGCGTGCCGCGCTCGACATGCTGGAATCCGACAAACACGACAACATCTATTACATGGTCAACGACAGCCAGGGGCGTTTCATCACCGGCTATCACAACCTGCCGCTGCCGAAAGCCGGCACCTCTTCCGGCAAGCCCGTCTATTACGATGACGTCTTTCTCGACAATCCGATCCGCGCCACCGCACTGTCGATCCCGGTGGCCGGCCTGCCACCGGAGCAGGACCATCTGCTGATCGTCGTCGCTGAAACGCTCAACAAGCGGCGCACGCTGGCCAGAGAAATTCTGTTCGGCATGCTGCTGCCGGAGCTGCTGCTGGTCGGACTGATCGGCCTGTTGATCTGGTACGGCGTCGCGCGCGGCCTGCGCCCGCTGATCGATTTGCAGTCGGAGATATCGAGCCGCTCGCACCGCGACATGAGCCCGCTGCCGGTGCAGAACGCGCCCGGCGAAGTGCGCGCGCTGGTTGGCGCCATGAACGAACTGTTGTCGCGCCTGGCAGACGCGCTGGCGGCGCAACAGCGTTTCATTGCCGATGCCGCGCACCAGCTGCGTACGCCCCTGGCCGGACTGCGCACACAGACCGAACTCGCGCTGCGTCAGGACGATCAGGAAGAAGTACGCAAAAGCCTGCGCCAGATCGACACCGCCACCGCGCGCACCACACATCTGGTCAATCAACTGCTATCACTGGCACGCGCCGAGCCGGGCGCCAACCGCCTGTATGCGCCGCAGCCGCTCGATCTGAACGAACTGGCGCGCCACACGACCACCGAATGGGTGCCGCGCGCCATCGACCGCAACATCGATCTCGGCTTCGACGGCGTCGCCGCAGCGGCGCCGATCGGCGGCGACCCGATCCTGCTCAAGGAACTGCTCGGCAACCTGCTCGACAATGCGATCCGTTACACGCCCCCCGGCGGCCAGATCACGGTCGCCGTCACGCCACACGCCAACAGCTGCGTGCTCAGCGTTGAAGACAACGGCCCCGGCATTCCGCCGGCGGAACGCGAACGCGTATTCGAACGTTTTCACCGCCTGCTCGGCAACGGCGCCGACGGCTGCGGCCTCGGCCTCGCCATCGTGCGCGAAATCGCCTTTGGCCACGGCGCGACCGTGGCACTCGAACCGGGCACCTCAGGCCACGGCACACGCGTCAGCGTCGAATTTCCGCAGCGCGCACAACACGCGGCTTAGGCTATGCCGTCGCACCGATGGTGCCAATCCGGGATTGCCAACGGCCCTTTGACACCACTGACACACACGCGGAGCACAACATGAAACACGCCGTCAAGACCCTGTCATCGCTGCTTGCGGCGGCGGCATTCGTTCTGCTGGCGGCCGGTTGCGCCTCCACCACCGACGGCGGTGCGGTGCACGCCGAGCGCAAGCAACTGCTGCTGGTGTCGTCGGCCGAGCTCGAACAGGCCGCCGCGCAGGGCTACTCGCAACTGCAGACCGAGGCCGCGAAAAAGGGCACGCTGAATACCGATGCGGCCATGACGCAGCGCGTGCGCGCCATCGCCCGCCGCATCGAACCGCTGACCGGCGTGTTTCGCAAAGATGCGCCGGCATGGCAATGGGAGGTCAACGTCATCAACAGCGACGAACTCAACGCCTTCTGCATGCCCGGCGGCAAGATCGCGTTTTATTCCGGTCTGATCAAACAGCTCAATCTCAGCGATGACGAAATCGCCATCGTCATGGGGCACGAGATATCGCACGCGCTGCGCGAGCACTCGCGCGAACAGGTCTCGGAGGCGGTCGCCGCGCAGACTGCGATCGGCATCGGCGCCGCGCTGCTCGGTCTCGGCGAAGGTTCAACCAACATCGCAGGCACTGCTTACCGGGCGCTGCTCGCCACCCGCTTCAGCCGCACCCACGAAGCCGAGGCCGACCGCATCGGCCTCGAACTGACGGCGCGCGCCGGCTACGATCCGCGCGCCGGCGTGACGCTGTGGCAGAAGATGATCAAAGCCGGCAGCGGCGGACGACCGCCGGCGTTTCTGAGCACGCATCCGGCGGAAACAGCACGGATCGCGCAGATCGAGTCGTTGCTGCCGACGGTGTTGCCGCTCTACGACGCCGCGCGCAAACGCTAGTTCACGCCAGCGGCGCCTGCGCCGCTTCTTCCTGCTGCTGCAGCGCCCACATCTCGGCGTAGGCGCCGGCGCGCTCGAGCAGTTCGCGGTGCGTGCCGCGCTCGACGATGTGCCCGCCGTCCATGACGAGGATCTGGTCGGCATCCATGATGGTGGACAAGCGGTGCGCGATGACCAGCGTCGTGCGCCCCTCGGCGATGCGTGTGAGTTCCGACTGTATGGCCTGCTCGGTAGCCGAATCCAGCGCCGAGGTGGCCTCATCAAAAATCATGATGCGCGGATTTTTCAGGATCGCGCGCGCGATCGCCACGCGCTGCTTCTCGCCGCCCGAGAGTTTAAGACCGCGCTCGCCGACGCGCGTTTCATAGCCCTCGGGCAACGTCTGCACAAATTCATGAATGTGCGCGGCCTGCGCCGCCGCGATGACCTCCGCATGCGGCGCGTCGGGACGCCCGTACTGGATGTTGTAATAAATCGAGTCGTTGAAGAGAACCGTGTCCTGCGGCACGATGCCGATGGCGGCGCGCAGCCCGGTCTGTTTGAGCTCGCGGATGTCGATGCCGTTGATCGAGAGGCGGCCGCCGCCGACGTCGTAAAAACGATAGAGCAGGCGCGCCAGCGTCGATTTGCCCGAACCGCTGTGGCCGACCACCGCGACCTTGGCACCCGCCGGAATCTCGAAGGAAACGCCGTGCAGAATCTGCCGCTTCGGGTCGTAGCTGAAATCGACCTGCTCGAAGCGCACCATCGCCGTCGTCCCCTCCAACGGGCGCGCGTCCGGCCGGTCCTCCACTTCGCGGTTCTGCGTGAGCAGGCTGAACATGCGCTCCATGTCAGTCAGCGCCTGCTTGATCTCGCGGTAGACCATGCCGAGAAAATTGAGCGGGATGTAGAGCTGGATCAGCAGGCCGTTGATCAAAACAAGGTCGCCCAGCGTCAGCGTCTTGTCCACCACGCCCTGCGCGGCAAGCACCATCAGCAGCGTCACCGCAATCGCGATGATGCAGCTCTGGCCGATGTTGAGCAGGCCGAGCGAGGCCTCGTTCTTCACTGCGGCCGCTTCGTAACTCTGCAGGTTCTCGTCGTAGCGCCGCGCCTCGAACTCTTCGTTGTTGAAATATTTGACCGTTTCGTAATTGAGCAGGCTGTCGATCGCGCGCGTGGTCGCGCGCGAATCGAGCTCGTTGGCCTGCCGGCGGATGGTGATGCGCCACTCCGACACCGAAAAGGTGAAACCGATGTAGACCGCCACCGCGGCAAAGGTGATGGCAGCGAAACGCCAGTCGAACTTGGTCAGCAACACCGCAGCCACCAGGCAGAACTCGAGCACCACCGGGATGATCGAAAACAGCATGTAGTTCATGAGCGTGCCGATGCCGCGCGTGCCGCGTTCAATATCGCGCGTCATGCCGCCGGTCTGGCGGTCGAGGTGAAAACGCAGGCTCAGACTGTGCAGGTGGCGAAACACCGTCAGCGCGATGCGCCGGATCGCGTGCTGGGCGACGCGCACGAACACGATGTCGCGCAATTCGGCGAACAGCGTGTTCGACAGGCGCAGCCCGCCATAGGCGACCAGCAGCATCAGCGGCAGCAGCAATACCGCCTGTTTTGAATCGAGCGTATCGACGATTTCCTTCATCACCAGCGGCACGCCGACGTTGGCGATCTTGGCGGTAACGAGGAAGATCAGTGCCAGCAGCACGCGGCCGCGATACTCCCACAGATAAGGCACCACGATGGCAACCGTGCGCCATTCGCTACGGCGTTTGCCGGCGGCCGGCGCGGGCGCGCTGCCGGGTGGTGCGATCGATCTGCTGGCGGTCATGGAATCCGGTCCGGGCGCGCGGCCGGGGCCGCGGCGGTTGAAGATGGCGTTTTCTCACCGCTATCGTAACACGCAGTCACACAGCCGCCGGCGCGTCCGGCGGACGGCAATGCGGCAAAAGGGCGGTTTGTAAGAGTTTGTAACGATCGTCAACAAACGGCGGCCTGCGGCGTTCTAATAGCCGAGACCGAATTTTTCGAGGAGTCCATCATGAACAGCCGCAAAACCATTCCCCTGCTCGTCGCCACCTTGTGCAGCGCCGGCGCCTTTGCCGCCAGCGAGGTCGTTGACTCGGCACAGGTAATTTCGTCGACACCCATCTACGAACGCATCTCTGAACCGCGCCAGGAGTGTGACAGCGCCGCGGCGCCCGCCCCCAAGGAACGCAGCATCATCGCGCCGATACTCGGCGGCCTCGCCGGCGCCCTGATCGGGCGCCAGGTCGGCCACGGCAACGGCCGCGATGTGGCGACTGCCGTCGGCGCCGCCGCCGGCACCATGGCCGGTGACGCCGTCGCCAACCCGGATGCCAACCGCAATTACACCGGCGCCGCCGTCGGCGCCGTCGCCGGCGGTGTGCTCGGCAACCAGGTCGGCAATGGCCGCGGCAACGGTGCAGCCACCGCCGCGGGCACGATTGCCGGCACCATGGCCGGCGATCGCATCGGCGCCCGGACCGCGAGCGCCGGACAGGCCGCACAACGCTGCCGCACCGTTGAATCGTCGCGTGAAGTGATCAAGGGTTACAACGTCGTCTACCGCTTCAACGGACGCGACGTCACGACCACGCTGCCCTACAACCCGGGCAATACCGTCAAGGTGGGCTTCGGCATCATCGACGACGGCGCCCCCGTGTCAGACCGCGAATACCGCCGCGACCGCACGTCATCGAACGGCGCTGACTATGCACCGGCACCGAACAACGCGAATAACAACTACCGTTACTGACCCCTGCGGACGTTCCCCTGCGTCCGCTGCGCCCGCCCGCAAGGGCGGGCGATTTTCATTGGAACTCGCGCGCGCGCCCGTAGGACGACCAGCCGCTGAGGAAACGCACCAGCCCGTAACACAGCCAGGTCATCAGGCGCATCGGCAGCGTATGCGACTGCCGCTCCCATTGCGTGCGCAGAACCGGTTGCGCGCCCGACTCCATCGCCTCGTTCAGGCTCAAACGCAATTCGCGCGCGAACGCCGCGTCGTCGATCATCACATTGGCTTCACGCGCCAGCAACAGGCTCATCGGATCGATGTTCGACGAGCCGACCGTTGCCCAGCGGTGATCGATCACCGCCACCTTGGCATGCAGGAAACTACGGTGATATTCGAGGATCTCGACGCCGGCATTGAGAAAATGCACATATAACGCGCGCGACGCGTAATGCAGCAACATGTACTCGACGCGGCCCTGCAACAACAGCACGACGCGCACACCGCGCGCCGCCGCGTCGATCAGCGCGCGGCGGAAGGTGCGGCCGGGAAAAAAATAGGCGCAGGCAATCACGATCTCGCTGCGCGCGCCTGCAATCGCCTCAAGGTAGGCGTTTTCGATATCGTTGCGATGACGCAGATTGTCGCGAATCACAAAGGCCGCGCGCTGGTTGCCGCAGGGCACGCTCACCGCAGTCGCGACATCGACATGCACGCCACGCTTGCGCAGTTGTGTCCAGCTCACGTAATTCCACAGCTTGGTCGCCGAACGGTGGATGTCGGCCAGCAGCGGCCCTTCGATCTCAACGGCATAATCGAAACGCGGCGGGATCTGCCCCGGCGTATGCATGTCGTCAATGATGTTGATGCCACCGACTAAAGCGATGCGGCCGTCAATTACGGCGACCTTGCGATGCAACCGGCGCAGGCGCTGCCGCTTCATCGTCCACGGCGAAATCTCCGGGCGGAATTTGAGCAGTCGCACGCCTGCCGCGCGCATTTCATCAAGCAGCCCGACCGCCAGATCTTTCGAACCGAAACCATCGATCAGCACATGCGTGGCAACACCGCGCGCGGCGGCACGGGACAGGGCCGCTGCGATCACATGTCCGGTAGCGTCCGCTTCGAATATGTACGTTTCCAGATGAATTTGCCGGCGTGCCGCGTCGATCGCCGCCGCCAGTGCGGGAAAATATTCGCTGCCGGTGCGAAGCAGGCGAATCCGGTTGCCGGGCATGAATTCGTTCATAAACGCTTCAGCCTCGAGGTCAATGCGGCGTGGTCCGAGATGCGTGCCCATGGATGGCCATGGTGCACGCGCGCATCCTGCACGCTGAATCCGCGCACGTAAATGCGGTCGAACTGCAGCAGCGGCAGCGCGGCGGGAAAACTGCGCGCCGGGCGGCCGTGCGCCGTTTCAAATGCCTCGCGCAACTCGAGCGCGCGCGCCAGACCGTGCTGCGCATTCTGCGTCCAGTCGTTGAAATCACCGGCAATGATCAAGGGGGCCGACCGCGGCACCAATTGCTCGATGCGGGTCTGCAGGAGACGCATCTGGCGGTTGCGGTGTCCCGCGGTCAACGCGAGATGAACGCAGACGCAATGCAGCAGCTGGTCCCAGCCCGGCACCTCGATCTCGCAATGCAAAAGCCCGCGGCTCTCGAAGCGGTGCGCGGAGATGTCCTGATTGTCCCAGCGCACGATTGGAAAGCGGCTGAGAATCGCGTTGCCGTGATGGCCGTCATCGTAGACCGCGTTGCGGCCGTAGGCGAAATCGGTCCACACCGCATCGGCCAGAAACTCGGTTTGCGGCTGTGCCGGCCAGTTGTGAAAACGCCGCGCATGTTTCGAATGATTGCCCTGTACCTCCTGCAAAAAAACAAGGTCTGCATTGAGCAGCCGCAGATGCTCGCGCACGTCGTGGATCACCATGCGCCGGCGGAAGAACGAAAAACCCTTGTGGATGTTGTAAGTGGCTACGTGCAGCGTATCGCTCATTTTGCGAGTTGCGTCGTTGATGGTGATGTTATTGCGGCCTGTCGTCGTTCGATTTCCAGAAGCACCGCTTCGATCTGCCCGGCGATGTCGCGCCGCATCACGACCGGCCCTATGATCGGTGGCACCCAGAACGCAGGTTCCAGTTCGGCCGTGTAGACGAGCCTGATGCCGGGTGCGGAAGGTTCGATGCGCCATTCGCCCTGCATGCTGCGCATGTTACCGCGAATCGCGCGAAACCCCAGCCGTTGCGGTGGCGCCTCTTCGATTTCCAGCACCACATCAACTGAAAACCTGAATATCAGGAACCCGGCCTCGCCGCTTTGCTCAACCAGCAACGGCTGCCCCGGCGCGCTGATGACACGGCTGACACGCAGGTCGGGAACGAACCCGGCCAGATGATCGTAATCGCTCAACACCTGCCAGGCGACCGCGGCGCTGGCCGCGATATACGACTCGCTGCGCACGGCAAAGCGGCTGCCGTTGCGGTCAAGTTGAACGTCGGAAGTCGCGCCCGTCGCGAAGGACGGTGCCAGAAAAAAAACCAGCGCAAGCTGCAGCAGGCGACGCCGCATCGCCTGCTGCAAGCGTCAGACCACGTCGAGCATGCGTTTGAGCGCGGTGCGGGCGAGTTCGGCTTCGCGCGCGGGCACGCGGATCGGGTTGACAACCCGGCCCTCGACCAGATTTTCGAGCGCCCACGCCAGGTGTTGCGGATCGATGCGCGCCATGGTCGAACACATGCACACCGTCGGCGCCATGAACTGCACAATCTTGCCCTCGGGCTTCAACTGTTCGGCCATGCGGTTGACCAGATTGAGTTCAGTGCCGACCAGCCAGCGCGTGCCCGGCTTCGCGTCCTTCAGCGTTTTCAGAATGAAATCGGTGGAGCCGACGTAATCCGACAGCTTGCACACTTCGAAATTGCATTCCGGATGCGAAATGACCATGCCGTCCGGATACTGGTTGCGGAAATTCAGAATATGCTGCGCCTGGAACATCTGGTGTACCGAGCAATGCCCCTTCCACAGCAACACTTTTGCCTTGCGGATCTGTTCCGCGGTCAAACCGCCAAGCGGTTCGTCGAAATCCCACACCAGCATTTCGTCCGGCTTGATGCCGTTCATGTAGCCGCTCCAGCGGCCGAGGTGCTGGTCGGGGAAGAACAGCACTTTTTCACGGCGCTCAAACGCCCAACTCAGAATCGGCTGCGCGTTGCTCGAGGTGCAGACAATGCCACCGTGCTCGCCGCAGAACGCCTTCAGGTCGGCGGCGGAATTGATATAGGTAATCGGCGTGACGTGTTCGTCCGGATCGAGCACGCTGCCGATTTCGCGCCACACGCGCTCAACCTTGGCGAGGCTGGCCATGTCGGCCATCGAACAACCGGCGCTCATGTCCGGCAATATCGCCGTCTGCTCGGGCCGCGACAGAATATCGGCGACTTCGGCCATGAAATGCACGCCGCAGAAAACAATGTAATCGGCATCCGTCTGCGTCGCCAGCTTGGACAACCCCAGCGAGTCGCCAGACAGGTCGGCGTGTTTGTAGACGTCGGCGCGCTGATAATGATGGCCGAGGATGACCGCGCGCTTACCCAGCGCAGCCTTGGCCGCAATGATGCGGCTCTCGCACGCGTCATCGTGCAGCGGTTTGAAACGGTCAAATGCAATTGCAGCGGTTGGCATCCTAGTACACCTGCGATAAAGGGTCTAAAACATTACCACAATATGACAAAAATTCCACTCTGAAACTGTATTACACGCGGTGACAAAAGGGGTAATCACCTAAACTGTGCGCGCCGGCAGTTCACGGATCGCTTCGGCATTGCTCCACGAGAACACCTTGTCTGCCGCATCGCGCCACGGCAGCCATTCGTAGTGCAGATGTTCACGCGGCGCCAAAACCACCGGCTGCGGCGCCGGCAAACACAGACTGAACACATGTTCGGTGTTGTGCGTCACACCGGGCGCGTAACGGCCGCGCCAATGCGGGTAGATCTCGTACTGATTCTGCTTCTGCCAGTCACGCAGTTCGAATTCGGTGGCATCAATGCCGGTTTCTTCCATCACCTCGCGCCGCGCCGTTGCGCCAAGCAACACCTCATCGGGATCGCGGCTGCCCGTCACCGACTGCCAGAAACCCGGACGGTCGGCGCGCTCCAGCAGCAACACCTGCAGGTCCGCGCTGTGGATCACCACCAGCACTGAAACCGGGATCTTGTATTGCCGCGTCATTGTGGCGGCCACCCCGGCAACGTCTGCCGGCTGTGCACGCCCGCCTCCATCAGCACCAGAAAAACACGCGACTTCTGTTTCCAGTAACTGGCGGCGGCGGCGAAGATTTCAAGCGCCGTGGCGAAATCCGCCTCTTTTGCAAAAGCGCCGGCGTTTTCCCAGCGAATCACCGCGCCCGCCACAGGCTGCCAGGACAGATCTTCCAGACTATCGGCCAGCGCGTCCCAATTGCCGCCGAAGCCGCCGGGAAATTGCAGGACCGCGGCACAACGATCGAGAAACCCGTGCTTGGTTGCCACCCCGGCAAGGTCAAGCTCGCACCATGCCAGGCCCTGCGCCGCCGCACAGGAGCGCCATGCCGGCAGCGGCGACGACGCGCGGTAAATGCCGTTGTGTTTTGCCTCGAAATGCAATGCTGGTAAGTGGCTCATTCGCGCACGCGCTGAAAACTGCGGTAATGGTCCGCAGTGTAATAGAACTCCACGGTGCCGCCGCCGGCAATGATACGACGCGCGCCGCGATTCGCGGCGCCCGGCGTCGGCACGGTGAATTCGCGGTAATAACCGCGCTGGCGCGGCGGCAGCAGGTTTTCGTAGTTGCCGAACACCACGCCGTCACGTTGATAAGTGTACGGCCCGCCGCGTTTGATCAGTGCCACGGCCTGGCGCGCTTCGGCGGGCAATGCGGCGAGCGCAACCTCCTGCATGCTCTGCGGCGCATCGTTGCGCGCAAAGGCGCACTGCGGCAACAGCAAGGCCACCGCCAGCAACAGCCCTGTCCACTGATAAATACGCAGCATCATGAAATGTTGCGATCAGCGGTAATGCGGGCCGCCACCGATCAGACTGTCGGTTCCTGCCGGCGCAACCGGATGTGCAGCTCGCGCAACTGCGGTTCCGTCACCGCACTCGGTGCGTTGACCATCAGGTCCTGGCCGCGCTGCGTTTTCGGGAAGGCGATCACTTCGCGGATCGAATCCGCACCGACCATCAGCGTGACGAGACGATCAAGACCGAAGGCGATACCGCCGTGCGGCGGCGCGCCGTACTGCAGTGCGTCGAGCAGAAAACCGAATTTGGCGCGCGCGTCTTCAGGCGTGATGCCGAGCACCTCGAAAATCTTCGCCTGCACCTCGGCGCGATGGATACGCACCGAACCGCCGCCGATTTCCCAGCCATTGAGCGCCACGTCGTAGGCCTTGGCCTGTACCCGGCCCGGATCGGTCGTAAGGAATTCGACGTGCTCGTCTTTCGGCGAAGTAAACGGATGGTGTGAAGCATTCCAGCGTTTGGCTTCTTCGTCGTATTCGAAAGCCGGAAAATCGACCACCCAGACCGGGCGCCAGCCCGCTTCGGCGTGCCCCTTTTCGTGACCGACCTTGACGCGCAAAGCGCCAAGCGCATCGTTGACCACCTTGGCGCGGTCGGCGCCGAAGAAAATCAGATCACCGTTGGCGGCACCGGTGCGGCGCAGGATTTCACCGAGTATTTCAGGTGTCATGAACTTGACGATCGGCGACTGCAGACCCTCGTCATTCAGTTTGCTCACATCGTTGACCTTGATGTAAGCCAGCCCCTTGGCGCCGTAAATTGCGACGAAGGTGGTGTAGTGGTCGATTTCCTTGCGCGACAGCGCAGCGCCACCCGGCACGCGCATGGCGGCGACACGACCGTCCTTCAACGATGCGGCCTGCTTGAAGACTTTGAAATCGACCGTTTTCATGAGGTCCGTCAGGTCGGTCAGTTCCAGTTTGACGCGCAGATCGGGTTTGTCCGAACCGTAACGCGCCATCGCCTCGGCGTAAGCGATGCGCGGAAACGCGCCGAGTTCGACATCGAGCGTCTGCTTGAACATATGGCGCACGAGGCCTTCCATGATGTCCTGGATTTCGCGCTCGTTGAGAAACGAGGTTTCGATATCAATCTGGGTGAATTCGGGCTGCCGGTCGGCGCGCAGGTCTTCGTCGCGAAAACATTTGACGATCTGATAATAACGATCGAAGCCCGAAACCATCAGCAACTGCTTGAACAACTGCGGCGACTGCGGCAAGGCGTAGAAAAATCCGTCGTGGATGCGCGAAGGCACCAGAAATTCGCGCGCGCCCTCCGGCGTTGACTTGTAGAGCATCGGCGTCTCGATGTCGATGAAGCCGAGCTTGTCGAGATATTCGCGCGCCGACATGGCGGCACGATGGCGCAGGCGCAGGTTTTTCTGCATCTGCGGACGACGCAGGTCGAGAAAGCGGTATTCGAGGCGGATGTTTTCTGAAATCTGGTCGTCGTCCATCATGAACGGCGGCGTCAGCGACGGATTCAGAATCTCGATTTCATCAGCCAGCACTTCGATCTCGCCGCTGACCAGGTTGGCATTGACCGTGCCCTCGGGACGCGGCCGCACCTTGCCGGTGACACGCACGACGAATTCGTTGCGCAACGTTTCGGCGGTTTTGAAGGTCGCCGGATAATCAGGATCGCAGACCACCTGCAGCAGCCCGGCGCGGTCGCGCAGGTCGATGAAGATGACGCCGCCGTGATCGCGGCGGCGGTGCACCCAGCCGAACACGGTGACGGTTTGTTGCAAGTGCGCACGGTTGATGGAACCGCAGTAATCGCTACGCATAATAAAGACCGGCTTTAGAAAATGAATGATGTGCAGCGGATGCTGCGTTACTGGTTGACCGCCTGCTTTTGCAGCGCAACCGTTTTCGGCAATGCACCGCCGCCGCTGACGCGGGCGTTGTTGCCGGGCGCGACGACGCCCATCGAAATGATGTACTTCAACGCCTCGTCAACACTCATATCGAGCACGATGACATCCTTCTGCGGCATCATCAGGAAAAAACCCGAGGTCGGGTTCGGCGTCGTCGGCACGTAGATACTGACGAACTCCCCCTGCAAATGATTGACGACATCGCCACCGGGGCGCCCGGTCAGAAAGGCGATGGTCCACGAACCTTCGCGCGGATACTGCACCAGCAGGGCCTGGCGGAAAGCGTGGCCGTTCGACGAGAACAGGGTGTCGGAAACCTGCTTGACGCTGTTATAAATCGACTTCACCACCGGAATGCGGCCGAGCAGCGATTCCCAGAACAACAGCAGGCGCTGGCCGATGAAATTCGCGGTGATTAGCCCCGTCCCGAACAGAATCAGCAGCGATAGCAGCACGCCCATACCCGGAATGTGCACGCCGAACAGGATCTCGGTTTGGTAGCGTTCGGGCAGCAACAGCAACGTCTGGTCCATGCTGGTGACGAGCAGGTGCAAAACCCACAGCGTGATGCCCAGTGGCACCCAAACCAGCAAACCTGTAATGAAATACTTCTTCAACTCAACCCCGCTGCTTGTTTGATTTCCGGCCGCTTACCGCGCACTGGCAAAAACACGCCGGCAGTCGCCGGCGGCGGCGCTGCGTTCAACACGCCTGCTCAGCTGCCGCTCGATGCGGTGCTGCCAGCCGGCGTCGTCGAAGTCGAAGCTGATGCCTCGGTTTTTTTCGCCGGCGCATCGGCGGCCGGTTTGCTGTCGGCCGTCGCACTGGTTTCGGACTTCGTTTCGGACTTGGTTTCAGCTTTGCCGTCGCCGTCGGTCTTCGCCGTAGTGGCGGTGCCGGTTGTCGGCTTGGAGCCCTGCCTGAAATCGGTCACATACCAACCGCTGCCCTTCAGGTGAAAACCCGCCGCCGTCACCATTTTATTGAGGCTGGCCTTGCCGCATTCCGGGCAATCGGTCAGCAGCGCGTCACTCATCTTCTGCAGATACTCTTTTTGGAAGCCGCAGGCGGCGCAACGATATTCGTAAATCGGCATAACACGCCCCCAGTTTTAGAGGGCGGAATTATAGCGGAAAGAGGGCGTTACAGGGAGGCTTGCTGGAGGGAACAGCGGCGCCGGCGGAAAACCGCCGGCGCATCGGATAACAGCCTAGAAAGGAATGTCGTCGTCCATGTCGTCAAACGAGGCACCGCCGCCTTTTTTGGCCGCCGGTTTGGCGCTGCCACTCCCGGCCCCGGCGCCACCACCGCCTTCGCCACCACCGCGCGGTTCGCGGGCTTCGCGCGGCATCGCGTCGCCGCCACCGGCACCGCCGCGGCTACCCAGCAGTTGCATGCGATCGGCGACGATTTCGGTCGAATAACGGTCCTGGCCTTCCTTGTCCTGCCACTTGCGGGTGCGGATGCGCCCCTCAATGAAGACCGGCGAGCCTTTTTTCAGGTATTCACCGGCAATTTCTGCCAGCTTGCCGAAGAAAGACACGCGGTGCCATTCGGTGTGCTCCTGCTTCTCGCCGCTTTTGTCCTTCCAGGTGTCCGTGGTGGCGATCCTGATGTTCGCAACGGCATCGCCGCTCGGCAGAAAACGCGTTTCAGGGTCGGCGCCGAGGTTGCCGATCAAAATGACTTTGTTGACTGATGCCATGTGGTGTCTCCCAGAATTGAGGCAAGCAAAAAGTATCGTATCACGTGTTAAGCGTTCAACGTCGCCGGCCGGCGCGGCGCCGTCATACCTAAGGCTAATACCAGCCAGACGGCCAGCAACGTGACGTCAAAAACAAACACACCGTTCGCGCCAAAGCGATGATAGAGAAAACCACCGCTGGCGGCCCCCGCAAAGGTGCCGAGAAACTGGACGCTGCTGTAGATCCCCATGGCCGCGCCCTTGGCAGCGGGCGGCGCCAGTTTCGAGGTCAGCGACGGCAGCATGGCCTCGAGGACGTTGAAGGCGCTGAAGAAAATCAGCAGAAATACGATGATTGCGTTGGTGCTGCCAAGCAGCCAGGGCATTGCCAGATGCCCGGCCAGCAGCACCGCCACCGCACCGGCGAATACCGCCTTGAGGCGACCGCGCCGTTCCGCAATGATCACCGGCGGCAACATCACCACGAACGATCCAAGCATCACCGGCAGGTAAACCTGCCAATGATGATCGATGTCGAGTCCGCCGTCGCGCAGAGACAGCGGCACGACGATAAACAGCGCCATCAGCACGGCATGCAATGCAAAAATACCGAAATTGAGGCGGGCCAGTTGCGGATCGCGCAATAGCTTCAGCAGGCTCAATGAATCGTCAGCCGCATGCCTCACCATCGGCGGTGCGGCCGGCACCACGGCATAAACAACGCCGATCGCCAGCAACGACAGGATGCCGGTCAGCGCAAAAATACCGCGCACGCCGATTATTTGATTGAGCCAGGGGCTGGCCACCAGCGAGAGCGCGAACGTCAGCCCGATGGTCGAGCCGATCATTGCCATTGCCTTGGTGCGCTGGGTCTCGCGTGTCAAATCGGCCGTCAATGCGATGACCACCGCCGAGATCGCACCGGCCCCCTGCAAAATGCGGCCGGCGATCACGCCGCCGATCGAATCGGCCGTCGCGGCAACGCCACTGCCGAGCGCAAAGATAACGAGCCCGCAGTAAATCACCGGCTTGCGGCCGTAACGGTCGGACAGCCAGCCGAACGGGATTTGCAGCACCGCCTGCGTCAGGCCATAAGCGCCGATTGCAAAACCAACCAGTGTGAGATCGTCACCGCCGCGCAGCGTTTCTGCATAAATCGCAAATACGGGCAGGATGACAAACATGCCGAGCATGCGCAGACCGAAGATCGAGGCCAGCCCGATGCTTGCGCGCAGTTCGGGCGGGGTCATGCGGTCAGCGGAGGGCATATTGCAACGGCGTGGGAAAAGACTTCAAGGTCGCGTATATTAGCAGGTTTGGCTGCGCCGCTTGTCAGCGCGACCGGCACCCTAGGGACCTTATGCCGCTGGATCATCCGATTTCCATCCCGCCGAAAACGCTGGCCTCCGCAGCGGGCAACGAATGGATACGCGTGCGCGGTGCGCGCACGCACAACCTGAAGAATATCAGTCTCGACCTGCCGCGCCAGAAGCTGATTGTCATCACCGGCCTGTCCGGCTCGGGCAAATCCTCGCTCGCCTTCGACACGCTCTACGCCGAAGGGCAGCGCCGTTACGTCGAATCGCTGTCGGCCTACGCGCGCCAGTTCCTGCAATTGATGGAAAAGCCCGATGTTGATCTGATCGAAGGCCTGTCGCCGGCGATCTCGATCGAGCAGAAAGCCACCAGCCACAACCCGCGCTCGACGGTCGGCACCGTCACCGAAATCCACGATTACCTGCGCCTGCTTTTTGCGCGCGCCGGTGAACCGCACTGCCCCGAACACGATATCGTGCTGCAGGCGCAGAGCGTCGGGCAGATGGTCGACCACGTGCTGCAACTGCCGGAAGACACGCGTCTGATGATCCTCTCGCCGCTGATCGTCGGCCGCAAGGGCGAGCAGGTCAATCTGCTCGACGAGCTGCGCGCGCAGGGTTTTGTGCGCGTGCGCATCGACGGTGCTGTGCATGAAATCGACGCCCTGCCCAAGCTGAAGAAAAACATCAAGCACACCGTCGAGGTGGTGGTCGACCGCATCAAGGTGCGGGCCGAACTCAAGCAACGGCTGGCCGAATCATTTGAAACCGCGCTGCGCCACGCCGACGGCCGCGCGCTCGCGGTCGAAATGGACAGCGGCAAGGAGCATCTGTTCTCGGCGAAGTTCGCCTGCCCGGTGTGCAGCTATTCGCTGCCCGAACTCGAACCGCGTCTCTTCTCGTTCAACAATCCGATGGGCGCCTGCCCGCGCTGCGACGGCCTGGGGCAGATCAGCTACTTCGATCCGAAACGCGTCGTCGCGCATCCGGAACTGTCGCTGGCCGCCGGCGCGATCCGCGGCTGGGATCACCGCAACCAGTTCTACTTCCAGATGCTGAAGTGTCTTGGCGCGCATTACGGTTTCGAACTCGACACGCCGTATGAAAATCTGCCGGCTGAAACGCAGGACGTGTTACTCAACGGGTCCGGCGCCGAAACAATACGCTTTAACTACATCGGCGAAAAAGGCAACAAGGTGGTGCGCGAGCACGCCTTCGAAGGCATCATTCCCAATCTCGACCGCCGCTCCAAAGAAACCGATTCGGTGGCGGTGCGCGAAGAGCTCGCCAAGTATCTGAACACGCAGTCCTGCCCCGAATGCAAGGGCACGCGCCTGCGCCGCGAAGCGCGCAGCGTGCGCGTCGGCGGCAAGAGAATATACGAAGTCAGCAGCATGCCCCTGCGGCAGACCACGCAGTTTTTCGCCTCGATCAACCTGACCGGCGCGAAACTCGCCATCGCCGACCGGATCGTCACCGAAATCGGCAAGCGGCTGGCGTTTCTGAACGACGTCGGCCTCGACTACCTGTCGCTCGACCGTTCGGCCGACACGCTGTCGGGCGGCGAAGCGCAGCGCATCCGTCTCGCCAGCCAGATCGGCTCCGGACTGACCGGCGTCATGTATGTGCTCGACGAACCGTCGATCGGCCTGCATCAACGCGACAATTCGCGGCTGCTCGATACCCTCAAGCGACTGCGCGACATCGGCAACACCGTCATCGTGGTCGAACACGATGAAGACGCCATCGATGCCGCCGATCACGTGGTGGATATCGGCCTCGGTGCCGGCGTGCATGGCGGCAGCGTGATCGCCGAGGGCACGCCGGCGGAAATCCGCGCCAATCCGGAGTCATTGACCGGCCAGTATCTCTCCGGCAAACGGCGCATTGAAGTGCCGGGGTTGCGGCACAAGCCCGATCCGCGACGCGCGCTGACCATCCGCGGCGCGCGCGCCAACAATCTGAAGAACGTCGAACTCTCGCTACCGGTCGGTCTGTTCGTCTGCATCACCGGGGTGTCGGGTTCCGGCAAATCGACACTGATCAACGACACGCTGTACAACTCCGCCGCGCAGCATCTCTACGGCAGCACCGAAGAACCCGCGGCGCACGATGCGATCGAAGGCCTCGACCATTTCGACAAGGTCGTGAACGTCGATCAGGGGCCGATCGGCCGCACGCCGCGTTCCAACCCCGCCACCTACACCGGCTTGTTTACGCCGATCCGCGAACTCTTCGCCGGGGTGTCGATGGCGCGCGAACGCGGTTACGGCCCCGGACGCTTTTCGTTCAACGTCAAAGGCGGCCGCTGCGAAGCCTGTCAGGGCGACGGCATGCTCAAGGTGGAGATGCATTTCCTGCCCGACATCTATGTGCCCTGCGACGTCTGCCACGGCATGCGCTACAACCGCGAAACGCTGGAGATCCAGTACAAGGGCAAGAACATCAACGAGGTGCTCGATCTCACGGTCGAACATGCCGCCGAATTCTTTTCCGCAGTGCCGGTCATCGCGCGCAAGCTGCACACGCTGCTCGACGTCGGCCTCGGTTACATCACGCTCGGTCAAAGTGCCACCACGCTGTCGGGCGGCGAGGCGCAGCGCGTGAAATTGTCGCTGGAACTGTCGAAGCGCGACACCGGGCGCACGCTCTACATTCTGGATGAGCCGACCACCGGCCTGCACTTCCACGACATCGACCTGCTGCTGCGCGTGCTGCACTGCCTGCGCGATCACGGCAATACGGTGGTCGTTATCGAACACAACCTCGATGTGATCAAAACCGCCGACTGGGTGATCGATCTCGGCCCCGAGGGCGGCGACGGCGGCGGAGAGATCATCGCCACCGGCGCACCGGAAGACATCGCCAGTAACAATGCGAGCTACACTGGCCGCTATCTGGCGAAAGTTTTGGCTTAGGCACGCCAGAACGTCAGCCACAGAGAGCACCGAGGCAAACAAATGGCGCCGCCATCGATTCATCCGGTTTTTTCTCTGTGACCTCTGCGCTCTCTGTGGCCAGGTTTTGACGACATGAACCCGCGCGAATTATTGCTCGGCAGTTTCAAAGCGGCGGTGGCGGCGGCCGATCCACTGCAGATCGTGCCGCCGCATTTGCCCGCGCCCCCCAAAGGCCGCACGCTGGTGATCGGCGCCGGCAAGGCCGCCGCCGCGATGGCGCTGGCGGTCGAACAACACTGGCCTGCAAACGCCCCGCTTGAAGGCACTGTCATCACGCGTTATGGCCACGGCCTGCCGACCACCCGCATCAAGGTCGTCGAAGCCGGCCACCCGCTACCCGATGCCGCCGGTGAAACCGCGGCACGCGAAATTTTGGCCGCGGTCAAACAATTATCCGAAGACGATCTCCTGCTCGCGCTGGTCTCGGGCGGCGGCTCCAGCCTGCTGTCACTGCCCGTCGATTCGATCACGATGACCGATCTCAAAGCGGTGACGCAGGCGCTGTTACACAGCGGCGCGGCGATCCAGGAAATCAATACCGTCAGAAAACATCTGTCGACGATTCAGGGCGGACGGCTCGCCGCCGCCTGCGCCGCGCCAATTCACGCGCTGATCATTTCGGATGTCACCGGTGATGATCCGACGCACATCGCCTCCGGCCCCTGCGCGCCCGACCCGACCACCTACGCCGATGCACTGGAAATCCTCGCGCGCCACCGATGCGCCGTGCCGCCGGCCGTCATGCAAACATTGCAACGCGGCCTGCGCGGCGAACTCGGCGAGACCCCAAAGCCCGGCGACAAAATATTTGCGCGCACGGAAAACCGTGTCATCGCCACCGCACAGCAGTCATTGCAGGCGGCTGCGGATTTTTTTGAACATAACGGCGTGCGCGCCGTGGTGCTCGGCGACAGCGTCACCGGCGAGGCGCGCGACATCGCGGCCCTGCACGCCGCGCTGGCGCGGGAAGTAAAAACACGCGGCCTGCCCTGGCCCGCGCCGCTGGCGATCATTTCCGGCGGCGAATGCACGGTCACCGTGAAGGGCCGCGGCCGCGGCGGACGCTGCGCGGAATTTCTGCTGGCGTTGACGAAAGAACTGAATGGCCTTGCCGGCGTTCACGCACTCGCGGCCGACACCGACGGCATCGACGGCAGCGAAGACAATGCCGGCGCCATCATTGCGCCAGACACACAAGCACGCGCGACCGCGCTCAAAATCGATGCGAATGCCCGCCTCGCAGACAACGACGGTTACGGTTTTTTTGCCGCCCTCGACGATCTGGTCATCACCGGACCGACGCGCACCAACGTCAACGACTACCGCGTCGTCCTGATCGGCGCGTAAGCCTTCGGTTCAGGCTAGCGGCGAGAGCAGCGGCTCGCCGGCAAAATGCGCGCGCAGATTCTCCAGCACCTTGCGTTTGCGTTCTTCGCGGATCTCCAGCGTGGTCGAACCGACGTGCGGCGTCATCACGACGTTATCCAGCGCCAATAGCGCATCCGGCACGCGCGGCTCGTCGCGAAACACGTCAAGCCCGGCGCCGGCGATGCGTTTTTCCGTCAACGCGTCGATCAACGCGTCTTCATCGACAACCGGACCGCGCGCGACGTTGACGAGAAAACCAGCGGCACCCAGCGCATCAAGGACCTTGGCGTCGATCAGATTGCGCGTCGCCGGCGTTAACGGGCAGGTCACCACCAGGCAGTCGCTCGCGCGCGCCAGACTCAGCACATCGTCATGATACGGATACGCAATGTCCGGCTTGCAGCGCGGCCCCTGATAACGGACCGTCATTTCGCACGCCACAGCGCGCTTCGCCACCGCCAGGCCGATGCGACCAAGCCCGACGATGCCGCAGACCTTGCCGCGCACTTCGCGCCCCACCGGCGGCGTCGAAGTTGGCCACGTGCCGCTGCGCACGTAGCGGTCGCCCTCGCTGATGCGCCGCATCGACGCGATCATCAGGCCGAGCGCCAGATCGGCCACGCCGCCGGAAATTGAATCCGGCGTATTGGTGACCGGGATGCCGCGCTCGCGCGCCGGCGCCAGATCGAGCGTCGTGTTGCTGCCGAACATCGCAATGATTTCGAGTTTGGGCAACGCCTCGACCTGCGCGCGCGAAAAACCGGTGATGCCCGGCGTGACCAGCGCGCGGATGCGCGGCGCGACGTCGCGCAGCATCTGCGCCGCATCGGCGGCCTGCCACAGCTTGTGCACGGTGTAAGCGCACTCCAGCGCGGCCACCGCCGGTTCGTAAATCGCGCGCGTCAACAGTACATCAGGTTTTGTCATGCTTGTTCGTTTCAACTATTCGCCGCGGATGCCGGCGTCCTTGATGACCTTGCCGAAACGCGCCGCCTCGCTCTGGATGAAGCGGCCGAATTCCTCCGGCGTGCTCGTCAGTGGCTCAACACCGGCCTGCGCGAAGCGCGGTTTCATGTCGGGCGCCTGCACGGCTTTCGCCAGCTCCGCATTGAGACGGTTGATGATGTCGCGCGGCGTACCGGTCGGTGCCAGTATTCCGTACCAGACGCTGATTTCGAAATTGGCGAAGCCCTGCTCCCTGGTTGTCGCCACGCCGGGATAATCGGCCAGCCGCTCGGGCGACAGCACCGCGATGGCACGCACGCGTTTGGATTGCACCTGGCCGAGCGCAACGGGTGCGGCGACCACTTCCATATCGACCTGCCCGCTGGCCAGCCCGATCAGCGCCAGCCCGGAGCCTTTGTACGGCACGTGCAGGATATCGATTTTCTCCAGGCTCTTGAAGAGTTCCGGCGCCAGATGCGTGGTGGTGCCGATGCCGCCGGAACCGTAGCTCAGTCTGCCCGGTTGCTTGCGCGCAATGGCGACGAGTTCCTTGAGATCTTTTGCCGGCACCGACGGATGCACGACCAGCACGTTGCGCACCGCGCCGACCAGCGCAATCGGCGCCAGATCTTTCCACGGATCGTAATTGAGCTTGCCGTAGAGCAGCGGGCTCAGGGCAATCACCGGGGAACTCAGCACAATGGTGTAACCGTCGGCCGGTGCCTTCGAGGCGATTTCAAGGCCGACGTTGCCGCTCGCACCCGGCCGGCTGTCGGCCACCACCGACTGCCCGATCTGCTCGGATAATTTCTGCGCCACCAGACGGCCGACGATGTCGGTCGGACCGCCCGGCGGGAACGGCATCACCATGCGAATGGTTTTCGAAGGGTAACTCTGCGCCAGAGCATGCTCCGCGCCGCTCATTGCACACACCATGCAGACTAACGCGCCGACATTCTTTCCCATCACAACCCCTCTCTCAATCCTCGATCCTGAATCCTCAATCCTGCCCTTAGTAATGCGATTTGAAGCTGATCGCATCGCGGTAATGCAGGTCTTCCAGGTCGATATAAGACCGTTTGGTTTTTTTGTCGACCGTATACTGGATCTTGCGGTTGGTTTCGTTGGTGGCGCGGATGTCGAGCAGTTCGAGATATTCCTTGACCTCCCACTCATGCGCACCGGCGATACCGGGCGGGGCATAGATCATGGAGCCGGGACCGACCTCGAATTCCTTGCCGTTGAAGTCACGCACCGTCGCGTGCCCGGCGATCACGTAATAGCAGGCCTCGATCGGATGCCAGTGCAACTGCTCGTAGGTGCCGGGCTTGTAGGTGGCGCGGCCCAACCGCACGCGGTCGGTTGCGTTGACTTCGGGCCAGCCAACCAGGCGCTGATAGGTCTGGCCGTCGGTGACGCCGCGACGCCCGGGACAGTCCGCCTGATTGATCACCTGCAATGTGGATTTCACTTCCATGACCGCCTCCTTCTGATTGAACAACTTGCGCACACCGGAGTGTAATCAATTCATGGCGGGCGCGGGCGGGGCCTGCGGCGCGCGATTGGGATTCGCCCCTTACTTGCGGCATAATCCGCACTTAGTACCGTCAAAAACAACCCACAGCACCGGAGGCCCCATGCACGCACGCACGAACCACACGCCTGTATTCAAGGTCGCAAGCACCCTGCTTTGCACCCTCGCCACCTCGATCGCGTTCGCGCAATTGGGCGAATACCAGGGCCCGCAACCGAGCGATGGCGTTTCGTTCACGACGACCAGCAGCAAACCCAGCGCCAACAACGAGGTCTATTCGACCCTGAAAACGCGCTGCGAAACCGAGGTCGCCAGCGGCAAATCCAGCGGTGACCTCTGCGCCGAGGCCGCCGCCGTGCTGCTCGGCAACGATCCACCCGACAGCCTGCGAGAACTGGCGTCGGTTACCAGATCGAAAATCGCCCTGCGCCTGCTTGAACGCGGCGTCGACACCAGCAATCTGGCCACGGCACGCGCCTTCGACCTCTACAATAAAACCGATCTCGGCGGCTTTCTCACCGGCGGTGTCGCCGATGCCTACCGCGCCAACGAATTGATGGCCCTCATGGTCAAACGCGACTACGTGGGCGCAACCCTGCGCAAATCGCGCTCAGCGGTTTCGCTGTTTTCGTTCAGCACCCCGGAGACGGAAAAACGCCAGCACTGCGAATCGGCGAAACAAGCGCTCGCCGGCGGCAAACTCGATGCCGACAGCAAAATAGTCGCCGCTGACATTCTCGACACGACCATTTGCAAGAACCTCGCTGCACAAGCCGCCCAACCGCAGCAGCCCTGATACCGGCCGCGCAATGCTCCGCGCTTTCGCGCGGAGCATTCGATTCAGGAACACACGCATGATCCCCAGGCTTACGGCGCACGGCGCCAGCATTCCCACCATCGGTTTCGGCACCTCGCAACTTGGCGACTGTACTGATGTCGTTGCCACCGCCCTGCAACTGGGCTACCGCCACGTCGACACCGCATGGAAGTACGGCTCCGAACAGGGTGTCGGCAACGGCATCAAAAAATCCGGCGTGCCGCGTCAGGAAATTTTTCTGACCACCAAGGTTTCGCACGAGTATCTGCGCGCGGCGGATTTCGCCCGCTCGGTCGGGGAAAGTCTCACCCGCCTGCAGACCGACTACGTCGATCTGCTGCTGGTGCACTGGCCGACCATCGACAACATCCCGCTCGAAGAAACCATGGGCGCGCTGGCCAAAGCCAAACGCGAGGGCAAGACGCGCTTCGTCGGCGTCGCCAATTTCAATATCACCTTGCTCGACGAAGCGATGCGGCTGTGTCCGGAACAATTCTCGGTACTGCAGGCCGAGTACCACCCCTACCTCGACCAGAGCAGGATGCTCGCGCATTGCCGTGAAAAAGGCCTGATCTTCATGGCCTACTGTCCGCTGGCGCGCGGCGGCGTCTTCAACGACCCGGTGCTCGCCGAGATTGCGCGCGCCAAGGGCCGCAGCATTGCGCAGATCGCGCTGCGCTGGCTGATCCAGCAGGACATCGTCGCACCGATCCCGCGCTCGGCCGACGCCAAACACATGGCCGAAAGCCTTGCGGTGTTTGACTTCACACTGAGCAACGAAGAAATGCAGCGCATCCACGCACTGAAGCGCCCGGACGGCCGCATCGCCAACCCCGCCGGCCGTGCACCGGCGTGGGATTGAGTACGCTTTTCACTGACTGCTCCACCCCAAGGAGGTCATTTTGAACCCTGCAATCCGAACCCGGCTCTGCACTGTCGCCGTAACAATGACCGCCTGCCTCTGTGCCGCGGGCGCGGCGCTGGCGCAGACGACGTTCCCGTCGCGCAACGTGCAGGTCATCACGCCCTATCCGCCCGGCGGTTCAATCGACGTCATCGCCCGCGCGGTTGCCGTGCGACTCACCGAAATGTGGGGTAAAAACGTTGTCGTCGACAACCGGCCCGGTGCCAGCGGCATGATTGGTACCGAACTGGCCACGCGCGCCGAAGCCGACGGGCACACGCTGCTGGCACATACCTCGTCCTATCCGGCCACCGCCGCCGTGCGCGAAAAACTGCCGTTTGATCCGGCGCGGGCGATTGTGCCGGTCGGCATGTTTGCGCGCGCGCCGATGATCCTCGCCGTCCATCCGTCGGTGCCGGCGAAAAACGTGAAAGAACTCGTCGCACTGGCAAAGAAAAATCCCGGCACACTCAACTATTCGTCTTCGGGCACCGGCGGCAACAACCATTTCTCCGGCGCCCTGTTTGCAGCGGCAGCTGGCGTCAAAATGACGCACATTCCTTACAAAGGCATCGCACCCGCGGTGACCGCGCTCGCCGCCGGCGAGGTCGAACTCGTCATCGCCAGTGCCGCCGCAGTCAATCCGCAGCTCAAAGCGAACCGCATCCGGGCACTCGCGGTCACCAGCGCGGAACCGACCCCGCTGCTGCCGGGCCTGCCGGCCATCGCGCAGTCGGGCGTGCCCGGTTACACCTACGAACTCTGGTGGGGCATGTTCGCGCCGGCCGGCATCAGCGTTGAACGCGTCGGCGTCATCAGCAGCGCCATCAGCAAGGCGCTGGCCAGCGCGGAAATGAAAAAATTCCTCGATGGTGAAAGCGCCGAAGCCTGGCAGTTGCCGGTGTCGCAGTTTGCGGAACTGTTGCCGAAAGAAATCGAGCGCTACAAGAAGGCGGCGAAGCTCGCCGGCGTCACAGCGCAGTAATTCCCCGCCACGCCACAAAAAAAGCCGTCCCCGAAGGGACGGCTTTTTATTACAGCAAGACTGCGGCTATCTATCAGGCCTGCTTCGCGGCTTTCAACGGCTCTGTGCGCACCGGCCGGCCGGTCGCAGCATAGATTGCGTTCATCACCGCTGGCCGCACGACACAAATGGTCGGCTCGCCGACACCACCCCAGAAATCGAACGTCGGCACGATCACCGTTTCGATTTTCGGCATCTGCGCCAGCTTGAGGACCGGATAGCTGTTGAAGTTGTCCTGCACGATGCGTCCGTTTTCGACCGTCAGCTCTTCGAACAACAGTGCGCTCAACCCCATGACAGCCCCGCCCTCGACCTGCGCCGCGATCTGGTGCGGATTGACCGCATGACCGCAGTTCACGCCGAGCACCATGCGATGGACCTTCACTTCGCCTGACGGGCTCACCGAAACTTCAGCGACCGCCGCCGAGTAGCTGCCGTAGCCCATGAACTGGGCGATGCCGCGGAACACGCCGGCGGGTAATGGCTTACCCCAATCGCCCTTCTCGGCTACTGCGTTCAACACACCGAGATGTTTCGGAAACTTCGCCATCATGCCGCGGCGGAATTCGAGCGAATCGACGCCGGCCGCGCGCGCCACCTCCTCGATGAAGCATTCCATGTAGAGGCCGTTCTGGTTGGTGTTCACACCGCGCCAGGCGCCGACCGGCACATGTGTATTGCGCATCGCGTATTCGACCAGGAGATTCGGCACGGCATATCCGAGTTGCGCGTCACCGGGCTTGGAATCGTAACCCTGCAACTGGCGATCGTCCTTGTAACCCCCGGGAATCGCCGCCGGGTTGACCCAGGCATTAATCGACTGGCCCGAAACGCGCACATGCAGACCAACGAGCTTGTTGTTGGCGTCGAGCCCCGCACTCATCTTGCACTGCGAAATGGGGCGGTAGAAGTCATGCGTCATATCTTCTTCGCGGCTCCAGATCATTTTCACCGGCGTGCCTGGGAATTGCTTGGCGATGTCGGCAGCCTGGCGGATGAAGTCCTGGTTGCCACCGCGCCGGCCGAAACCGCCACCCAGCACGGTTTTGTAGACTTCACACTGCGCAAGCGGCAGACCAGACTGTTCTGACAACGCCGCCAGAGACGCCTCGGCGTTCTGCGTCGCCACCCACACCTCTGCCTTGTCGGCGGTGATGCGCGCGGTGCAATTCATCGGCTCCATCGTGATGTGCGGCACGAACGGCGTGCTGTAAACGGCGTCGACCCGCTTGACCGCGCCCTCGATCGCCTTCAATGCATCGCCCTCGTTGCGGAACGCATGAATATTGGTCGTTGCCGTCAGACCTTCTTTCAGGCGTTCGGCGATGGTGGCGCTGCTTTGCTTGGCATTCGCACCTTCATCCCAGACGATCGGCAGCGCATCGAGCGCCGTTTTCGCATGCCACCAGGTATCGGCCACCACGGCGACCGTAAAATCGTTGACACGCACGGCGCGCTTGACGCCCGGCATGGCGGCGATCTTGCCGTTGTCGAAGCTGACCAGTTTGCCGCCAAACACCGGGCAGGCCTTGATCGCCGCATTCAACATACCGGGCAGCGTGAGATCGATTGCGTACTTGAGCGAACCATCGAGCCGTGCCGGCGTGCCGATGCGCTTGAGCGGTTGCCCCGCAATCTTCCAGTTGCGCGGATCTTTCAGCTTGATGCTCTTCGCATCGGGCGGCGTCAGTTTGGCCGCTGCGGTGGCGACTCTGCCGTAGGTGGTCGAGCGCTTCGAGGCCGCATGCGTAATCACGCCATCGGACACGGTGAGTTCTTCGACCGGCACCTTCCACTGGTCGGCGGCCGCCTGCATCAACATCATGCGGGCAACAGCGCCGCCACGGCGCACATAATCTTCCGAGGTGCGGATACCGCGACTGCCGCCGGTGCCCATTTCACCCCATACGCGTTTGCGCGCAAGGTTCTGCCCGGGCGTGACAAATTCGGTGCGCACATTCTTCCAGGCGCATTCGAGTTCTTCCGCCACCAGCTGCGCCAGCCCCGTCTCCGTGCCCTGCCCCATTTCCGAGCGCGCGATACGGATCACACAGGTGTTGTCTGGTTTGATCACCACCCAGGCGTTGACCTCGGCGCCAGCTGCCACCTTCGCCTCGGCCGCGTTGGCGGCAAACGGCATGTTGAAGCCGATGGCGAGACCGCCGCCGGCCGCCGCAGTGCCGATGATAAATTTGCGGCGCGCGTTATTTGCGACCGTCGATTTTTTGCGTGTCGTCATGATTGTTCTCCCCCGGCCTAGACTTTGGCTTTGGCGCTGCTGCCGCCCTTGGCCATTGCCGCCGCAACATGCACGGCGGCGCGGATTCTCTGATAGGTGCCGCAGCGGCAGATATTGGTCATCGCTTCATCGATGTCCTTGTCGCTCGGGCTCGGGTTCTTCTTCAGCAGCGCCGCCGCCGCCATCAACTGGCCGGACTGGCAGTAACCGCATTGCGGCACGTCGACTTCGAGCCAGGCTTTCTGCACCGGATGCGAACTGTTGCGCGAGAGGCCTTCGATGGTGACGATCTTGTCGGTCGGCTTGACGGTCGACACCTGGATCGAGCATGAACGTCGCAATTCGCCGTTGATGTGCACCGAGCAGGCGCCGCAGGCGGCGACGCCGCAACCGTATTTGGTGCCGGTCAGGCCGACCTGTTCGCGGATCGCCCACAAAAGCGGTGTATCGGCTTCGACTTTGACGTCATGCGTTCTGCCGTTGATATTGAGTTTTGCCATGAACCCCTCCGTTGGCTTGCCTGGTTGGCAAGTGTTGTTTGTAATCCGGACCGGCACGGGGGGAGGGAATGCAGCGCCCCCCCGCGCTGTATGGCGATCATGATAGCGCATCCGCGCACGGGTGTGCGCCGGCAATAAGCCCCGCTAGGCCGCCAGCAGGGCAGCCAGTTCGGCGGCATCGGCCAGATCGCCGAGATTTTCGATCATGACCAGCGCCCGCTCGACGCGCGGCGCATCCAGCACGCTGCCGGCGCATTCGCGGAACTTGGCCACCACCTCTTCGTGGCTGAGCGGCCGCTCACCGGCGCCGCGGAACTGCTCGACCCGCGTACTCACGCTGCGGCCGTTGCGCAGGCGGATTTCCATCACCGCCGGCGCCGCAATCGCGTTGACCTTGCCGCGCAGCGCTTCGCGGCTCAATTCCGCCGGCACCACGGTTTTCACACGCGGCATCAGCGCACGCACCGCCGGGTCCTGCACTTTTTCATCAGTAAACTGCGCCAGCCCCATGCGCCGGTCGATGATGGCGCGCGCCACGCAATACGGAATGCTGGTGCGGCCCTGCAAGCCGGTTTGCGGATTGACGTGAAACACCGTTTCGGGAATCAGATAGTGCACGCCACAACTGATTTCCTCGATGTCGTCGGGCTTCAAGTCGTGCGCGTTGGCGAGTTCGATCGCGCAGTCGATCGGCCGCTGCAGCGGAAAGCCGCAGGGATACAGCTTGAGATACAGGTTCGGCCCGAGCAGAGCAAAGTCGCGCCCGAGCGCGGCCATCGCGGCATCGAGCTTGTCGGTACCGGTACCATAGAGATTGCAAAACCCCATGCGGCTTTCGAGAATTGCCGGGTCCGCGGTAAAGCCGCGCTGCGCCAGCAAGGCCGCGGTGACGCCATTGCGTGCCGCCACCCCGGAGTGAAAGGCCTGCATCATGGCGCCGAAATTCTGCCGTGAGCCGGCCGCCAATGAAGTCGCAATGCCCAGCGCCATGCGCACGCGTTCCGCATCGAGTCCCAGCAAACGGCAGGCGGCCGCGGTTGCCCCCATGGTGCCAACGGTGGCGGTGGCATGCCAGCCGCGTTCGTAATGATCCGGCGCGATGGCCGGCCCGAGCGCAGCTTCGAGTTCGAAACCGACGATATAGGCCTCGAGCAGGGCCTGTCCGGATAAATGGCGCGTTTCGCCGAGTGCCAGCAGCACCGGCAGCAGCGTCGCCGTGGCATGCCCCGGCATGATCAAACAGGTGTCTTCGTAGAGCAGTGCCGAGGACAGCATGCCGTTGGCCAATGCCGCGTCCGGCGCCGAGGTGCGCAGATCGGTGCCGATGACCGTGGCCTGCGGCGCACCACCGCAATCGCGGATGAAATCGAGCAAAAGGCCACTCGATGAATATTTTGCGCCGGCGACCGCACAACCGATACAGTCAAGCAGCGCCATGCGCGCGCGCCGCAAGGCCTCCTGCGGAAGGTCTGACGACTTCAGCGTCGTTACGAATTGCGCCACTGTTTCGGTTGCACCCATCACCGTCTCCGTCCACATCGAAAAAAGCGAATCGGCACGCCACAAGGCATGCGCACAGCCGGTTCGCGGAAAGGCCGAAGCATAACGTATCCGTCCGCGGTGCAGCACAGGGACGAACGGTCGGTGGCGGAATATGGATGGGGAA
This sequence comes from Chitinophaga pinensis, assembly GCA_943329075.2. Taxonomy (GTDB): domain Bacteria; phylum Pseudomonadota; class Gammaproteobacteria; order Burkholderiales; family SG8-41; genus PALSA-1004. Next base: position 13,293 of record CALQCM020000002.1, on the reverse strand, counting down.
ACACGGGCGAACTGGCGCTCGCCCGGAACTGCGGTTGCAGATTATTTTTGCTGCGGTTCCATTTCGGCTTTTTTGCCGCGGTTCTTCCACCAAACGGCAAAAATGAAACCAGCCGTCCCGCCGAAAAAAATCAATGCAAATACCGCGATGCCGACCCAGTTCATTTCAGTCGGAATCGGCGCATCTTTGACATCGGTTGCAAAAGCCAGACAACACCACAGGAACGGCAATATGCGCGCGATCAGTTTTACCATGACAGCACTCCCCGGCTTGGCGTCGAAAACAAGTCGAATAGTTAAAAGTTAGTTCCGGCGCGGGCATGCGCCCGCTACCGGATCGACAACCCGCATCATCGCGCCTGATCCTTACGGAGGGCTTACGCCCGCCGCTTTCAAACACCTTTACTTGAGCAAAGCTGTGCCAGATCAAACGGCAGTGACGACGGTCCCCTTGCAGTCACCGAAACCGATCGACACGCGGCCCTCGCGTCGCGCGTGCGCGCGCAGTGTCAGTTCGTCACCGTCTTCAAGGTAGACGCGTTTCTCACCCGAGGCCAGCGTGAGCGGCTGTTTGCCGTCGAAACTCAATTCCGAAAAACTGCCGTACCCGGATTGGTCAGGCGCCGAAATCGTGCCGCTGCCGAAAAGGTCCCCCGCCTCCAGATTGCAGCCGCCGCAGGTATGGTGGGCGACCATCTGCGCCACCGTCCAATAAAGGTGGCGTGTATTGCTCAGTGCGATGCGTTGCGGCGGTGCGTTTTTCGCGCGCATCGACGCCGTTGAAATCCATGCTTCGAGTTCGATATCAAAAGCGCCGTTTTGCTGATCGCCCTCATGCCAGAGGTAATCGAGCGGACGCGGATCGCCGGCCGGACGCGGCGGCTGCGCAATGCGAAACGGCGCGAGCGCTTCGATCGTGACGATCCACGGCGACACCGTGGTGCAAAAATTTTTCGCCAGGAACGGCCCCAGCGGCGCCGATTCCCAGCGCTGGATGTCGCGCGCCGACCAGTCATTCAGCAGGCACAATCCCGCCACCTGTGCCGCGGCGCGCGCGATCTGCACCGGATCGCCGAGCGCGTTGCCCGGCCCGATCCAGCTGCCAAGTTCAAGTTCGAAATCCAGCTTGCGGCTGGGCCCGAACTCCGGCTGGTTGTCCGCAGTCTCGCGCTGCCCGTTGGGGCGACGCACCGGAAAACCGGAGGCGCGCACGCTGGATGCCCGGCTGTGATACGCCACCGGCACCGATTTGTAGTTCGGCGTCAGCGGCGGGTTCGCATTGCGCCGCAGGCCCGCATTGGTGGCGTGATGGATGCCGGCGAAAAAATCGGTGAATGCGCCGATGCGTGACGGCAGGTGCATGGTGCAACGCGCGGCGTCGTGCAAAATATTGCCGGCCAGTTTTTGCGCAGCGCCAGCCGCCGGATCGCCGGCCGACAGCAACGCAAACACGCGACGGCGCAAGGCCAGTCGCGCAGCGGCGCCGAGCGCCAGCAACGGGTTCAGCGTGGCGCCGCTCGCCGCGCTGGCAGCACGTTCAGCCTCGCCGGTAAACAAGCCGGCGGCCAGCGCCGCCTTGAGCTCAAGAATCGAATCGCCGATGGCCATGCCGCCGCGCGGCGTGTCGCCGTCGATGCTGAATACGCCGAGCGGCAGGTTCTGCAGCGGAAACTCGCCGTGCGCCTGCGCCGAAGCGACCCAGCTCGTGCGTTTCGGATCGTGTGTTTCGTCGAGTGCCATGTTTGTGTTCCTTTTGATTCAGCGTTTCGCACGCGGCTTGCGCAGGCGCGCCATGCGCGCATGGAAATCCATCACATCGGGCTTGCGTTTGTCACCGCTGAATTCGCGGTAGAGTGTGGCAACATTGACGATCACGCGCTCGCCGTCGATCCAGTTGCGGAATTCCGCCATCGAAATGTCGTGCGCGGCCTCGGCCTCCGGCATGCCGGCGTCAAAACGCTGACGCGCTTCTGCCGTCAGATACTCGAAGTAATGCTTGACCGCGCGTACGCCGGCCTTGTCGGTGATCGGCCCGTGCCCCGGCACGATGGTCTCGACATCCCAGCCCAGAATCAGATCGCAGGCGGCGATCCAGTTCGAGATCGGCCCGTCCCAGGTGATCGGGTGACCGCCGATAAACAATATGTCGCCGGTAAACACCGTGCGCTCCGCCGGCAGATGCACCAGCACGTCGCCCCGCGTATGCGCCGGCCCGACCATGGTCAGGCGCACTTCCTTGGCGCCGACCCGCACACTGAGTTCGTGTTCGAAGGTTTCGGTCGGCGGCGTGTAAACGAGGCCATCGAAATCGAAGATGCCGTCGTAGAGATCGTGCCAGGCAGCGCCGCCCTCGCCGTAATTGCGCCAGTTCTTCATCATGGCACTGCGCTCGTCCGGACGGCGCTGTGCCATCTCCTCGGCACAGGCGCGGCTGGCGATCATGCGCGCGCCGGCCAGCAACTGGTTGCCGTAGGTATGGTCGCCGTTGGAATGCGTGTTGACCAGCGTGCCGATGCGCGCCGCCGCCGGCACCGCGGCGCGGTAACCGTCGAGCATTTCGCGCGTGTGGGCCAGATCCATCAGCGTATCGACCAGCAAGGTTTCGCCGCCGTCAGCAATCAGACCGGAATTACTGAAACCCCAGCCGCCGTCGGGCTGCAGCCACGCATAACAGCCGTTGCCGATGTCCTGCAGCCCTTTTCTGTATTGCCACGTCATATTGCTCGCCCCGGTCATTGGAAAGATTTCAAGCATAGCCGATCCGTTGCGCGCCTGTTTGCAGGCCTTGCGGCACCTAGCCGCCGCCGCGGCTGTCGCCACGCCGTCCCGCCGGCCGCAGGCCTTGCGCGCTATTGCCGTACACAAAGTCCGGGGCCGATAATCCACAGGAGGCGGCGGCATAGCGGATCGCCGGCGTAAGCGGATTCATTTGCAATGCGCCCTGCGCCGCGCCTTTCATCGACATTTAGCAACCGCGGATTAAAATATGGTTTGCAATCGAACTGGCAGCCAACTTTCATGAATCCGAAAATCGTTATCGTCGCCATGCTGGCGGGCTTCATCGCAATCGGCGGCTACTGGAAAATTCGCGCCAACCAGGCTGCCGCCGAGGCGCGCATGCTGGAGGAACGGGCGCGCGCGACAAAAATGGAAGCCGAAGTCGAGCGTCTGAAAGCGGAAATGGACGCGCGCGATGACAGCGCCCGCACGCGCATGCTGGAACGACAGCAGGAAACCACCTCGACGCAACAGGCGCGCGAACTCGAACGCAACCGCGCGCTGGCCGAACAGGTCACGCATCGCAATGAGGCCGAGGCCGCACGCTTCGAGCGCCAGCAGGAATACGAGCGCCAGCGCCTTGAGGCGCAACGCCGTGCCGAGGACATGCAGGCGCGCCGCCAGGCGATGGAAAGCGAGAATGACGCCCGCCAGCGGGCGGCGCGCGATGCGCAGACCATTCAGGCGATCGAGAATGAGCGCATCAACGCGCGCCGGATGCAGGAACAGGAGTCCCTGCGCCAGCAACAACAGCAGCAGGAAACGCAGCGCCGCCAGCAGCAGCAACAGTACGAAGAGCAACGCCGCCGCTCCATGCAGGGTTTCTGAGCGCGCCTCAGCGCGGTGCCGCGCGGGCGGTTGTCGCTGCCGACCACCCGCGCCTACAATGCGCCGATACGCCCGCGACGACGGGCGCCACCCGCGGAGGAGAAAACATGCGCGCCAGTCCTGTACAGCATTCTTCATTTGCCATCGATTTTCAGCGCCGGCGTCTGCTCATCGCCCTCGGCAGCACCGGTGTCATTTCCATGCTCGGCGGCTGCGCCACGTCATCCAGCAGCGGCGACGCGCGCGGGCTCGCGCGGGCCACCGCGGTCAATCATCTCTCCTACGCGGTTACGGATTACGCGCGCACACGCGACTTTTATGTCGATCTCCTCGGCATGCAGGTGGCCTGGGACAACGGGAAAATGTGTGCGGTGGAATTCGGCGACCCGGCCAGACCCGAGGGCATCTATATCGTGCCGGTCAAGCCGGGCGAAAAATCGGCGGTCAGCCACATCGGCTATTCAATCGACAATTTCTCCGGCAACAAGGAAAAAATCGCCGCCGCACTGACGCGCCAGAAAATCAAGTTCAAGACCGACACGGAATGGGGCTGGACGCTCGACGACCGCGCCGGCTACATGATTCATTTCATCTCGGAAACCGGTATTTTCCCCGGCGCCAGTGATCCCTGCGCCATCATCGCATCCGACAAATGCAAGGGCGCGGAGGCCATCGGCCTGAAAAACCTCGCCAGCCTGCCCAAACCCGGCGCCGGCGGTTTCAAGGCCACGGCGTTCAGCCACATCGTGCTGTGCGTCGACGACATCGTCAAAACGCGCGACTGGTATGAGCAGATGTTCAGCATGCAGCCGTTTTACTTCAAGGGCGCGGAACCGAACGCACAGGCCATGCTGCGCTTCGGCAACAACACGCTCTACCTGCGCAACATCAAGCGGCCGGGCGGCAAGCCCTATGTCGATCACTTCGCGTTTGAAATCGAGAACTACGACCAGGACCGCGTCGAGGCCGAACTCAAACGCCGCGGTTATAAACCGGTGCCGGATTCAAAACTCGGCTGGACGATCCAGGACCCGGAAGGCATGCGTATCGAAATCGCCGGCCGCGGCCTGCCTGAATACGTCGGCGAAAAGTGCGCGGGCCGCGCCACCGATTGCCCCGGCGGGCCGCGCGGATAAACGGCGGCGTGTTCAGGTCCGCGTTGCGGCTTCGCGTGCGATCAGGCGGTCGATGACCTGTTTGAGCTGCTGCAGGTTGTAGGGTTTGGCAAGGTATTCATCCATGCCAGCGGCACGGCAGCGCTCGCCGTCACTGCTTAAGGCATTGGCAGTCAGCGCGATAATGGGCAGGCGCCACTTACCACCGGCTTCACGGGCACGCAACTGCCTTGTGGCTTCGTAGCCGTCCATCTCCGGCATCATGCAGTCCATCAACACGATGTCGTAGTGTGTACGCCTGACGGCTTGGATCGCCTCGATGCCGTTTTGCGCCACATCATAGGTATATCCCATTTTTTTCAGCAGGGTCTGCGCCATCAACTGGTTGGCCGCATTGTCCTCGACCAGCAGAACATGGATACCGCGCTGCTGCGTAGTCGCAGCAGCGGCGACGTCAGCGTCGCCCGCAAGCGCCCCCGCCTTGGCGGCACGCGCCGCGGCCGCGGCATCGGCCGACTGTAAAGCCGCCATTTCGATTTCAAACCAGAATTCCGAGCCTTCCCCGGGAACGCTGTTGATGCCGATCGAGCCGCCCATCTCCTCAACCAGGCGCTTGCAGATCGCCAGCCCGAGACCGGTGCCGCCAAACCTGCGCGTAATCGATCCATCGGCCTGGGTGAACGGTCGGAACAACCGCGCCTGGGTGGATGCGGAAATGCCGATGCCGGTATCGCGCACGAAAAAACGCAGGCGCAGACGGTCGGCCGCCGCGCCGTGCCGCGGCACGGCAACGAGTCCGATCTTCACTCCGCCGCGGTGCGTGAACTTGATGGCATTGCTGATGAAGTTGGAGAGGATTTGCCGCAAACGCACCGGGTCGCCGATCACCCGCTGGGTGAGGTCGGGCGCCACGTCGGCGTCCAGCGTCAGCCCCTTGGCGCTGGCGCCCTGCGCGAACAAACGCGCAACATTCAAGACCAGATCGCGGGGTTCCAGCGGCAACGCCTCGAGATGCAACTGGCCCGCCTCGATCTTCGAAAAGTCGAGCACATCGTTGATGATTTCCAGCAGTGCCTTGCCCGACTGCTGCAGCGTCTCGGCAAACTCGCGCTGCTCGGCCGACAGTTCGGTGGCGAGCAACACTTCCGACATACCCAGTATGCCGTTCATCGGCGTGCGGATTTCATGGCTCATGGTGGCGAGAAATTCGGACTTCGCGATATTTGCGGCCTCGGCATCGTTTTTAAGTTGCACCGTCAACTGCATGTCGGCTTCGCGCCGCTGCAGCAGGAAATACAGAAAACCGAACGACAACACCAGCACCAGGATGCTGCCGGCGCTGATCGCCGATATCGTCCACGCGGCGCGGCGCCAGCCCGCGAGAAAAAGGTCGCTGGTCACCGACAAAGTCACCAACACCGGATATTTGTCCACGGTGCGCGCCGCAATCATGCGGTATTGAATGTCCGTCGGATCCGACGCGCGCGGTATGGTCGTTTCGATCACGCCTTCCGTTTTTTGCATGTCATGGATGATTTTGTAGCCGCCGCCGCGAAAGCTCTTGCCCATCATGGCATCCGCGTTGGGCGAGCGCGCCAGCAGTATGAAATCGTTGCGGATCAGGCTCAGGCTCGCGCCCTCGCCAAGCCCGATCGACTCATAAAACTCCGAGAAAAACTCGCTCGAGAGTCCGACCAGGATGAGGCCGAGGAACTGCCCGTCCGGCGTATCCAGCCGCCGACTGAGGTAAAAAGTCCATTTATTGTTGCCGCGGTTGCGCACCGGCACACTCACAAAATTGTGCATATCCGGATTTTCGAAGTGCGCCTTGAAATAGTCGCGGTCGGCCAGATTGATCGGCGGCGCAGGAAACGAGCGTGTGAAATTGACGACGTTGCCATTGGCCGCAACGACGGTTACCACATCGATAAACGGCGAACTGGAGGCGCGATCGCGCATCATCTGGTGAAATTCGGCGGTCTTTGTTTTTGCACGCAGCATCACATCGCTGCTGACGCCGGCAGCGCGGATGCTTTGCGAAATCCCGTCAAGCACGAGACTGGCGGAGGCAAAAGTCTGCGTCGTGTGCGACGCCAGCACCAGCGAATAGTTCCGCATCTGGCCGCGCCATTCCTCAATCGCCTGCGTGCGCAATATCCACGCCGAAATCGCGCCACCGATGGCGACCACGAGAATGAGCGCAAGTCCGAGCAGCAACGCCGCCCGGCTCATGGACATGCCGAATACCCTGTGCCTCATTGGTGCTCCTGGAGCAGCTGCCTGTCTCTGCGGCTGGCCGGTGTTTAATACAAGCATGATGGCTTAACGGCATATTAGCGTCAAAACTGAAGTGCGGCGCAGCGCGCGCATAACCCGCGCCGCGCCGGAACCGAATAAAATCAGCCGCACAAAAACCCGGATCAATCGGAGGAACCAGATGCGTATATTCCTGAGCGGCGCCGCCATCATCGCCGGTTTGACCACCGGCCTCCCGGCCGCTGCGCAAAACTACCCGTCCAAACCCGTGCGTGTCATCGTGCCGTTTGCCGCCGGCGGTGGACTCGACATTGTGTTGCGCCCCTTGCTGCAGAAAATCAGCGAAAGCACGCACCAGCAGTTTGTCATCGACGTTCGTGCCGGCGCCAACGGCATCATCGGCACCGAAATCGGCGCCAAGGCGCCCGCTGACGGCTATACCCTGATCGGCGCCACCACCGGCTCCATCGCCATCAATCCGGGCGTCTATCCGAAACTGCCGTTCGACGTTGCACGCGATCTTGTTGCGGTCAGTAACGTCGGCGCCACCTCGTTCGTAATGGTGGTGCATCCATCGCTGAACGTGCACAACGTGCGCGAGTTCATCGCACTCGCCCGGCGCCACCCGGGCGAACTGACCTACGGCTCACCCGGCATCGGCGGCACCAATCATCTGGCAGCGGAATATTTTCTGCAGCAGACCGGCACGCGCCTGATCCACGTACCGTACAAAGGCAGCCAGCCTTTGATCGCCGATCTGATCGGCGGCCATGTCATCATGGGTTTCGATTCGATGATGGCGACCATGCCGCAGGTGCGCGCCGGACGTCTGCGCGCGATGGGGGTGGCAGCGGCAAAACGTTCGCCGGTGGCGCCGGAAGTACCGACGCTGGCCGAAGCCGGCGGCCCCGCCCTCGTCATCGGCTCCTGGTACGGCCTGCTGGCACCCGCGGGAACACCGCGCGAAATACTGGCTAAACTGCACGTCGAGATTACCAAAGCACTCGCTATCCCAGAACTGCGCGAACGTTATCAAGCCACCGGACTGGAACCGATTGGCAGCACAGCGGAACAGTTCACCGCGGAGATCCGCGACGACACCGCGCGCTGGGGCAAGGTGGCGCGCACCGCCAACGTGCGCGCGGAATAAACCGGCGTTTCCGTATTCTGCGGACGGCGTCAGCCGCGGCGCCGATTACGCGTCCTGCACGGGTGATCTGAGATCGGGCGCCAGCATTGCTCGCTCGTCGAAGACAAAACAATGGCCCTGCCAGTGACGGCCGTCGGTCTCTGCGAAATATTTCAGGATGCCGCCGTCCAACTGCAGGACATTGGTCAACCCGAGTTCATGCATATAAAGCGCGGCTTTCTCGCAGCGAATGCCGCCGGTGCAATAACTGACAACGGTTTTGCCCTGCAAGGCGTCGCGATGCGCCTGCACCGCCCGTGGAAATTCCGTGAATTTTTGAATCCGCCAGTCGATGGCATTTTCAAATTTGCCGCAATCGGCTTCAAAATCGTTGCGCGTGTCGAGCATGACCACCGCGTTGCCCGCGTCATCGTGGCCGCGGTCCAGCCAGCGCGCCAGCGTTTTGGCGTCTACCACCGGCGCCTGCTGGTCCGCCGGGCGTATCGTCGGATGATCCATGCGGATGATTTCTTTTTTGACTTTGACCTTGAACCGCTTGAACGGCACACCGGCCGACCAGCTTTCCTTGGCCTGCAGCGCCGCAAACCCCGGCACTGCGCGCAGGCGGGCGAGCATTTCGCGGCAGGGCTTTTCTGCGCCGGCGAAAAACGCATTCAGCCCTTCCGGCGTTACCAGGATGGTGCCTTTGACGCCCAGTGCTCTGCCGGCCGCATCGAGTGTGCTGCGGGTCGATTGCGGGTCTGCAACGGGCCAGAACCGGTAGGCGGCGAGATTCAGAATCGGCATGGTCATGAGCGGTGAAGTCGAAACCTATCAATGGGGAAACGCTATGGGGAAACGTGTTCGCCTCTTGCGCGCGCGTAAACAGGCGCGCAGCGTGGCGGCGGTTGGCCGCAGGCCGAAAATCGTTTTGGCCCGCCTGCACCCGCCCAAGGTCAGGGCGAACGCCTGCTGTGCAGGAACCGCCTCAGCGCTCGCCGTCTTTTTCAGCGCGCTGCTGCATCTGCTGCACCGCGTCCTCGACTTTCGCCTGCGAGCGCTCCATGGTTTTCTTGCCCTCTTCCATTTCGTTTTTCTTGATGACCGCGCCGGTGGCAGCGGTGGTTGCCGTTTCCACGCCGCAGGCGGTCAGCGAGAAAACGATGGCAAGGGCAAAGATGTTTTTCATGGCAAGAATCCCGGTTCAGGTTAAACAGTGTGCTGCCATTCCGCGCGACCGTCACCTGCGCAGTGTAATGCTCATTCAAGCTCGATGCGCGCCGCTTTCACGACCTTGCGCCATTTATCGATCTCGGCGCCGAACTTCGCGCGAAATTCAGACGGCAGGCTACCGACCGGCTCGACGCCCAGCGTCTGCCAGCGTTCGGCCATCGCCGGCGCGCTGACGATGCGCGTGACGTCGGCGGCAATGCGCGACACCACTGCGGGCGGCGTGCCGCGCGGCGCAAACAATCCGTACCAGACGTCGACCTCGTAACCGGGCACGCCGGCTTCGTGTAGGGTCGGCACCTCGGGCAGCATCGTCGAGCGTTTCAGACCGCTGGTGCCCAGCGGCTTGACGCGGGCCGACCTGATCATCGGCAACTGGATCGGAATGCCGCCGAGATAAATCGACAACTGTCCGCCGATCAAATCGTTCTGCGCCTGCGGCCCGCTCTTGTACGGAACATGCACGATCTGCACCCCCGCCAGCAGGTTAAAGAGTTCACCCGCCATGTGATCGGAACTGCCGGTGCCGCCGCCCGAACCGAAACTCAGCTGGCCCGGCCGCGCCTTCGCCAGCGCCACCAGCTCGCGCACCGAATTCACCGGCGAACCCGCCGCTACCACCAGCACGTTGCCGCGCGAGGAAATCTGCGTCACCGGTTCGAAATCGCGCAGCACGTCGTACGGCATCCTGCGATACACCGAGGGACTGATCGCGAACGAGCTCGACGCGAACAGCACCGTATAGCCGTCGGGCGCGGCCTTCGCCACCGTCTCGGCGCCGATATTGCCGCCGGCGCCGGCGCGGTTGTCGACGATCACCGGTTGGCTCCAGGCTTCGTTGAGTTTTTGCCCGAGTACGCGCGCGATGATGTCCATGCTGCTACCGGGGCCGATCGGCACGACGATGCGCACGGGACGCTGCGGAAAATCCGCTGCCGGCACGTTGAATGCCATCGCAACCAGCAATACGCCGCACCCACGCAAGGCAAACGCCATCTCTTCCCCCGCCTTATTCAACTTTTAGTTTCAATGACCGCACGATGCGGCCGTTCTTCTGCATTTCGCTGCGAATGAACGCATCGAATTCCGCCGGTGTCATGGCGCCGCCGGTAAGCCCGACGCGCGCGAGTGCCTCGTTGACTTCCGGCAACTGCAGGGCCCGGCCGATGTCCACACTCAGACGCTCAACCGCCGCCTTCGGCGTGCCGGCGCGCACCATCGCGCCGAACCAGTTCGTTGCATCGAATCCGGGATAGCCGGATTCAGCCACCGTCGGCACCTGCGGCACCGCCGTCGAACGCGCGACCGACGTGACCGCGATCGCGCGCATGCGCCCCGACGGCAGATAGGGTGAACACTCGAGCAGGTTGCCGACCATCATGCTGGTATGGCCGCCGAGCAGCGCAATGGTGGCCGGGCCGCCACCGCCATAGGGCACGTTGATCAATTCGATGTTCGCCGCTTCGCGAAACAGTTCGCCGGCGATGCGCCCACCACCGAGGATGCTGGCGACACTCCAGGTCAGTTCACGCGGCCGCGCCCGCGCCAGCGCCACCAGTTCCTTCACGCTGTGCGCCGGCAACGACGGATGCACGCAGATGATCAGCGGGTTGTAGGCCACGCGACTCACCCCTGTGAGATCGGTCAGCGAATCGTAGGGCAGCCGCGCATGTGCTGACGGATTGACGGTGAAGCTCGTCGCCATCAGCAACAGCGTATTGCCATCAGGCGCTGCGCGCACCACCGCTTCGGTGCCAATCACGGTGTTGGCACCAGGGCGGTTGTCGATGACGATGTTTTGACCGAGTGACCGATTGAGCGGCGCCGACAGCGCGCGCGCCAGCGTATCGACCGCCCCGCCCGGCGGAAACGGTACCACGACCCGCAGCGCCTTACCATCCTGTGCCCTCGCCGCCGGCACAATGCAGACGATGACCATTGCCCAAATCCAGATCAACTTGTGTCGGCGATTCATCATCGTCTATTCCGCGGTCGCGCCCGAGGCTTTGAGCACCTTGCCGCGAATGACGATTTCATCGCGCACCATGCGGTCGAATTCCGCCGGGGTCGTCGGCTTTGCAACAGCGCCCTGCGCCGCCAGCCGCTCGACAATATCGGCCGCGCGCAGGACGACGCCGACATCGTCGGACAATTTTTTGATCACCGCCGGCGGTGTGCGGGCGGGCGCAATCAGACCGTACCAGCCCTCGTAGTTGAAACCGGGTAGCGCGGCCTCGGCGACGGTCGGCACATCAGGCAGCGTTGGCGCGCGCTCGCGTGTCGTCACGGCAAGACCGGTGAGGCGTCCGCCGCGCACCAGCGGCACGGCCGGCACGATCGAGGTCACGACAAAATGAATGCGGCCGGCGATCGTGTCGTTCAACGCCTCCGGCGTGCCCTTGTAGGGCACATGCACGACGTCGATGCCGGCGCTCAGTTTGAAGAGTTCGCCGCCGACGTGTGTGCCGCTGCCGATACCCGACGATGCGAAATTGATCTGCCCGGGCTTTTGCTGCGCCAGCGCGATCAGTTCGCGCAAGGTCTTGATGCCGCCGGCGGGTGCCGTGCCGATGACCATCGGCGTGCTGCCGATCTGTGTGACGCCGGTGAAATCGCGCAGGGTGTCGTAGGGCAGCTTGGGGTACAAGGCCGCGCTGCCGGCAAACACGGATGACGCCATCAGTAGCGTGTGGCCGTCGGGCGGCGCGCCGGCGACGATGCCGCCAGCCACCGTGCCGCCCGCACTCGGCCGGTTATCGACCACCACCTGCTGCCCCCAGCGTTCGGCCAATCGCGGCGCCAGCATGCGCGCAATCACATCGGTCGCGCTGCCCGGTGTGAAGGGCACGACGACGCGCACCGGCTTGTTCGGATAGCGGGGCTCCCCCGCGAATGCGACCGATGCCGCACAAACAACACCAACGGCGACAATGCAGCCCGCGCCCCATCCAATCCCGACCCGCATGACGCCTCCAGGGGCGACCGTCACCTGTTTTAAGGAACCCGGCGCCTGTTGTTTTCATCAAGCTTACGCCACCGGTGTGCAAAACGTAAACGTATTGCCGATTTGGCACGACCGGTCCGAGAACAAGTGCACAAAACAGGGTGAATTCACCTCGTAAGCGATGACGGCCGATCGTAAAATAGAACACGGCGCCGGAATCATTCAGAGCCGCTCAATGTTTGCAGCGAGGCACAGCAGCCATGATCAAAATAACGAGGCCGTCCGGTTTGCCCGCCATATTGGGCGGGACTGTTGTGCTGCTGTCGTTCGTGACAGCGTCCATGCCCGTGCATGCGGCTACGGACGCTGCATCAGGCATCGCCTGGCGGTGCACGCAGGAATTTGACAGCTATTACAGCGTTCAATGCATCCCGAACCAGACCGGGGCCGGTGACGCTCCGCTGCGCCCGCCCGCCGAAGCGCGCGCCAGCGCCCCCCCCGGCTTTGGCGCACACGACATGCGGCCCGTCGCTGCGCGTGGCGACGCCGAGGTGTTCTCGACCAGAGCGTGGCGCATTCCGCTCTATACGCGACCGGGCGATGCACAGGCCGTGTCGCGACTGCTGGAGGCCGTCTTGTGCGACAGCGTTCCGCAGTGCACCGTGCACTACGACGGCACACCGTCCGCATTGCCGCGCTGAAAGCGGCCGCTAGAACCCATCTCAAAAATACGCCCGCCTCCCTGTCCCCCAAGGGGAGCAGGGACCTTCTGCCATGCGCAAGAGAAATGAAACCGCATGACGTGACTTAGAAAGTTCCTTCCCCCCTTGTGGGTGAAGGGCTGGATTGGTGGATATACACCGTGCCCCTCACCCCTGCCCCTGATGTTTCCCCGGCTTTTAGAACTAAAGATCTTTACAAATCAATAGGTTGAATGTAAGGTGATGAGAAACGGCGTGTGCATGAACGGTTTTTTCTCTGTGTTGGGACCAACCAACACGGAGATCGATCATG
>CALQCM020000001.1 GCA_943329075.2 Chitinophaga pinensis | reverse complement strand
ATTGGTTTTCGCTGGGGGCCGGATGGTCGTGCCGATCAGGGCCAGTGGAACCTCGAAGCGAAGGAGGCGCAGCACGGCACCGCGGTGAAGCTCAAGCTCTCACTGCTTGAGGGCGCCGCGCCGAGCCGCGACACCGCGAAGGTCGGTTTCCCGTATTTCGGCGGCATCGAGAGCGTCAATTTTCCCAATAACGTATTAAAGGGTGAGAACGCCGATGTGCTGGTGCGCACGGTGCCCGTGCAGCGCATTGCGCTTAGCAATGGCGAGGCGCTGGTGGCGACCGTGTTCGACCTGCAGGTGGCGAACTACGGCGTCGCACGCGGCCTGCCCGGCGAACTGGCGGCCAAGGATTTCGACGACGACACGCCGTACACGCCGGCCTGGCAGGAGCGCATCACCGGTACGCCGCGTGCGCAACTGATCACGGTGGCGCGCGAGTTCGCCGAGAACGCGCACAAGACGCACGGCAAATCGATGGTGATCATCGGCGCGGCGATGAACCACTGGTATCACAGCGACATGAATTACCGCGGCGTCATCAACATGTTGATGATGTGCGGTTGCATCGGGCAGAGCGGCGGCGGCTGGGCGCATTACGTTGGCCAGGAGAAACTGCGGCCGCAAACCGGCTGGACCGCGCTGGCCTTCGCGCTCGACTGGATCCGCCCGCCACGCCAGATGAACAGCACCAGCTTTTTTTATGCGCACACCGACCAGTGGCGCTACGAGAAGCTCGGCATGGAAGAAGTCATCTCGCCGCTGGCCGACAAGAAGCTCTACGGCGGCAGCATGATCGATTACAACGTGCGAGCTGAACGCATGGGCTGGCTGCCCTCCGCGCCGCAGTTGCAGACCAACCCGCTGCAGGTGGTGCGTGATGCGCAGGCCGCCGGTGTTGATGCGAAGGATTACGCGGTCAAAGCATTGAAGGACGGCTCGTTGAAAATGAGCTGCACCGATCCCGATCATCCCGACAACTGGCCGCGCAACATGTTCGTCTGGCGCTCCAATCTGCTCGGCTCCTCGGGCAAGGGCCATGAGTACTTTTTGAAGCACCTGCTCGGTACCAGCCACGGCGTGCAGGGCAAGGACCTGGGGCGCGACGAAGCCAAGCCCACCGAAGTGGTGTGGCACGAGCAGGCGCCCGAAGGCAAGCTCGACCTCTTGGTGACGCTCGACTTTCGCATGAGCACCACCTGCCTCTACAGCGACATTGTGCTGCCGACCGCCACCTGGTACGAGAAGAACGATCTGAACACCAGCGACATGCATCCGTTCATCCACCCGCTGTCGACGGCGGTGGACCCGGCCTGGCAATCGCGCAGCGACTGGGACATCTACAAGGGGTTTGCGAAGAAATTCAGCGAGGTCTGCGTCGGTCATCTGGGTGTCGAAAAGGAGCTGGTGCTGACGCCGCTCATGCACGACAGCCCGTCGGAGCTGGCGCAACCCTTCGAGGTCAGGGACTGGAAACGCGGCGAGTGCGAACTCATCCCGGGCAAGACCGCGCCCAACATGCAGGTGGTTGAACGCGACTACCCCAACGTCTACAAACGCTTTACCGCACTCGGCCCGCTGATGAACAAGGTCGGCAACGGCGGCAAGGGCATCGCGTGGAACACGCAGACGGAAGTGACGCAACTCGGCGAACTCAGCGGCCTCGTCACTGCCGAGGGCGTGACCTGTGGCATGCCGAAGATCGAGACCGATATCGACGCCTGCGAAGTGATCCTGCAGCTCGCGCCCGAAACCAACGGCCATGTAGCGGTCAAAGCGTGGCAGGCACTGGGCAAGCAGACCGGCTTGGATCACACCCATCTGGCGATCCATCGTGAAGACGAAAAGATCCGCTTTCGCGACATTCAGGCGCAGCCGCGCAAGATTATTTCCAGCCCGACCTGGAGCGGTATCGAGAGCGAGACTGTCTCGTACAACGCCGGCTATACCAACGTGCACGAGATGATCCCGTGGCGCACGCTGACCGGCCGTCAGCAGTTCTACATGGACCACGAGTGGATGCGCGCTTTCGGCGAGGGCTTCTCTAACTACCGCCCGCCGGTGGATCTGAAGACCACCGCCGGCATCCACGGTATCAAGCCCAACGGCAATCCGGAGATCGCGCTCAACTTCATCACGCCGCACCAGAAGTGGGGCATCCATTCGACCTACACCGACAACCTGCTGATGCTGACGCTGAGCCGCGGCGGGCCCTGCGTGTGGATCAGCGAAGACGACGCGAAGCGCGCCGGCATCGTCGACAACGACTGGATCGAACTGTTCAACTTGAACGGCGCGATCGCGGCGCGCGCGGTGGTGAGCCAGCGCGTCAACCCCGGCATGGTGATGATGTATCACGCGCAGGAAAAAATCGTGAATACCCCGGGTTCCGAAATTACCGGTGCGCGCGGCGGCATCCACAACTCGGTGACGCGCATCGTCTTGAAGCCCACGCACATGATCGGCGGTTACGCGCAGTTCAGTTACGGCTTCAACTATTACGGCACCATCGGCACCAACCGCGACGAATTCGTGGTGGTGCGCAAGATGAACAAGATCGACTGGCTCGACACACCGGTCGCTGACGAACTGGTGCGCCCGGTGCAGTCGCAGGGAGAAGTCGCATGAAGATCCGCGCGCAAATAGGCATGGTACTTAATCTCGACAAGTGCATCGGCTGTCACACTTGTTCGGTCACCTGCAAAAACGTCTGGACCAGCCGCCCCGGCATGGAGTACGCGTGGTTCAACAACGTCGAGACCAAGCCCGGCATCGGCTACCCGAAAGAATGGGAGAACCAGGACAAGTGGAACGGCGGTTGGGTGCGCAAGACCAATGGCAGCATCGAGCCGCGGCAGGGCGCGAAGTGGAAGCTGCTGATGCGCATATTCGCCAATCCCAACCTGCCCGAGATCGACGACTACTACGAGCCGTTCACTTTCGACTACGGACATTTGCAATCGGCACCCGAAATGAAGGCGACGCCGACGGCGCGCCCGCGCAGCCTGATCACCGGCAAGCAGATGGACAAGATCGTCTGGGGCCCTAACTGGGAAGAGATTCTCGGCGGCGAGTTTTCGAAGCGCAGCAAGGACAAAAACTTCGACGACATCCAGAAGGACATTTACGGCCAGTTCGAAAACACCTTCATGATGTACCTGCCGCGCCTGTGCGAGCACTGCCTGAATCCGGCGTGCGTGGCGAGCTGCCCGTCGGGCTCGATCTACAAGCGCGAGGAAGACGGCATCGTGCTGATCGACCAGGACAAGTGCCGCGGCTGGCGCATGTGCGTCAGCGGTTGCCCGTACAAGAAGATTTACTATAACTGGAAGAGCGGCAAGGCCGAGAAGTGCATCTTCTGTTTCCCGCGCATCGAAGCCGGTCAGCCGACCGTCTGCTCGGAAACCTGCGTCGGCCGCATTCGTTATCTGGGTGTGTTGCTGTACGACGCCGATCGCATCCAGGAGGCCGCCAGCGTCGAACACGACCGCGATCTGTATCAGGCGCAGCTGGATATCTTCCTCGACCCCAACGATCCGCAAGTGATCGCGCAGGCCGCCATCGACGGCATTCCCGACAAGTGGATGGAAGCCGCGCGCGCGAGCCCGGTCTACAAGATGGCGGTGCAATGGAAGGTGGCGCTGCCGCTGCATCCGGAATACCGCACGCTGCCGATGGTCTGGTATGTGCCGCCACTGTCGCCGATCAGCGCCGCCGCCAACGCCGGCCAGTTAAAGGCCAACGGCGCGATCCCCGACGTCAATCAGTTGCGCATCCCGGTCAAGTATCTGGCCAACCTGCTGACCGCCGGCGACACCGCACCGGTGGTACGCGCACTCGACCGCATGCTGGCGATGCGCGCCTACCAGCGCGAAAAGCATGTCGAGGGGCGCATCAATACCGCGGCGCTGCAACAGGTCGGCATGACGCAGCTGGAGGTGGAAGAAATGTACCGCGTGATGGCGATCGCCAACTACGAAGACCGTTTCGTCATTCCGAGCACGCACCGTGAATACGCCGAGAACACCTTCAATGTGCGCGGCGGCTGCGGCTTTTCGTTCGGCAACGGCTGTTCGGAAGGCACCGGCGAGACCAGCCTGTTCGGCAGCGAAAAGAAACGCACCATTCCCATCAAGCTGGAGGTCTGATCATGTCGGCTTTTGCAAAACCGGTAGCAGCTTCGGGCAGCCTGCGTGTGCTGGCGGCCCTGTTGAGTTATCCGGACGCAGCGATGCGTGGCCACCTGCCGGAGATGCGTGAAATTCTGCGCGACGAAGCGGCGCTGTCCGCCGCCCGTCACGCCGAACTCGACGCCTTGATCGATGCGCTCGCCAACGCCGATGCGCTGGAAACCGAAGCCAACTACGTCGAACTGTTCGACCGTGGCCGTGGCACCTCGCTGCATTTGTTCGAGCATGTGCATGGTGATTCGCGCGAGCGCGGTCCGGCCATGATCGATCTCGCGCAGACCTACGAAAAAGCCGGGTTGTATCTGGCGCCCAGCGAGTTGCCGGACTATCTGCCCGCCGTGCTGGAATTCGTTTCTACCCAGCCGCCGGTCGAAGCGCGCAGCTTTCTGGGCGAGATGGCGCATATCTTCAACGCCATCTTCAGTGCGCTGCAGCAGCGAGAAAGCGCGTATGCAAGCGTGCTCGGTGCCTTGCTCGAACTGGCGGGCGAAAAAGCGCAGGCTGTGGCGCTCGCCGCCGAACCGCCGCTGGATGAAAGCTGGGCGGAGCCGCTGGTGTTCGATGGTTGTTCGTCGAAGGGGCAGACCAAACCCGGGCAGCCGCAACCCATCCAAATTATTCGCAAGAGCGCCCATTCAGGAGTGGCCACATGAACGCTTTTCAGTCTTATTTGCATACCTTCCTGTTCGGCTCCTACCCGTACATCTGCATGGTGGTGTTTCTCGCCGGCAGCCTGGCGCGCTTCGACCGCGACCAATACACGTGGAAGAGCGACTCGTCGCAGCTGCTGCGCACCGGCACGCTGCGCTGGGGCAGCAATCTGTTTCACGTCGGCATCCTGTTTCTCTTTTTCGGCCACTTTGTGGGCTTGCTGACGCCGCACTGGCTTTATGAACCCTTCATCAGTCCGGCCAACAAACAGATGCTCGCCATCATCGCCGGCGGTGTCGCCGGATTTCTCTGTTTCATCGGCCTTTCCCTGCTGATTTATCGCCGCATGTTTGATCCGCGCATCCGGCTGACCAGTCACCGTACCGATCTGGCCATTCTGATTATCCTGTGGACGCAGCTGACGTTGGGGCTGATCACCCTGCCGCTTTCCATCTCGCACGCCGATGGCAGCGTGATGCTGGTGCTGGCCGACTGGGCGCAACGCGTGATGACCTTTCGCGCCGGCGCCGCCGAAGGCCTGATCCCGCTGGCGTGGCCGTATAAAGTGCACATCGTGCTGGGCATGACGATCTTCCTGCTGTTTCCGTTCAGCCGGCTGGTGCATGTGTGGAGCGGTTTTGCCTCGCTCGGTTATCTGTTTCGACCGTACCAGATTGTGCGCAGCCGCCGGCTGAATCTCCCCGCCGGTCACAACCAGCCGCGCGCCCGCATCTGAAAGCGATTGATGACTATCGACACCATTTCCGTTCATGCAGTGGCCAGTATCAACGGCGCGCGACTGAACACGCCTGAAGAAACGCTGTCTGCCGAAGTCTTGCGTCAGCGCGCCTGCACCGAATTGCTGCGCCAGGCCGCGCAGGCCGCCGGTCTGTTGGCCGCAAGCGATATTGCGTTCGCCGATGGTGTGATCAGCGAAGCGGCCAGTGCCGCCATCGATAAACTGCTTGAGCAGAACCTGCAGCTGCCCGAGCCCTCGGCCGAAGCCTGCCGCCGCTACTACGAGGCCCATCGCAGCAGCTATCGCAGCGGCCAACGGGTGCGCGCGCGTCACATACTCTTTGCGGTAACGCCGGGTGTCGATGTGGCTGCGCTGCGCAAGCATGCGGAGCCGATATTTCTCGAGGTGCGCTGCCATGATGCACAGGCTGCGGATGCATTTTCCGCAGCGGCGCGCCAGTGGTCGAACTGCCCCAGCGGCGAACAGGGCGGCGAACTGGGCTGGCTGATGCGTGATGATTGCGCGCCGGAGTTTGCGCGCGAATTGTTCGGTCACATCGAGGTGGGCGTGCTGCCGCGACTGGTGCATACCCGCTTCGGCCTGCATATCGTCGAGGTGCTCGAACGCGAACCGGGCGTCACGCAAACGTTCGCATCGGTGCAGGGCGCAATCGCCATGACGCTGCGTCAACAGGCGTATGTGACCGCGCTGCGACAATACCTGCGGTTGCTCGCCGGGGCGGCCGTCGTCGAAGGCGTCGAACTCGATTCATCCGACACGCCATTGGTGCAATAGCGATGAATATTTCGACCTTTGATGATCTGCTCTGTGCTGCGCGCCAGCAGCCGCAGCCGCAGCGTCTGCTGTTTGTATTCGCCAATGCCGTGCTGCCCGACGACAGCACAGCGGAACAACGCGCCGGCTTTGCGGCCGGCCGCGGTGGCGCGCTTGCGCCGCTGATGTGCGTCGACAAAACGCCGGAAGAACTGGCCGGTTTCGCGGCGCTGGCTGAGGAGTCACATCAGGTCGGGGCCGACTGGGCGGTCGTATTTGCCGCCAGTCTGTCCGGGCGCGATGGACGTGCGCCGACCAGCAAGGAGGCCGACCCGGCCTTGCAGCAGATGATTGCGGCGATCAAGGCGGGCGCGATCGGATCGTTTATTCCGTTCGACCGGCAGGGCCAGCCCATGCTGCTTGAATAGGTTTGTGCGCCGCGTCTGAGACGTCAATACGCTGAGTCAGATGCCATGCCGGACGAAGATATCTTCCGCCGATTGCGACGTTTCCACACCCGTTATTTCCCGCGGCTCAGAAACCAGTTTCATAGTCTGGTGGATCAGGGACAACGTCCGACGGTGTTGTTTATCGGCTGCTCCGATTCCCGCGTCGTGCCCTACCTTCTGATGGACAGCGGTCCGGGCGAGTTGTTCATTGCCCGCAACGTGGGTGGTTTCGTGCCGCCGTTCGATGCGTCGCACGGCTACCACGGTACCGCCGCGGCAATCGAGTTCGCCGTGCTCACGCTCGGCGTGCGCGAGATCATCGTCTGCGGCCACAGCCATTGCGGCGCGATCCGCGCGCTCTATACCGAGCCGCCGGCCGAGGCGGTGCACATGACGAAGTGGCTGGAACTGGGGCGCGACGCCGTGCTGCCCGTGACGATGTCCGAAGAAGCGCTGTTCCGTACCGAGCAACGCGCGGTCGCACTGCAGATTGAGCGGCTCATGGATTACCCGATGGTGCGCCGGCGTGTGGAGGCCGGCGAACTTTTTCTGCGCGGCTGGCATTACCTCATCGAGGAAGGCAAAGTACTGGTGCTCAATGTCGAGAGCGGCCTTTTCGAACCGTACGATGCTGCACTCCAGGCGGCACGGGCGAACGATCCGCTGGCCGGCGTGAACCAGTTGCCATGAAGATCAGGCCAGCCACGGCATGGCGGACAAATGGCGTCGCTCGAACGCTTCGATTTCTGCGCTGTATTGCATGACCAGCCCGATATCGTCGAGGCCCTTGAGCAGGCGCTCCTTCGAATTCGCATCGATAGCGAAGGCGTAATGCGCCCCGTCCGGGCCGGTGACTTTTTGCGCGTCAAGATCGACGCTGATGGCGGCGCCCGGTTGTGCATTCAACTGCGCACGCAGTTTCGCGCAGACTTCGTCGGGCAGCACCACCGGCAGCATGCCGTTCTGCAGTTCGTTACCGTAGTGAATGTCGCCGAAAGACGGCGCGATGACGCAGCGGATGCCAAAATCCCACATGACGTAGACCGCCGCTTCGCGCGAGGAGCCGCAGCCAAAATTGACGGCGGCGACCAGAATCTTGGCGTTGCGAAACGGCGTCTTGTTTAGCACGAAATCCGGATGCTCACTGCCGTCGGCATTGAAGCGGATGTCGTGAAAGGCGAGCTTGTCGTAACCGGGGCCGCGCAGTTTGCGCAGAAAGCGCCCGGGGATGATCTTGTCGGTGTCGCAGTTCGCCATGTCGAGCGGCGCGGCGATGGCGGTGAGTTTGGTAAAAGCTTCCATTTCACTTGCCTCCCGTCAGCGTGCGCACGTCGGTAAGTTTGCCGGTGATCGCGGCAGCCGCCACCATCGCCGGACTCATCAGATGCGTGCGCGCGCCCTTGCCCTGACGGCCCTCGAAATTGCGGTTCGACGTTGATGCACAGCGCTCACCGGCGGGAACGGTATCACCGCTCATCGCCACGCAGCTCGAACACCCCGAGGCGCGCCATTCGAAACCGGCGTCTTTGAAAATGCGGTCGAGGCCCTCGGCTTCGGCCTGGCGTTTGATGGTGGTCGAACCCGGCGAGACCCAACCCTTGACGACGATCTTGCGGCCTTTAAGCACGGCAGCGGCGGCGCGCAGATCGTCGAGGCGACCGTTGGTGCAGGTGCCGATAAAGGCGTTATCGATCTTGATGTCGGCGAGCGGCATGCCCGGTGTCAGGCCCATATATTTCACCGCCTGTTCGAGTTGCGTGCGCTGTTCGGCGTTCGCGCCGCGCGCCGGATCCGGCACTGTCGCACCGATCATCAACGCCTGCTCGGGGCTGGTGCCCCAGGTCACCATCGGTTCGAGTTTCGAGACGTCGAGCGACACTTCTTTGTCGAAACGCGCGCCGTCGTCGCCGGGCAAACTGCGCCAGTGGGCCAGTGCCTGATCCCACAACGCATCCCTGGGCGCGTAGTGGCGGCCGTTGAGATAAGCGTAAGTCGTGTCGTCGGGCGCGACCATGCCGCAGCGCGCGCCGGCTTCAATCGACATGTTGCATACGGTGAGGCGGCCTTCCATCGACAACGCGCGCATCGCCGAACCCGCGTATTCGATGGCGTGGCCCGTCGCGCCCGCGGTGCCGATCTTTGCAATGACGGCGAGGATGATGTCCTTGGCGGTGACGCCCGCAGGAATCGCGCCGTCGACCGTGATGCGCATCAGTTTCGGTTTTTTCTGCCACAGGCATTGCGTGGCGAGGATCTGCTTGAGTTGTGAAGCGCCGAGACCGAAGGCGATCGCACCAAAGGCGCCGTGTGTCGAAGTGTGCGAATCGGCCACCGTGATGACGAGGCCCGGCTGCGTGATGCCGAGCTCGGGGCCGATGACGTGGACGATGCCCTGCTGCGGACTGTCGAGATCGTAATAGCGGTCGATGTCGTTGGCGGCGACGTTCTTTGCCAGGAGATCGACCATGTTGCGCATTTCCGGGTCGGTGACGGCATTGATGCCCTGCTCGCGGTTGCGCGTCGGCGCGTAGTGATCGGCCACCGCGATCGTTTGCCGCGGCTTCCTGACCTTGCGACCGTCGCGCGCCAGCGCGCCGAAGGCGTGGAATGAACCCTCGTGCACGAAGTTGCGGTCGATGTGCAGCAGGCACTCGTTGCCGCCGCGCGTGACAATGACGTGGCGGTCCCAGATTTTTTCGAACATTGTTTGTGGCGTCGCCATGCTTTAACCCTTAAAAGCGTTTTGCCACAGAGGGCACAGAGCACGCAGAGTAAGCAAGCGACTATTTCGACGCATCGCTTTTGATTGTCCTCTGTGAACCCTGTGTCCCTCTGTGGCTATGAATTTATAGTCCGGCGCGCTGGTCGTCGGGCACGCCGTAGCGTTTTTCGAGTTCCTGGATTTCCGGCAGACCGGCGACCTCGGTGAACTGCTTGAAAGTCGCCACCTTGTCGCGCATATGTGCGATTGAGCCGGTCTTCTTCAGCTCGGCAAGCAGGTTCTGCATCGCCGGTATCGCCGCGAGAATGACCCAGTTCGGATAGATCGCCAGCTTGAAGCCGATTTTGCCGAGCTCGTCGGCCGGCAGATCCGGCGTCTTGCCGCTGGCCGCCATGTTGTACAAAAGCGCTACACCCTTGAAGTGTTTTGCCACGCGCTCGACCTCAGCGCGGCCGACCGGGGCTTCGATGAACAGCATGTCGGCCCCGGCTTCGCGATAACGCTCGCCGCGCTCGAGCGCGGCATCGAGACCTTCAACGGCAATCGCGTCGGTGCGCGCGATAATGACGAAATCCGGATCGCGCCGTGCGTCGCAGGCGGCCTTGATCTTCGCCACCATCTCGGTGGTCGGGATGACCTTTTTGCCGGCGAGGTGGCCGCAACGTTTCGGCCACGACTGGTCTTCGATATGCACGCCAGCGACGCCGGCTTTTTCATAGTCGCGGATGGTGCGCCGCGTGTTGATCGGATTGCCGTAACCGGTGTCGGCGTCGGCGATCACCGGCAGGTTGGAAGCATCGACGATGCGGCTGGCGGTGTCGATCATTTCCGTCGCCGTCAGCAATCCAACGTCGGGCATGCCAAGCCGCGTGATGCTGGTGCCGAAGCCCGTCATATAGACGGCATCGAAGCCGCCCATCGCAACCAGGCGCGCGGCAAGGCCGTCGGCGACACCCGGGGCGACGATGCAGCCGGGGCGGGCGAGCAAGGCGCGCAGGCGTGAAGTCATGCGTTCCATGTGGATTCCTTAACTCGCGGCGCGGATGCGCGGGCGTGCGGTGAATTTAAAATCGACGTCGGTCAGTTTTTCGCAGGCCCACAAGACGTCGAGCAGTTTCTTCGCGTCAGCGGTGCCCAGCACAGGTTCGGCCAGCTCGAAATATTTCTCATTGAGCTCGTCGTCGGTCAGCGGCATTTCCGGGTCACCTTTGCGCGTCGGCTGGAAATATTTGAAGACCGTGCCGTCGTTCAGCTCCACTTCAACGTGCGCGGCGCGCTGGTTCGGATAATTTTTCGACAGTTCCGGATCGGTCTCAACTTCGATTTTCGACAGCAGCGAACGCACGTTCGGATCATTCATGCGTTCCTCTGAAAACGCCACCAGCCGCACGCTGCCGTGCACCAGCGCGTGCGCGGTCACGTACTGCACGCTGAATTTCGCCTGGTAATCGCCCTCGGGATTGGCGTTGTTGACAATGTCCGTGCCGGCCTTGTAGGTGGCGATTTTCATGCGTTTGATGTCGCTCGACTTGAAGCCGTGCGTTTTCTGCAAATGCAGCGCGCCGTCGATCGGCGCGAAGGTGTGGCCGCAGCAGCCGTGGTTTTTAAAGGTCATGACGTTGATGTTGTAGCGCGTGCCGAGATCGCGCGTGGCTTTGCTCCAGTCCGCACCCGTGCTCATCGCGTTGCCGAAACCGACTTCGCCTTCGAGGATGTCGGTGGCGCCGGTCATGCCCTTTGCCGCCGCCATCGCGGCCAGCGCGCCGACTTCGGCGGCGTGGCCGCTGTGCAGCGGTTTCGACATGGCCTGCATGCGGTAGGCTTGTTGCAGGCCGGCCGCCATGGTCGCCACGGTCGCCAGTGCGTGCGCGATCTGCGTCGGGTTTAATTTGAGGATGGTGGCCACCGCGGCAGCGGTGCCGAAGGAGCCGATCGTGCCCGTGGTGTGCCAGTATTTATAATGCGAGGGCATCACGGATTCGCCGATGCGCGTTGAGATCTCATAACCGACGATGACGCCGCGCAGGAACAATTCTCCTGAAGCGCCGGTGGCCTGCGCCGCGGCGAGTGCGGCGGCGATGATCGGACTGCCCGGGTGATAACCGGCGTCGCGATAGATGTCGTCGAATTCGACCGAATGTGAAGCCGCGCCGTTGATCAGCGCGGCGGCGCGGATGGTGGCGGCGCGGCCCGAAGCGAGGCGCGCTTTGCCGTGATCGAGGTCTTCGGCCAGTGCCTGTTCAAGCACGGTCGCCGGTGTAACGAGGCTGCCGGGCAGGAGGCTCGCATACCAGTCGATCACCGCGCGCTTGGCGTGGTGCCAGACTTCCGGCGGCAGTTTCGAGGTTTGTTCTTTGACGGCGTATTCGGCGAGTTGGTGTACCAGCATGGTGTTCTCCTCACAGGAACTGTAAATCTGGAAACGCTAATTTAGCCACAGTCGCGTAGGGTGCGCATTGCGCACCATTCAGGACAGTAACGCGTGCGCGGTGCGCACCCTACAAGTTGGGCCGGTTAAGAGCGGGCATTTTCTGCAAACACGATCAGGCCGTCCACCGCCACCACGCCCTGGCCTTCGGCCTTGACGATCAGTGGATTGATTTCGGCCTCGGCCACGGTGCGCTCCGGCAGGCAGGCCAGCTGCGACATGGCCGCCACCGCCTGCGCCAGCGCTTCGCAATCGCCGCGCGGCAGGCCGCGGTAACCGCGGATCACGGCGAGACCTTGCACCTCCTCGACCATGCCGCGCGCGGTGTCGACATCGACGGGGGCGAGACGGATCGAAACATCTTTATAGATTTCGGCAAGGATGCCGCCGACGCCGAGCACCACCGCCGGCCCGACCTGCGAATCGCGGCGGAAACCGAGGATCACTTCGGCCAGACCCTTTTCCATGCGCTGCACGAGGATGCCGTTGAGTTTCGCGTGTGGATGGCTCTTGCCGATGCGTTCGAGTATCTGTTTGGCGGTCGATGCAAGTTGGTTCGCGTCGGCAATGTTGAGCGCCACGCCGCCGGCATCCGTCTTGTGCAGAATGTCCGGCGAAAGAATTTTGGCAACGACGGGGAAACCGACGTTCGTCTTCTGCGCCGGATCGGTGATGACTTCCGACTGCGCCGGTGCGATACCGAGTGCGCCGAACACCTTGCAGGCGTCGTATTCGTTGACGGTTTTGCCCGGCATCGATTTGAGTAGCGCCGCAGCGGCGTTGAGTCGCACGGTATCCGGTGCGGGCATGTGCGCCGGCGCCACCCAGTCGCGCCAGGCGCGGATGGCATCGGCGCAGGCTTCGGGCGTGCGGAAGCCTGCCAGGTTGTTCTCTGCCAGAAGTTTCAGCGAAGCCTCGGCGTGCGGCGCCAGAAACACCGCGATTGGTTTGCCATGGCGGTCGGCCTCGACCAGCGGTTCGATCGCCACCTCGGGCTGGAATTGCGCCGAACTGCCGGCGACGGCGAGCACCATGTCGCAATGATCGGAGGCCAGCAACGCATTCAACACGCCGCTGTAGATTTCTTTTTTCGCACCCGCCAGCGTGAGATCGGTCAGTCGCGCGCCGGAGATCTTGATGTTTTTCTGCGCCAGCGTGTCGATCACTGCTTGGCTCGGCGCGACGACGTCGATGCCGAGCGTGCCGAGGCGGTCAGCCACTGCCGCGGCACCGCCGCCGGTGGTGGTCATCACGGCAACGCGATGACGGCGCGCCGGTTGCTGGCCGCGCAGCAGCGGCGGCAGCTCGAACAGGTTTTCCAGGGTTTCGACACGCACGATGCCGTGCGCGCGGAAGAAGGCGTCGGCCACGGCATCGTCGCCGGCCAGCGCGCCGGTGTGCGAGGCGGCGAGATCCTGACCGACACTGGAGCGGCCGAGTTTGTAGACGATCATCGGTTTGCCGGCGGCGTGGGCAGCACGCGCCGCGCGCGCAAGGTGTTCGGCACCACGGATGGTTTCCATGAACAGCAGAATGGCTTCGGTGTGCGGATCATCGACCAGGCAAGCGGCGATTTCACCGACACCGAGATCGCATTCATTGCCGACCGAAATCAGTTTTGAAAAGCCGACGCCGCGGCCGAGGCCGCGCGACAGGAGGCCGCCCATCATGCTGCCCGACTGTGACACGATGGCGAGCGGGCCCGGCGTGACATCGAGCTTTTCCAGCACCGCGTTGACCGACAGCGCGCACGACGGTCTGCTGCTGAAAAGGCCGATGCAGTTCGGGCCGATCAGGCGCACGCCGCCTTTTTTCGCAATGGCGACCAGCTTCTCCTGCTTGATGCGGCCCTCGGCGCCGGTTTCGGCAAAACCGTCGCTGTAGATGGTGACGATGGGGACTTTCTTTTCGACGCATTGCACGAGTGCGGCTTCCACCGCGTCGGTCGGCACCATGATGAAGGCGTGATCGATTTCGTCGGGTACCGCCAGAATGTTCGGATAGGCTTTTTCACCCAGCACTTCGTCGCGGCCCGGATTGACCGGAATGATCTTGCCCGGATATTTGTACTGGCGCAGAAAGCGCTGCGGGCGCGAGGTGTATTTTTTCGGATCGCCGGAAGCGCCGATCAGCGCGATGGTGCGCGGGGCGAATAATAGTTGTGCAAGGTTTGTAGTCATAAATTTAAATTTGTTTGTCACAGAGATCACAGCGAATCACCGGGAACGCCGACGCCTCGCTTTTTTGCATTTTTCTGTGAACTCTGTGCCCTCTGTGGCTAAAAAGTTTTCAGGATTTCGCCGCTTTCGGCGGGCGTTGCGAGAAGCTGCGTTCGAACACGGCCTCGGCGATGCGGTTTTTCAGAATTTCGATCGAACCGCCGGCGATCATCCAGCCGCGGCATTTGCGGAAGCAGTATTCGACCAGCGTTTCCTCGGTGTAACCCATGCCGCCCATGACCTGCATCGCTTCATGGCAGAGGTCGAAGCCGGCCTGGTTGCAGAAGGCTTTCGCCACCGCGGTGTCTTCGCCCGACGGAATGCCGTTCACGGCGTTGGCGACGGCGCGATAGATTAGCAACTGGCCGGCATCGAGCTTGATTTTCATGTCTGCGAATTTCCACTGCAGGCCCTGGAATTCGCACAAGAGCTTGCCGAACTGCTTGCGTTGCATCGCCCACTGCCGCGCCTGTTCGTAGGCGTAGCGGCCGAGGGCGAGCGAACGCGCGGTGTTGCCGATGCGCTCGACGTTGAAGCCGGCGATTTGTTTCTTGAAGCCGCCTTCTTTCAGAAGCACGTCTTCGGGGCCGACATACACATTGTCGAGATAGGTCTGCACCCATTCCTCGCCGTTGAAGAATTTCGCCGCCTTGCCCTGACGGAAACCTTCGGCGCTGCGCGGGATCAGCACCGAGCCAATGCCGCCGATACCGGGGCCGAAGCGCACATAGGTCAGCATCATTTCGGCGACCGAGGCATGCGTTTGAAAAACCTTCACGCCGTTGATGCGCCAGCCCGCGCCGTCGGGCGTCGCGGTGGTGGTCAGATCGGTCACCGCACTGCCGGCGTCGGGTTCGGTCATGCCCACACAGGTAACGGCTTCACCGGCGAGTATGCGCGCGAGATAACGTTTTTTCTGGTCGGGCGTGCCGTATTCGGCAAGCACGCGCACCGGGCCGAAGTTGCCGGCCTGGATCACATCGGCGCTGCGCGGGCAGACCGCGGCGATTTCTTCGATGGCGATGATGGCGTCCATCAGCGTGCCGCCCTGGCCGCCGTCGGCCTCCGGCATGGCGATGCCCATCAGGCCCTGCGCGGCCATCAGCCTGGCGACGTCGAAAGGATGGTCGGCCTGATGCGCGCGTTCAAGCGCGCCTTTGGCGAGATGTTTTTCGGCGAAGCCGCGCACCGCGCTGCGAAACATTTCCTGTTCTTCGCTCAGTTTGAAATCCATGGTGATCTTCCTTGCGTAAGTGGTGCGGTGCCGGTCTGTAGTGGCAGCTAGTCCGGCTTCATGCCGGTGGCTTTGACGACCTTGGCAAAGTGGCCCGTCATCTTCTTGATGTAATCGGTGAATTCCTGCGGCGTCATGCTGATGAGTTCGGCGCCCTGGCTCGAGGCCTTGTCTTTGGCCTCGGGGTTCTTCGCGATCCTGGCGATTTCAGCGGCGAGCCGGTTGACGATGGCCGGCGGCGTGCCGGCGGGTGCCAGCACACCGTTCCATGCGCCGACGTCGAAGCCGGGGTAACCGGATTCGGCCACCGTCGGCACGTCTGGCAATGCGGGCGAGCGGCGCGGGCCGCCGATGGCGATGGCGCGCAAACGGCCCGCCTGCACCAGCGGCATCGCCGGCGGCATGGTCGAGAAGGTCATCTGCACTTCGCCGCCGAGCAGCGCGGTGAGTTGTCCGGCGGTGCCTTTGTATGGCACCTGCATGATGTTGACGCCGGCCATCAGCTTCAACAGTTCGGCGCCGAAGTGCGCCGAGGCGCCGGTGGTGCCCGAGGCGTAATTGAGTTTGCCCGGTTGGGCGCGGGCGAGATCGACCAGTTCCTTCACCGTTTTTACCGGCATCGACGGATGCACCAGCAGCAGGCTGTGCGTCAGCGCAACGAGGCTCACCGGCGCGAAATCCTTCAGCACATCGTAGGGCAGCTTTTTGTGCAGGCTCGGCAGCACCGAGTGGCTGGTGTTCGTCATCAGGATCGTATAACCGTCGGGCTGCGCCTTCGCCAGCGTTTCGGTGGCGATGATGCCGCCGCCGCCGGGTTTGTTGTCGATAACGACGGTCTGGCCGAGTGCTTCGCCGAGGCCCTGCGCGTAAGTGCGCGCCAGCAGATCGGTGCCGCCGCCCGGCGCCGAAATCGCCAGCATGCGGATCGGCTTGCCCGGATAGGCCTGCGCCAGCGCAAGGGCCGGCGCAGCGACGGCGAGCGCAACAATGGTGTGACCAATGCCCATTACGCGACCAGCAGCGCGCGCAGTTTGCGCACGTCCTGCAATTTATCGAGCGACCACACCGCGTCGCACAGTTTGCGCGCGCGCGATGGGCCGAGGATGGGGGCGAGCAGATCGTAGCTCTTGGTGTCGACTTCGCGGCGCGTCATCGGATTGTCGCTGGTGCCGCGCACGGCTTTGGTGTGGTGGCGCAGTTTGCGGCCGTCCTTCAGCGTGAGCTCGACAATGCCCTGGCGGCTGGGCATGACCTTCGACAGCGCGTCGTCGCCGAACAACTGGATGCGTTTCCTGAGTGCGAGCACCTTCGGGTCGCGCATGCGTTTTTCGTCGTGCGATGATTTAAAAGTGACGGTGCTGTCGAGCAGCATGACCGCGCACATATGCTGCATGCAGATGTCGGGCATGTGGCGGTTGTCGACAGTGTTGGCCCCCTGGTGCGCGACACGCACGACGAGTTTTGCGACGTCGGCGGCCTTGATGCCGTGTTCTTCGATCAGTTCGAGCAGTGAATCGAGCGGCGCCTGGATCGGCGAGCCGACCGACCAGCGTTTGATGTTGGTGTTCATGATCTCGTAGGTGGAGCCGAGTCCGCGCACCAGTTCCTTGATGTCGGGTTTGCGGCCGTAGGCAACGAAGAAGTTGCGCTCGCCGGCGAAAATGTCGTCAACACCGGTGAAGCCATGCGCCACCATCGAGGCCGAGGTCACGCCGTTGCGCGCCGGCATGCCGCCGAAGTCGAAGGATTTCTCGATGTGCTCGGCGTCGCGCATCCAGCACGACACGCCCGAGGCCTGTTGCGAGGTGTACGACAACAGATGGCGCGCCTGGCGTTCGTCGAAGCGGCACAGCGCGGCGGCCGCGGCAGCAGCGCCGAACATCGGGCCGAAGCTGTGCGTCGAATGGCCGTCTTCGCGGAATTCATAGGCGTTGAGCGACAGGTTGATGCGCGTGCCGATGTCGTAGCCCAGCGCGACGGCGCGCAGCAGCGCGGCGCCGCCGGCACGTTCGCGTTCACCCATGGCGAGCGCGGCCGGCACGATCGCGCAACCGGGATGGCACAGCGAAGGCGCGTGCGAATCGTCGGTCTCGTCGGCGTGGCCCAGCATGCCGTTGGCGAGTGCCGCGGTTGCCGCGGTGGTGACGATGCGGCTGCCGGCGATCACCGCTTCGGGTTTGCCGCCGAGCGTTTTGGCGTAAGAGATCGCCTTGCGGCCCGGCAGCAGGCGCGAACCCGAGACCATCGCCGCCAGCGTGTCGAGGATGTGGTGTTTGGTTTTTTCGATGACTTTGGCCGGCAGCGGCTTGCGCGGCGCGGCCGCGATATAGGCGCTGACCTTTTGCATGACCGGTGAAATGACTGGTTTTGTTTTGTTTTTCATTTTGAATGTCCGTGAGTCGGTTGAATGTGGAGTTCGGGTTCAGTGTGCCGCTGGCGGCACCGTGCCGCGCGCGACGGCGGCCGCGTCGGCGAGCGTTTCCGCCGACCAGCACAAATCGATCAAGGTGCCGGCCTCGACCGGCGCCAGCACGCCATCGGTGAGACTGCGGAATTTTTCTTCGAGGTCCTGGTCGCTCATCGGGCGTGCCAGCGTGCCGAGGGCGTTTTCGACCGTTTGGGTGAACGCACGACCGTCGTTGAGCGTGACGGTGATGCGCGCCTGGATTTTTTTCAATGCAGCGTCCGCTGCGACGGTCACTTTGCGGCGCAGCGTCATGACGCGTTCATCATTGACCGCAGCGGTGCCGAACTGCGGTTCGCCGGCGGCGCCGAAAACAATAGCGGTGGCGGCGGCGTGAAAAATGCTGAACTTGCCTTCAAGGCCCGTGCGCGGTTCCTTGATCGCCGTGAGTTCCATAACGATGGGGCATACCGTGAGATCGACGCGTGCGATGTCCTGCGGCTGCAGCGCGTGTTTATTGCGCAACTGGATGCAGCCGTCGATTGCGGCGTGCACCACCAGCCCGCAGGCGTAGGGCTTGTACATGTTCGACATCAACTCGAAGCGCGTGCCGAGTTCGCCGGTGATGACTGCCGGATCGAAACGCGTCGAGGTGACGTGCGCCCAGCCGCGCTCGCCTTCGATCGCGTTGTTCGCACTGGTGAAGTTCTTTGAGGCCATCAGCGCCGCGGTCATGCCGCCCTGGGCGGCACGCCCCGGATGCAGGCTCTTGCACATCGAGCCGAACATTTCGCGCAGGCCCGACGATTGCGTTGCGGCGATGCCGAGCGCCCAGCGCATCTGTTGTTCATTGAGGCCCAGCAGTTTGCCGATGGCCGCCGCTGCGCCGAAGATGCCGGCGGTGCCGGTGATGTGCCAGCCGCGGTCGTAATGTTCGGGGAATACCGACAGCGCAATGCGGCACTCGGTTTCGACACCCAGCACGAAGGCAAGGATCAGATCGGCACCGCTGATTTGACGCCACTCGGCATAAGCCAGCAGCGCTGGCCACAGCGGCGCGCTCGGATGCACCGCACGCGCGTGCGTGTCGTCGTAGTCGAGCACATGCATGCTGATGCCGTTGATCAGCGCCGCAT
Source organism: Chitinophaga pinensis (assembly GCA_943329075.2). GTDB lineage: Bacteria > Pseudomonadota > Gammaproteobacteria > Burkholderiales > SG8-41 > PALSA-1004. Next base: position 151,724 of record CALQCM020000001.1, on the reverse strand, counting down.
GCAGCGCGTCAAGGCGCTCACTGCGGCCGAACACCGCGGCCTGCGGCGGCCCGGAAAAATCTTTGATTGCGGCGAGTGCATTTTCGACGGTTTCATGCCGCGCGCTGCCGATCGCGCAGCCCAGCGCGTTGAGCAGTGCGCGCGACGCTTCGTGCCGGACGTTCTGCGGGATGTCTGCAAAACGGGCGTTGACGATATAGCGCGCGAGTATGCCGGTGACGTCGTTCATGGCGTTGGGCACTCTATTACTCGGCTTTGATGCCGGCCGCCTTGATGATAACGGTCCATTTGGCGATATCGGATTTGATGCGCGCGGCGAATTCTTCGGCGCTGCTGCCGAGCGGATCGGCGCCTTGGGCGATCAACTGGTCGGCGACGGCCTTGGTCTGTGCGATGCGGCGCAACTCGGTGCCCAGTTTGTTGATGATGTCGCGCGGCGTGCCGGCCGGCGCGAGCACGCCAAACCAGGTCACCGAGTCAAAACCGGGCATGCCGTTTTCGGCGATGGTTGGAATGCTCGGTGCCGCTGCGCTGCGTTTGGCGCTGCTGATGGCCAGCGCGCGCAGCCGCCCTGCATTGACATAGGGCAGCACCGACAGCGTGTTAGCGAACATCATCGAGACTTGGCCGGCGATCAGATCGGTCACCGCCGGCGGCGTGCCCTTGTAGGGAATGTGTGTGATGTCGATGTTGGCCTGTTGCTTGAACATCTCGGTGGCCAGATGCGGGCTGCCGCCGTTGCCGGTCGAGGCGTACAGCAGCTGGCCGGGTTTGGCCTTCGCCATCGCGATCAGTTCCTTGACGGTTTTCACCGGCAGTGAGGGATGCACGACCAACACGAAGGGGGCTGCCGCCACCATCGAAATCGGCTCAAGGTCTTTGGTGAGGTTGTAGTTGAGCCGGGCATAGAGCGCCTGGCTGCTGGCCACCGAGGCCGGCGTGAAGAGCAGCGTGTAGCCGTCGGGCGGTGCGTGCGCTGCCACCTCGGATCCCAGATTGCCGGAAGCGCCGGCACGGTTGTCGATGACAAACTGCTGGCCCAACGCGTCGGCCAGTCTCGGCATGACGGTGCGCGCGACGATATCGACGCCGGCGCCCGGCGGAAACGACACCACCACACGGACCGGTTTTGACGGATAGGCCTGCGCCAGCGCGCCCGCCGCCGAGGCGGCACAGACGAGGCATGCGCACATTCGCATAATTTTCATGACCGGTCGAACCATTCGGAATCCCGCCTGTTGAAGCGCATCAGCAATGCGTTGCATCGATCAATCGCGCTTCGTCATCAGTAACATCGATGCGTCGGCGATTGCGCGCGCAAATCCGCCGTGCGCAAAATTGAAGTGCGAATACTGGCTCTGCGCAGGATGGGCCGGCAGACAAGTTTGTACAACGAGCCGCTGATTTTATCAGCAGGGGTATGTCGTCACAATCAATGCCGGCGGACAGTCAAAGGCGGGCATTACGGCTGGTGCGGCGGGATTTCTGCCGGTAGGCGCATAAACGCTTCAAGGTCGTCTTCCCAGCGAGGCATGGCAATGCCGAACGCGCCCTCAAGCTTGCGAGTATCCAGCACGGAATATGCCGGACGCCGCGCTGGCGTCGGGAAGTGGCTGGAATCGACGGCATGCAAAGCCGGGCGCACAAACCCTGCCGCGGCGGCGTCGCGGCCGATCAGTTCGATGAGCTTTTCGGCAAGAGCGAACCGCGACGTTTCACCGCCCGATGCGAGGTGGTAAACACCGTGACACAGCGCAGGATTGCGCGTCCGACGCTCAAGAACGTCCCGGGTCACGCGCGCGATCGTGCGCGCCCAGGTCGGACTGCCGGTCTGATCATTGACGACGTGGAGCTCGCGGCGCGTACGCGCGAGGTTGCGCATCGTCGTGACGAAATTACTGCCGCGCGCGCTGTAAACCCAGCTGGTGCGCAGGATCAGATGTTTGACGCCGGAGGCGATGATCGCCTGCTCGCCGGCGAGTTTGGTCGCACCGTAGGCGTTGACCGGATTTGGCGCATCGTCTTCCCGATAGGGCGTATGGCGGGTGCCGTCGAATATGAAGTCGGTCGAATAATGCACCAGCATTCCCCCCGATATTTTGAGATGGCGCGCAATGGCAGCGGGCCCGTGGCAATTGACCGCCATGGCCTGGTCGCGCTGCGACTCTGCCTGATCGACGTTTGTGTAGGCGGCTGCGTTGACGACAATGTGCGGGCGCACGCGTGCAAGTGTCGCGGTGATTGCCGCCGGGTCGGCCAGATCGAGATCAGCATGGCCGAGGGCGACGAGATTGCCGAGCCCGGCCAATGGGGTTTCAAGTTCGCTGCCGACCTGTCCGTGACGGCCGAGCAGCAGAATGGTGGTCATGCGAAATATTCAGCGTCGCGAAAACGCGGTGCGGCGAGATCCGGTGCTGACAGCACAGGTTCGCCGGTCGGCGGCCAGTCGATGCCGAGGTCAGGGTCATTCCAGATGATTTTGCGTTCATGTTGCGGCGCCCAGTAATCGGTGACCTTATACAAAATTTCCGCAGTGTCGGACAGGACCAGAAAACCGTGTGCAAACCCCGCTGGTATCCAGAGGGCCTGACGTTGTTCCGCATGCAGCGTGTGGGCCGTCCATTGGCCGAACGTCGGCGAGCGCCGGCGCAGATCAACCGCAACGTCATAGATGGTCCCGCTGATGATCTGGACCAGTTTTCCCTGCGCTTGTTGAATCTGGTAATGCAGCCCGCGCAGGACATTTCTTTTTGAAATCGAATGGTTGTCTTGCACAAATTCACAAGGCAAGCCGGTCGCGTGCTGAAAGGCCGCCGCGTTGAAGCTTTCATAAAAAAACCCGCGCTCGTCGCGAAACAGCCGCGGCTCGAGAAAGACCACTTCAGGAATCTGGGAAGAGGACGTCGGCATTGTTGGCGATGCAAAGTTTGAGAATTCGCAGCATAGGTGTTAGCGGCACCCCTGACAAGAGTGCACACCTGTCGCGCGATGTGGAAATTCAGCAATCACGATTATGGCTTGCCTGAACAGATACGTTAAAATGGCCGCTCTACAACCCGCCCCGGAGAAAACGCGTCGTGAGCAAGATTTCTGTCGGTATCGTCATGGGCAGCACCAGCGACTGGGATGTGATGAAACACGCCGCCCAGCAACTCAAGGATTTTGGCGTCAGCTATGACGCGCGCGCACTCTCGGCGCATCGCTCGCCGGATCTGCTGTTTGAGTGGATTGAAGAATGCGAGAAGAACGGCGTGCAATGTTTCATCGCGGGCGCCGGCGGTGCCGCGCATCTGGCCGGCGTGGTGGCGGCAAAAACGCAGTTGCCGGTGCTGGCGGTACCGATGCCGTCGAAACATCTGCAGGGCCTCGATTCGCTGCTCTCGATGGTGCAGATGCCCAAAGGCATTCCGGTGGCGACCTTTGCCATCGGTGACGCCGGTTCGGCCAACGCCGGCCTCTTCGCAGTGGCGATGCTGGCACTGGGCGACAAGGCGGTCGCCGACAAACTCGCCGCTTTCCGTCGCCAACAGACCGAAGCGGTCAAGAACGCCAAACTGCCCGATTAAACGGCGCTGTTGCAGTTCAACCGCATTTAATTCTCCGCGAGGACACGAACCGTGGCTAACGACGCAATTCTCGAAACCAATCTGAAAAGCCTGCCCTTCCTGCATCGCGGCAAGGTGCGCGACCTCTATGCCGTCGGCGACGACAAGCTGCTGGTGGTGCAGACCGACCGCCTGTCGGCGTTCGACGTGATTCTGTCTGAACCGATTCCGGGCAAGGGCGCAGTGCTCACCGAAATGTCGTATTACTGGTTCAAGAAACTCGGTCATGTGATTCCGAACCATCTCACCGGCATCGCGCCGGAAACGGTGGTGGCAGCGAACGAACGTGAGCAGGTTGCCGGTCGCGCCATGGTCGTGCACAAGTTCAAGCCGCTGATGATTGAAGCGGTGGTGCGCGGTTACATCATCGGTTCGGGCTGGAAGGATTATCAGAAGACCGGCAAGGTCTGCGGTATCGAGCTGCCGGCCGGTTTGCAAGAAGCCGAGAAGCTGCCGCAAGTCATCTTCACGCCGGCGACCAAGGCGCCGGCCGGTGAGCACGATGAAAACATTTCGTTCGAAGAGGCCGCGAAGATTGTCGGCGCCGAAATGGCGGCGAAAGTGCGCGATGTGTCGGTCCAGCTCTACAGCGAGGCCGCCGCCTTTGCGGCGACGCGCGGCATCATCATCGCCGATACAAAATTCGAATTCGGTCTCGACGCCGCCGGCAAACTGCATCTGATCGATGAAATCCTCACGCCGGATTCGTCGCGTTTCTGGCCGGCGGCCGAGTACCGCACCGGCATCAGCCCGCCGTCGTTCGACAAACAGATCGTGCGCGACTGGCTGGAAACGCAAGCGTGGAACAAAAAGCCGCCGGCGCCGAAAGTGCCGGCCGAAGTGCTGGCCAGGACCGCGGCGAAATATCGCGAAGTCCTCACACTGCTGAGCCAATGAAGCGCGGGCGCCCGTCATGAAACGCGACATCGGCGCATTGTTTCCCGAGCTTGAGAAAGACCTCAAGCCGTACACCGCGGAAGCCACCACCGGCATCCTGCCGTACCAGGAAATCTGCCGCCTGATCGACGGCGGGCGCATCAACGCGGCAGCGACCATCGAGCGCGCGCAGGTGCAGCCGGCCAGCCTCGATTTGCGTCTCGGCCCGAAGGCGTGGCGCGTGCGCGCGAGCTTTTTGCCGGGCAGCGCGACGGTGGCGTCGAAGATCGAGCGGCTTAAAATGCACGAGATCGACCTGTCCACGCCGACGGTGCTCGAAAAAGGCTGCGTCTATATCGTCGAACTGATGGAAGAGCTGAAACTGCCGGCAGGTATTGCCGGCAAGGCCAATCCGAAAAGCACCACCGGTCGCCTCGATATTTTTACGCGTCTGATCACCGACAACGGCAATGAGTTCGAAGGCGTGCGCGAAGGTTACCGCGGCAAGCTGTACCTCGAAGTGGTGCCGCGCACGTTCAGCATTCTTTTGCAGCAGGGCGCGCGCCTGAACCAGATCCGTTTCGTGCGCGGCAATCCGCCGCCGTCGGACACCAAACTGGGGTTGCTCGACCAGAGCGAACCGCTGGTCTATCTCGAGTCCGATGGCCCGCAGGCGGCGGTGATCAAGGACGGGCTGTGGATTTCAGTTGATCTCGAGGGCAGCGCCGCCAGCGGCATTGTCGGTTACCGCGCCAAGAACCATGCGCCGCTGGTGGATCTCTCCAAAATTGCCTACTACGACACGCTCGAATTCTGGGAGCCGATCACGCGCACGCCGTCACGCGGGCTGGTGCTCAATCCGGACGACTTCTACATTCTGGCTTCGCGCGAACTGATCCGCGTGCCGCCGAATTACGCCGCGTCGATGGTGCCGTACGATCCGTCGGTCGGCGAGTTCCGCATTCACTACGCCGGCTTTTTCGATCCGGGCTTCGGTTACGGCGAAAACGATATTGCTGGCACGCGCGCCGTGCTCGAAGTGCGTTCCCACGACGTGCCCTTCCTGATCGAACACGGTCAGGATGTCGGCCGTCTGATCTATGACCGCCTGTTGGGCGTGCCGGAAAAAATTTACGGCGGCGGCATCGGTTCTTCGTACCAGCGGCAAGGCCTCGCGCTCGCCAAGCAGTTCAAGCCGGTCGCCGCGGCCTGAGGCGGCGCCGCATTTCATGACGGTTGAAATCGGGCGCGACATTGCGCATGCGGTAACGGTGCTCAGGCGCGGCGGCCTCGTCGCCTTTCCGACGGAAACCGTATACGGTCTTGGCGGCGACGCCGGCAACGCGCAAGCGGTCGGACGCATCTTCGTCGCGAAGGGCCGGCCGGCCGATCACCCGCTTATCGTGCATCTCGCGGATGTCGCGCAACTGCAAGACTGGTCCGACGACGTCACGCCACTGGCGCAAAAACTCGCGCGGAAATTCTCACCCGGTCCGCTGACGCTGATCCTGCGCCGCGCGGCGGCTGTCAGCGATCTCGTTACGGGCGGGCAGGACAGCGTCGGTTTGCGCGTGCCCGCGCACCCCGTCGCGCAGGCCTTGCTCAAAGCCTTTGGGGGCGGCATTGCCGCGCCCTCGGCCAACCGCTTCGGCCGCATCAGCACGACGACGGCGCAGCACGTCGCGGAAGAACTCGGTGATCGCGTCGACTACGTGCTCGATGGCGGCGCCAGCGAGATCGGCATCGAGTCGACCATCGTCGATGCACGCGGCGAACAGCCGGTGCTGCTGCGGCCCGGGCATATTTCAGTGCGGGAAATCGAAAATGCCGCTGGCATTGCCCTTGCAGCGCCGCGCCCCGACGCGCCGCGTGTGCCGGGCGCACTCGCCGCGCACTACGCGCCGGCGACCACCCTGCTGTTGCTTGAAGCCGATCTGCTGCTTGAACTTGCCGCTAACTTGTCGCAGCAGGGCAAGCGTGTCGCCGTGCTGGCGATGAGCGCGCGCCAGCCCCTGCTCGACGGATTGTCATGGCTGGCGGCACCGGCGGATGCGGCGCGTTATGCGCACGATCTCTATGCCAGTCTGCGCGCGCTCGATGCCGCCGGCTGCGACGCCATTCTGGTCGAGCAGCCGCCGCAGAAAATCGAATGGGCGGCGGTCAACGATCGTTTACTGCGTGCCGCGGCGGGATCGCGACAGAATCCCGCCGCGTAGATCGCGGCACTCTACCCGGCTGCCGCCGCAGCGGCGAGATAGAGCCTGATCTTGACGATGATCAGCACCGCTTCTAACACCAGCAGGAAAAACAGCGCAAGAAAGCCGATGTGCTGGTCGATGACGAAGCGCGGCGCGATCCAGCGCGTGGCCTTCATGATCGGCGAGGTGACCGTCTTCAGCATGGCATAGACGACGTTACCGTCGCGCCGGGCGCCGGCCAGAATGAAGAGTGCGCCCTGGCCGAGCAAAGCCATCAATGCGACCTCGTTGAGACCCTTCAGAATAATCACCAGTTCGTACATGTCTAGCGCCTTGCCGCCACGCCCGGCGGCGTAGCGACGGGGTCTTCCGTGGCCTTGGCCAGATGCAGGGCCATTTTGGGGTCGAACCGGTTCAAATGCGCGGTGACTTCCGCGAGTTTGTCGCGGCGATTGAGTGTGTGATAAGCCATGCCCAACTCGTACCAGGCGTGCCCGTTCATCGGCTGCAGGGAGGCTGCACGATCAAACGCTTCGGCCGATTCCTTGTGGCGGCCCAGTGACGACAGTGCGAGTCCCAAGCCGTACCAGGCGCGGTCGATTTTCTGATCGTGTCGCAAAGCGTTCTGGAACGCCGCGATCGCCTGCTCATAATCCTTTTGCATATGATAAATGTAGCCGAGGTCGAACAGCAGCACGGCATTGTCGGGATCGAGTTTGAGGGCGTTCTTGAACTGCTCGACGGCGAGTTCGCGGCGGCCGAGTGTCGCGTAGACAAATCCCAGCAGGCTGGCGGCGCGCACGCTGGAGGGATCCAAGCGCAACACTTCGCGCAGATCGCTTGCGGCCTGTTCGTTGCGTTTGAACAGGGCAAACAGGCGCGCACGGTGGTAAAGCCACCAAGGGTTAAGTTTCATGCCGGTGGATCCGAGCAAAGTGGTGTGCTCCCAAAAAAAACAAAGCCCGCCAGAGCGGGCCTTGTTCCTGCAACGGATGAAGCCTGGACTCAGGCTGCCTGCGTATTGATGTCGCCGCGCAAGTGCGGGAAGCGCACGTGGTCGACGAGTTCCTGCACCTTTTTCGACGGCTCGGGTGTCAGCAGGCTCACCACAATGATGGTGATGATGCCGATCGGCACGCCGAAGACGCCAGCCGAGATCGGGTTCAAGCTGAACCACTGATTCGCCGCCACGCCGCCGAAGAACGGGTAGGTGATTACCATGTAATACATGCAAACGCCGAGTCCGGTGAGCATGCCGATAATGGCCCCCCATTTATTGGCGCGCCGCCAGAACACACCCAGTACCAGCGCCGGGAAGAACGCCGAAGCCGCCAGCGAGAACGCCGCGCCGACCAGGAACAGAATGTCGCCTGGTTTGAGCGAAGTGACGTAGGCCGCGGCCAGCGCCACTACCACCAACAGGGCTTTCGACACCGAGACACGGCGTGTTGTCGTCGCAGTCGGGTCGATCATCTTGTAGTAGAGGTCGTGCGACAGCGCGTTGGCGATGGTCAGCAGCAGGCCGTCTGCGGTTGACAGTGCCGCCGCCAGACCGCCGGCCGCCACCAGCCCTGACACCACGTAGGGCAGGCCGGCGATTTCCGGCGTTGCCAGCACGATGACATCGGTGCCAAGCAGGATTTCGGCGAGCTGCACGATGCCGTCCTTGTTGACGTCGGTGATCGATAGCAGTGTTGGATCGACCTTCGACCAGTTCGCCGCCCATGCCGGCAGATCGGCGAACGTACTGCCGACCAGGAAATGGTAGACGTCGTATTTCGCCAGCACGGCCAGCGCCGGTGCCGTGAAGTAGAGCAGGAAGATGAAGAACAACGACCAGAACACCGACTGGCGCGCCTGTCGCACGCTGGGCGTGGTGTAGTAGCGCATCAGGATGTGCGGTAGCGCCGCGGTGCCGATCATCATGCAGAACACGATGCCAAGGAAATTACGCCGGGCGATATCCTGCGCGGCCTCATCCTTGCCCGGGAACGGTGTCGCATGCGGTTTGGGTGGTGCCGCGCGTGCGGCCAGCCCCTTGTCCTTGCCCCACTGCGCCTTGGCCGCCGCTTCGTCCTTCGGGTATGCAGCGAGCGCTTTTTCGGCCGTAGCCAGCTGGTCCGCCGGCGCGTTGGCCGTTTTCAGCTTGGCGACGTCCTGTTCCAGCGCACCCTTACCTTTGGCATAAGCCGCCGCCGGGTCCTTGAGGTTTTCGGTGGCGGCGTCGGCGCGTGCCTTGAAGATGCCGCGCACTTCGATCTCTTTCGGATCGTTGGTGAGGATCTTCTCGCGCTCGGTTACTTTTTGCAGTACCTGGCCGTAGGCGATTTGCGGTATCGGGTTGCCGGTGTATTTGTACGACAGCCACACCACCGGCGTCAGGTAGGCGATGATCAGAATGACGTACTGCGCGACCTGAGTCCAGGTCACCGCACGCATGCCGCCGAGGAATGAGCACACCAGGATGCCGCCGAGACCGACGAACACGCCGACGCCGAACTCGAGCCCGGTGAAGCGGCTGGTGATCAGGCCGACGCCGTAAATCTGCGCCACCACGTAGGTAAACGAGCACAGGATCGCAGCGAATATGCCGATGCTGCGCACGATGTTGCCGCCGTAACGTTCGCCGAGAAAATCGGGGATCGTAAACTGGCCGAACTTGCGCAGGTACGGCGCGAGCAGAAACGCAACCAGGCAGTAGCCGCCGGTCCAGCCCATAACGAACGCCAGCCCGTCGAAACCGGACAGATACAGCGTGCCGGCCATGCCGATGAACGATGCCGCGCTCATCCAGTCCGCACCCGTCGCCATGCCGTTGAAGAATGCCGGCACGCGTCGCCCCGCCACATAATATTCGGCAGGATCGACGGTGCGGCTCATGATGCCGATGCCGGCATAGAGGCCGATCGTCGCGAACAGGAACCAGTAACCGATCCACTGCTTCGACAATCCCATCTGCTCGGCGACTGCGAGCGTGAACAGGAAGGCGAGGAAGCCGCCGGTATACCACGTGTAGTATTTCTGCAGTTGGGCTTTGAATGCCTTATGCCCCATCACGGATTCGCTCATTCGTCTTCTCCTTCTTCCACGCCGTATTCAATATCGAGTTTGTTCATGAAATGCTGGTAATACCAGATCAACGCGACATACACGATCAGAGAACCCTGTGCGGACATGTAAAAGCCGAGCGGGAAGCCGAGTATGGAAATCGTATTTAACTCGCGCGCGAACCAGCCTTCGACAAAGGTGACCAGAAACCAGATGAACAGCAGGATGGCAGTGACAATCAGATTCTTGTGCCAATACTCGTGGTGTTTTGCGGTTAACTCCATACGCCCCTCCTTGAGGTTGAATCGAACTTCCCGATGTCGCAGAACTCTATGACGTTCTGATTATTTTTTGAGCACAACCATTATATGTGGAATATCTCACATATGTGAAATATCTCTCGCCGCGCGCTCTCTGTTGGGTGGCAGAAAAGTTTAATGGAATTGGTGCATTGCAGTAATTCCAGGGCCTGCCTAGAGGCCGTAATCGAGAGCCATTCTCCGTTGCAGCTCGCGCGCCTGGCGCAGCGCCTCCTTGAGAATGCGCCGCTCGAGTGCATTGAGGTCCGCGGGGTTGACGCGATTGTCCATCGCCATGCCCTGCACATTCTGCAGGTGCTGATGGCGCATGCGCAGCATCTGGATGAAATCGAACGCATCGGTCCACGCCTTGACTTCGCGTGCCGCCAAACCCTGACGCGCGCCGAATTCGTTCAGGCGCGCCGCGGTATTGGTGCGGGCGATGCCATGAGCGAGGCTGTAAATGCGCGCTGCATCGGCGAACAGCGTGGCGCCGCTCATCTTGAGATCGAGCGTGTCGCGGTGTTTGGCGTCGCTGGCGGTGACGAAGTCGTGCAGCCAGCCGAGCGGCGCCTGGTTGCGCAGTGCGTTGGCTGCCAGCTGGTGCAGGAAGCGTGCGTTGGCGGCGGTGCGTCCGAGCAGCCAGCCGCGCAGTTCGTCGGCGAGTTCGGTGTCGCCATGCAGTCCGCGGAAGTCGAAAAAAATAGTCGAGTGCAGCAACGCCTCGGGATTGCCGCTGTCGATCCAGAGGTCGAAGCGGTGGCGCCACTCGTCGACGCTCAGGCACCACTGCGGATTGCCTGCCATCACGCCGCCCTTGCACAGCGGGAATCCGCAGCGCGCCAGCGTTTCGTTGACGCGTTGCGCGAACGGCAGCAAGCGCGCGCGTACCGCCTCTGCGTTGCCATCGGCGGTGAACACGATGCCGTTGTCCTGATCGGTGACGAGGGTCTGCTCGAAACGCCCCTCGCTGCCGAGTGCGAGCCAGCACAGCCGCACGCCGGCAAGTCCGGAGGCGTGCAACTCGAGCTCGATCACGCGGATTGTCAGCAGGTCATTGAGCGTCGCGATCAGGTAGGTAAGCTGCTCGGCGGCGACGCCGCGCTCGAGCATGTTGTGGGCAAGCCGCCGGATGTCGGCGCTCAGCAGTTCCAGCGTCGCCAGTGATTCGGCGTGGCGCAGTGCGTGCGGCAGTTGATGCAGCGATAGCCGCTGCAGGTTGAACAGGTCTTTTTCCGACACCAGGCCGACCAGTTTGCCCTGATCGACCACCACGACGTGGCGGATGCTGCGCGTGACCATTGCCAGCGCGGCCTCGTAGGCAGACGTCTGAGGCGGCAGCGTGAACACGCCGTCGCTCATCACCGCCGACACCGGTTCGTCGAGGTTGCGCGCGGGCAGCGCCACCCGCACCAGCACGTCGCGCAGCGTAAAGATACCGAGCGGCCGGCCGTCCGTACCGGCGACGATCATTGAGCCAATTTTCATTTCCGTCATGGTGGTCAGCGCCGAGCGCAACGACGCGTCCGGCAGGCAGCTCACCGGCGCGCGCGCTACGATCGCCGACAGCGGGCTTGCCATCGAGTGTTGTTGCAGCGGATCGATTTCGGTCTGGTTCATCGGCAAGGACTAGTACTGTACTTTCGCATAGGCGGTGCGCTGCGCGGCCGCGCGCGCCTGACGCAGGGTGGTGATGCCGGCGGCGGCAAGCAGCGGCAGCAGCTTGAGGAAAATCTCACCGGTGACGATGGCGTCGCCGAGCGCAGTGTGGCGGCCGACCACGTTGACGCCGAGACGGGCCGCGATCGCTTCGATGTTGTGATTGTCCTGATGCGGGTGCACCACCGCCGACAGCATCAGGGTGTCGAGCACGGGATGATTGAATCGTATGCCGGTGGCGGCCTCCTTGAGCTGGAGGAAGCGCATGTCGAATGCCGCGTTGTGCGCGACCAGCACCGTCTCGCTGCAAAAACTGCTGAACCGCGGCAACACGGTTGCGATGGCGGGCTGGCCCGCCAGCATCGCCGGCTCGATGCCGTGGATGCGCACCGACGCCGGCGGCAGCGAACGTTTGGGGTCGATCAGCTGGTCGAAAATTTCTCCATGCAGCAATTTGCCGTTGACGATGCGGATGGCGCCGATTGAAATGATTTCGTCCCCGTCGGTGGGATTGAGGCCGGTCGTCTCGGTGTCGAACACCGTATAGATCAATTCACGCAGCAGGCAATCGTCGAGTTCGGTGCTGCTTCGGGTCTGGCCGAACAGGTCAAAATCGTAAAACGCCGGGCGGCTTGGCGACGCCATCACCGCCAGCACCGGCCGTGCGCGCACGGCCGCGGATTCGGCGGTCGTGCCGTCGATCTGGCTGGCGGGCGCACCGGCGTCGTCGCGGTCCTGCGGGTGTTCAAACGTCAGCACGTATCCGGATATGCGCGCGTTGCCAGCCACCGCGGTGTCGTTGCGGGCATCGGCCGCACCAACGGGCGCGGCGGCCACCGGCGCCAGCAGCACCCGCACGGGGCTGGCACCGCCGAGCGTGGTGGTGAAGCCGGCGACCGGGTTTGTTTCGCCGCGCTCGAGGCGGCCTGCGACCTGTTCAAGTGCGAGCACGATCAAATTGCGGTCGACCAGGCCGAACAGCGAACGGCCGAGGCCGACGCCGGCGCCAGGCGCCGAATCCGGTGGCGCCAGCAGCGTGCGCGCGCGCCGGTTATGCAGCAGGATGCGGCCCTCGATATTGCAGACGAGGACGCCTTGCGCCAGTTCTTCCATCAGCGCGGCGAGACGGTTTTTTTCCTGCTCGAGGTCGGCGCGCGCCGCTGCGACACGTTCTTCGACGCCGCGCGAGAGTTCGCCCAAGCGGTCGGCCAGCGCGTTGATTTCGGCGGCGAGCAGGGCCAGTTCGCTGCCGCCCTCGACACGCAGCCGGTGGGTAGGGTTTGCCAGCGTGATCAGGCGGGTTTCCTCGGCAAGCCGGCGCGGCGCCATGATATAGAACCGGAAAAGTCCGGCGACGCCTATGCCCGCCAACGCAACAATCAAGGCGCCGGCAATTACCGCAAGATCGATGCGCGCAAGCAGCGCCGCGGCAAACGCGTCGCGCTGCGCGTGTTCAAGGCCGGCCCACACCACCAGCAGAATGGCAGGCGTGCTGCCCGCTATGACCAGTGCGGTGCACGCAATCGCGATGGCCAGTTTGAGGGAGGGATTCATCGGCTGGTGAAGTTACCCGGAACCTGTCGGTACTTTACTAAAGCAAACGCCGGTACGGCGCCCCTGCAATCGAAAACTCATTTGAATTTCTGGTCGAGAAACTGGCGCACGCGCGTCGCCAGTTCGGTTTCGCGTCCGCCGAAATAGTGGTCGGCCCCTTGGACCTCAATTTGCGCCGAGCCTTTGTTTTTTGCAAGCACCGCCGCGCGCGCATCGGCTTTCTGCAGCACCTGCGGGAAATCGCGTTCGCCGTAGATGTCGAGAACCGGGAAGCGAAATGTGCCGGCGTCGGCGAATTCGCCGCTGCTGATGCCGACGGCGATCCACGCCGCGATGCCGCTGGCCGGATTAGCGGCGAGAAAATGGTTGCTCATGCGTGCCCCCATGCTATGCGAGGCCAGCGCGATCTTCGTGTAGCCCTTGGTCTTGAGCCAGGCCACCGCGGCCGCCAGCCGCTCCGCCGCATCGCCGAACAGTGCGGGGTAATCTTCGCCCTTGGCATCGGCGGCGAGCACCGGCATCTGGATGGATAGTGTTGTATAGCCGTGGTCGGGCAGTTCGCTGCGCAGCGTGCCGATCAGTGCCCAGTCCGGATGGATGCCGAGGCCGTGTACCACGATGACCGCGGCGCGCGCTTTTTTGGCCTCCGTATACAAGCCGAGAAATTTGTGACCCGACGGCTGGGCAAGGTAAACCGCATCGCCGACCACCAGCGTCGGTGTGATTTCATCGGCCCAGCGTTTTTCGCGCGCGTAATCCGGCGCGGCCGTTGCCACGCAGGACCACAGCGCGCAAAGTGCAACGAGCGTGCGAAGGAAATAAGCCGGTGCCCGCATTCAGCGTCCTTCGAACGGCGGTTTGATTTTGGCGAGGAAGGCCGCCACGCCGGTCTTGTAATCGGCGGTGTCGAAACAGGCGAAACCTTCGTTCCATTCTGCGGCCGACACCTGCGGCATCGGATTCAAGCGTTCGATATATTGCTTGTGCCAGCGCGCCACCAGCGGTGCGCCTGCCGCGATGCGCGCCGCCATCGCATAGGCTTCGCCTGCGACTTCGGCATCGGCGACCACACGGTTGACCAGCCGTTTCGTCAGCGCTTCCTGTGCGCCGAAGACACGGCCTTCGAGCAGAATTTCCAGTACTACCGCGCGACCGGCGACGGCGAGCACGCCCTGCAATTCGCCGTAGCCCATGGTCAGACCGAGGTTCTTGATCGGCACGCCGAAGCGGCTCGATTCGCCACAGATGCGCAAATCGCACATCGCCGCAATTTCGAGGCCGCCGCCGACGCAGGCGCCCTTGATCAGGGCGATCACCGGATGGCGGCAGCGCGCCACCGCTTGCATGGCTTCGTGGATCAGCGCGCCGTATTTCGCCGCCTGCGCGGCGTCGGCGCGCTCAGTGGCGAATTCGGCGATGTCGGCACCCGCGGCAAAGGCTTCGTCACCGGCGCCGCGCAATACCACGCAGCGCAGCGTGTCGTCGGCCGACAGTTGCTGCATGGCGGTGGCGAGACCGCTCCACATCGCGCGGTCTAGGGCGTTGAGTTTGCCTGGATTGGAGAGCGCAACGGTGGCAATTCCGCCGTGGCGTTCGACGATGATCCCGGAGGCCATGGCGATGCTCAGTCGAGCTGCACGTTTGCGGCTTTGACCAGCTTTGTGTATTTGATGATTTCAGTTTTGATGAACGCGTCGAACGATTCCGGCGTGCCGCCGCCGATCTCCGTGCCGACTTCCTCCAGCCGCCTGCGGACGCCCGGGTCGGCCAGCGCCTTGTTGAGATCGGCGTTGATCTTGTTGACGATGTCGCGCGGCGTCGCGCCCGGGGCGACGACGCCGTACCAGTTGGTCATCTCGAAGCCCTTGAGTCCGGTTTCAGCGAGGGTCGGCACATCCGGCAATTGTCCGGCGCGTTTCGGCGTGGTGACCGCCAGCGCGCGCAGGCGTTTGGCGCGGACGTGATCGAGCACCGGCGGCATCGTGTCGAAATTCATCTGCACCTGTCCGGCCAGCAGATCAACGATGGCCTGGCCGCTGCCTTTGTAGGGCACATGGATGATTTTTGTGCCGGTCAGCGTCATGAACATTTCGAGTGCCAGATGCTGGGTGCTGCCGGTGCCCGACGAGGCGCAGGTCAGTTCGCCCGCGCGCGATTTCGCCAGCGCCACGAGTTCCTTCACATTTTTCGTCGGCAGCGACGGATGCACGGTCAGCACGTTGGGCACGTAACCGACATAGGTGACCGAGGCGAAATCCTTGACGGCGTCATAGGGCAGCTTTTTGAACAACGTCGGCGCGATGGCGTTCGAATTGACGTGGCCCATCAGCAGCATGTAGCCGTCGGCCGGCGCTTTCGCCACCAGATCGGCGGCGATGGTGCCGGTGGCGCCGGCGCGATTTTCCACCACCACCTGCTGGCCCCACCATTCCGACAGTTTTTGCGCTAGCACGCGCGCCACGATGTCGGTGCCGCCACCGGGCGCGAAGCCGACCAGCAGCCGGACCGGTTTCGAGGGATAGCTTTGCGCGAAAGCGGGCAGAGTGGCGCAGGCGGCAATTGCAATGGCGGTCAGAAAGCGGGTGCGCATTTAGGGCCTCATGAAAAATGACAAACGGTGCGGATCTTATTGTTGGGGAATTCCGGCGGTGCGCACGACGTCAATCCATTTGCGCGTTTCCGCTTTGAGATAGGCATGAAATTCGGCCGGTGTATTGGTGATGGTATCGACGCCCTGAGCTTCGAGTTTGCGTTTCGCATCCTCGCGCGCCAGCCCCGCCAGTGTTTTACGATGGAGCAGTTCGATGATCGCACGCGGCGTTTGCGCCGGCGCCAGTATGCCGTACCAGGTGCTGTAATCGTAACCGGCGACACCGGCTTCCATCAGCGTCGGAATGTCGGGCGTTGCTGCGGAGCGTTTGGCGCTGGTGACGCCGAGGGCGCGCAGGCGGCCGCTTTTCACCAGCGGCAGTGCCGGCGCGATGGTCGACACCATCATCTGCACCTGTCCGCCGATGGTGTCGGTGAGCGCGGGGCCGGTGCCGCGATAGGGCACGTGCAGCAGCGAGATCTTCAGCGATTGCGCCAGCAATTCGGCCGACAGATGGGTGCCCGAGCCGATACCGGCCGAGCCGTAGGTCAATTGGCCCGGTTTGGCGCGCGCCAGCGCGGCGAATTCGGCTATGGTCTGCGCCGGCAGTCCCGGATAGATCACGACGATATTGGGTTGCACCGAGGTCAGCGTCACCGGCGAAAAGTCGCGCACCGCGTCGTACGGCAGCGAGGCATAGAGCGCCTGATTGAAAGCCAGGCTGATGTTGCCGAACAGCAGCGTGTAACCGTCGGCGGGTGCTTTGGTGACGATCTCGGCGCCGAGCGCGCTGCCGGCACCGGCGCGGTTATCAACAACAACCGGCTGGCGCAGTTCTTCGTTCAGCTGCTGCGCGACGATGCGGCCGATGATGTCGGTGCCGCCGCCGGGCGCGAAGGGCACCACAAAGCGGATTGGTTTGGCCGGATAGTTTTGTGCAATGGCCTGAACCGCGAGCAGACTGCCCGCGACTGCCGCACACATCAGCGAAATTTGCAGGGGCCGGATCACGACGGCGGCCGGTTGGGATCAGGCGGCGTTGCGTTTCGGCGCGGCGGTTTGTGCGGCACCCGCGGCGCTGGCCGTCAGAGTATCCATGGCTGCGGCGACGCCGCCTTTTTTATGCGGCACGCCGGCGAGTTCCAGTCCCATCTCGACGCCGGCAAGCGTGCCCATCAGCGTCAGATCGTTGAAGTCGCCGAGGTGACCGATACGGAACACCTTGCCGGCGATTTTGCCCAGCCCGCTGCCAAGCGACATGTTGAATTGATCGAGCACCACCTTGCGGAAGGCCGCCTCGTCGTGGCCCGACGGCATCAGCACTGCGGTCAGCGCGCTCGAATATTCGAGCGATTCAAGGCACAGAATTTCGAGGCCCCAGGCGCGTACCGCGCGACGCGTTGCTTTGGCATGGCGGTCATGGCGCGCGAACACATTGGCGAGACCTTCCTCCTGCAGCATGGCGAGCGCTTCGCGCAGGCCGTAGAGCAGGTTGGTCGACGGCGTGTAAGGAAAGAAGCCGTTTTTATTGGGGCCGAGCATGTCTTCCCAGCTCCAGTACGATTTCGGCAGCTTCGATGTTTTGCCGGCGGCCAGCGCCTTGTCGCTGACCGCGTTGAACGACAGCCCCGGCGGCAGCATCAGGCCTTTTTGCGAACCGGCGACGGTGACGTCGACACCCCATTCGTCGTGACGGTAGTCGATCGAGCCGAGCGATGAAATCGTGTCGACCAGCAGCAGCGCCGGATGTTGGGCGCGGTCGATTGCTTTGCGCACTTCGCCAATGCGGGAAGTCACGCCGGTCGAGGTTTCGTTGTGCACCACGCAGACGGCTTTGATGGCGTGGCTCTTGTCTTCCTTCAGTTTCGCTTCGACTGCAGCCGCATCGACGCCGTGACGCCAGTCGCCGGGGATGAATTCCGGCGCGAGGCCGAGTTTCTTCGCCATGTTCTGCCATAGCGTGGCGAACTGGCCGGTTTCGCACATCAGCACACGGTCGCCTGCCGACAGCGTGTTGACGAGCGCGGCTTCCCATGCGCCGGTGCCCGAGGCCGGGAAAATGATCACCGGTGATTTTGTCTGGAAGATGTGTTTCATGCCCGCCAGCACGTCCTGCCCCAACTTCTGAAATTCGGGGCCGCGGTGATCGATGGTGGCGTTGTCGATCGCGCGCAATATGCGATCGGGCACATTGGTCGGGCCGGGGATTTGCAGGAAATGGCGTCCGCTGATGCCGGCCATGGTGACCTCGTCGTGGGGGGATAAAAGAGTGAGGCAGAATAGTTAAGTTGCACAGGGGCGTCAACCCGCGAATAATTGCGGCTGTTTTGCTGCGGCGTAGCCGCAACATAATCATTCAACAAAGGTTTTCGATGGCGATCAGCGCGCCTCTGACTTTTCATCCGCGCACCGGCGACAGCCGGCTGGCGGCACGCCTCAAGCGCGAAACCGAATGCGAAGTGTTGTTCGACGCCGCCTCGCGCGGGCGCTATTCGACCGACGCGTCGATTTACCAGATCGAGCCGGTCGGTGTGGTCGTGCCGAAAAGCGAACGCGATGCGCAGATCGCCATGCAGATTGCGCTGGATGAAGGCGTGCCGGTGCTGCCGCGCGGCGGCGGCACCTCGCAGTGTGGACAAACGGTCGGCGCTGCGCTGATCATCGACAACAGCAAGTACCTCAACAACATCCTGTGGTTCGACAAAGACGACCGCACGGTGTGCGTGCAGCCCGGCGTCGTGCTCGACCAGTTGAATGCCTGGCTGAAGCCGCATGGTCTGTGGTACCCGGTCGACGTCTCGACCAGCGCGCAGGCCACCCTCGGCGGCATGGCGGGCAATAACAGCTGCGGTTCGCGCTCGATCCGTTACGGCAACATGGTGCACAACGTGCGTGCGATTGACGCCGTGATGGCCGACGGCGCCGAATACACTTTCGGTGCTACGCCGGCCGATCTGTCCACCCTCGACGCGCCCGCCGGTTATCGCGAACTGGTGCAGAAGCTGCGCGCCATCGCCGCGCGCGAAGCCGCTGAAATCGAGGCGCGGTATCCCAAGGTGCTGCGCCGCGTCGGGGGCTACAACCTCGATTCGGTTGCCGCCACGGCGTTCAACATGTCGCATCTGCTGGTCGGCTCCGAAGGCACACTGGCGTATTCGAAACGCATCCATCTGAATCTGTCGCCGCTGCCGGCGCACAAGACGCTGGGCATCTGCCACTTCCCGACCTTCTACCGTTCGATGGAGGTGCCGCAGCACATCGTCAAGCTTGACCCGACGGCAGTCGAACTGGTGGATCGCACCATGATTGGTCTCGCGCGCGACAATCCGGCCTTCCGGCCGATTGTCGATCGCTGCGTCAAAGGCGACCCCGATGCGATCCTGCTGGTCGAATTCGCCGGCGAAGACAAGGCTGTGCAGATTGCCAAACTCAAACAGCTCGTCGAGTTGATGGGCGAACTCGGCCTGCCCGACAGCGTGGTCGAAATCACCGACCCCGTTCTGCAGCGTGACTTCTGGGAAGTGCGCAAAGCGGGTCTTAACATCATGATGTCGATGAAGGGCGACGGCAAACCGGTTTCTTTCATTGAAGATTGCGCGGTGCCGCTCGAACATCTGGCCGAATACACCGACCGCCTGACGCGCGTGTTCGAAAAGCACGGCACGCGCGGCACCTGGTACGCACATGCCTCGGTCGGGACTCTGCACGTGCGCCCCATATTGAATATGCGCGAAGACGGCGCGCGCAAGATGCGCGCGATTGCCGAAGAGGCCGCCGCGATGGTGCGCGAATACAAGGGCGCGTACTCGGGCGAGCACGGCGACGGCCTCGTGCGTTCGGAGTGGATAGCGCCGATGTTCGGCCCGCGCATCACGCGCGCTTTCGGCGAAATCAAGGACCTGTTCGATCCAGCCGGCCTGATGAATCCGGGCAAGATCGTGCGGCCGTCGAAAATGGACGAGCGCACGCTGTTCCGCTATGCGCCGGGGTATGCGACGCCGAAACTGGCCGCTGCGCTGGACTGGTCGGAACACGAAGGCGACGGCAAACAATCCGGCGAGGGCGCCTTGGCACCCCAAGGGCAGGGCTTCGCCAAGTCGGTCGAGATGTGCAACAACAACGGTCATTGCCGCAAGTTCGACGCCGGCACCATGTGCCCGTCGTTTCGCGCCACCGGCGAAGAACAGCATCTGACGCGCGGCCGCGCCAATACCTTAAGGCTTGCGTTGTCCGGACAGCTCGGCACGCAAGGCCTTGCCTCGGAGGACGTGCGCGCGGCGCTCGATCTCTGCGTGTCGTGCAAAGGCTGCAAGCGCGAATGCCCGACCGGCGTCGACATGGCGAAGATGAAAATCGAGGTCTTGCATCAGTACCTGCAAAGCCATCCGCTGTCACTGCGCGCGCGCTTGATCGCCTACTTGCCGCGTTACGCGCCGTGGGCGTCGCGGTTTGCCGGGCTGATGAATCTGCGCGATGCGGTGCCAGGACTTGCGTGGCTGTCGGAAAAATGGCTGGGACTGTCGGCGCGGCGCTCGCTGCCGCAATGGACCGGCGACACTTTTTTTGCGCGTACCGCGGGCACGCAGGGCGGCGGCACCATCAATGGCGAAGTCGTGCTACTAGTCGATACCTTCAACAATTATTTCGAATCGGACAACGCGCGTGCCGCCCTGGCCGTGTTACGTGCTGCCGGTTACCTTGTGCATTTGCCGCGCGCCGCCGACGATGCGCGGCCGCTGTGTTGCGGGCGTACTTTTCTGTCTGCCGGTTTGGTCGATGAAGCCCGTGCCGAAGCCCGACGCATGATCAATGCGCTCAAACCGTTTGTCGAACGCGGCGTGCCCATCATCGGCCTCGAGCCGTCCTGCCTGTTCAGTCTGCGCGATGAGTTTTTGTCGATGCTGCCGGGCGCCGACGCCGATGCATTGTCGAAGCAGGCCCTGCTGTTTGAGGAATTCATCGCGCGCGAAGCAGACGCCGGCCGCCTCAAACTGAAACTGAAAGCATTGCCGCAGAAAAAAGCGCTGCTGCATGGACACTGCCATCAGAAAGCCTTTGATGCGATGCCGGCGGTGCAAAAGGCCTTGCAGCTGGTGCCGGAGCTGGCGGTCGAAGTCGTCACCTCCAGCTGCTGCGGTATGGCCGGCGCCTTTGGTTACGAAGCGGCGCATTACGCCGTCTCGATGAAAATGGCCGAGGCGAGCCTGCTGCCGGCGGTGCGCAAGGCGGATGCTGACACGTTGATCGTCGCCGACGGCACCAGCTGCCGTCACCAGATCCACGACGGCGCGCAGCGCGAGGCCGTGCATGTTGCGCGCGTGCTCGAAGCTGCGCTCAATACGGCGGCCTGACCCCGGCGCTTGACAGTCGCGCAGGCAGTCAATAGTCTGCGCAGACTCTAATTCGAAAGCCGCGCCCATGAGCGCAGTGTTGCAAACCGCCGGGGGAGCCGGCACTGTGCAGTCCGCATCGGCAGCCGGTTGGCTGCTCGAAGTCGAGGACCTGCACGTCCATTTCGTCACCTCACGCGGCGTGGTGCGCGCGGTCGAGGGCATTTCCTATCAGGTGCGCGCCGGTGAAGTGGTGGCGCTGGTTGGTGAATCGGGTTGCGGCAAATCGGTGTCCTCGCTCGCCATCATGCAACTACTGGCGAAACCGGCCGGCCGCATCGTCGGCGGCCGCATCCTGTTCCAGGGCCGTGATTTGTTGAAGCTGTCGGCCGACGAGATGCGCACCATCCGCGGCCGCGACATCGCGATGATTTTTCAAGAGCCGATGACTTCGCTCAATCCGGTGTTGACGGTCGGCTTCCAGATCATGGAGCCAATGATCATTCATCTGGCCATGAGCAAAACGGCGGCACGCGCACGCGCGCTCGAACTGCTGCAACTGGTCGGCATTCCCGACCCGGAGCGCCGCCTCGACCAGTATCCGCATCAATTCTCGGGTGGCATGCGCCAGCGCGCGATGATCGCCATTGGCCTCGCCTGCGATCCGAAACTGCTGATCGCCGACGAGCCGACCACCGCGCTCGACGTCACCATCCAGGCGCAGATTCTGCAGCTGATGAAAGACCTCTCGCGCAAACTCGGCATTGCGCTGGTCATCATCACGCATAACCTCGGCGTGGTGGCGCGTTACGCCGACCGCGTCAACGTCATGTATTCGGCGCGCCTGGCCGAGCAGGGCACGGCCGAGGGCATATTCGAGAAACCGCTGCATCCATATACCGCGGGCCTCTTGCGCTCGGTGCCGCGGCTCGACCAGCCGCGCGGCAAACGCCTGGAAACTATCGACGGCATGCCGCCGAGCCTGCTCGACGCACCCGAGGGCTGCCGCTTTGCGGCGCGTTGCCCGGCGCGTATCGATGCTTGCGTCGTCGCCGCGCCGCCGCTGGTCGAAGTCACGCCGCAACACTGGTCGGCCTGCGTGCGCAGCGTGCAGATGGCCAAGGTCGGGCCGGCCGGACTCGGTTTGCAAAGTGCAAACCCGCAGCCGCCGGAGCCGAAAATTCTGGCCGCTGGCGAGCCCTTGCTCAGAGTGCACGATCTGCGTACGTACTTTGAAGTGGCCGCCGGCATGAAGCTGCTGAAGTCCACGCATGTTGAAGTGCGCGCTGTTGACGGACTCTCATTCAACATCCGCCGCGGCGAAACCGTCGGGCTCGTCGGTGAGTCGGGCTGCGGCAAAACGACGGTCGGCCGCACCTTGTTGCGCCTGGAAAATCCGACCTCGGGCGAAATCATTTTCGACGGCGCCAACGTCACGCGCGCCAGCGGCGACCAGCTCAAGCGTTATCGCCGCCAGGTGCAGGTGATTTTTCAGGATCCGTACAGCTCGCTGAATCCGCGCATGACCATCGGCCAGATCATCGCCGAGCCGATGCTCGTCTACAAATTGCAGCCAAACCGCAAGGCGGCTGACCGCAAGGTGCGCGCACTGCTCACCCAGGTCGGCCTTTTCGATTACATGGCCGAGCGTTATCCGCATGAGCTGTCGGGCGGCCAGCGGCAACGGGTTGGCATCGCGCGCGCGCTGGCCATGCAGCCATCGGTGATCATCTGCGACGAGCCGGTGTCGGCACTCGACGTCTCGATCCAGGCGCAGATCATCAACCTGCTCGAAGACCTGCAGCGCGAATTTGGCCTTACATACTTATTCATCGCGCACGACCTCGCGGTGGTGCGCCATATTTCGGACCGCATCATCGTCATGTATCTCGGTAAAGTGATGGAAATCGCCGACCGTGACGCGCTTTACAGTGAACCGCTGCATCCCTACACTAAAGCGCTGCTCGACGCGGTGCCGATACCCGACCCGGCGCTCGAAGCGGCGCGCGTGACGAAGGTGCTCAGCGGCGAGGTGCCGAGCCCGCTCAATCCACCGCGCGGTTGCGTGTTTCACACCCGCTGCCCGCTGGCGGGGCCTGAATGCAAAATTGCAGTGCCCGAATTGCGCGAAGTCCGCCCCGGCCATTACGCCGCGTGCGTAAAAATATAACACCACGAATATTCTGGAGGAGATCCCATCATGAAAACATTGCGCGTATTCGCCGGCTTTTTGCTGGCATTGCTGTCGATCTGCGCTTGGTCCGCAGCGGCGCCGGTCGACGGTGGCGTGCTGAAATTTGCCGTGGGCGCCGAACCGCCGAACTACGATTGCCACGCGCAATCGTCGTTCGCCTTCATCCATCCGGTACGGCCGCATTATTCGACGCTGCTCAAATTCGACGCCGCGAATTATCCGAAGATCATCGGCGATCTGGCCGATTCGTGGACGGTGGCGAAAGACGGCCTGACCTACACCTTCAAACTGCGGAAGGGTGTGAAATTCCACGACGGTTCGACGTTCTCCTCGGAAGACATCAAGGCCACCTACGAACGCATTCGCAAACCGCCGCCCGGCGTGCTGTCGCTGCGCGAAGAGGGCTACGCCGATATTTCGGGGATCGAAACGCCCGATCCGTCGACCGTGGTGTTCCGTCTGAAAAAACCGAACGCGTCGATGCTGGCCAATTTCGCCAGCCCCTGGGATTGCGTTTACAGCGCCGCCAAGCTCAAACAGGACCCGCGTTTTCCCGAGCGCAACATCATGGGCACGGGGCCGTTTACTTTCGTCGAGCACGTCGCGGGTTCGCACTGGACCGGCAAAAAATTTGACGGCTATTTTGAAAAAGGCAAGCCGCATCTGAACGGCTACATCGCGCTGTTCGTCGCCGGCGCGCCAATGGTCAACGCGCTGGCCGCCGGTGAAATCATGGCCGAGTTTCGCGGTCATTCGCCGGCCGACCGCGACCGCCTTGTGAAGGCGCTCGGGGACCGCGCTGTGGTGCAGGAGTCGCCGTGGGTGTGCAGCCTCGTCGTCACTTTCAACACGAAGAAGAAGCCCTTCGACGATCAGCGCGTGCGCAAAGCGCTGTCGCTGTCGATCGACCGCTGGGGCGGTGCGCAGGCGCTGCAGAAAATCGCACTCGTGCGCCACGTCGGCGGTCTGCTGCGGCCCGGCTACGATCTGGCGCTGTCAGAAGCCGATTTGGTGAAAATGCCGGGCTTCTCGAAAGACATCAGCACCTCGCGCGCCGAGGCGAAGAAACTGCTCGCCGACGCCGGCCAGCCGAACCTGACCTTCACGCTGACCAACCGTAATGTGCCGATGCCGTACACGCCGGTCGGTGTGTTCCTGATCGACCAGTGGCGGCAGATCGGCGTCAACGTCAGACACGAGCAGCTCGAAACCAAGCTCTATCTGGCCGCGCAGCAGAAAGACAGCCCGACCTTCGACGCGGCGGTCGATTTCAACTGCGACTACATGGACGAAGCCAATCTGCAATTGCAGAAGTACCTGTCGCACGACAAATCAGCGATCAACTACGCCGGCCAGACCGACCGTGTGCTCGATGACCTCTATGACAAGCAGTCGGGCGAACTCGACCGCAAGAAGCGCATCGGTCTGCTGCGCGAATTCGAGAAGCGTGCGCTGGAACAGAACTACACCATCCCGACCATCTGGTGGCACCGCATCGTCATTACCAACAGCAAGCTGAAAGGCTGGCACATCACACCGTCACATTACGTCGGGCAGGACCTCGCGGATGTGTGGCTGGATTAACTGCAGGATTGAGGAGTTGGACTACAGGATTGAGGATCGAGGATCGAGGATTGAGCGAACATCGGTGCTCAATTCCAGATTCCGATCGCTCACACTTGCCGCTACTCAATCCTCAATCCTCAATCCTCGATCCTGATGCTGCGCTACATCATTCAACGCATGCTCCTGATGATCCCGACGCTGCTCGGGGTCGCAGTGCTGTGCTTCTTCATGCTGCGTCTGATGCCGGGCGATCCGGTGCAGATGATGATGGACGGCGCCAACGTGTCGAAGCATGTGCTTGATGCCGAGCGCGCGCGCCTCGGTCTCGATCAGCCGATTTATATTCAGTTTTTCAAATGGCTCGGTGCCGCACTCACTGGTGACTTTGGTTATTCGATCTGGACGGGCAAGCCAGTACTCTACGAAATCGGCATCCGGCTTGAACTGTCGTTGCAGGTCGCCGTGATGGCGACGATCCTGGCTGTCACGCTGGCGCTGCCGCTCGGCACGCTATCGGCGATTTACAAGGACACCTGGATTGATCACGTGATCCGCGTTTTTTCGGTGGCGGGGCTGGCGGTGCCGTCGTTCTGGCTCGGCATGATCATCATCCTCGGCCTGTTGACGATGTTCTCGTGGATCCCGCCGCTGACCTTTACGCCGTTCATGCAGGATCCAAAGGCGAATTTGCTGCAGCTGATCTGGCCTGCCCTGGCGGTCGGTTATCGTTATTCGGCGGTATCGACGCGCATGATGCGATCGAGCATTCTCGAAGTGCTGCAGGAGGACTACATCCGCACCGCGCGCGCCAAAGGCGTTTACGAGCGTCTGGTGATTTCGCGCCACGCCCTGCGCAACGCGCTGCTGCCGGTGATTACCGTGATCGGCATCGAGTTTGCCTTTCTGTTCGGCGGGCTGGTGGTGACCGAGCAGGTGTTCAACCTCAACGGCATCGGCAAGCTCTTCGTGATGGCCGTATCGCGCGGCGATTACACGATGATCCAGGCGCTGGTGCTGCTGGTTTCCGTGGTGTTCGTGCTGGTCAATTTCGTGATCGACATGCTCTATGCCGTGTTCGATCCGCGCATCCGCTACCGCTGATATGAGTATCGCCAGCGCCATTACCTACAAGATTCCGCGGCGCCGCCATCCGGCCGTGCAGTTCATGCTGCACCAGCCGCTGGGGGCTGCCGGGCTTCTCTTCATCGTCGCCATGGCTTTCGCGGCCATATTTGCGCCCTGGGTCACGCCGTACGATCCGCTGACCGTCGATTATGCCGGCATGCTGGCCGCGCCCTCCTGGCAGCACTGGATGGGCACCGATTCCTTCGGGCGCGATGTTTTCTCGCGCATCATTTATGGCGCGCGCACTGCGCTGGCGGTTGGCTTTCTCGCCTCGCTGGCCGGTTCGACGCTCGGCGCGATTATCGGCGTCATTTCGGCCTACTTCGGCGGCAAGATCGATCTGTTGATCCAGGGCATCATGGATGTGCTGCTGTCGTTCCCGATCATCGTGCTGGCACTTGTGGTGGTGGCGATGCTGGGGCAGAAAATTATTCTCGGTGTCGATGTGAACCTGATCATCGCCATCGGCATTCCGATGGTGCCGCGGGTGTCGCGCGTGGTGCGCGCCTCGGCGCTGGCAATCCGCGAGCTGCCCTATATCGATGCGGCGCGTGCCGCCGGCTTTTCGAACACGCGCATTATTTTCCGCCACATGGTGCCCAATGTCGTCGCGCCCTATCTGATCATGCTGACCGCCTATGTGGCGCAGGCGATCCTGTCGGAAGCGTCGTTGTCCTTCCTCGGACTCGGCGTCACCGAACCGACCGCCTCATGGGGTTTGATGCTGTCAGGCTCAGCCGCGGACTTCTACCAGCAGGCGCCGTGGATGATCGTCTTTCCGGGCCTTGCGATCAGCCTCGCAGTGTTTGCCTTCAACCTGTTCGGCGACAGCCTGCGCGACTGGCTGGACCCGAAGATCAAGATTTAGTGAGGATTCAGGATTCAGGATCCAGCGGCTTCTGGAAAAACGGTTGGTGTTAGCTCAATCCTGGATCCTCAATCCTTCAACTCACAGCAGGAGAACCCATGTCGGTAATCGACGATTTACGCGTAAACACGCGCTTGCTCATGTTCGACCAGTACGGCACGGTCGTCGACATGCAGGCCGGCCTGATCGAAGTCGCCACGCTCTTCCTGAAAAAGAAGGGCTGGAGCGGCCGGCCCGACGCCTTCGTCACCTGGTGGCGGCGTACGCATTTCGAAAACTCGATGATTGACGCACTGCTGCAGCGCGAACACATTTCCTATCGAAAAATCGGCGAAATCTCGGTTGACACCACGCTCGAACGCGCCGGCATTGCGCACACGAAGGAAGAGGTGAGCTGGCTGGTGGCGCAGATCGAGAAGTTGAAACCGTTTCCGGACGTGCCGGCGGCGATGGAAAAGCTGCATAAACGCTACAAACTGGCGATTCTGTCGAACGGCGACCCCGACATGCTCGAAGCTGCGCGCGCGCACCACGGCATCAACTTCGATCACATCATTTCAGTGGCAAGTGCCGGCGCCTTCAAGCCGCACCGCGCAACGTATACGAAGGCCGCAGAAATCGCCGGCGTGAAAATGGAAGAAGTTTTGTTTGTCGCCAATCACGCTTTTGATTGCATCGGCGCCAAGGCGGCAGGCATGCGCACCGCCTTCATCGACCGCCGCAAACGGCCGTTCGGCGACTGGCCGTATCAGCCGGATTTGATCGTCGAAGATTTCAAAGCGCTGGCGGACGCCCTCGTCTGATTGACGGTCTCGCGCGCCTACAAACCCCAACACTTCTTGCAGGCGAGTCGCCTGCACCACAGCCGCGCCGTTGGGGCGCAGGTGCCCCGCCTGCGAGAAGCACCGAAGCACGTTAGTTTAAAGGGTGCGCAGTGCGCCCAACGCGTCGTCCATCAAACGCCCAACGGTGGGTTACGGCGCTACGCGCCTAACCCACCCTACGGGTCTGCACCACAGCCGCGCCGTTGTGGCGCAGGTGCCCCGCCTGCGAGAAGCACCGAAGCCCGTTAGTTTGTAGGGTGCGCATTGCGCCCAACGCGTCGTCCATCAAACGCCCAACGGTGGGTTACGGCGCTACGCGCCTAACCCACCCTACGGGTCTGCGCCACAGTCGCGCCGTTGTGGCGCAGACGCCCCGCCTGCGAGAAGCACCGAAGCACGTTAGTTTGTAGGACGCGCAGTGCGCCCAACGTGTTGTGCATCAACACGCCCAACGGTAGGTTACGGCGCTACGCGCCTAACCCACCCTACGGGTCTGCCCCACAGCCGCGCCGTTGTGGCGCAGGCGACCCGCCTGCGAGAAGCACCGAAGCGCGTTAGTGTCGTAGGGTGCGCGGTGCGCACCCTACGAGTCGCGGTTAAACAGTGCGCGTGTACTTGCGCACCTTCGCTTCGTCCACTTCAACACCCAGCCCCACACCGACGGGCACTTCGGCGTGACCATCGACGACCTTGATCGTCGCGCGCACGATATCGTCAGCGAGATACTGGTTGGAAATGCTCACGCCCCAGGCCACCTCCGGCACCGCGGCGGCCAGCTGCATCAGCGATGCGGCGGCGATGCCCGATTCTGCGACCTTGCAGGCGAGATTCACGTGCATGCCGAGCTTCTGGCAGAGTTCGGCGGCATGCATCACACCTTTGAGTCCGCCGAGCTTGATGGTTTTCAGGCTGCAGCCGCGCGCGGCTTTGCGTTCGTGGTGCTGCAGCAAATCTTCCATGCCGTGCAGGCCTTCGTCGAAACCGATCGGAATGCCGGTGGCGGCGGCGAGCGTCGCCATACCGTCGATGTTATGGCCTGAAATCGGCTGCTCGAAAAAATCGAGACCCGAACCGTCAACCGCTTTGACGTAGGCGAGGGCCTGTTCCAGGCTGTAGCCCTGGTTCGCATCCGACGAAATCAGCAGGCCGCGGCCCAGCGCTTCACAGACCTTGCGCGTGCGCAGCGCGTCGTCGAGTGGATCGCCGACGCCGACCTTGACCTTGAAGGCGACGAAGCCCGCAGCCTGTTTGGCCTTGGCTTCGGCGATATCACCGTCGATGCTGCCGGTGCCAAGCAGCCATAACACCGGCACGCGCCCGCGTTTTTTGCCACCAAGCAGTTCATAGACGGGTTTGCCCAGCGCTTTGCCGAGCGCATCGTGCAGCGCCATCTCAACCGCCGACTTCGCCGACTGGTTGTAATACATGAGCTGGTCCATGCGCGTGCTCACCGCTTCGATGTCGGCGCCGTCCATGTCGAGCAGCGCCGGCGCCATGTGGCGGACCGCCGCCATCATGCTCTCGACGGTCTCACCGGTCATCGAATGCGCCGAGGCCGCTTCGCCCCAGCCGACGTGGCCGCCATCGAGCTCGACGCGCACCAGCACGTTGTCGGCAGCCTTGATCAGTACACCGGCCATTTTCATCGGTTTGGTCATCGGCAGGCTGACGGCGATCGGTTCGATGCGGCGGATGGCGGCGCGCGCCGGCGTTTGGGCGGTGGTGGTCATGTGGGATTCCCGGAACAGTGCGTTGGTCGGTTCAATTTGAAACGTCCCCTGCCCGCAATGGCGGAGAGGGGGCGTGTATTGCGTGATTGCAGATTATTTCTTCGCTGGATCTTCGACGCGGCCGATCGTTTTCACCACCGGGCCGAGGCGCTTGTAATCGGCGTCGAAGAATTTTTTGAATTCCGGGCCGTCGCGATAGTCGAGCGCTACCTGCACTTTGGTCATCGCGTCATGGAAGGCCGGATCGGCGACCGACTTGCGCACCACCTCGCGCAGCTTGGTCAGCGTTGCCTCGGGTGTCGCTGCATTGGTGAAGAGGCCCACCCACAGATAAGCTTCGACGTCATAGCCTGATTCCTTCAGGGTAGGCGCATCGGCCAGCAGGGCCGAGCGTTTCGCGCTCGTCAGTGCGAGAACTTTCATCTTGCCGCTGTGCACATGCGGGTAGACCGCAGCCAGGCCCTGCGTTGTCGTGTAGACGTGTCCGCCGAGCAACTGGATGACGGCGGGGCCGCCGCCGGTGGTCGGCACATGGCGCATCTTGATGCCCGCGGCGTCGAGGAACATCTGGATTGGTATGTGCGTGATGCTGTAGAGGCCCGAGGACGAAAACGCCAGTTCGCCGTTCTTTGCCTTGGCGGCGGCAACCAGTTCCTTCACGGTCTTGACCGGGTTCTCGGTCTGCACCGACAGCGCCAGCGGATCGGCGGAGAGCAGGGCGATCGGAGCGAGCTGTTCGAGTTTGTACGGCGAATCAATGCCGAAGAGCTTGTCTTTTTCCACGGCCAGATAAATGTTAGGCGTGGTGACCAGTACGTTGTAACCATCCGGTGCCGCATTGGCGACGAAGCCGGTGCCGGCGGCGGCGGTCGCGCCCGGCTTGTTCAGCACGGGGGCGGGTTGCTTATAGAGTTTCTCGATGATGGCGCCGAGCGGCTGCGCATGGATCTGGTTCATGCCGCCGGGCGGGTTCGGCACGATCAGGTTGATGGCGCGCGACGGGTAGTCTTGTGCGCCGGCGGTGGCCGTGGCACCAAAAATTCCAAACAGAGTGGCCAGCAGAACTTTCTTCATGGTTTTTCCTCCAATGGCGCCGCCGGTGCGGCACGCGCGTGCAGTGACGGTTTCGGGGCGCACACCGTAACCTTGCGGCCGGCCGGTGTCAACTTTCCGCCTGCGGTAAAATCAGCGTGAAGGCGCTCCATTGACCTTCGACAATTTCAGCCAGCAGCCCGCGGTCGCGGCAAACCAGAGGATAAAAAATGTTCAACCCGTTCCAGAAGCTCGAACTCATCCAAACCGAAGTGTTCATGTCGATGCCGGCAAAGTTTCGCAAGAAGCAGCGCACCTCATGGTCCGACCCCAATCGCCAGGGCGCCGAAGTCGAATGCTTTCTTGAAGGCCCGTCGTTCGACCGCGAGGGCAATCTGTGGTTTGTCGATATTCCGTTTGGCCGCATTTTCCGCATCACGCCGAAAAAAGAATGGGAACTGGTCACGCAATACGACGGCTGGCCTAACGGCCTGAAGATTCACAAGGACGGCCGCATCTTCATTTGCGATTACAAAGAGGGCTTGCTGCAGCTCGACCCGAAAACCGGCAAGATCGAAACCATATTGCGCACGGCGTTCAGCGAAGGCTTCAAGGGCCTGAACGACTTGCACTTCGCCGCCAATGGCGATCTGTATTTCACCGATCAGGGTCAGACCGGCATTCACGATCCGAGCGGCCGCGTGTTCCGCCTCTCGATGAGCGGCCGCCTCGACCGACTCTGCGACAACGTGCCAAGCCCCAACGGCATCACGCTCTCGACCACGGATAAACATTGCTACGTCGGTGTCACGCGCTCGCAGCAGATCTGGCGCCTGCCGATCATGGCCGACGGCAACATTTCGAAAACCGGCGTGGCGATTCAACTCTCGGGCGGCGTCGGCGGTCCGGATGGCGTCGAGATGGATTCGGAAAACGGTTTGCTGGTGTGCCAGTTGGGTGTTGGTGTGTGGCGCTTCGACAGCAATATGCTGCCGACGCATCTGATCCATTCGCCGGACCACAAGCACCACCACCTCGCCAACATCGCTGTCGGCGGCCCGGATCTCAAAACGCTCTACATCACCGAGTCGCTGTCGGGTGACATCCTCGTCGCCAAGCTGCCGGTCGCGGGCAAAAAGCTGTTCGCGCATCAGTAACAATTGGTTTTGGCGGCTTGTGGAAAATGCATTGCATCTACTAGAGCCGTCATTCCCGCGAAAGCGGGAATCCAGTCGTAGGGTGTGCGCTGCGCACGCGGAGGCAGTGATGGATGGTGCGAAACGCGCCCCCTACGTACCGACTGCGCGGCCTCTGTTAGTAACGTCATACCCGCGCAAGCGGGTATCCAGTCAGCAGCGATTTGTTCCCGGGCCGCAATTCTGGACTCCCGCTTTCGCGGGAGTGACGCAGTGTTTGTGGCCGACGGTCAGCGCGTGAGCACCCAATCCACCGCATTCTGGCGCGGCGCGCGCGAATCGATCGGCGCGCCGATCGCCGTCATCGCTGCCAACTACCTCGGCCTCGGCGCCTTCGCCAGCGCCACCGCGGTATCGGTGTGGGCGATCGTCGTGTCGACCTTCACCATCTGGGCACTGCCCGGCCAGCTCGTCATGGTCGATATGTGGATGGTCGGCGCGCCGTGGGTCGCCGTGCTGCTGGCGGTGATGCTGACCAACGTGCGTTTCCTGCCGATGAGCATCACCATCATGCCGCTGATGCGCGACCCCGCGCATCCGCGCTGGCGCTATTACGTCACCGCCCACTTCATCGCCATGACCTCGTGGGTGGTGTGCATGCCGCGGTTGCAGCAGATGCCGAGCGTCGAGCGCATCAGCTATTTCATCGGCTTTTCACTCAATTGCATCGTCGTCGGCGCGATCTTCGGTGCGCTGGGCTACTATGCCGCCGCGTCGATTCCGCCCGCGGTGCAACTCGGATTGATCTTCCTCACGCCGATCAATTTTTTCGTGCTGCTCGCCGGCGAAGTGCGCGAGCGCATGGGCGCACTCGCACTCGCCTGCGGCGCCATCGCCGGCCCGCTGTTTCATCTGCTCACACCCGAGTGGAGCGTGATTTTTGCCGGTGTGGTCGGCGGCACGCTGGCCTTCGGCCTCAACAAACTGATGGGGGCGCACCGTGAGTGATCTCTGGCTGTTGATGATTCTCTGCACGCTCGGCACCTATGCGTGGCGCGGGCTCGGCGTGCTGCTCGGTGGCCGACTTGAGCCCGACAGCGATTTGTTCCGCTGGGTCAGTTGCGTCGCCTACGCCATGATCGCCGGCCTCGTCATGCGCCTCATTGTCATGCCGACCGGGCCGCTTGCGGGCAGCCTGTTCTGGCATCGCATGTTCGCCTGTCTGCTCGGCCTCTTCATCTACCGCGGACTAAAGGGCAATGTGTTTCTCGCCGTGGGGTCGGGGGCGGCGGCGCTGGTCGTGTTGAATGAATTGCGCGGTTTTTTTGGCTAGTCACCCGCACAGGCAAATCCTAAAATAGGCGTTTTCAGAAAGTGAACTTGTCCTCCATCGACGTCACCCGCGACGGCGTCATTGCCACCGTCGCCATCAACAACCCCGCCAAGCTCAACGCGCTGACTGTCGCGATGTGGCAGACACTCGCGCGCGTGATGCGCGAACTGTCGGCCGATGACGCGCTGCGCTGCATCGTGCTGCGCGGCGCGGGGGATGATGCGTTTGCGGCGGGTGCCGACATCGCCGAGTTTGCCGAGGTGCGCAACGATTTCGCGCAGGGCAAGGTCTATCACCTCGAAACCGTCGCCAACGCATTGAAGGCGGTGGGCGAGTGCCGGCATCCGACAGTGGCGCTGATCAAAGGGGCTTGCGCCGGTGGCGGGCTGGAGCTGGCGTGCTGTTGCGATCTCAGAATCGCCGGCGCCTCGGCGCGCCTCGGCGTGCCGATCAACCGCTTGGGTTTCGCGCTGGCCTATGGCGAACTGGCGGGATTGATCGCGGTAGCCGGTCGCGCGGTCGCCGCGGAGATTTTGATTGAAGGGCGCATGTGGCGCGCCGACGAAGCGTTTGCCAAAGGGTTGCTGACACGCGTGGTCGCCGACGACAAGGTTGTTGACGAAGCCTATGCGACTGCGCGGCGCATCGCCGATGGCGCACCGCTGGTGGCGCGCTGGCATAAACAATTCATCCGCCGGCTGACACCGCAGGCGGCGCCGTTGACCGCAGCTGAGATCGACGCCAACTTCGATTATTTTAAAACCGAAGACTATCGCATCGGTTACGATGCTTTCATCAATAAAACCAAGCCCGCGTTCAAGGGAAAGTAAGGCGTGAGACCTGCGGCGCTAGTCATCGCAGCGCCGTAAAATATCGCACAACCATTAGTAATAGACGCGTCATTCCCGCGAAAGCGGGTATCCCCTTCCCCCGCTTGCGGGGGAAGGGAGGATGGGGGCACAGCTCACGCCATCAAGAATCGTGACCCCTATACTGGGCTCCCGCTTTCGCGAGAGCGACGAAATTGTTTTGGATTTTTCACGAAGGAAAGAATATGTCCGGCCCGCTCTCCCACATCAAAGTTCTCGACATGTCGCGCGTGCTGGCCGCCCCGTGGGCGGCGCAGAACCTCGCTGACCTCGGCGCCGACGTGATCAAGGTCGAGCGTCCGGTGAAAGGCGACGATTCGCGTGCCTACGCGCCGCCGTTTCTGAAAGACCAAAACGGCAAGGAAACGAAAGAGTCGGCCTACTTCTGCGCTGCCAACCGCGGCAAACGTTCGATCACGGTGAATCTCACCAAACCCGAGGGCCAGCAACTGGTGCGCGAGCTCGCTGCGCAATGCGATGTGCTGCTCGAAAACTATAAGGTCGGTGATCTGGCGCGTTACGGTCTCGGCTACGAAGACCTCGCGAAAATCAATCCGGGCCTCATTTATTGTTCGGTGACGGGCTTCGGCCAGACCGGGCCCTATAAAGACCGCCCCGGTTACGATTTCATGGCGCAGGGCATGGGCGGCATGATGAGCATCACCGGCGAACCCGACAATGTGCCCGGCGGCGGCCCGCAGCGCTGCGGCGTGCCGATCATCGATCTGACCACCGGCATGTACGCGTCGATTGCGATTTGCGCCGCACTGGCGAATCGCGCCGTCACCGGCAAGGGCCAGTGGATCGATGTCGCACTGCTCGACACGACCGTGGCTTACCTGGCCAATCAGGGCCAGAACTATCTGGCAACCGGCGTGTCGCCCGAGCGCATCGGCAACGCGCATCCGAACATCGTGCCGTACCAGACGTTCAACACGGCGGACGGCGCGATCATTCTCGCCTGCGGCAACGACAACCTGTTCAAGAAATTCTGCGAAGTCGCCGGTTGCATGGAGTTCACGACGGATCCGAAGTTTTCGACGAATGCCGCGCGCGTGCAGAACCGCGCCGAGATTACCGATCTGTTGAATGCGGTCTTCGCCAAACGCAGCACCAAAGAGTGGGTGAAGCTGCTCGACGACGCCGGTGTTGCCAACGGCCCGATCAACACGCTGCAGCAGGTGTTCGAAGAGCCGCAGGTGATTGCGCGCGGCATGAAAATCGAAATGCCGCATGCGGTGGCCGGCAAGGTGACGCTGGTGGCAAGCCCGATGCGTTTTTCCGGCACGCCGATCAAACATGAAATACCGCCGCCCGCGCTGGGTCAGCACACTGACGAAATTCTGCGCAAATCGCTGAAGAAGAGTGACGCTGAAATCGCTAAACTCAAAGCGGATGGTGTGGTTTAGGAGGCGGGCGCGCGTTTTTTCGTAGCCCGGCAGGAGCGCAGCGTATTCCGGGGTTCTGTTGTGCCGCAAAGCCGATCGCCATTGCAGAGCTCGTTCGCTCGGGATGGCTGCGAAATTTGGCGTGATAGTTTGCGACAATCCCGATCCCGGAATACGCTGCGCTCCTTCCGGGGCTACAGTCTTGGACTCAGGAGAGGTTTGAATGAAATTAGGCGTGTTATTGCCCCACCGGGGTGTTGTGATTCAATCGGCACGGCGGCCGCCGGTCGAACAGTGCTGGACCATCGCGCGCATGGCCGACGACGCCGGCATGGATGTCTGGGTCGGCGACAGCATCGTCGCCAAGCCGCGGCTCGAACCGCTGACGACGCTGGCTTATCTTGCGGCAATCACCAAACGCGCGCGCCTCGGCACTGCAATTCTGTTGCCGGCGTTGCGCCAGCCGACAGTGCTCGCCGGCGCACTCGCCAACATCGACCAGATATCTCAAGGCCGTTTGGTGCTGGGCCTCGGCGTCGGCTGGAAGCTGCCGGCGATCGAACGTGAATGGGAAGCCTGCGGCCGCGTGCACAAGCGCCGCGTGAAGGACCTCGAAGAACATGTGATCGTCTGGCGCAAGCTGTGGAGCGGCGAGCCCGTGACTTATCAGGGCAGCGATTTCAAACTCACCGATCACACCATCGGCCCGCTGCCGTGGAACGAAGCCGGCCCGCCGGTGCTGATGACCGCCGGCAACCGCGGCGAATTCATCCCGGCGCAGATCGACCGCTTCGCGCGGCTCGGCGACGGCATCATCACCACTTATCTGACCGACGACGATTGCCGCAAGCTGCGTGAGTTATGCAACGAGGCGCTGGCGAAACAGAACCGTGCGCTGCCGGATTTTCCGATGTGCGTGTATACGACGGTGCGCATCGAGAACGACGTCGCCAAGGCCGAGGCCGATACGCAGAAATTCCTCACAGAATATTACGGCGGCGGTGTCAATTATCGGGGGCTGATGGGTCTGGGGCCGGTTGCCAGGGTGATTGAGACGCTGAAGCTGTATGAGGCGGCAGGGGTCACCGATTTGTGCATACGCATCGCGGGTACCGATCAGGTCGCGCAGATGGAGACTTTTGTGCGCGACGTGGCGCCGGCTTTCGCAAAAAAATAAACCCATCAATCCGCAGCAACCGGAGGAGACCGAGCATGCAAAGGACGATCGCGGTGATCAGCGCAGCCGTTGCCGCAACAATGTGCGGCAGTGTCGGCGCGCAAACCTATCCGACGAAACCGGTGCGGTTGATCGTGGCTTTCGCCACCGGCGGCGCCACCGATACCTTTTCGCGCGTGACGGCGGCAGAAATGACGAAGAGCCTCGGCCAGCAGGTCATCGTCGAGAACCGGCCGGGTGCGGGCACCACGATTGCCGCCGAGCTCGTCGCCAAATCGGCGGCCGATGGTTATACGCTGCTCTTTACCGACATGTCGACGCATGCGATCACCCCGTCGCTCTACTCCAAGCTCAATTACAACCCGCAGCGCGATCTTCTTGCCGTGGCGCCGGTGTCGTCGTCGCCGCTGATCATGGTGGCGCATCCGTCGCTGGGTGTGAAATCGACGAAGGAACTGATCGCGCTGGCGAAGAGAAGTCCGGGCACCATCACCTGCGGCAATTCGGGTGTCGGTACTGTCACGCACATGGCGGCGGAGAAATTCCGCATGCGTGCCGGCATTAATCTCGAAATGGTCAATTACAAGGGCGGCGCAACGTCCACCATATCGCTGCTGACCGGTGAGCTGTCGCTCATCGTCAACACCATACCGGCGGCCATCGAATATGTGCGTTCCAAACGGCTGGTCGCCATCGGCATCACCGCCGACAAACGCGCCGCCGCTTTCCCTGACATACCGGCGCTCGGCGAAACGGTCAAAGGCGTGGACGCCGCGGTGATCGCCGCGGTGTTCGCGCCGGCCAACACGCCGCGCGCGATTGTCGAGCGCCTCAATGCCGAATTCGCCAGGGCCGTCGAGGCGCCGAAGTCACGCGAGATCTTCGCGGCGAACGCCGCCGAGGCGATGAAGCTCTCGCCTGAGGCGATGCAGCAGATGCTCGAGCAGGACATGAAGACGTGGGCCGACGTGGTCAAGGCGACCGGTGTCAAACAATAGCAGCGATTTCAGAAACACTCCCTCGCCCCGCGCTAGCGGGGAGAGGGGTAATCGGTTGCAAGAATACACGCACCCCCTCACCCTAGCCCTGCCCCCTCGCTCGTTGCACTCGCTCTCCCCCTTTGCAGGGGGAGAGGGGATTTTTTTGGTGACCCATTGAACGAAGCAGATATTGCGCACTGGCTGGTCGCGGACGCCGTGGCCCTGATGCCGCAGGCCGCGGCGCTGCGCGACGCCGGTCATGGCAGCATCGTTTCGTATTCGCGCAAAGTTTTTATCCCGCTGACGCGCCTGTGCCGCGACTCTTGTCATTACTGCACCTTCGCGATGGCGCCGCAACCCGGGCGCAACGTCTATTTGACGGCGGATGAAGTGCTCGCCATCGCGCGTGCCGGCCGCGATGCGGGCTGTCATGAAGCGCTGTTTACGCTCGGTGACAAACCCGAGTTGCGCTACAAGGTCGCGCGCGACGAACTGTCGGCACTCGGGTATGCGACCACCATCGACTATCTGGTGGCGATGTGCGAACTGGTGCGCTGCGAAACCGGTTTGCTGCCGCATGTAAACCCCGGCGTGATGACGCGCGACGATATTGCACGCTTGCGCAAAGTTTCCGCGTCTCAAGGCTTGATGCTGGAAAGTAGTGCCGAGCGCTTGTGCGAACGCGGTGGCCCGCATTTCGGCTCGCCGGACAAGGCGCCTGCGCTGCGTCTGGAAACGCTGCGGCTGGCCGGCGAATTAAAAGTGCCATTTACGACCGGTCTCCTGATCGGCATCGGCGAAACCCGCCGCGAGCGCATCGAGGCGCTGACCGCCATTCGTGAGCTGCACGCGCGCTACGGCCATATTCAGGAAGTGATCATCCAGAACTTCCGCGCCAAGCCGGACACGCGCATGGCGGACGCCGCCGATGCACCGCGCGAAGAATTGCTGTGGACGATTGCCGTGGCGCGCCTGCTGCTTGGGTCGCAGATGAACATCCAGGCGCCGCCGAATTTGAGCGGTGACGATTGCGGTGAACTCATCGACGCCGGCATCAACGACTGGGGCGGCATCTCGCCAGTGACGCCGGACCACGTCAATCCTGAAGCGCCGTGGCCGGCGCTTGAGCGCTTGCACGCGATTACCGCAGCGCGCGGCAAGATTTTGCAGGCGCGGCTGCCGAGTTACCCCGCCTACTGCCGCGCCGTGCAGCAATGGCATGCGCCGGTGATCGCTACCGACATGCTTCGCCATAGTGATGCAGAGGGGTTTGCGCGCGACGATGCCTGGTCGCCGGGACTGAACGTCATGCCGGCGATGCTGCCGCGCGGTGGCGGCATTGCTGCGGCGCTGCGCGACATCATTGCGCGCGCGCGTGATGGCGCGACACTCGGCGAAACGCAGATCGAACGCCTGTTTGCCAGCCGTGGCGACGAAGTTCATTTCGTCTGCGCCGAAGCCGATACGCTGCGGCGCCAGACGGTGGGTGATACCGTGCGCTACGTCGTCAACCGCAACATCAACTACACCAATATCTGCAGCTATCGCTGCACCTTCTGTGCGTTTTCCAAGGGCACGCACGCTGCCGCGCTGCGCGGCACGCCCTATGATCTGCCGCTCACGGAAATCGAACGGCGCGTCGGCGAAGCGTGGGCGCGCGGCGCCAGCGAAGTCTGCATGCAGGGCGGCATTCATCCGGATTACACGGGCGACACCTATCTGGAGATCGTGCGCGCGGTGAAGCGCGCCGCACCGCAGATGCATGTGCACGCCTTCACGCCGCTGGAAGTCGCGCACGGCGCGCAAACGCTGGGCATACCGGTGCGCGATTTTCTGCAGGAGCTGATCGCCGCCGGGCTCGGCACGCTGCCGGGCACTGCCGCGGAAATTCTCGACGACGAAATCCGCGCGGTGATCTGCCCCGGCAAAGTAACGACGGATGAGTGGCTCACCATCATGCAGACCGCGCATGAACTCGGGCTGCGCACGACCGCCACCATCATGTTCGGCCACGTCGAGTCACCGCGGCATTGGGCGCGGCATCTGCTGCGCATTCGCGCCCTGCAGGAGAAAACGCAGGGCTTCACCGAATTCGTACCGCTGCCTTTTGTGCATATGGAAGCGCCGGTCTATCGGCGCGGCCATGCGCGCCGCGGCCCGACTTTTCGCGAGGCGGTGCTGATGCACGCAGTGGCACGGCTGGTGTTGCACCCCGTGCTGCCGAATATTCAGGTGTCGTGGGTGAAGATGGGCGAGGCGGGTGTTGCCGCCGCGTTGGCGGCTGGCGCCAATGATCTGGGCGGCACCCTGATGAACGAAAGCATTTCGCGCGCCGCCGGCACGCAGCATGGACAGGAAATGGCGCCTGCAGCCATGGACGATTTGATCCGCAGCGTCGGCCGCCTGCCGCAGCAGCGCACGACTTTATACGGAACGCCAGTGGTGGAACGCGTGCAGCGTTCTTACGCCGCCGCGACGCTGGAGGCACTGCCGACAATGGCCATGCCGCTACGCCGGCGCATGACCGCGGCAGCGTAATGAGAATTCCATATGCACATGACGAACTTTTTTCCGCTCCGTCATTCCCGCGAAGCGGGAATCCAGAATAAAGACCTTGGGTCCCCGCCTTCGCGGGAACGACGGGTATTCCGTCAGCAGGTTATGTGATCTTCAATTGGAAGAGTAACGATGAGCATGGCGACAGAAAAACTTTCCATCGGTGTCATCGGCGGCAGCGGCCAGGAGGGCGGCGGACTCGCCTTGCGCTGGGCGGCCGCGGGGCACGATGTCATCATCGGTTCGCGCACGGCGGAGAAGGCGCAGGAAGCGGCGCAGAAATTAAACACATTGCTGGTCGGACGCGGACAACTGCGCGGCGGTTCCAATGCCGAGGCGGCGGCGCAGGCGATTGTCGTGCTGGCGGTGCCGTTTGCGGTGCAACTGGCGACGGCCGAGGCGTTACGCGAACAACTCGCCGGGAAAATTCTCGTCGATGTCACGGTGCCGCTGGTGCCGCCGAAGGTGAGCCGCGCGCAATTGCCGGTCGGCGGTTCGGCGGTGGTGACGCTGCAGCGCACGCTTGGTGAAGCAGTCAAAGTTGTATCGGCCTTCCAGAATGTGTCGGCGGCGCATCTTAAAGATCTGGCGCACCACGTCGATTGCGATGTGCTGGTCTGCGGCGATGACGCGGCGGCGCGGGAAACGGTGATCGGTCTGGCGCGCGATGCCGGCATGCATGGCTGGCACGCCGGTGTGCTGGCCAATTCGGCGGCCGCCGAGGCGCTGACCTCGGTGTTGATTGCGATCAACCAGCGCTACAAGGTGCCGGGGGCGGGCATCCGCATTACCGGCGTGCCGCGCG
This sequence comes from Chitinophaga pinensis, assembly GCA_943329075.2. Lineage (GTDB taxonomy): Bacteria > Pseudomonadota > Gammaproteobacteria > Burkholderiales > SG8-41 > PALSA-1004. The sequence goes on along the minus strand of CALQCM020000001.1, from coordinate 110,982 downwards.
ACTGAGGTATTGGTAGAACGATGCGCGAACTGAGGCTGCTGGCGCTCGAAGGCCTGCCGGAAATCGCGGCGGGCGACGATCTGGCCGCGCTGCTGCTGGCGGCGATTGCGCGCGGTGGTTTGACGCTTGCCGACAACGACATCCTCGTCATCGCGCAGAAAATCATTTCCAAGATTGAGTCGCGTAGAGTGCGTCTCGCCGATGTCGACCCGTCGCCGCGCGCGCGAGAACTTGCCGCGGCCACGCACAAGGACGCGCGTCTGGTCGAATGCATGCTGCGGGAATCGCGCGCCGTGCTGCGCGCCAAACCCAATGTGTTGATCGTCGAGCACCAGCTCGGTTGTGTAATGGCCAGCGCCGGCATCGATCAATCGAATGTGCCGGGTGCGATGGCTGACGAAACCGTATTGCTGCTGCCCGAAGATCCGGATGCCTCGGCGCGCCGGCTGCGAGAGCAGATCAAAGCGGCGACCGGTGCGCACATCGGCGTTGTCATCAACGACAGCTTCGGCCGCGCCTGGCGCAATGGTGTGACCGGCGTGGCGATCGGCGTCGCCGGTGTGCCGGCGTTGATCGATTTGCGTGGCCAGCCCGATCGCGAAGGCCGTGCGCTGCAGGTTACGCAGATTGCCGCAGCCGATGAACTGGCGGCCGCGGCGTCGCTGCTGATGGGCCAGGCCGCCGAAGGTTGCCCCGCGGTGCTGGTGCGTGGATTTCCGTACCCGCTGCGCGAAAGTTCGGCGCGCGAACTGTTGCGGCCAACGACCGAGGATTTGTTCCGATGATCGTGGCGCTGGCAGGCGGTGTCGGTGGTGCGCGTCTCGCGGTCGGGCTCGCCGCGGTGCTGCCGCCGTCGCAGTTGTCAGTCGTCGTCAACACGGGCGACGACTTCGAACACCTCGGCCTGCACGTCTCGCCCGATCTCGATACCGTCATGTATACGCTGGCCGGCGTCAACAATCCGAAAACCGGCTGGGGCCGCGCCGACGAACGCTGGCAATTCATGGCGGCACTGAAGGCGCTGGGCGGCGCCGATTGGTTCAATCTCGGCGATCGTGATCTCGCCGTGCACGTTTTGCGCACGCAGGCTATGCGCGCGGGCTTAACATTATCGGAAGTCACGGCTGATCTGGCGCAGCGCTTCGGCATTCGTCACGCTTTGTTGCCGATGACCGATGCGCCGGTGCGCACGCGCGTACGCACGGCACAGGGTGAACTGGCGTTCCAGGATTATTTTGTGCGCGAGCGTTGCCGTCCGCGTGTGCAGGGGTTTCGCTTCGTCGGCAGCCGCAGCGCGACGCCGGCGCCCGCGTTGCGAAAGCTGATGCGCAGCGGCAAAGTCACCGGGCTGGTGATCTGCCCGTCGAACCCGTTCGTCAGCGTCGCGCCTATCCTCGCCGTGCCGGCGATCCGCGCCTGGCTCCGGCAGCGCGATTTTCCGGTAGTGGCGGTGTCGCCCATCGTCGGTGGTGCGGCGCTCAAAGGGCCGGCGGCGAAAATGATGCGCGAACTCAAGCTCGATGCGAGTGCGGCGGGTATTGCACGCCACTACGGCAGGCTGGTCGATGGCTGGGTGATCGACCGCGCTGATGCGAAACTGCAGTCCGCAATTGAAACAATGGGGCGCAGAGTGCTTGTGACAGACACGATCATGCGTGACCGCAGGAAAAGTACAACGCTGGCGCGCGAGGTAGTCGGCTTCACGCGGTTGCTGGCAAAGGAATTTAAATGAGGTCCTCCGACTGGTGGACGCTACTACCGGTGCGCGGCATTGCGACCGGCAAATCGCGCCTCGCGGCCGTGCTCGATGCGAAGGCGCGTGCCGCGCTCAACCGGCATTTGCTGATGCATACGCTGGAAGTGATCGAAGAATGGCGCGGCGATCTGGCGCGATGCGTGGTGGTCAGTCCGTGCGAAGAAGCGCTGGCCTGTGCGCGCGCGGCCGGCGCACAGGCGTGGCGCGAGCCGGCCGGTGGCGATCTGAATGCGGCGCTGACGTTCGGCGCGGCCGGGGTCGTTGCGCGCGGCGGCGCAAAGTTGCTGGTGGTGGCCTGCGATTTGCCGCGATTGTCCGCTGCGGCGCTGAGCGCCTTTGTCGAACATGCCGCAGCGACAGGATGCGCGGCGATTGCGCCCGATCGTGCGGGCAGCGGCACCAATGCCATGGCGCTGGATGCCGATGCGCAGGATATTTTTCACTTCGGCATGGATAGTTGTGCGCGTCATCGCGCTGCGCTGGTGCGCACGGGGCAGCGCAGCATTTGTTTTGCGCGTGACGAACTCGCCTTTGATCTCGATATGCCGCAGGATTATGCGGAATGGATGACGCAGCGCGATGCTAGAATTCCGCGCGGGATATCTCCGCCCGGAGAACGTTACATGGGGGAGGCAGGACAATGAAAACAATGCCATGGGGATGCTTGCTGGCCGCTGCGTTGGCGGCCGGCGTTGCGGGCGCACAGAATTATCCGAACAAACCGATCCGGTTGATTGCGCCGTCTTCCGCCGGCGGGCCGGTCGATGTGATCGCGCGCATTCTGTCGCCGGCATGGTCGGAAGCGCTGGGCCAGCAAATTGTCATCGACAACCGCGCCGGCGCCGCCGGACAGATTGGTGCCGAGATGGTGGCCAAAGCATTGCCCGATGGTTATACGATCCTGCTCGGCTTCTCGGGGCCGCTGGTGATCGTGCCGCAGATCAATGTGTCGACGCCCTACGACACGTTGAAGGATTTTGCACCGGTTGCGCTGGCTGCGGCCGCACCCTACGTTCTGCTGGTGCACCCGAACGTTGCGGCGAAATCCGTCAAGGAACTCGTTGCGCTGGCGAAGGCGCAGCCGGGCAAGTTGAATTTTTCGTCCGGTGGCACCGGGGTCGGCATCCACATGGCCGGCGAACTCTTCAACCTGACGGCCGGCGTGAAGATTACGCACGTGCCGTACAAAGGCGCAGGGCCCGGCATGACGGCGCTGCTGGCGGGTGAAGTCGACATGATGTTCAACGGTTTGTCGGCGGCGTTGCCGCAGGTGCGCGCCGGGCGGCTGCGCGCGCTGGCGGTCGGCAGCGAAAAAAGGTCGGCACTGATGCCCGATCTGCCGACGATTGCCGAAAACGGCTATCAGTTCAATGCCGCCGGCTGGTACGGTCCGCTGGCGCCAAAGAACACGCCGCGCGCAATCACGACCAAACTGCGCGATAGCCTGCTGCAGGCCCTGAAGCTGCCGCAGGTCAAAGACCGCCTGACCGAAATTGCGGTCGAAGTGATCGGCTCGACGCCGGAGGAATTTACGGCGCTGATGCGGCAGGAACTGGCGACTTGGGGCAGGGTCGTCGAAGCCGCCGGCCTCAAGGGCAAACAAATCAATTAGGGTGCGCCCGGCGCGCCATCATCCACTAACGGGGAATGCAATGAAATTGAAAATCGATGCCAAACGCACCGCCTTGCTGCTGCTCGACGTGCAAAAAGATCTGGTCGACATCACGCCCGGGTTGAAGCAGAACCGCATCATGGAAAACATGGCGGGCGTGCTGAAAACGGCGCGCCGCTGCAAGGCCAGTGTGATTCACATCACCGCCTCGGTGCGCGCCGATTTTCTCGATCTGCCGCGCGACAATCCGCTGTGGGACGGTCTGCGCAAGAAGCGCCAGCTCATTATCGGCACCAAGGGTGCGGCGATTGATCCGCGCGTCAAGCCGCTGAAGACCGAGCTGGTACTGAACAAGACCTGCGTCGATCCGTTTTTGACGACCAACCTCGATCAGGCGCTGCAGAACGCCGATATCAACACCATCATCATCGTCGGTTTGTGGACCAACTATGTGGTCGAGGCGACGGCACGCCACGCCAGTGACATGGGCTACCGCGTGTTTCTGGTGCGCGATGCCTGCGCCAGCAACACCATCGCGAACCACGAGTTCACGATCAAAAACATCCTGCCGACGCTGTGCTACGTGGTCGGCGCGAAGGAACTGCAGGCGGCGTTGAAATAGCGCGCTGACGCCAAGCCTGATGCGTCGCGTCGGAGCTATGTCGAAAAAACAGTTCAGCGCATTTTTGGTCTCGTTCGCCCTGATCGGGCTTGGCGCCGGCGCGGCCGTGGGCCAGGATTATCCGCTCAGGGCGATTCGCGTCGTGACGTCGCCCGCCGGCGGTGGTAATGATTACCCGGCGCGCGTTGTCGCACGCAGCCTTTCCGGCACGCTCGGTCAGCAGGTCGTCGTCGATAATCGACCGACCGCACTGTTGGCCGATCTGGTGTCCAAGGCGGCGCCGGATGGTTATACGTTGCTGGTGACCGGTGGCGCGCATTGGATCGGGCCGCTGCTGGAAAAAGTCACGTACGATCCGATTGGCGATTTCGCCGCGATCACATTGTTGGATAGATCGCCGACCATCCTGGTTGTGCACCCCTCCTTGCCGGTGAAGAATGTCAGGCAGTTGATCGCGCTGGCCAAAGCCAAGCCGGGGGAGCTGAATTATTCAGTGGGCGGAACCGGCAGTTCCAATTTCATCGCGGCGGTTTTGTTCAACCACATGGCCGGCGTGAACATCGTGCGCATTCCCTACAAGGGCACCGGACCCGCCATGACCGCGGTGATGAGCGGCGAAGTGCAGGCGATTTTCGCCACACCGAGTGGCGCTGCGCCGCACGTGAAGTCGGGGCGGCTGCGCGCACTTGCAACGGGCAGCGCACGGCCCTCGGCGATTGTGCCGGGCCTGCCGACGATCGCCGATTCCGGCGTGCCCGGTTTTGCTTCGGAATCCCTGCATGCCTTGTTCGCGCCGGCGAAAACGCCGCCGGCGATTATTGCGCGCCTGAACCGCGAAGCCGTGCGCGCACTACAGTCGGCGGAGGTCACGGCGCTTTTTCTGCAAGCCGGCATTGAGGCGGCGCCGGGCTCCCCTGATGAATTGACCGCCATGATGAAGGCGGAAATTGCGAACGTCGGCCGCGCCCTGAAAGCAGCCGGCGTCGGCCTGCCGTAGCCGCACCTGCCGCCCCGCGCGCAAAACGCCGCGGATGCGTGTCGGTGGAACTCCCGCTTACAGCTTGAGATAGCGCGCCGCGTTGCCCCAGAGGATTTTTTCGCGCTGCGCCTCGTCGAGCGATTTCATGCCGTTGACGAACTTGACCGGCTCTTCATAGGCGATGTCGAAACAGAAATCACTGCCCATCATGATGCGGTCGATGCCGACCAGCTTGATCAGGTCATCCATCTGGTCTTCGTTGTAGCTGATGGTGTCGTAGGTGAAGCGTTTGAGGTATTCACTCGGCGGCCGCGGAATGGTTTTGCATTCGCTGCGCGTGTGAAAGCCGCGGTCGAGGCGGCCACGCAGGATCGGCAGCGCGCCGCCGGCGTGCGGCAGACTGACTTCGAGTTTCGGGAAGGCGTCGAGCACGCCGCCGAAGATCAGATGCGAGGCGGCGATGGCGGTGTCAAACGGGTTGCCGCAGAGGTTGATCAGGTAGAACTGCTTCAGGCGCTCGTTGTTGATCATCATCGGGTGCAGGAAGATCGGCAGCCCGAGTTCGGCGATACGCTCGTAAACGGGGAAGAAACTCGGGTCCGACAGCTCCTTGTCGCGCACGGCGGTGGCCATGTAGACGCCCTTGACGCCGGGCAGTTTGGCGGCGCGTTCGAGTTCTTCGAGCGCGAGGTGCGCGTTCTGGAACGGCAGGCAGGCGAAGCCGATGAAGCGGTCGGGGTGGGCGCGGTGGGCGGTGCTGATCGAATCGTTGAAGGCGATGCACAGTTGCGTCGCCAGCTCGTCATGCGCCCAGTACACCATCGGCTGCGTGAGTGAGAGCGCGTGCATGCCGACGCCACGGCGATCCATGTCTTTGATGCGCGCGTCGAGGTCGATAAAGAGGCGCGTGATCGGGCCGGTGCGCAGATGCAGGCCGACCTGAATGAAGGTGACGCCTTTGTCGTCCGTGGTGACGGTGGCGCCGACGCGCTTGCCGTGCTCCTCGATCAGCTTGATGTACGACTCGGGAAAGTAGTGGGCGTGGGTGTCGATGGTTCTTGGAGTGGCCATGGTACGTCCTCGTTTGGATAGGGGGTGTTGTTTAGAGCAGTCCGACGATGAATTTCCATTCGGCCGCATCGACCGGCGTGATCGACAGCCGGTTGCCGCGTTGCAGAAGCGGCATGTCGGCGAGTTTTTTGTGTTCGCGCAGCTCGGCTAGCGGCAGCAGGCGGGTCTTCTTCACCAGTTTGACGTCGACGTTGAACCAGCGCGGTTTCTCCAGCGTGGCCTTGGGGTCAAAGTATTTGCTTTTTGGGTCGAACTGGCTGACGTCGGGATATGCGAGCTTGCAGATTTCAACGATGCCGGCGATGCCCGGCACCTCGCAACTCGAATGATAAAAAAATGCCTGGTCACCGAGCTGCATCTGGTCGCGCATGAAATTGCGCGCCAGATAATTGCGCACGCCGAACCACGAGGTTTTTTTGCCCGGCGCCTTGGCGAAGTCGTCGATGCCGAATTCGGAGGGTTCGGATTTCATCAGCCAGTAACGCATGTTTTGCCCCTTGTCCTGCAATGAGTCAGTCACAAAAAAAATGCGGCGCAAGCCGCATTTTAGTGACAGATAAGGTCCCCCGCAGATGCCGTTGAGCCCGCTTCTTGAACCGAGGGTCCAAGTGGTCGCGTTCCGGGCGCATCAGGCGCGTCCGCGTAGGACGCGCACAACAGCACCACTAATGGTTCGCTACCGTTGTTTAATTATCGGTTCAAAGAATTAAAGGCTCTGACGAACACCGCAGGGGATTAACGTGATTGCCGGCAAGTTGCGCGCCGGCCTGTGCATCCATCCGCCGGTTTGTAACCTGCCGCCTAGAACAGCTTTTCCTGATCGGCCATGGCCTGATCAAGCGTCGATTCGATTGAATTCATTCTACGCTTAAACTCGGACACATCAAAATTGCCGACCTTCGCGGACAGAAATTCGTGCGAGATATTGAGCGCCGCCATGATGGCGATGCGATCAAGGCCGTTGATCTTGCCCTGATCCTTGATCTCCTGCATCTTGCGATTGAGGAAATCGACCGCTTCCTGCAGCGATTGTTGTTCGTCCGGCGCACAGGCAACGCGAAAATCGCGCCCCATGATGCTGATCTGCATGCCCGCGGGTTCCGCACTCATGTTTCTTCGCCCGGAATTTGTGTCAGTAGGGTTTCAAGGCGTGTTGAGGCGACGCCGATTTTCTCTGCGAGTTGCTTGTTGTCGTTCAAGGCGGTGGCAAGTTGCTGGCGCAGGGTGTGGTTGTCCGCGCGCAAGCGCTGGCACAGTGCGACCACTTGATTGACTTTGTCCTCGAGCGAGCGAAGTTCAGCATCCATAAATCGCACTATAGTTTGAAAAATCCTGTTAAGTCAACATCTAACGAAATCAATTGAATGTGGTTTGATATCAAAACTTTGGTTCCAAGTGAGTCACCACTCCGCGCAATGTCTTTGGATCATCAGTCATATTTCCCAATTTCCCGCATCGACCTGAAAACCGCAGGCCATCCGGCCGCTATCGGCTAAACTCAATGTGTTGCTGCGCCGAGACAGTGCACGGCAACAAGGTTCCAGGTGCCTGTGCCGAACTCTTCGGCGCGGGATAATCGGGAAACAAGTGCGGTTGAACAGGATTCAGGATTGAGGATTGAGGATTTAGCAGGTTTGCGGCGCGCAGCGCCCTGACTCCGCTGAATCCTCAATCCTCGATCCTCGATCCTGTAGTGCCAATTCTTGTGCTGCCCCCGCAACGGTAAGCAAGCGTGGGCGCGCCACATAAGCCACTGGGCTGCAAATCCCGGGAAGGCGGCGCGTCAAATCTTGCAAGCCCGTAGACCGGCCTCGAGCCCCAGGTGAGGAAATGCCGCGGGGATGCGGTGTTGAGGTGCCCTTTGCGGTCCGAATTCAATTCCCCGAAGCGTTTTCTCGAGCGATCAATCCGTGCGCGGCGGGCGTGCGTCAATTCGAGGGAACGTCATGTTTTTCAACCAGGTAGTTCGCAGGAGACTGGCGGCCGGGGTATCGGCTGCCGGGATGTGTTTTGTTTTTTCGCACGCGGTGGCGCAAGCACCGTTGTTGGTGTCGCTGGCTGATGAAGTCGTCGTCACGGCGACACGTTTTGCCGACCGCGATGCGGGGCGTCCGGTCAATGTCACCGTGATCACGGCCGAGGACATTCGCAACAGCGCCGCCAAGACGCTGCCCGATCTGTTGTCCGAGCAGGCCGGCATCGCCATTCACGATCTTTTCGGCAACAACGCGGCGACCACCACGGTCGATCTGCGCGGTTTCGGCGTGACCGGCGGCCAGAACACGCTGATCCTGCTCGACGGCCGGCGCATCGTCGATGTTGATTTATCCGGTGTGCAATGGTCGGCGATCCCATTCGCTGCCATTGAGCGCATCGAGATCATGCGTGGCAGTGGTGCGGTGTTATACGGCGACGGCGCCAGTGCCGGCGTGATCAATATCATCACGCGTTCGCCGATGGACAGCGCAAAATCGGCTACAGCGTCCGTGCGCGCCGGCAGCTACGGCACGCGCGACGGCCAGTTCAACGCAAATCTCCGCGGTGAACGCGCCGGCATCAACTTCACGGGCAGCAATTTCGAATCCGACGGTTACCGCGCCAACAATCGCAATCGCCAGAGCAATGCGATGGCAGACATGCGTTGGATGACTGATGGCGGCGAAATTGCCTTTAAGGCGGCCACCGACCATCAGGGCTTGCGTCTGCCCGGCGCGCGTCAGGTGCAGCCGAGCACCGGTGTCAATCTGCTGGAAACCGATCGCCGCGGCGCCGCCACGCCGCTCGACTGGTCGCAGCGCAGCGGCAATCAGTTCACGCTGGACTGGCGCCAGCAGGCCGGCGTTGCCGAATTCATCCTCGGCGGCGGTTATCGCGACAAGCAGCAGAACTCGTACTTCGACTTCAGCGGATTTCCGGATTACCGCGAAGTCGAATTGAACGTCTGGTCGTTTACGCCGCGCGTGCGCGTCGCACAGCCAATGTTCGGGCGCGAAAATACGCTGGTGGCGGGTTTTGACGAATATCGCTGGGACTATCGCTTGCGCAAATCGAACGCCCCCGCCGCGATTACCCGGCCGATCAACCTGGTCAACGCACAGCAGCGCAATCGCGCTTTTTACATGCACGACACCCTGCGCGTCACCGAGAACGCGACACTGGTGGGCGGCTGGCGCCGCGAGCGTTTCGGCATCGACGCCCGCGATGTATACGATGCCACTGCCCCGGGCGGTGCATTCGGTTCGGGGGCGACACCCGCATCGCAGGCAGTCAGCGTTACCGCGTGGGAAATCGGCGGTCGCTACCAGTTGGCGCCTCAACTGGCGGCGATCGGCAAATTCGCCCGCAGCTATCGCTTCGCCAATGTCGATGAAACCTACGAAACCTCGCCTGCATTCACCGCGCAGTTTCAGTTTCTGCGTCCGCAGATCAATCTGGTTACCGAATTGGGTGCCGAGTACAAACAGACGCGCGGCCAGGCGCGGGCTACTCTGTTCAACATCGATGTGACCGACGAAGTCCACCTCGATCCGTTCACGACCGGCGTGGGCAATACCAATCTGCCGCCTTCGCGTCGCCGCGGGATCGAACTGGAAGGACGTTTGAACGTCGTTGAATCGCTTAGATTGAGCGCCGCTTACACCTATACCGATGCGCGTTTCCGTGAAGGCGTGCTGCCCGGCGCGACGTTCAGCGTGGCGATTGCCGGCAAACGTGTGCCGCTGGTGCCGCAACACAAGCTGAACGTAGGCTCGTCGTGGTCGTTTGCGCCGAAAACACGGCTGAACGCGATGGCCACCTATGTCGGCAGCCAGTTCATGGACAACGACGAGGGCAACAATCTCGGCCGTACCATTCCGTCCTATGTGGTGGCCGATCTCAAGCTGGTGCATGAGCAGGGCGCGTGGCGCATGTCCGCGGCCGTCAACAACCTGTTCGACCGCAACTACTATAACTATGCGGTGCGCAGCCAGTTTGTGCTCGACCGTTTTAACGCTTATCCGTTGCCCGGTCGCAATGCCGCGGTCACGCTTGAGTACACATATCGCTGAATCACGCGGTTTTGTTAAAAGGCAAGCGGCGTTGCGGACAAAAACCGCGGCGCCGTTTTCTTTTATAGGGCAATTTTGTTATTGTGGCGCCCATGCGACAAATGACCAGTTCCGAACTTTATCTGCGCCTGCTGCGCTATGTCATGCCGTACTGGCGAATTTTTGCGATTGCACTGCTCGGCATGGTGGTTGTCGCGCTGACCGAGCCGGCGCTGCCTGCACTGCTGCAGCCGCTGCTCGACGGCACTTTTGTCAACCGCGACGAATCGCTGGTGCGCTGGATGCCGCTCTATATATTGGGGCTGATCGTGGTGCGTGGCGGCGCCGAATATGTCGGTGCGTTCTCGATCAACTGGGTGGGCAACCGGCTGGTGATGGATTTGCGCGGCGTCATGTTCGACAAGCTGCTGACGCTGCCGGCATCGCATTATGACGACCAGGCCAGCGGCAATCTCATTTCAAAGCTGACCTATGACGTGACGCAGGTCACTGCTGCGGCGACCAGCGTGCTGACGGTTATTTTCCGCGATACGGTGGCGCTGATCGGACTGCTGGCGTGGATGTTGTACCTGAATTGGAAGCTCACGCTGCTGGCGCTGGTGATGACGCCGATGATCGTCGGCGTGGTGCGCATGGTCAGCATACGCCTGCGCAATTCCAGCCGCGCGGTGCAGGCGGCGATGGGTGACGTCACCCAGGTACTGCAGGAGGCGATCGAAGGCCACAAGGTGGTCAAGCTGTTCGGCGGCCAGCGGTACGAGTCGATGCGGTTTGCCGAGCAGACCGACAAGGTGCGGCGCTCGATGATGAAACAGACGACGGCGGCGGCCGCCAGCGTGCCGCTGGTGCAGTTGCTCGCCGGCATCGCGCTCGCCGCGATTATCTATTTCGCCACCGGCCAGGCTGGCGGCAATCGCGCCACCGTCGGCGAGTTTGTTTCCTTCATTACGGCGATGCTGATGCTGACCTCGCCGTTGAAGCGCATCACCGGTGTCAACGAACCCCTGCAACGCGGCCTTGCCGCCGCCGAATCGGTGTTCGCGTTGATCGACCAGGCCAGCGAAAAAGACCCGGGCTGCGTCGCCATTGCACGCACGCGCGGCGACATCCGCTTCGAGGACGTCAGCTTCTATTACGGTGCGCCGGACCGTCTGGCGCTCGATCGCATCACGCTCAACATCAATCCGGGCGAAACGGTGGCACTGGTCGGCAGTTCGGGCAGCGGCAAAACGACACTGGCCAATCTGGTGCCGCATTTTTACCGGCCGACGGCGGGCCGCATCCTGCTCGACGACACCGACGTCGAAACGCTGACGCTGGCAAGCCTGCGCGCCAACATCGCGCTGGTCAGCCAGGATGTCGTGCTGTTTAACGACAGTGTCGCCGCCAATATCGCCTACGGTGTCATGCGCGACACCAGTGAAGCGGAGATCGTCGCCGCCGCTGAAGCCGCGCATGCGATGGAATTCATCCGCCAGATGCCGCAGGGCCTGCAAACCATGGTCGGTGAAAACGGCGTCAAGCTCTCGGGCGGCCAGCGTCAGCGGCTGGCGATCGCGCGTGCGCTGCTGAAAAATGCGCCGGTGCTGATACTCGACGAGGCGACCTCGGCGCTGGATTCGGAGTCCGAACGTCACGTGCAGGCGGCGCTCGATGCCTTGATGCAGGGCCGCACCACCATCGTGATTGCACACCGTCTGTCGACGATCGAAAAAGCCGGGCGCATCGTCGTGCTCGATCGCGGGCGCATCGCCGAAACCGGCAACCATACCGAATTGCTGGCGAAAAACGGCATTTACGCCAGACTCTACAATATCCAGTTCAAATTGCAGGAAACGGCGTAACGCTTCATGGCCCATATTTCAGTCGTTATTCCCGTCTACCGCGCGGAGTCCTGCCTCGAAGAACTGTACCGGCGGCTCAGGGCGGCGCTGGAATCCGTGACCGAGGATTTCGAAATCGTGCTGGTCGAAGACTGCGGCGGCGACCGTTCGTGGCCGCTGATCGTTGCACTCGCAAAGCGCGATCCGCGCGTCAAAGGCATCCAGTTCAGCCGTAATTTCGGCCAGCACTACGGCATTACCGCGGGCCTCGATCATTGCGACGGCGACTGGGTGGTAGTCATGGATTGCGATCTGCAGGACCGGCCCGAAGAAATTCCGCGGCTCTATGCGAAGGCGCAGGAGGGCCATGAAATCGTGGTGGCGCGGCGCGGCAAGCGCAGCGATCCGCTGTTGAAGCGCCTGTCGTCGTGGCTGTACTACAGCGTCTTCAGCTGGCTGGCCGACATGGACTACGATCCGCAGGCGGGCAACTTTCGCATCGTTTCGCGCAAGGTCATTGCCAACTATCGCAACATGCGCGAGCGCTCGCGTTTCTTCGGCAGCCTGATCAATTGGATGGGGTTCCCCGCTTCCAGCATCGATGTGCAGCACGATGAGCGTTTCGCCGGCGAGTCGACCTATACCTTTGGCAGGCTGTGGCGGCTCGGCGCCGAGACCATCATCGCCTATTCGGACAAGCCGCTGCGGCTGGCAATACGGTTCGGCTTCTGCATTGCATTCTGCGCGTTTTTGTACGGCCTCTATATTCTGTTTCTGGCGCTGTTCCACGGTTCGTCCGTCACCGGCTGGAGCAGCCTGATTGTTTCGGTTTATTTTATCGGCGGCATCATCATCGCGATTCTCGGCATCCTCGGCATCTATCTGGGCAAGACTTACGACGAGGCCAAGCAGCGGCCGCTCTACGTGATCAATCACAGCACATTCAATGAACGATCACGACCGGATTAGGCCGGTGCCGTGGGACGGCGCGGCCTTCGGTTTTGATTGTTATGAAATCGTCGACCCGGATCCGGCGCTGGTCAAGCTTGCGCTGGAACGGCCCGGACATTACACCGCCAAGGTCGATCCGCTGGCCGACAAGCGTTTTCTGCAGGATGCCGGCTTCTATTATTGCGATACGCTGATCGAGCCGTGGTGCACGCCGGATAAACTGGCGCGGTTCGACGATCCGGCCGTATCTTTTAGCAAACAGGTGCCGCTGGGGCCGATTGCGGAAATCTGCCGCAGCGCTTTTTTGCACGGGCGTTTTCACCGCGACTTCAATATTGAGCGGACGCGCGCCGACCATCGTTACGAAAACTGGCTCACCCAGCTTCACGGGGAAGGGCGCGTGCTGGGCCTGTTGTACCAGGGCGAGGTGGCGGGCTTCATCGCCCACATCAACGGCAGCCTTGTGCTGCACGCAATGGGTGACGCGCACCGCGGCCGCGGGCTGGCCAAGTATTTCTGGAGCGCGGTCTGCCGCCACCTGTTCGAACAGGGGCAGACGGAGATCCGCAGCTCGATTTCGTTCGTGAACATCGCGGTCATCAATCTGTATTCGGCGCTGGGGTTTCGCTTTCGCAAACCGGTCGACATCTATCATCGGGTGGTGTCATGAGCTACGTCTATGTGCTATGCACGGTCTTGCTGACGGTCTACGGGCAGATCGTCATCAAATGGCAGGTGCTCGAAGCCGGCGCGCTGCCCGATGATGCCGCGCAGAAAGTCGAATTTCTGGCGCGTCTGATGCTGAACCCGTGGATATTGTCGGGCCTGGCTGCCGCTTTGCTTGCCTCGGTGACCTGGATGGCGGCGATGACCAAGCTGCCGCTGTCACACGCCTATCCGTTTACGACGCTGGCCTTCGTGCTCGTCATGGTCTTAAGCGGCATGATTTTTCATGAAGCGATTACACCGCTCAAAATGGCCGGTGCTGCGCTGGTGGTGCTCGGCATCATTGTCGGGAGTCAGGGTTGAGGCTATGTCTGCACTGCGAGGCGGAAATACGGGCGGCGAACTGGCGCTGCGACGCCTGTGGCCATGCGCCGGAAACGATCGCCGGTTTTCCCGCCTTTGCGCCGGCATTGGCGGTCGATAATGACGGCTACGACGACCGTTATTTTGCCGAACTCTTTCGCCTGGAATCGGGCAATTACTGGTTTCGCGCGCGCAATGCGCTGCTGATCTGGGCACTGCGAAAATATTTTCCGCAGGCGCGCGATTATCTCGAAATCGGCTGCGGAACCGGCTATGTATTGGCGGGCGTGGCGGCGGGCCGTCCGGACCTTAAACTGCACGCCAGTGAAATTTCCAGCCGTGGCCTGCCGTTTGCCGCCGGCCGCGTGCCGCAAGCCGAACTCTTCCAGATGGACGCGCGCGCCATCCCGTTTGCCGGACACTTTGATATCATCGGCCTGTTCGACGTGTTGGAACACATCGAAGACGACCGCGGTGTGCTGGCACAGGCCTGCCGCGCCCTGCGGCCCGGTGGCGGATTGATTTTGACGGTACCCCAGCACCGCTTTTTGTGGAGCCGTTACGACGAACATGCGCATCACGTGCGGCGCTATTCTGCCGCCGAGATTGCAGAGAAAGTGGCCGCGGCCGGATTTAAAATCATGATGACGACTTCGTTTGTTTCCCTGTTGCTGCCGCTGATGCTGCTGTCGCGCCGCGCCAGGCCGTCGCCGCGGGGCGAATATGACGTGCTGGCCGAATTGAGGGTCGGCGCCGTGACTAACACCGTGCTGGCCGCCGCACTGGCATTCGAGCGGATGCTGATTCGTTGTGGCGTCCGTTTTCCGCTGGGCGGCTCGCGCCTGCTACTGGCGCAACGCAGGACATGAACCTATGAAAATACCTTTCAACAAACCTTCCGCCGTCGGCGCCGAGCTTGCCAATATCGCCGACGCGCTGGCGCGCGGGCATCTGTCGGGCGACGGTTATTACACCAAACGCTGCAACCAGTGGCTGGAGCAGCGCCTGGACTGCAAGCGGGCGTTGCTCACGCACTCATGCACCGGCGCGCTGGAAATGTCGGCCATGCTCTGCGATCTGGCGCCGGGCGATGAAGTCATCATGCCGTCGTACACCTTCGTTTCGACCGCCAACGCGTTTGCCCTGCGCGGCGCGGTGCCGGTGTTCGTTGACGTGCGCGCTGATACGGTGAATATCGACGAGCGCCTGATCGAGGCGGCGATCTCGCCGCGCACGAAAGCGATTGCGGTGGTGCATTACGCTGGAGTGGCCTGCGAGATGGATGCGATCATGGCGATTGCTGAAAAACATAATTTGATGGTGGTTGAAGACGCCGCGCAGGCCCTGCTGGCGACCTACAAGGGGCGCAATCTCGGCACCATCGGGCAACTCGGCTGTTTCAGTTTTCACGAAACCAAAAATCTCATCAGCGGCGAGGGCGGTGCCCTTCTGATCAATGACGAGCGCCTGATCGAGCGCGCCGAAATCATCCGCGAGAAGGGCACCAATCGCAGCCGCTTTCTGCGCGGCGAGGTCGACAAGTACACCTGGGTCGACATCGGCTCGTCGTTTCTGCCGAGTGAACTGGTGGCGGCGTTTCTCGAAGCCCAGCTGGCGCACGGCGATGAGGTGATCGCGCGGCGCAAGGCGGTCTGGGCGCGTTATGACGCGGGGTTGTCGGAGCTTGCCGCGGGCGGTGCGCTGGAACTGCCGCGCGCCGCGTATCCGGACCGTGTTGCCAATGCGCATATCTTCTATGTGCTGCCCGAGACGCTGGAAGCACGCATGGCGCTGGCGACGTATCTGAAGGCGCGCGACATGCTGTCCGTTTCGCATTACGTGCCGCTGCATTCCTCGCCGGGCGGCATGCGCTGGGGGCGCGCCAGCGGCAGTTTTGCGGTCACCGACGATCTCAGCGCGCGCTTGCTGCGCCTGCCGCTCTATTTCGGCATCAGCGATGCCGAAGTCGATGCGGTGATCGACGCGGTCAAAGGCTTCTACGCGACGCGTGGCCGCGGCGCGCGCTAGTCCGCGTTCGGCGCCGCCACCGGCCGGACGCTAGGGCGCGCCATGCTGTTCAATTCCAACGCCTTCATCTTTTTGTTTCTGCCGCTCACGCTGGCGGGATTTTTCCTGCTGGCGCGCATCGCGCCGATGCTGGCGGCAGCGTGGTTGACGGCCGCCTCGCTGTTTTTCTACGGTTGGTGGAACCCGCTCTACGTGGGCTTGCTGGCGGCATCGATCGTCTGCAATTTTTCATTCGGCACGACGATCGGCCGCGCAGTGGCTGCCGGCGCACAGGCGCGCGCGAAATCGCTGCTCGTGACTGCGGTGACGGCCAATCTGCTGCTGCTCGCTTACTTCAAGTATGCGAATTTTTTTCTCGGCAGCCTCAACCACCTGAGCGGCGCTGGCCTGTCGCTCGGTGAAATCATCCTGCCGCTGGGCATTTCGTTTTTCACCTTCACGCAGATTGCGTTTCTCGCCGATGTTTATTTCGGCAAGGTGCGCGAATACAACTTCGTGCATTACAGCCTGTTCGTCACCTACTTCCCGCACCTGATCGCCGGGCCGGTGCTGCATCACGCCGAGATGATGCCGCAGTTCCGCCGTGCCGAAACCTACCGCTTCAATTATGAAAACGCCGCCGTTGGCTTGACGATTTTCGCCATCGGCCTGTTCAAGAAAGTGATGCTGGCCGATCCGATGGGCGCTTATGCGCGGCCGGTGTTTGATGCGGCTGCCTCCGGCGTCACATTGACCGCACTGGAGGCCTGGGGCGGTGCGTTGGCCTATACCTTCCAGCTCTATTTTGATTTCTCGGGTTACTCCGACATGGCGATCGGGTTGTCGCGCTTGTTTGGCGTTACGCTGCCGCTCAACTTTCATTCGCCGTACAAGGCCGTCAACATCATCGAGTTCTGGCGACGCTGGCATATGACGTTATCGCGTTTTCTGCGCGATTACCTCTACGTGCCGCTTGGCGGCAACCGCAAGGGGCCGGCGCGTCGCTACGTCAATCTGCTGATCACCATGGTGCTCGGCGGCTTGTGGCACGGCGCCGGCTGGACGTTTGTGCTGTGGGGCGCGCTGCACGGCATTTATCTCGCGATCAACCACGGCTGGCAGTCGCTTCGCGTGCGTCTTGGTCAGGACCTGAAGGCGACTGGCGCGATAGGTCGCGCGTGCGGCTGTCTGCTCACGTTCGCCGCGGTGGTCGTGGCATGGGTCGTGTTCCGCGCCAGCGACATGACTGCAGCCGTCGTCATGCTCAAGGCGATGGCTGGTTGCAACGGCCTGGTGCTGCCGGATTTCTGGCTGCCGAAGTGGGGTGCCTTCGGGCAATGGCTGGTGGCGCACGGCGTTGTTTTTGGCGACACGCGCGATCTCGTCAGCGGCGGCCTCATCAACTGGATCTGGATATTGTTGCTGGTGGTGTGGTTTGCGCCCAACACCCAGCAATTTCTATCAGCCTACCAGCCGGCGCTGACGCTGCCAGCGGATGTGAGTAGCGGGCGTTTCAAATGGTCACCGCGCCCAGTTTACGCACTGATCGCGGCGCTGCTGGTGACGCTGGCGATTTTTAATTTGCACCGGCAGTCCGAATTTTTGTATTTCCAGTTCTGATGAACGACGAACGCAGCCACCGCCGCTACACTCTGCTTTTCATTGTCGTCTGCGCGGCGGTGCTGCTGCCGGTGGTCGCGCTGAATTATCTGCTGGGTTTGCGCAGCCTCGGCGGCGGCGATGTGGTGCTCGAAGCCAGTAGCTGGCAGCAGGCAACGCGCGGCATCACCTATGCGCCGCCGCTGTCGGCCAACCGGCCGTTCAAGTCGGCGCGCCTGTTCGACCGCCTGCCGGAAATCAACGCACTCGTGTTCGGTTCTTCGACCATGATGGGACTGACGCAGGAACATTTTCCGGCCGGCGTTGCCATCTACAATTTTTCGCAGACCGGTAACGAATTGCCGATCGCGCTGGGCGAGGCCGAGTTCATGTTGCGGACCTATCCGGGACAATTCCGGCTCGTGGTGGTGCCGCTCGATTGGGCGGTCGGGTTTCTCTACCGCGGCGCCGGTTTGGCGGGGCAGGTTGTTGTCGCGCCGCCGGATGCCGCCGCGCCGGCAGCGCCGAGTGCGGTTCCGGTGACGCAACAGTTGCAGGATGCCTTGTCGTTGCCGCGCGTGAAAAATCTGTTCGCCAGCCTGGCGCAGATTGCGCGCAGTCCGGCGCCCGTTGCGGCGTTCCGCGCGATGTTTTTTGCCGGCGGCACCGAAGATTACCGCTGCGCCGACGGCACGCCGGCGCGTGATTTCGACACCATCTTCCGCGGCACTTGCACGGGCTTTCGCTACGACGGCAGCGCAACCTTCGCCAATCTCGAACCGGTTGCCGCGCGTCGCGTCGACGCTTTGATTGCCAGCGCGGTGGTGCCGAGTTCCAAATATGCGGTTGATCTGATCAAGAGCGGTGGCGCGCCGCATCCGCAGGTGCTGGAACGATTGACGCAACTGGCGCGCGCGCAGCACGCGCGTGGCGGCCGCCTCGTGCTGATCCTGCCGCCGTTGCTGCCGGGCATGGAGCGCGCGTTTTTAGTATCGGCGCAACTGGGGCCTTTGCTCCGGCGGACGAAACAAGACCTCGCGGCGTGGGCGAAAAGCGCCGATACGGTCATCCTCGATGCCGGCCCGTCCGAGCGCTACGGTTGCATTGCGACGGAATTCGTCGACGAACACCACGCCTTGCCGGCCTGTTACGCGCGCGTCTTTGCGCGCTTTTGGCGCGCGTCAGGTGAACCGCCCGGCGCGACCGCCAAAGCGATTAAACTGCCGGCCGGGCTTTATGCGCCTGATTGAGTTCACTTGCCTGAACGCCATTCAACTGCCAATCACGTGACTACTTCGGACATTGCCTCGCCGACCACCAGCCGCCTGCGCTGGCTGGTCATCATTGCCGCCGTCGCCTATGCACCGGCGCTGGCGTTTTATTACGTCGGCGAAGAGGCGATCTTCCCGATTTCAGCGCTCGAAATGTGGCAGAACGGCGACTGGATCCGCCAGCAGATGTACGGCAGCAACCTGCAACACAACCCGCTCTTTACCTGGCTGATTATTCCATTTGCGTCGTTGGCCGGATGGCAGTTCATGTTGCCGGTGACGCGCGCGCTGACCATCGGTGCAACCTTGGCGACCGCCGGCATCCTCGGCTGGCTGACGCTGCGCCTCCTGCGCGACCGCGCGCTGGCGTGGTTTGCCGCGCTGGTTTATCTGACCATGGCCGATGTCGCGCTGTATCGCGGTTGGCTCGCCTACGTCGATCCGCTGTTCGCCATGTTCATCTTCGGCGCGATTGCCGCGCTGTGGGCGGCCTGTGCGGAAGAGCGCCCGGCATTGCTCGCGGTGGCCGTCGCTAGCCTCACCTGCGCCTTCATGAGCAAGGCCTTCACCGCCTATGTGTTCTATGCCAGCGCGGTGTTCGTGCTGCTGTTTACGCAGTCGGGGCGCCGTGTGTTGTTCGGCCGCGTTTCGATCACGGCGCATGGGCTGGCGTTGCTGGCGCCGCTGGCATGGCTGCATTGGGTGCCGGGCACCGGCGGCCAGGGCGGACGCATGTTCTCGGAGATCGTCGCCAAGCTGATGCCGGAGAGCGGCCTGTCGTACCTGCGCCAGTTGATTGGTTTCCCGGCCGAATCGCTGCTGCGCATGCTGCCGGCGCTGCCGCTGGCGCTGTTCTATGCGTGGCGGCGCAGAATTTCGCCGACCTCCGAACCGGTGCTGGCGGTCGCGGTAGCTATGGCCTTTCTGTGTTATCTGCCGTACTGGCTGGCGCCGGTCAGCGGCATTCGTTATCTGTTACCGATTTATCCGCTGGTCGCACTGGCGGCGGCAATTCTGCTCTGGCGCGCCGGCGAAGCGGCGGTCACCGTTGCACGCCGTTGGCTGACCGGCATGCTGGTCCTCAAGATCATCGCCATCGCGTTTTTGTTTCCGTATTACCAGCAACATTACCGCGGTGAAAATTACGCGCAGGCGGCACGCGACATCATGGCGCTGACCGCCGGCCATCCGCTGTATACCAACGATGTCAGCGCCAGCGGCATGAGCGTCGCCGGCTACATCGACGCCTATGCCTATCCGGCGCCGGCATTGAAACGGCCGCCGCAGGAATGGGATTCCGGTTTCGTCATTGAATACGAAGAAGACCCGCGCAGTGGCCGCACCTTCAAGCATTATCCGCTGGCGGCCAACAATCTCTACCTGCTGTGCCGCGGCGCAGCCTGCGCGGTCCCGCATTAATCACGCGGTATACTCGCGGCAACCGCTAGAACCCGAAGGATTGCAAGTGCTCGCACGCTACAAAGGCTACAAGTTCAAGGATTTCAAAAAAGCGTTCGTGCGCTGGCTCAAAACGCCGTTCTACAGCGGCGACGCCTATGAATGCACAGTCTGCGGCAGCGGGCTGAAAAATTTCTACCCGATCTACAAGTCGTTTCCGCGCAAGCTGCGTGAAATGGGGTTCGTCTATCCGATCGAACGTTTCGAGACGTTGAATCTCGCAGCGTATTCCTGCCCGTCCTGCGATGCGTCTGACCGCGAGCGGCTCTACGCGCTGTTTTTGCGCGGCCGGCTTGCTGCACTGACACCCGGGCAGCAATACCGCTTCATCGACTTTGCGCCGTCGCTGGCGCTGTCGCGTTTGTTGCGGACGTTCAAAAACATTGAATACCGCACGGCGGATTATTTCCGGCCCAACGTCGACGACCAGGTTGATATCTCCAACATGCCGCTCTACGCCGACAACTCGGTCGATCTCTTCATGTGCTCGCATATCCTCGAGCACGTGCCGGACGACCGCGCCGCCATGCGCGAACTGTTCCGCATTCTGAAGCCGGGTGGCTGCGGTATCGTCATGGTGCCGCTGATTACGGGGGTCGAGGACACGCAGGAGGACCCTGCGGTCAATACGCCGGAGCTGCGCTGGAAGCACCATGCGCAGGATGACCACCTGCGTCTCTATGGCACACGCGATCTGGTGGTGCGCCTCTCCGCCGCCGGCTTTCAGGTGCGCGCGCTCGATCGCGCACACTTCGGCGCGGCGGTGTTTGCGCGCGCCGGCATTGCCGACAATTCCGTGCTTTATGTGGTGGAGAAGACCGCCTGATCAGACGGTCAGCGGTTTGCGCAGATAGGCCAGCATGTCGTGCCCGCGCCCGGACAGGCGCGCCGGCAGGGCCAGTGCTTCGGCGGCGATTTTCGCCACGAAATAGCCGAACCCCGGCAGGTCGCCTTTTTCGGCGAAGCGCACACGACTGGTCGTCACCTCGGCGGTTTCGAAGCCGGCCTTTGCCGCCAGCAGGCTGATCGACTGCGGATTGAAAAAGCTGATGTGCCCGGCGTCCTTGTGCGTCTGAAAATAATCCCAGCGTGCTTTCATGGCGCTGGCGGTCCAGCTGGCAGCGTTGCCGGTGCTGATCAGCATAATGCCGCCGGGACGCAGTATGCGGTGGCATTCCCGCAGCAGCGCGAGCGGTGCGCGCAGATGTTCGACGACCTCGAACAGGCTCACGGCGTCGAATTGCGCGTCGCCGAAATGCTGTTCTTCAAGCAGGCCCGTATGCACCTTGCGCCCGGTGGCGCGCGCCGCCGCCGCGATCTGCGGCGCCGGCTCGACGCCCTCTGCCTCGTAGCCGGCACCAGTGGCGGCGGCCACGAAGTCGCCGCGCGAACAGCCGACATCAACGATGCGCGGGCGGCGGTCGAGCCGTCCGCCGAGCAGTGCGCGGATGCGCGCCAGGCGCCGCGTGGCCACGCTGGCGCGGCGTTGCGATGCGCGTTCGTCGGGCAGATTGAAACCCGCGTCGTTGAATGCCTGCATCGAATGCAGATAATCGGCTTCGCTGATCTGGCTGATCAATTGACCGCAAGCACTGCAATGCAGGAGCGGGCCCTCCGCTAGCACGATGTCGGTGGTGGCGAGCGTCGCGGCGCAACCGACCGGGCAGGTCTCGACGTATCGGGTGGCGCTCTGGTGTGCGGAATTCAATTTTTGCGCTTTCTGATGGGTGGGCGACCGGCCGCTAATGCGGCCCTGTCTGGAAAATTTCAATCGACATGCGGATTGAGTGTGGTCGTTGGAATAAGCGGCTCTTTGAGCAAGGCGGCCGCCGCGGCGATCACCCGCGCCGGTGGCAGTTGCTGCAGGCACTCGCTCAAGCTGTCGATGCGGCGCGCGCAGCCTTCGTGCATGCACGGCACGCACATGCCGTCACCCTGCAGCAGGATGATTTTTCCAGCGCGCTGCGAACCGTGGCGCCGCCACGGATTGTGGCGGCCGGCATAACCCGCCGGCCATGGGCCCCATTTCACCGGATCGGTGGGGCCGAACAATGCCACCACCGGCGTGCCGAGTGCCGCGGCCAGATGTGTAACCGCGGTGTCGGGGCCGATGTAGAGGCGCGCCTGCGCCAGCACGCAGGCGGTTTCGGCGAGCGTTAGTTTTCCGGAGAGATCGACCGCGCCGGGCAGCGCCTGCGCGATCGCCGCGACAGCGGCGCGTTCCTCAGCATCGGGGCCGCCGGTCAGCACCAGTTGCAGTCCCCGGGCCGCGAGCCAGCGGCCGGTTTCGCACCAGCCCTCGTGTGTCCAGGTCTTGTAGGCAAATTTCGGCGATGGATGCATGACGGCGAACTCGCCGCTGATGCCGGCGTTCGTCAAGGTGTTGCGCACTTGCGCGGCATCATCAGAGGTCCAGCCGGTGACGACCTGGGGCGTGGCTTCCACGCCCAGCAGATCGAGCATACTCAGATACAGATTCACGGTATGCGTGTTGGCATTGTCGTAGGGCACCCAACGATCGAGCAGCCAGCGCTTCCAGCGGTGTTTCGGTGTGTCGACCACAAGGCCGCAACTCAGGCGCCCGGCGAGCCACGCATAGAGCGTCGGCCGGTCGCTGGGCACCAGTGAAATCGACAGGTCGTAGCGGCGCCAGAGGCGGGCGGCGAGTTGCAGGTGTTCGCCAACCGTCGGTCGTTCGGCGATGTTCACAACGCGGCGCACATCCGGGTTGCCCGCCAGCACGCCGCCGGTGCCGCTGAAGACCAGCATATCAATTGCAGCGTCCGGCCAGTGGCGGCGCAACGAACGCACCACCGGGGTGGCCAGCAGCACGTCGCCAATGCGGCGCGTGACGACGACGAGGATGCTGCGTGGTGCCGCCTTCATGCGTATTGATCGAGGCCGGATTCGGCGCGCACGCGGTCGGATTGCAGGATCGCATCGAGCCGGCGCCGGTTCCCGGCAAGGCGGCTGCGGTCGTTCTCGGCGTGCCACAGATGAAACACCGGCGTGGCGAAGCGGCCGCTCTTGTGTTTGACGCCGGCGTGCGTGAGACGGATGACGAGGTCGCTGTCTTCGAGGCCCCAGCCGGCATACGCTTCATCGAGGCCGTTGATGCGCGCGAGATCGTCGCGCCATGCGGCGAGGTTGCAGGTCTTCACGCCTTCCCAGCGTTGCGGCGCGGCGTGGCGCCAGTCGCCGTCGCCCAGTCGCAGCAGCGGCAGCAGGCGGTTGACGTCGCGTTTGCACCACGCCGCGAGCCAGTCGAGCGTACCGTAGCGATGCAGTGGCAGTGCGGCGGCGAGCGCGCGCTGCGTGAATGATTGATTGAGCAAAACGCGGTTGCCGGCGACAAACCAGCCGCGTTCGGCCAGCCTTTGATGACGCGCGACAAAATCCGCGGCCGGCACGCAATCGCCGTCGCTGAAGACGATGTAATCGGCGTGGGTGGCGGCCAGCGCACGATTGCGGATTGCCGCCGCGCGAAAGCCGCGGTCTTCGTGCCAGACGTGATGGACGGGAAATGGTGCGCGACTGCGAAAATCGTCGACCGCCTTGCGCGTTGTATCGGTCGAGCCGTCGTCGGCGACCAGCAACTCGAAGCTTTGCACCGATTGCGCCAGATAGCCGGCCAGCACCGCGGCCAGCGCATCGGGCCGATTGTAAGTGGTGACGATGACCGCAGTTTTCACTTGGTCTTTGCGGCGAGCAGCATCAGTTTGAGATAGCGGTAATAAGCGCCCTCGGCATTCGACACGGCGAGCATGAAGCCCTCGCGGCCATCGAGGAAACCGGCGCGCAGGAAATAAGTGCGGATAAAGGTCCACACGCCGTGCAGCACGGCGGAGGCCAGCGAGGCTGATTTTCCGCGCGCGTACAGCATTTGCGCGCCAGCGGTGGAATACGATCCCATTTTGGCCAGTGCATCGTCGAGATCGCGGATCGCTTCATGGCGCAGCGCTTCGCGCAGAGAGCCGGTGACGCCGTCAACGATCAGGCGCTCGTGCACCAGATCGTCTGAAAATTCCGCCGCGCCGCGCTGAAACAGCCGTGTGACGTGGTCGGGCCACCAGCCGGAATGGCGCATCGTGCGGCCGCAATAACTCGACGACCGCGGCATGCGGTAAGCCGGCAGGCGATCGGGCGCGGCGAGCGCGCCTTCGATTTCGGCGCGCAATTCGGGCGTGACCCATTCGTCGGCATCGATCGACAGCACATAGTCGCCGGTCGCCAGCGCCAGCGCGCGGTTTTTCTGTGGACCGAAGCCGGGCCAGTCCGGCGCGCTGTGGACCTTGGCGCCAAGGTTGCGCGCGATGTCCTGCGTGCCGTCGCTGCTGTCGGTGTCGAAGAGGATGATCTCGTCGGCCCACGCCACCGACTGCAGGCAACGTTCGATCACTGCCTCTTCATTCTTCGTGATGATGATGACGGAGAGACTCATTGTCTTGCCGCCTCATTGCGCATGCGCACGGGATCGTAGCCGCCGAAGAGCACGCCGGCGCTCCATGCGAAGAACAGGCCCTCGACATGATCCATCAGCATGGAATTGAACAGGCAGCCGACGGCGAAAGTAATCGCCAGGCCGCGTGCGAGGTCGCGCTCCAGCGCGGTGGGTAATGCGCGTGCATGGCGCCAAACCATGGCAAACAGCCAGACTGCGGCGAGCGGCCCCGCGATGCCGAGCTGGACGGCGAGATTGAGGTATTCATTATGCGGATTGACGGTGGCTTCAAGGTTGGTGCCTTCAACCTGGTGCGCGTAGGCGGCGGTAAAACCGCCGGTGCCGACGCCGATGAGGGGATGTTCGCGCACGATCGCGAGGCTGTTGAGTGAGTAGTCAAGGCGCTGGCCGGTGGAGGTAAGCATTCCTTTGCCCGGTTCCCACGCCTTGAACTCTTTGACCACCTCAGTGAAACGGTTGTTGTCCGGAGCATAGCCGTAAATGATGCCTGCAATCAGGAATGCAAACACGCCGGCAACCAGAACGAAGCCTTTTGAGCGCCAGACCTGGAAAACGAATAACAATGCCAGCACCGCCAGCGCGATCTGTCCGCTGCGGCCAGACAGCATCACGGTCACATTGAAAGCCGAGGCGACCGACAGGAGCGCCCAAATAAGCCGCCGGCTCGGCGTAGGTGCACCGCGGGCAAGCAGCGCGAAGAGGTAGCTGCCACAGGCCATCAGGATGCTTTGCGTCAGATATTTTTTGAAAACCTCCGGTTCGTTGGTATTTCCGATGACCGGATAACCGGTCTCGACGATGCCGATTCGCGTGAGGCAGGAGAGCGCTAGGGTGACCAGCAGGGCGGCAATCAAAAACGCGCCCGCGCGTTTGCGGTCGATATCGCGCCGAAAAAGCGTTGCAAATACCGGTATGAAGGCCAGGTCCGCGAATTTGCCGAGTATGCGGAACCCCTCGGCCGTCTGCGCCGACCAGGCAATGCCCGCGGCAAGCAGCGCAAACAGCGCAAGTGCCGATTGGGACACGCCGTGTCCGCGCAGCCAATTGAATTTCTCGCGAAAGCCGGCGCCAGCGAGCCAGCACAACAGCACGACGGCGAGCAGGATGTTGTCAAGCGCGACCGAAACCAGAATGGAAAAACCCAGCGCAATGGCGCACCCGGTTGCAGCTCGCGTTGACAAGTTGGGTAGTTGATCGAAGCGCATAGCGGATAGTAAAACCACGCCATTCTACGGGATTCGCGGCAGCCGGTCGCGAATCGATCGGTCAACCGTTGCGATACTCCGGGATCCAGCGCGCCAGGTCCTGTCGCACTTCGTCATCGCTACGCGGTGGCGACTGGTTCAGCCAGTCGAGCAGGCGCGCGAGCCAGGCGGCGTCTTCCTGTGTCGCCTGCGCAATGCGCAGTTTGGGGTGCGGTGTTGGCAGCGTGGTCTCGTCGTCGGAGAGTAGTTCTTCGTAGAGCTTTTCACCGGGGCGCAGGCCGGTGAAGGCGATTTTGATTTCATTCTCATTGAAGCCGGACAGGCGGATCAGGTCGCGCGCGAGATCGGCGATCAACACCGGCTCGCCCATGTCGAGCACGAATATTTCGCCGCCGCGGCCCATCAGTCCGGCCTGCATGACCAACTGCGCCGCTTCCGGAATCGACATGAAGTAGCGGCGGATTTCCGGGTGCGTCACGGTGATCGGGCCGCCGGCGGCGATCTGTTCGCGAAATTTCGGAATGACGCTGCCGGTGCTGCCGAGGACATTGCCGAAGCGCACCATGACAAAGCGCGTGCCGGCGGGTTGTTGCAGCGTCTGACAGACCAGTTCAGCGAGGCGTTTGGTCGCCCCCATCACGCTGGTCGGATTGATCGCCTTGTCGGTGGAGATCAGCACGAATTTTTCGACGCCGTGGGCGACCGCCGCACCGGCGATGACGTGGGTGCCGCTGATGTTGTTGCGCACCGCTTGCCACGGGTTGTCGGTTTCCATCAGTGGCACATGTTTATATGCGGCGGCGTGAAAAACAACCGAAGGCCGGTGTACCGCCATGACCTGGTTTACGCGGACCGCATCCTTGACGTCGCCGATCGCGCAGGTCAGCGCAATTGCCGGGCGGGTGCGCTGGAATTCCTGCTCCAGCGTATACAAAGCCAGTTCGCTCAATTCGAACAGCACCAGGCGGCGTGGTTTGAAACGCGCAATCTGCCGGCACAATTCCGAACCGATGGAGCCGCCGGCGCCGGTTACCATGATGACGCGGTCTTCGATCCAGTCTTTGAGGCCGCCGGCATCAAGCACGACCGGGTCGCGTCCCAGCAGGTCGTCAAGTTCGACATGGCGGATTTGCGAGACCGTGACTTTACCGCTCACCAGGTCGTCGTACGAAGGCACCGTCATGACCTTGAGTCCGGCTTTGCTGCAGAGTTCCACCGCACGGCGGCGTGCCGTGTGCGTTGTCGCGGGCATGGCGATGATGGCGTGGTGCGCGCCGACGCGATCGAGGTATTGCGGCATGTCCTTGAGGGTTGCCAGCACCGGCACGCCCTGCAACTGGAGGCCGACTTTTGCCGCGTCGTCGTCGAACACCGCGGCGACGCGCCACTGCGCACTGCGCGCAAGGTCCTTCAGCAGATTGGCTGCGGCTTCGCCGGCGCCGACGACAATCACCGGTTCGCGCTCGCCCTCGATAATCGAGCGCAGATTGCGTTCCTTCCACATGCGATAGGCGACCCTGCTGCCGCCCATGATCATGCCCAGCAGCACGGGATCGAGCACCAGCACCGAGCGCGGCACTGGCAGTTGCAGCATGACGACGAGCGCGGGGATGGCCAGCGCGCTGATACCAACCGCAAAAACGATGCGTTTTAAATCCGGAATACTGGCGTAGCGCCAGATGCCGCGGTAGAGGCCGAATCGCCAGAAGACGACAGCCTGCAGCGGAATGGCGAAGGCGAGTGATTCCAGCAACGTCGCCAGATACGGTTGCGGGATATCAAAATTAAAACGCAACCAGAATGCCCCCGACCAGGCGATGAGTGCCGCCACGATGTCGTGCGCGAAGGCGAGTGCGGCGCGCGGGTTCATTCTAAACATGTTGTGATTTCTGCAGGCTAAAGCTGCGTTCGAGTACGACGATCAATCCCGCATACGACGCGGCAACCGCCACTAACATACCGCTTTGCTGCGGGTCTGACAGGCGCATCCCGCCGAGTGCGGCGGCGCACACGGCCAGCATCAGGGCAATCTCCGCGAGCAGGGTTTTGCGGTGACCCCAGCCCGATTGCACCAGCCGCTGGTAATAGTGTTCGCGGTGCGCTTCCCAGATTCTGGCGCCGCGTGCGAGACGGCGCAGTAGCGTCAGTGTTGCGTCGATGATGAAGGGCGAGAATGCGACGGCACCGAACCACAACGGCCAGGCGCCGCGTTGCCAGCCGGCGAGGCCGCACACCGCGGCCAGAAATCCCAGCGGGATGGCGCCGGCGTCACCCATGAAGACGCGCGCCGGTGGAAAATTGAAAACAAGAAAGCCACACGCTGCCGCGGCAATCGAAAAATTGATCGCCGCGAGTGAAAGATCGTTGGCGCACATCGCGGCGATGCCGTAGCTGCCGAAGCCGCAGGCGGTCATGCTGCCGGCGAGGCCGTCGGAACCATCCATGAAGTTATAGAGGTTGGTCATCCAGGCGATGGCCACTGCAGCCGCGACTAGCGCCATTGCGCCGTGCGTGTCGTATAAATATGCGGAAGCGGCGAGGCCGGCACCGAGAAGATGGGCCAGCATGCGCCAGACCACACTGATGCTGCGCACGTCGTCGAGCGCCGAAACGGCGATCAACAGACCGAGGGCGACCAGCACGCGCGGGTCGACCGCCGCACCGGAATAGAGCCCGGCGCCGGCGATGCCGGCGAGGATGCCGAGGCCGCCAATGCGCGGCGTCGGCGCCGCATGCAGCGAACGATGGTTGGGGAGGTCGAGCACCAGCGCAGCGGCGCGGCTGCGCAGGAGTAGGCCGATGGTGACCGCGGCGATGGCCAGTGCGAGCAGCGCGGAAATGGCGACGGAGGAGGCGAGCGCGAACATCAAAGGCGGCGGTGACGACCAAAGCCGCGATCATAACATCGCGCCGTATCAGGCCGCCGTTTGGCGCCGGCGCTCAGGCTCGCCGCCGCTCAGGCGGGCAGGACTTCGCGATAGACGGCGAGGGTGTGCGCGATGACCACCGGCAGCGCGAGTTCGCCGACGACGATCGCACGTGCCGCGGCACCGAAGGTCGCGCGCAGTCCGGCGTCTTCGATCAAGCGGGCGAGCGCTTCCGCCAGTGCCGGTGCATCGCGCACCGGCACCAGGAATCCGCTGCGGTCCTGTGCGACGGCTTCGCGGCAACCTTCGACGTCGGTGCTGACCAGCGGGCGACCGCAGGCTGCGGCTTCCAGCAACACTTTCGGAAAACCTTCGCGATAGGAAGGCAGGCAGACGATATGGCATTCGCGGTAGACCTCGGCCATGTCATTGCGCCAGCCCCAGAGTTCGACGGTGCCTTCGGCACGCCATGCCTCGAGCGAGGCCTCTGGCACCACCGCCGGGTTTTGTGCGTCGCGATCACCGACCAGTGCAAAACGCGCTTGCACGCCGCGCGACTTGAGCATGCGTGCGGCATTGACGAACTCGTCGACGCCCTTGTCCCACAAGAGGCGCGCCGGCAGCACCACGACCGGCGCGCCCGCGGGTTCCGGGCTTGGGCTGAAGGCTTCGGTGTCCACACCGGAGCCGCGGATAAGACGTGCATTCGCCGGATCGACGATCTTTTTTGCCGTCAGCGTGGCGAGATCGTCGGCATTTTGAAAAATCACGCGGCTGCCGCGGCGGTTAAGCAGGACGCGCAGCGCAAATTCGACCAGTGGCCGCAGCATCTTCACAAACCGCCGTTGCGAGGTGAAAAGAAACCCCATACCGGTAAGCGCGTTGACCACAGCCGGTACGCCGGTCAGTGCGGCCACCAACGAACCGTAGAGTACCGGTTTGATCGCGACATGATGCGCGAGGTCGGGGCGTTCGCGGCGATAAATCCGCATGAGTCTGAACAGCGTGACCAATTCCTGCCACGGTCGCATGCCGCCGCGCGACAGTTCGAGCGGCACGAGGCGCAGGCCGGCGGCGGTGATCTCCGCCGCGCGGTCGCGCACGCGCGTAACGACGACTACATCGTGACCGCTTTCGCGCGCAGCGCGTGCCAGCGCCAGCCGGTGCAGACAGAAGGCCCAGTCTTCGGTGGCGAAATAAAGAATTTTTCGCGACGCGGTCATTGCTGAGCCGCCAGCCATGATTCGAACATCAGGACATTCCACAATGCGTGTTGGTGGTTGCGGCGGCCCGCAAGATGCTCGCGCCAGATTTGTGTGATCGGTTCCGGGCGCAGATAACCTTCGCGCTCCAGTCGCGCCGGATCGAGCAGTTCTTCCGCCCACGTCTTCAGCGGACCGCGCAGCCACGCGGCTATCGGCACGCCGAAGCCCGTCTTCGGACGCTCGATAAGTGGTGCCGGCACGTGCCGGTAGAGCAGCTGGCGCAACAGCCATTTACCCTGCCCCTCGCGGATTTTCATCGACAGAGGCAGTTGCCAGGCGAATGCGATCACGCGGTGATCGAGAAACGGCACGCGCGTTTCAAGACTCACACCCATCGCCGCGCGGTCGACCTTGACCAGAATGTCGTCGGGCAGATAGCTGGTCAGATCGAGGTACATCTGGCTGTGCGCGATATCGGCGCCGACCTGCCAGGCAGCGACGTCGTGCGCGGCGGTTGCGGGCTCAATGCCGTTGATGACAACAGTCGCAGGGTTCTGCCATTGCGAGGCCAGTCGCAGATAAATTTCCTGTGCGCTGCCGGCGTTGAACACGGCGGCGGCTTTATGCAGCTTGTCGCCGGGATGGCTCTGGCGCAAGCTGCGCGGCAGCAATGGCGCGATGGCGCCGAATACGCTGTCCCATGCCGCGGGCGACGCGGCGGTCGCGAGCGTTGCTGCGAGGGCGCGCAGCGGCTGCGGATAACGGCGCATGCTATTCCACAGGCGGCCGGTCCAGTCATGGCGCGTGTAGCCGCCGAACAATTCATCACCGCCGTCGCCCGAGAGGCTGACTGTGACCTGTTGCCGTGCCAGGCGTGCCACCAGATGCGTCGGAATTTGTGACGAGTCGGCGAAGGGTTCGTCGTAGAGCTGCGGCAGTTGCGGCACGACATTGAGCGCGTCCTGCGCGCTGACGTAGAGTTCGCTGTGATCGGTGCCGAGATGTTTTGCCACGGCGGCCGCGTGTTTCGCTTCGTCGTAGCCGTCCTCGGCGAAGCCGATCGTAAAGGTTTTGACCGGCCGCGCGCTTTGCGCCTGCATCAGTGCCACGATCGTTGACGAATCGATGCCGCCGGAGAGAAATGCGCCCAGCGGCACGTCGGCGATCATTTGGCCGGCGATCGCCGAACGTAGTTTTTCTTCCAGAGCGTCGACCGCGTCATCGACGCTGCCGCGAAACGGCGCGCCTTGACCTGCGCGCGCCACGGCTGCTGCGTCCCAGTAGAGAACGGGCGCGGGAAAATCACCGCGGGCGGCGCCAGCGCGCAATGTGACGATGCTGCCCGGCGGCAATTTGCGCACGCCGGCATAGATTGAATAGGGTGCCGGCACATACGCATGGCGCATGAACAGGGTCAGCGCATCGCGGTCGATGTCGCCCTGCCACGCGGGGTGCGCGCGCAGTGCTTTCAATTCAGAGCCGAATAAAAAATGATCACCGGCCCAGCCGTAATAGAGCGGCTTTTCGCCGGCGCGGTCGCGCACCAGTGAGAGTGTGCGTTCCTGGCGGTCCCACAAGGCGAAGGCGAACATGCCGGTGAGGCGCGTGGTTGCCGCGTGCAGGCCCCAGTGTGCGATGGCGGCTAGCATGATTTCAGTATCGGAATGCCCGCGCCATGCCGGCGCCGCGCCGGCGCGTTCGAGATCAGCGCGCAAGTCGCCGTGGTTGTAGATCTCGCCGTTGAAGACGATGACGTAACGCTGGCAGGCCGAATGCATCGGCTGCGCGCCTTGTGCCGAGAGGTCGATGACGGACAGGCGTCGGTGGCCGAGCGCGCAGCCGGCGGCCGCATCCACCCACACACGCTGTTCGTCCGGCCCGCGCAACGCGAGTGTGGCGGCCATGCGCGCGACGGTGCCCTGCATGGCTTCGCTGGACTGCGCCGCGCGTGGCGAAAAAAAACCGGTGATGCCGCACATGCTCAGGGTGCTCCGCGTGTCATGGCGTCAGGATGGAGGCGAACATGGCGTCCCAGCGCGCGAGCAATTGCACCTCGCTGAAATTTGCTTCGGCATAGGCGCGGCCGCGCCGGCCTGCCTCGGCACGCGCGGACTCCTGCGTGAGCAGAAATTCGAGCGTGCGGCACCAGTCATCGCTGCTGGTGCAGGCAGCATTAAGCCCGGCGCCGGCCATGGCCCGCGCGTAAGCGGGGCTCGCAGAAACGACGGTCGGCATGCCTATGCGCCAGAACAGCAGTAATTTGTTCTCAGGTTTTCCTGCCGCGAAGGGATCGTGCAGATCGAGCGGAATGATCGCGGCGTCCGATTTACAGATGATGTCGGCGCAGATGGTTTCGTTCCATTCATGCAGTGTAACCGGCATGCCGAGCCCGAGCCCGCGCACGATGTCGAGCGTGTTGCGCCGGCCGTAGCGGCCGAGGTAGCGGTAATAAAACGGATCGGTTACCACGTTCAGTGCAAAGGCGTGTTGTCGCCCGAATGCGCGCAGCGCATCCTTGATCAACCACAGTGAATCGAGTGTGGCCGGCAGGCCTTCCCACACCAACTGAAAAACCTTCCCCGCCCGGTAATCCTTTTTGACCTGACGCGTGACGGCAGTGTGATTATCGAGAATGATGTGAACATTGCTGCAGAATTTTTCAATTTCGCGTTTCTGTTCGGCGGTCGTGCAGACCACCGCATCGGCGCGCCGGCACATCGCCTCGATCGCGCGCCAGTGGTTCAGCCGCGGGCGGCGGTGCTGGCGCGTGAGGAATTTCGCCAGCCCGCGCAGTTGTCCCTTCAAGTCGCTGCGCGGAATGGCGAGGTAAGAGTCGATCAGGTCGTAGACGATTTTGCCTTTGGCGTAATCGCACCAGACGCTGATGTCGGCGCGTTCCGACAGCAGGACGACATCGTAGCGTTCGCGCGGGTCCGCTAGTTCGAAGCGGATGCCGCGCTGCTGTGCGTAGCTGGCGAAACGCCGGCGGTCGCCCGGCAGATCAAGCGAGGCAGAATAAGGAACGTAGCCGACGCGCAGGCCGGCTAACGTATTGGAGGCCGCACTCATTTGCGGAACACTACGGTGTAGGCGCCGGCGCGTCTGCCCGATTCAAATGGCAGGCTGAACAGGCTGAGGACGCAGCCCGTGAGATAAGCCAGCCGCTTCGCCAGCGGGTTCTTGAACGGACGCGATAGCCACGCGCCCCAGCCGAAACGGCTGGCCGAGCGCGCGCTGCGGTCATCGGTGACGGTGTCGATAAGGGTCAGGCCGCACGCGCGCATGCGTGCCGCCAGCGCCGCCGCCGGAATCAGGCAGGTATGACGGGGCGCATCGACATGCGGCCAGGCCGCGCCGAGGAGGTGAAACTGCAGGGAATCCGGGTTGGGCGTGGCGACGGCCAGAATGCCGCCCGGCGCCAGATTGGCCGCCGCAGCGTCGAGCAGCGGCCACGGGTCGGGCAGATGTTCGGCCACATGCCATAACGCAATGACGTCATAGGCGGCGCGCGTTTCGAGCAGCGCGGCGGGGTCCTCGCTGCTCACCGCGCTGATTCCCAGTTGATTGTTGATGAAGGCGCAACAGCGGCGGTCCATTTCGATCACCTCGACGGCAAAACCGGCTTCGCGCGCGAGCCACGCAAAGACGCCGCGGCTGGCGCCGATTTCGAGCAGACGGCCCGCTTGCTTGTGACGTTGCACGATCTCGATTTTTTCGTGTTCCGCGTGCGCGGCGCGGCGCACTGCGTCAAGCGACAGGTCGAGGTAGTAGTCGCTGGCGTAGTAGGGCGCCAGATCGGCGGGCGTATCGCGCTGGAACACCAATCGGCAGCGGTCGCACTCGTCGTAGCGAAAGCGTTGCGAGGTCAGGCGCCGGTTGAGATCGCCGACCTCGAAGCGGAAGTGGCTGCCGCTGCCGCATTGAGGACAGAGTCTGCGTTTGTTCATGGGTTCAGGCCGGCCTTTTCACCCGCAGCATTGCAAGCGCGGACGACGCGATCTGTTCGCGCAGTTCGCGTGCCAGTAGAAAATATCCGCCCAGCGTGTAACCGCCGGCTGCAATGACGATGATGCACCACGTGAGCCATTCAAAGCGGCCTGCAAAAAAGCTGTTCAAGGCATGGGCGCATCCGAACAGGAAGCCGCCAAGGAAAACGAATGGCAGAAAGTTCTCGCGCAGCCAGGCAACGAAGCCCTGCTGCAACAGGCGCTTTTGCACGATCGGCACCAGCACTACGAGGTAATAAGCATTGAGTATGACCCACGCCAGCGCCGCGCCAGCGATGCCGCGCAGGTCCAGCAGCAGCGCCAGCGCGGGAAGGTAAATCGCCAGGCCGAGCAAATTGACGCGTAAGGGAATTCCTGAGTTGCCGCTGGCTACCGCGAGCGTCAGGCAATTGGAGACGGCCGCATTGAGCAGGAAGCCCGCGGCCAGCAGTGCGGCGACGGCAGCGGCGGCGTCTGCCGCGCTGTGGCCGACCCAGACGCCGAGCATCTCGGGACCGAAAAACATAATTGCCGCAGCCGGCAGGGTCACTGCATAGACAGTGAGCTGCGTGACTTTCGCATTGCGCCCGCGCAGGAGTTCGTTGCGCCCGCCGGCAAAATCCGCCGCGAACGACGGCATGATGGCCGAATTGAAACCGCCCTGAATCAGGGTGATCCAGGCGGTTGCGCTATAGGCGAGATAATAGATGCCGAGGGCTTCGAGCGGCAGCGCTGCGCTGATCGCGAACTTGTCGGTTTGTGTCAATAACATGCCGATTGCCGCGACTGCGTTGACGCCAAGCGCGAAGCGCCACTTGCCGCGCATGACCTCAGCCGGGTAGCGCGGCCACAAAGACAGACTTGGCAGCAACCGCCGGCAGGCCGCCAGATACGCCGCGCCTTCCAGAAGAGCTACTGCGATTTCCCACCACAGCAGCGGCAGCAGCTCGCGCGTGAGAATCAGGACGAGCAGGCCGCCTACTACCCGCAGGGTATGGGCGCCGGACTTCAGCAGGTTGAGAACGTCCAGCCGGTTCATGCCGGAAATCAGCGCCGAACAGACGACCACCGGACAACGGACCACCACTGCGACCACGATCAATTGAATCGCGGTGACGACGGTGTCGAATGGCAGGGTCGATATTTGCAGCCAGTGCTTAGCCAGCCATTCGGCATGCCAGGCCAGCGCGAGTCCCGTCACGCTGGCGGAGGACAGGAAGACCGCGATGGCGCCGCCCGCCAGTTGTCGCGTCGTCCGGCGTTCGTGCGTCGTATCGGCCGCCGTGCGCTGCATCAGCGTTGTGCACATGCCGAGGTCGAGCAGCGAGAAAACCGTTTGCAGCACCGCCAGCACGCCGATCACGCCATAGGCCTCGATGCCAAGGATGCCGATCTGGACGGGGATGACCGCCAGCGACAGGAAAACGATCCAGACGCCGCCCAAGCCGTTTGTGATGATGTTGCGGCCGATGGCGCCCAGCCTCATGTCGGCCGCAGCTCAGGGAATTGCATAGAGGGCTTCGAAGAATGCCGCCTGCACTGCCGCCTGTCGCAGGAACTGACAGGCCCATTCAGCAGGGATTGGATAATCGGTGTGACAAAAGCGCAGGCCATCGTGCCGGTTCTTGCTGACAAACCATTGCTTGGAAAAAAAGTGGCCCTTGGTGACGCGCCCGATCAGGGCCAGATAAGCCTTGATCTGGTCCGTTTTCATTTCGTGCAGCGATGAAATATTGATAAACAAGTCGACGCTTTTCGACGGCAGCATGGCCGCCTGATGCGGCAGCAGAAACGCAAGCTGTGCTGCGCCGAGTTCCGCCAGCGTGCCGGCGTCAGGGCCAAACTCGCGGAACCTGAAAACTTTTTTCTCGGGGAACAGCCCGGTCAGATATTGCTGCGAAATGTAGAGCGCCGGTGGTATGTCGACGATTATATAGCGGCACTGCGGCAGTGCTTTCAGGAATACATAGGCGTCGCGTCCGTAACCGGCGCCGAGTTCGCAGATCGTTACTGCCGCTTCCGGCGTCAGCCCCGCACCATTCGCGATCGAATAATATTCGAGCACTGAGTTGGCGAGGTCCTGCGAGACCGGTTGGTCGTCGAGATCGATGGGGAGCGGGTTGCCCGCCGCCGGCTCTTCGATTCTGCTCAGCAAGCCTTGCGGATCGCGCAGTTGGGCATAACGCCACAACATGCGCGTAAACAACACCAGCTCCAGATGCTGCTTGCGCGAAAGCCCCCAGCTGCGGTCGAACCGCGGGAACCGGCTGAAAATGCTGCGCCAGTCGGCCATGCGCGTATGGCGGGCAAGAAAGCGGAACTGGTTGTCGATGACGCTCGGCACGAAGGTGAAGTAATTGCGCGCCAGCGTGCGTTTGAAATTATCTATGCCCTGCGTGCGTAACTGGGCGAGATTGTGCTCGTTGAGCTTCGACCAGAACAGCGAAGGCAGCCAGACCGGATCGGCGGTCTGCAGGCACTCGAACATGCGCTGCAAGGTTTTCGCAGACGTATTTTCGGCGTCGAGGGCGTCAATGCCGCGATGTGGGACTCCCGCCGGATGATCGCAATCAGTCATGCGCGCCGTTCTGCCGCCACCAGTCGATCGCAAGATCCAAACCCTGGTCGAGGCTCACGCGCGGAGTCCAATGCAGTTCTCCGCCCAGCCTGCCGGTATCCGCAACGACTAGCGGCGCGTCCTTCTGCGCCGCTTCGCGCACGGGAAAATCCACCAGCTCGGGATGCCCGCACTTGGTGGTGATGTGGTCGGTCATGGCGCGTATTAAAGTCGCTTGTCCAGAGCCGATGTTGACCGCGCCTTCGAGCGGGCTGTCGAGCAATGCGACGAGCGCGGAAGCAACATCCGTGACGTACATATAGTCGCGTTGCAATTCGGCGCCGGAACAGGCGGCGCGCTCGCCGTGCAGTTGCGAACGAATCATCAGCGGCACGAGACGGCCCGGCTGCTCGTCGGGGCCGTAAAGAAAGAATATCCTGCCCCACGCGCAGCTGATGCCGTTGCGTCGCGCGGCCTCTTCGGCGATCAGATGAAACGCGTGCTTCGAAACGCCGTAGAGCCCTTGCGGGCGCAGTGGCGTGGAATCTTCACGGCAATGTCCGTCCGCCCAGTCGTATTCGGCGCAACTGCCGGCAAACACCGCGCGGCGGCCGCCCCCGGCGATAAAGGCGCGCAACAGAGCGATGCTCGCGCGCACCCAGTCGAGGTTCTCGAGCGCCTGCCAGAATTTGCCGTGTTCGGCATACCACGCCAGATGCAGCAGACTGTCAGGCCGCACGTCGGCCAGCAGTGCCGCGGCCTGGCCGTCTTTCAGAAGATCGGTGTGATGCCAGTGCACTCCGTCTGAAACGCCTGCGCTACCAGTGGTAGTTGAGTGCACTTCGTAGCCACGCGCCTGCAGATCAGCGATGCAATGGCGTCCAATGAAGCCGCTGCCGCCGGTCAGCAGCACGCGTCTGCCACTCATGCAGTGAAGTCCGCAAACTGCGCGTCGCGCGGGGCAATGACGGTTGGCGCCGCCGGCCAGCGAATGCCGAAGGCGGGATCGTCCCAGCGCACGCCGTGCGAATTTTCCGGCGAATACTTGCCGGAAATCAGATAGTCAACGGTCGTCTCTTCGCGCAATGTCAGGTAGCCGTGTGCAAACCCGGCCGGTATGTAGAGCGCGCGCGGCTCATGGGCGTGGAGTTCGAACGCGCGCCAGTGTTTGAAGGTGGGCGAGGCGGGGCGCAAATCGACGATCACGTCATATACCGCACCCGCGCTGCAGCTGACCAGCTTGGCCTGTTCGAAAGGCGCGCGCTGAAAATGCATGCCGCGCAGCGTGCCGGCGTTTTTGTTGTAGGCACAACTCGCCTGGTCGATCGTGGTGAACAGGCCGCGCCGGCCGAATGCCTCGCGTTCCCACTGCTCGGTGAACGCGCCACGGTCGTCGCGGGCGGGCTCATATTCAACAATCCAGGCGCCGGCGAGTCCGCTTTCGATGAATTTCATGCAATCACTTCGACTTTCGGAACCGGGATGACAAAGCGGCCGCCCCACTCGCGGATATAGACGAGGTCGGCGATGATTTCGTCCTTCCAATTCCACGGCAGGATCAGCACGTAATCGGGGCGCGTTTCGCGGATGGCGGCTGGATGCCGCACGGGAATGTGCGAACCCGGCAGGTTGCGGTTCTGTTTGCGCGGATTGCGGTCTACCGTGAAGTCGATAATGTCGCGGCCGATGCCGCAATAGTTGAGCAGCGTATTGCCTTTGGCCGGTGCGCCGTAAGCGACGATCGAACGCCCGGCCTGTTTGGCGCCCTTGAGAAAATCGACCAACTCGGTTTTGTGCGCGCGCACGCGTTCGTCAAAATCGCGGTAGATGGCGGGCGTGTCGAGGCCCGCGGATGTCTCACGCCGGCGCGCCGCCGCCACGCGGGCGGTGACGGCCTGCGGGTTTGCACAAGGAGTCTGCGCGTAAATCCGCAGCGAGCCGCCGTGCGTTGGCAGGTCCTCGACATCGAACACGGCCAGGCCATGCCTGGCCAGCGCCCGCTCGGCGGTAAGCAGGGAGAAATAGGAAAAATGCTCGTGATAAATCGTGTCGAACTGGTTGTCCTCGATCAGCCGCAGCAGGCTCGGGAATTCGATACTGAGCACGCCGCCGGATTTGAGCAGCATCGACAGGCCGCGCACGAAATCATTGAGGTCGGGCACATGCGCGAGCACGTTGTTGGCGACTAGAAAATCAGCGGCAACACCCTCCGCCGTCAGCGCGACGGCCATCTTCGATCCGAAGAACCCGATGCGCGTGGGGATGCCCTGCGCAATCGCCACCTGCGCAACGTTAGCGGCGGGTTCGACGCCGAGAATGGGCACGCCGTGGTGCGCAAAGGCGGCCAGCAGGCAGCCGTCATTGCTGGCGATCTCGATCACTTGGTGGCGGGCGCTCAGCCCGAACCGCTGCACCGCGGCGCCGGCGAAGGCGTTGCAGTGTTTGATCCAGCCGTCTGCATAGGAAGAAAAATAGGGGTAGTCGCGGAAAATGCTTTCCGGCGTTTCGGTATCCGACAACTGGACCAGATTGCAGGCATTGCAGCGAAACGCGGCAAGCGGATAAAACGCCTCCGCTTGCGACGGGGCGGACGCCGGCCAGAAGGAATTGGCGAGCGGCGTCATGCCAAAGTCGCAAAACGCACTAATGTCGGTGGAGTTGCAAAGCCTGCACTTCATGCTGTTCCTGTGTGGCGCGGGTTGATGCCGGACATTGGATCGTTCCGGACGATGGCCGGTTCCGTGGCGCGGTCCGGTAATTTACATTCAATGGTTGATGATTACCGCATGGCCGCCGTTTCTATTGTGCCGTCCTGTAACGACCGCCGCCAAGATAGAAAACGATCTTGGCGATTTCCAGCAGCGTATGGCGGGCCGAATCCTGGTCTTTCCACCATTCGGCCGCATAGGGTTCGTGCGGCGTGGCGAGTATGAGAGCCGTCACGCCGGAATCTTTCAGCGCATCGCCGATTATCATCCGGGCACGGCGAACATGATAGGCCGACGTCACTACCAGTATGGTGACACGCCGCCTGTTGAACAGATTTCTGATCGACGTTGCTTCGTCCGCGGTACTCAGGGCGGTCTGCTGAAAACGCATGATATCTTTTGCCGGTATTCCCGTCTTTTTCAAAATCGCCTTGCTGATTTCGTGCTCGCTCGGAATGATGATGTCAAAACGTTCCAGCAGGCTGTGCCCCGGTTCGCGGCGCGGATCGCTCAGATAGATGCGGTCCGCATAACCGGCCGCATAAAGATCGGCGGCGTACACCGTGCGTTCGAACGCACCGCCGAGCACGACGATCGCATCGGCTTTTTGCGGGCGGTCCGCCGCGCTCAACCAGTGTCCGGCGCCGCCCAGTGCAATGGCTGCCAGCATTGTGCCGGCCGCGACGGCGCCGGCAAACCACAGCATGCAACAGGTCAGACGGGATTTTTTCAAACGGTGTTCCGGTGGACGGCGTCTATCAGAAGGTGCATGCGCAGCCGTGCTTTTGCGGGCGCGGGTGCCGGGGGGGGCGACTTCAAATCGGGCATAATCGGTTGATGTCAATGGATGGTCCGCATTTTTCAATATGAACACGGCGAGCGGCAAACCAATGTCGGGCATCGGGCGTAACGCCTTCGTGCTGGCCGTGATTTGTTATCTGGTCGGCGGCACCGGCATGTTTTCCGACGATTTCCCTCTCGTGCTGATGTTGCGGGCGTTGACGCCGTCGCAGATGCTTTTCCCCGGCACCAGCAGCGCGGCGACCCCGCTTACCCATCTGACGCACGCGTGGTTCTACTACCTCATACAGGACGGGCCGGCTTATCTTTACGACTGCGTCAAGGCGGCCTATCTGTTTTTGTCGATCACGCTGCTGAGCAGGTTCTTCAGCCTCTGGTTCGGCACCGGAAAATCGCTGGTGAGCGCCGCGCTGTTCGCGTTTTACCCGGTACACGATGCGGTCACCTACTGGTTCATCGGCCAGTATCTGTTGTTGTCGTTTGCCTTTTTTGCTTATTCGTTTTATCTCATGGAAAAGGGCCGGCCGCGGGCCGCCATGCTGGCGGGAATTCTGGGTTCGTTCGAGAGCTACGGTTCGCCGGCACTGGCCGCCGGGCTGGCGCTCATTTTCATTGTGCGCCGGGATTTCCGCCGCGCGTTTCTGTTCATGCTGCCGAACATTATTTATGTCGTTTACTACTTGACCCTGACTGTCTACATGGGCAAGGGCGTGGCGCGGGTTCCGGATGCGCTTGATCCGCTCATCCTGTGCAAACAATTCCTGCTGCAGATGGCCACCTTCATTGATGCCGCAGTCGGGCCTTCGTTCTGGCTGAAGATGGGCCTGGCATTCGGCCAGATCTCGCTCGTAACCGCCCTGGTCGCCGGACTCGTCCTGTTCGCCATCGCGCGCTTGCCGGCAGAGCCCGAAGCGACCAGACCGCCGAAGGAGCTTCTGCTGGGGGCGCTGGGCGTGACCGTCGCCGCCTTTGCCATGTTTGCGCTCACCGGACGTTATCCGCAGCTTGCGTTTAATCTGGGTGACCGCGTAACGATCTTCGGCAATTTCCTGGTAGTAGCGCTGATCGCCTCGTTGCCGCTGAAACGCGCCGGCGGGTTTGCCGTGATCGCGGTCTATCTGTTTGCGATCGGTGGCGTTTCGGACCACTGGAAGTCGTGGCAGCGGCAGCAGCAGACGGTGATGCGGAATATTTCGCACAATCCGCAGCTGCTGCAAAATGACAGTACCGCCGCTCTCTATGTCAGCGGCAACCAGTACAGTTTGTTCGGCGGTATCAGCCACATCGAATTTCTGTCCGAGAATTTCCTCGCGCAGTCGGTGGTAGCATCTTCGCTGCGCCGTCCGTTCGGGGGCGAGGTCATTGCGCTGAATCAACGTTACCGCGTTGAGGGCGAAATTCTGACCGACCGCAAATACGGCGACAAGCGGCGCATCGGTCAATCGATACGGGTTTATGACTCGGTCGGAGACCGCGTGTTCGATCTGCCTGTGGCCGATATCAATGTCTACCTGGAACAACTGCCTGCCGAAAGAAGAACATGGGCCCAGTTTCTCGGTGACGGCATCCTCAGACGGTCGATTTTGTTTCTGATGCCGCGGCTCGAATACGCGTTTTGATGTCTGCG
Organism: Chitinophaga pinensis; assembly: GCA_943329075.2. Lineage (GTDB taxonomy): Bacteria > Pseudomonadota > Gammaproteobacteria > Burkholderiales > SG8-41 > PALSA-1004. The sequence goes on along the minus strand of CALQCM020000001.1, from coordinate 69,337 downwards.
GTTCGGACACCTAACTACGAGACTGTTTACGTCGACCTTAGTGCCGCCGCAAGTGATAACAATAAATTCCATGCCAGGTGCCGATCAGGCGCCCGCAATCCATGACCAGACCAACGATGCCGCCACCAAAGAGTGCGGCGACGGGATTTTCACGAAAGAAGGCCGCGCTGCGCGCCTTCAGCAGCGGAATGGCAAAGGTCCGCGCCAGAAAATAAGCGGCAAACAGCGCGGCTGCCAAGCTTGGCGCGGTCGCCAGCAGGGCGAGAAAGACCAGCGACGCCGCCGCATAGACATAAGGAACGTTGTAGCCGGGGAGGGCCACCGACGGTTTTGCATACAAAATGGATTTGCGAAACAGCTGCGGCAGATTCGACGAGAAATTGGTGCCGATGTATTCGATGACCACGTCCCCGTTGATGCCGCGCGGTATTCCCAGTTTCTTCAGTTGCAGCAGCCAGGCGGCGTCGTAGCCGGCGCGCCGTCCTTCGGCGAGCAGTCCGCTACGCTCGAAGATTGATCTCCGGATCAACGTTGTCGGCAGGCACGGCCGGTTTCGGCGGTAGCCGTAGGTCTGCGCGACTGCGCAGCGGTCGACCCAGTTGCGGCCGCTCGGGTAGACGACGCCGGAAACAATGTCGAGGTTGTGTGTTTGCGCGTAGGCAAATTGTTTCTCCAGCCAGTCGTGCTGAAAATTCTGGCCGCAGTCCATGAAGGCCACCCACTCCGTGGCGGCACGGCGCACGCCGGCGTTTTTTGACGAGGCCGGCGTGTCGGTGCCGGCGAACACGTTTTCGCAGCGGGTAGTGAGCCGCGGCTGGTTTTCAGCGATCCACGCATCGATGATCGCGGAGGTGTCGTCGGTCGATGACGAATTGACGAAGAGGGCGCGTGTCGACGGCAGCGTTTGTCCAGCGACGCGTTCGAGCGTGTAACGGATGGTTTCGCGCTCGTTGTAATACGGCACGATGACGGTGATCTCAGGCGTCATATTTGTGCGCGAGATAACCCTTGAACCAATCGATCGTGAGACTCACGCCGCGGTCGAACGAATGCTGCGGTGACCAGCCGAAATCGCGGTTGACCAATTCGAAATCCATGTACTGGCATTCGATTTCGCCCACCGTTTCGCGTCCCTTCATCATTTTAAGGACGCCCTTGAATTCGCGTTCACGATTGGTCAGTCGATAGATTACCTCGAGGATGTCGCGCACCGAACGCGGCTGATTGGTGCCGGCGTTGTAAACGCGGCCGCGCAAGGCGGTGGCATCGCGCGCGAGGCGTTCGCCGATGCGCAGATAGAGATCGACGACGTCGCCGACGAAAATGAAATCGCGGATTTGCTGGCCCGAGCCGCGCGGCACGAATTTGCCGTAACCGAGGCAGGCCCGTGCGGAGTCGGGGATCAGCGCCGAAAAATTGAGCTGTCCCGGGCCGAAGATATTGCAGAACCGCGTCACTACCACCGGCAGCTTGTAGATCTCGCTCGCATAGGTTCGCGCGATCATGTCGGCGCAGGCCTTCGAGACATCGTACGGATATTGCGGCAGCAGCGGATAGTCTTCCTTGTACGGCATGCGCTCGGCCGGATAGGCGCCGTAGGCCTTGTCGGTCGAGGCGACCACCACCGCTTCGATGGTCTGCGGGCAGGCGCGGATCGCCTCCATCAGGCACCAGGTGCCGCGCGTATTGGTTTCGAAAGTAAGATAGGGGTTAGCAAGACCAACGCCGACCTCGACCTGCGCGGCCAGATGAAACACCGCGTTGATCTGTTCTTCGGAGATGATGCGTGTCAGCAGGCCCTTGTCGCCAAGGTCGCCCGCGATCAGCGTGATCTTGTCGTCGAGCTTTTCGTAGTAGAGCAGCGTGTCGCGCGCGGCATTGCGCACCAGACCAAAGACATTGGCGCCGTTCTCCAGCAGCGCTTTCGCCAGATTGCCGCCGATGAAGCCGTTGATGCCGGTGATAAAGACGTTCTTGCCAAACCAGAAGCTAGCTTTATTCGTTTTCATTGTCTGCCTGCCGTGTCGTTGACCACAAATTCATGGATGTTCTGCTCGGCGTCTTCGAGTTCGCGGAAGGTATTGACCGTGATGTGTACGCCGTCATGTTTGTAACCCTTCAGTCTCTTTTCATTGCCGAGAAATTCAAGGAACACCGCGTAACTCGAAAAATCCTGCATCCACGATAGCGCTTCCTTCGGGTAATAGAAATTGCCGATATTGATCCAGCGGTCGAGCGTGGGTTTTTCTTCGAAGCGCGTGACGTTGGCATCGTCATCCAGCGTGGCGAGGCCGAACTGGCTTTTCAGCGGATAGAGCGTGATCGTCGCCTGGGCGCTGCGTTCATAGTGAAATGCCTGCAGTTTGGCGAGGTCGACGTCCGCCAGCGTGTCGCCGTAGAAGAGGATGAAATCGCCATTGAGATGCGGCGCACAGGCCTTGACGCGCTCGATGATATCGACATCACCGGAATCGACGATCGTGACCGTCAGGCCACGGTGATGGTCGCGAAAGAATTCCCGTATCTTCCCGGCCTTGAATCCGGCCGCAATCACGATGTTGGTAATGCCGAATTTCTGGATGTGGTCGAGCAGATAGCTCAGGATCGGGCGCCCTTTGACATGCACCAGCGGTTTCGGAATCGACTCAGTGAGCGGCCGCAGGCGTTCACCCTTGCCGCCGCACAGGATTAATGCAGTGATGCTTTTTTTCATCGAGAATTTTCCGGGTGGCATTTTGATTCAGCTGCTGCAGTGGTGCGTGATGCAGCGCGCGCATTTGATGTCAATGAAGACCCGCTTGCGGTGCCGGTTGCTGGTGTGTGCATGGTTTTATTGCGCCGGATCGCGGTTGCGCCATTGGTACCAGTCCCAGTCGCCGCACAACTTTTGCTTGAATACGCGGACCGTATCACCGGCATGAATGTCGGTGCGGCAAAGCAGCAGAGGATCGCGCGTCGGATCGTTGATGTCGAAGCGGCTGCATGTGCCGATGGTGTAACCGGCGGCGGCGGCGGCATCGCGCACGCGGCGGTCGACCGCGCCGTGCGGATATGAAATGGCATTGACCGCGCAGCCGGCCGCATCTTCAAGTTCCGCCTTGCTAGACTCGAGTTCGTTGCGCAGGGCGTTGTCGTCAAGACCGGTCAGCGGCGCGTGGGTCGCGCCGTGCGAACCGATGGTCACGCCGGGCAGCGCCGCCAGTTCGCGCACCTCGGCCGGCGTCAGAAAGTTTCCCGCCGGATCGCGCATGAAGCCGGCGCAGACGAACACCGTGAACGGGATCCGAAGCCGCTGCAGTACTGGCGCTGCCCGATAGAGATTGTCGCGATAGCCGTCGTCGAAGGTGACAGCAACCCGCGTGCGTTGCGGTGACGCTGCGTCGGCTACGAGTGCGACCGGCGCGACATCGGCATGCGCGGCGAGCGCGGTCATGTGCTGTACGAAAAGGTCGGGCGCGATACCGTAGATGCCGAGCGCATCCCCGGTCGCAACCGAACCCACCGAGTGGTACATAAGAACACGCAAGCCCGCGCGCGGTGCACGGCCGAATCGCGCCAGCGCGGTCAGCTCCGCGATGCTGCGCGTAACAATGCGGCGTAAGCGCGGCATTATTGAAAATTACACAGATGTGATGCAGCCCCACCCTCACCCCAACCCTCTCCCGCCCGGACGGGAGAGGGGGTTTTCTCCCTCTCCCCCGGTTCCGGGGGAGAGGGTTGGGGTGAGGGGGCTATTGTTCGTATCATCGTCATAAGATTACGTCATCATTTAAGGTGGCGGCCCGTGCGCATTTTCGGATTAAATCCCATTGCGCCGCCTGCCAATCAACCAGTTCGCCGGCAGTGCAAACAAACGCGGCGATGCCCATTGCCATTCGCCGAGATATTCGACCGGCGCGGCACCCGTGCCTTGTTTGAAATCGTAAACGCCGCGGTTGCCGTCCGCATCGACGCCCGACAAATCATATTGCCGGATGCCGCGGCGATGGCATTCCTGCGTCAGCGCCCAGAACGTCGCATATGAGGCATACGATTTCCGCCCCGCGGTGGCGGTGGCGGCGAGCAGGTCCCAGGCCTTGTCGCCGGCAGTCGCGCAGGCGCGGAATCCCAGCAGCGTGCCTGCGGCGTCGCGGCAGGCGTAGGTGATCAGGCGGTCGCCGGCATGCGCGTAGAGCGCACGCAGATTGGTTTCCGAATGCTGCGGCGGCAGTCGTTTCAAGCCCTCCATCTCCGCATAGACTGCGCGCATCTCCGTGGCATCGGGTTTCTCCCACGGCGCAACGGTAAAGCTGCCTTTGTGCGAGCGTTTCAGGTTGTGGCGCCAGTTCTTGCTGCACGTGGCGATGCGTTCGGCCTCGGGGCGTGCCACATCGTAGAGCAGGCTGGCGCCGGAAGTCAGGGGCACGCGTGGTTGTCGCCAGTTGTTTTGCCGCAGCAGTGTTTGTTCAGCATCGCTGCGCGCGCGGAACGAATTGAAGCGGCAGTACAGAAAATGCAGCCCGCTACTGCGACGGATGATCTGTTGCAGCCCGTTGTTCCACGCGTTCACATCGCCGACCGGCCCGCCGGGCAACCAGATCACACCGGCGCCGCCGGGATAGCGGCGCAGCAAACCCTGCGCCATGGCCGTTACCGTGGCGCCGTCAAACGCGGCCCAGCGGTACGGTGTCCAGCCGAGCGCACGGCGATGCTCACCCCAGGCGAGCGTCTGGTAAATCGAATGATCGGCAAAGCCGCGCAGCCGCTCGTCCCAGTCCGCCAGTTCGGTTGCGTCGTTGAGTAGCCGCCACGTCACCACAGAAAGCTCACCATCCAGACCGTGCGGTAATGCGCTGGTGCGGTTGCCGCGATCGCGTCCGGCAGCGCCGGCCACTGCAGGCATTCAAGTCCATGTCGTGCCAGCACCGTGCGAGCCGACTTGGCGTTTGCGTCATCCGCGAGGAACGGATAGCCGTAGGGCACCGTGCCTTCGGGCAAGGACGGAAACACCGGCGGATAACGCAGCGGGTCGAGCAGCGCCGGCAACAGGCGATAAAGCTCGCATCGCCGCGTCGCTTCGGCCTCGACATCGGTGTTGCGCATGACTTCCAGCAGAATTGCGTGCGGTGCTTCGCCGGCGGGCAACTGTGTTTCCGATTGCGGCGCTGACGGCGGGATGGCATGGCCGGTCCTGAGCCGTCGTATCAATCGTGCCAGAGAAGTTGCAGTCCGCGCCGGCCACACGCCGAACCGGCGCACCAGTTTGCGCAGGCGCTGTTTGCCACGAAATGTAGCGTCCGGCGTGACCTCGCTGAAAGGAAGTTGCGGCGCGAGCACCGCCGCATAAGCCGTGTTGTTAACGACAACGGCGGCACCGTTCGGCGCCGCCAGCGTTTTCCGCAGACTGAAGATGCCGAGGTCGCCGCGCGTACCAAGCACGCGTCCATCGCCGTCGCGACTGAACAGGCCGTGTGCATTGTCTTCGATCAGCACGGCGCCACTGCGCGCGCAGTATTGCGTGAAGGGTGCGAGGTTCTGCGCGAAGCCGAAATAATCGACGGCGACGATGGCTTTCGCCACAGGCAGCGACGACTGATCGCAGGCGAGTTCGAGTTTCTCATTTACTGGATAATATTCAACGCGCGCCGCCAGGGCATGGACGACGCTGAGCACTTCGCGGCAGATGAATCCCGGCAGCAGCACGACGTCGCGGCGACTGACACCGGCAACGCGCAAGGCGGCGACCAGAGCGTGGCGCCCGAAGGCGAAATAGCGCAGGTGGTCGTGACACGCCAGTTGCTCAAGGCGCCACTTCGTCGCAGCGACCGGCGGCGTAAAGATGCTGCGCAGCCCGGCGCGGTCACGCGCAGTGAGCCGGCTCATACTGCTTTTTCGAAACGCAACGGGTTGATGCTGCGGCGGTCGATGGCGCAGCTCCCGCAACGCGTCATCGGGTGCTGCACCTGTCGCACCGCCGTCATGCAAACCGCCGCCGCAGCGCTGCCGCCCCATTGAGTACGGCGGCCGCGTAGAGGCGCAGAATGAACGGCGATTCGTGCAGCGCGCGCGCGAACCAGCGCCACGCCTCGCTGTGGTTGCCCGCCGCCTGAAAACCGCGGCCGGCGCCATAACAGGCCAGTGCGCGGCGCCGTCGCACGCGCAGTCCGGCGACAGGGCCCGCCGGAGAAAGTGTTGCAAAATGATCGTTGATCACGGCCAGTTCCGCCTCGAAGTGCCGCCGCAGTGCTTTTGTCGCATTGCCGGCATGCATGCGGTATTCGCCCAGAATCTCGTCAACAAAACCGATCCGCGCAGCGTCGCGGGCGAGGCGCAGCCACAAATCGTAATCCTCGGCGGTGATGAATTGCGGCGCCTCGCGAAAGCCGGTGACCCGCATCAACGATTGTTTGCGTACAACCACCGCCGAGGTCGAAATGCAGTTGCCGTTGAACAACAACCGCGTATAGCTGGCGCGGGCCGCCGGGCCGTAGAGCATTTTGCGCGGCGGCGCGCCTTCGCGCGTCCAGTTTTCGCCGTGGCAGACGAGATCCAGCCCGCCGCCGATGGCCTCAACGCAACGCGCCAGCTTCTGCGGGTGCCACAGATCGTCGGAATCGAGAAACGCGATCAATTCGCCGCCGGCGAGCCGGATGCCTTCATTGCGCGAAGCGGCGATCACGCCGTGATTGCGGAAATTGACAAGCCGGATGCGCGGGTCGCCAAGCGCTGCGACCACTTCGACGGTATGGTCGTCGGAGAAATTGTTGACAACGATGACTTCCCAGTCGACCAGCGTCTGCGCGCGTATTGATTGCAGGGCCGGGCCGAGAAACTGCGCGTGGTTGTAGGTCGGGACGACTACGGAAACCGCGGGTGCCGGCACTAGGGCGCCGTTCCGAACGCTTCGTGGCAGAGCCAGAGCGTGGCATCGATTTCCGCATCCATGCAGCCCTGCAATGCAAAGCCGGTTTTTTTAAGTTTGTCGATGCGGAAGTCGAGCGCATCGGCTTTTTCACCGGCTGCCGGTGCGGGTTTTTCAACGACGGGCCGGAAGCCGAGCACCGCCGCGCAGCGGCCGGCGATTCGCGCCGTCAGGTCGGACACCGACATCACGCATTCACCGCCCAGATTGAACAATCCGTCTGACGTTGCAGTCACGGGCAGACGCAGCAGATGGTCGACGGCGCGCGCGGCATCTCCCAGCGTCACGAAATCACGCAACTGGATGCCGCTCGAACGCAAAACGAGTTTGCGTGTTGATACCGCCTGTCTGCACAGATCGTTGACGATCAGCGTCCAGCGGTTGACCCCGGCGCGCACCGGCGCGCCGAAGCCGTTCGACATGCGCACGACGACGCCGTCGATTGCACCCTGGTCGCGCGCCGCGAGCACGAGGTCCTCGGCGAGGCGGTGGGTGATCGCATAGGGGTGCGCCGGCCGCGGCAGCGTGCTTTCGGTAATCGTGCCGGCCAGCGGCGCGCCGTAGACATGTGCGGTTGAGAAATAGATGAATTTGCGGACGCGGCAGCGCTGCGCCGCCCGCAGGAGATTGAGGGTGCCGAGTCCGTTGACCTGCAAGGCGCGCTGCGGGTCGGCAGCGCAGTCGTGCTCGTTGAGCGCCGCCAGGTGCACGACGCCCGTCACGCCGCTGCACGCCGCTTCGACGTCGGCGTCGTTGCAGACGTCCATGCTGACGACCTGCGCCGCCGGCAGCCAAGCCGGCGCTTTTGCGGCTGGCTGGCTGGTTGTCAGTCGCACGGTCACGCCGGACTCATTGACGAGATACCGGGCAATTCTTCCCCCGATATAGCCGAAGCCGCCGGTAATCAGGAACTTCTCCACTAACTTACTGTCGTCCAGCGGTAAGGTATGGACGTATCGTCAAGTGCGCGTCGCTCGACTTCGTCCGGGTCGTGCGGCAGTGATGCGCAGTTTGCGACCATTGCGGGGGCGTCGCTGAGGCCCTTGAAGCCGGTCCAGATCATGGGCGGAATGCTTACAAGGCTGTAATTACTGTCGCCGAGTGTGATTTCCTGAAAGCGGCCCGCCGTGGCGCTGCCGCTGCGTTCGTCGAACAGCACCAGCAGGATGCGGCCGTACGGCACGGCGTAGTTAAGGGTCATGCGCCGGTGGCGGTTCCAGCCTTTAACGGCCCCGCGGTTTGCCGTCGAAAAGTAGATTTCGCCGAATTCGGTGAACACGGGCGCATCGCGCCGCAGCATGTGCATGACCTTGCCGCGCGTGTCTTCAATCTGGCGCAGCGGCGTGACGACGACGCCTTCAATCATCGCGCACACCAAAAAACTCGTGCATCTGCCGCCGCGTTATCGTCAGGGCCGGAGTGCCGGCGAGTATCTCGCAATACCAGCGGACGGTTTGTATGACAGTCTGCTCGAAGTCCCAGCGTGGATGCCAGCCCAGCAACTGGTGCGCCTTGTCGCAGTTCAGGTGCAGCAGCCCTGCTTCGTGAAACGCCGGGGCACGCGCATCGATCTCGATTTCCCCGCTGCCCCACTGCTCGACAATCTTGGTTACCAGCTCCTTAACCGTACGAATTTCGTTGCTGCGGGGGCCGAAATTCCACGCGCTCGAATAGTTCTTCGCGTCTTCACACATGCGGGCCGCCAGCAGCAAATAACCGGACAGTGGTTCCAGCACATGTTGCCACGGACGCGTCGATTCGGGGCTGCGCAGGACGATCGATTTTTTGTCCTGTAACGAACGGATGCAGTCCGGCACTATACGGTCACGCGCCCAGTCGCCGCCGCCGATTACGTTGCCGGCGCGGGTGCTCGCTGCGCCGAGTTCCGCGCGACGCGAAAAAAATGAATTCTGGTAGGCCGAAAAAACCAGTTCGGCGGCGGCCTTGGAGGCACTGTACGGATCGTGACCGCCCAGTTCGTCGTTTTCCCGGTAGCCCCACGCCCATTCGCGGTTAACGTAACACTTGTCGGAAGTAATGTAGACGAACGACCTTACCGAAGCGGTGTTGCGCACAGCTTCAAGCACATTGACCGAGCCGGCGACATTGGTGTCAAAAGTCAGTTTCGGTTCATCGTAGGAACGGCGAACCAGTGCCTGCGCGGCAAGATGAAACACGATCTCCGGCCTGGTATCGTCGAAGACACTTTGCAGTTTTTCGCTGTCCCGGATGTCCGCGACGACGTGGCGGATCGACTTTTCCAGTTCAAGCAGCTCGAAGTGACTATCGGCGCCCTCGGGCGGCAGCGCGTATCCGGTCACGTCGGCGCCAAGTTCCTTTAACGCCACGCACAGCCAGGAACCCTTGAACCCGGTGTGACCGGTGACGAGCACGCGCTTGCCGCGCAGCGCCGAAAGTCTGGCAACGTTCACCACTTCACCCATGGCGCGTCGCCGCTGTCATAGAGTGCGTTCAGCAGTTGATACTCGCGATGGGTATCCATCGGCTGCCAGAAGCCGTCATGTTCATGCATCATCAATTGCCCGTCCCGCACCAGTTTTGTCATCGGTTCCTTCTCGAACACCAGATCATCACGGTCCTCGAGATAATCGAAAATTGTCCTGCGGCAGACAAAAAATCCGCCGGAGATCCGGCCGCCTGCCGCCTGCGGCTTTTCGTTGAATTCGGTGACGGCGCCGTTGGCGTCGTTCAGCAACTCGCCGAACCGCCCGGGCGGGCGTACGCCGGTGACGGTCAATGCCTTGCCGTGGGACTCATGGAAAGCCAGCAGGCGCGTGAGGTCGATATCGCCGACGCCATCGCCGTAGGTGAGCATGAAGTTTTCGTCATCGCCGACATATTTTTGTATTCGGCGGATTCGCGCGCCGGTCATTGCGTTGAGTCCGGTTTCGGCAAGCGTCACCCGCCAGTCCGATTCGGCATGCTCAGTGTGAAACCGAATCGGGGTCTTCCCGCCGAGATCGACCGTGAAGTCCTTGATATGAGCCTCGTAATTCAGGAAAAAATCCTTGATCGACTGACTTTTGTAGCCCAGACACAAGACGAATTCCTTGTGTCCGTACGATGCGTAGTACTTCATGATGTGCCAAAGAATCGGAAACCGGCCGATCGGTATCATCGGTTTCGGAATATCGTCGGCAACGTCGCGGATACGGGTGCCGTAACCGCCGCAGAGAATCACGACTTTCAATTGTACCCCCGGATCGATTTAACGTGATGCATTTGAAATGCCGAACAGTTCGGCATATTGCTTCACCATGACGCCGATCTGGAATTTTTTATTGAACATTGCATGGCCCTGCCTGCCGAAGTTTTCGATTTCTTTTCTGTGTTCATAAAAATAAACGAATTTTCCCGCCATTGATTCCACGTCGTTAAGCGGAACGACGAAGCCATTCAGTCCATTCGCTACCTGTTCGTCCACGCCCCCAACCTGCGTGGCGACGACGGGCATTCCCACACGCATCGCTTCCAATATCACAAGCGGAAAGCTTTCGACAATCGATGATAAAACGAATGCATCGCAAAAATCATAATATTTCGATGGATCATTTTGAAAACCTTCGAAGTGGATCCGGCCACCGACGCCTATTTCGACGGCAAGTTTTTTGAGCGAATCGACATATCCTGCTTCGCCTTCCTTGCCTACGAGGTAAAGCTCGATATTCTTTGCGCCCCCGTTGGCCGCAAGGGCGAGCGCCCGCAGGATCATCGTCTGGTTTTTTGTATTCCCCAGATATCCGACATTCAACAACCGCAATGGAGTATCTGACCGGTAGTTCTTGAGCGGGCGTGACCCCAGCCCGTTATATATGCACTTTATGTCCTGTCGAATGTGTCTTACCGCCTTCATTTGAATTGCGGTTGCATTTGAGACGCAAAGCATTCGGCATCGTTTGTCAATGATTTTGTCGTAAAGCCACTCGGCGGGTGCAAAAACAATTCGCGAAGGCGTTGGCATATTGTGAAAAAGATGAAATACACTGGTGCCAGGAGAAAGCGATGCCGCAATAGTGGCGCTCCTGCAAAATTCGCCGCCAGGATATCCGCCGTTGTTGGCCAGAAAAAGATCTGCCTTGAGGTGGCGAAATTTCAGATAAAAATACCCGATTGAAAAGAGAAGCAGGGGGTACCTTGCAAGCGCGTTTAATAGCTTGAGGAACGGGTGGCCGAAAGTACCCCGGTATTTCCGGGCGCACTCCCCGAGTTCGGCCAGGGTAACGAGATCGTAGAAAACCACCTCGATATTCGGCGGCAGATTTTCCGCCAGCAGGATGGAGGTGTCGTTGGATCGATTGACGAAAAGATGAATTCTGAGTTGCGGCAAATGTTCCATCAACAGGCGCAGCAACTTGTCGCTGCCGCCGGCGATGTGGTTTTCCACAAAAAATATCGCCGTTTTTATTTTGAGACCCCGGCATTCTTGATAAGCATTACGAACGCCGTCATTGTGTCCCGCCGGCGAGGCAAAAGACAGAACCCTGCACAAGATAGGGGGCCAGAAACCGGCAGTACTTGAAAATGAACCTGGACACGACAAGTTCTGCGAACCTGAGCCTGTTTTTTCGTTGCACCTCGTAGTCGCCGTGCGGTGATGTCAGGACATGGCTGCAGTAATCGGGGAACGTCCATTTCAGCAGGCGGTGGCGGCTGCGGATAAAATCCAACGCCGACGGTTTGGAAAAAAAATGGACGTGCCCGAGGGATGCTGTCTGCTGTCTGTAATAGTTGCCTTTCAAATAAATATTCCGCAGCAGATCAAACAGGTTGATTTCGGTCGGAATGTTATAAATGACATAACGGGCAAGGCCGTTTAGCTGGCGGGCCGCGATGTCCTTTTCGGGGATGTGCTCGATGACATCGATCATCAGGGCCAAATCAAATCGTTCGCCACGCAACGATTCAAGCGGCAGGTTCACGGTTCTCGTGATGTAAGGATTCTGTTTTTTCTGGATCGCCAGCATGTCGCTCGACAGATCGAGCGCCGTAAATGCGACGTTCAGGCCTTTCCCTGCAAAGTACTCGCAAACCATGAGGCCGAGCATCCCGGAGCCGCCGCCGACATCGAGAATGCTGATTTTTTCACCCGCGAATCGCATTTCCTCCAGCAATGTTTTTATGTAGACGAATTTATATTCGCTGTCCTCTTCGTGCAAAGAGGGATTTTGGCTGATATAGGTGCCGTCATTGTAGATGTCGTCCGTCATCTTGCCGGCCCCTCTAGTCCGCGCGCGCGGACGCGCCGTCAATGTGGCCTATTTCGCCGCACATGCGCTGTTCCCACTCCCACGCGTGGCGAACAATGGTCGCCAGATCTCCGTAGCACGACTTCCAACCCAGGGTCCTTGCGATGAGACTTGAGTCGGCGACCAGTCGCGCCGGATCGCCCGGCCTCCGCGCCGCGCCACGGGTTGGAATTTTCTTCCCGGTAACGGATTCCGCCAGACCGATCACTTCCTGCACCGAATAGCCGCCGCCGTTGCCCAGGTTGAATGCGCTGCTCAGTCCGCCCTGAAACAAAAATTCCAGCGCAAGCAAATGGGCCTGGCACAGATCGACGGTGTGCACGTAGTCCCGAATGCAGGTGCCGTCGGGGGTATCGTAGTCCTGGCCGAAGATCGTCAGGTTCGGCAATCTTCCCGATGCCGCTCGAAGTACCAAAGGAATCAGATGTGTTTCGGGCTCGTGCCGTTCACCAAGGTCGCCGTCGGGATCGGCGCCTGCCGCATTGAAATACCGCAGGCTCACGGATTTGAGGCCATAAGCGCGATCGAAATCGGCCAGCACGTTTTCGACCATTGATTTAGAGTGCCCGTACGGGTTGATCGGCGCCACAGGGTGCGTTTCGTCAATTGGTGTCCGCAGCGGATTCCCGAAAATCGCGGCGCTCGATGAAAAAATGAAATTGTTTGCTTTGTGGCGGACCATGCAATCGAGCAGATTGAGGGTGTTCTGAAAATTATTTCTGTAGTACTTCAGCGGCTCCTCGACCGATTCCCCGACGTTGATAAACGAAGCGAAATGCATGATGCCGGCGAAATCGTTAGCGGCAAAGAGACCGTCCAGCAGTTGCTGGTCTGCGAGGTCGCCATGCACAAATTCTCCGCCCAAAACGGCACTCATCGACCCGGACGACAGGTTGTCAAGAATGACGACCTGATATTGGTTGGCCAATAGCATCTTTGTCATTTGCGAGCCGATATATCCGGCCCCGCCGGTGACGAGTATTTTTTGCAATTTGCAGGGCCTTAGGAAAATCGGCGCATGAGTATTTTGGGCGGTGACTTCTAAATCACGAAATCGATATTACCTGTCGTCAGCTTTGTGCCCGGCATGAACGCCCGCATCCTTGCGGGCAAGTACCGCGAGGTCGAGGAAAAAATTGCGTTCGTCTGGCAGGATCATCTGCGCAACTAGTCCGATAATCTGTATCGGCGCACACACAAACGTCGTCATCAAACGGCCGAATCCGCGAACCGGCAGCCGCAGGTTATTGCACACGTAAATCGAGCAGAGCTGGGCCAGCGCTTCGATGCTGCCGGTGGTTTTCTGCAGCGCGACGATCTCGAATCTCCGGCGGCCGAGCAGATGGCGCAGCCCGTGTTCCGAGAAGCGGAAGAAGTCGTATGGCTTCTCATGCTCCTCCCAAGCGAACGGCACGGTCATTACAAGGTGGCCACCGGGTTTCAGCACGCGCCAGATTTCGCTCAGCAGTAATTCGTGGCGGGAGGTGTGTTCCAAAACCTGTGTGCAAAGCACGCCCTCGACGCTATTCGAGCGCACCGGCAGACGGTTGCCGTCGAACAGCAGATCATGGCGTTTGGTGTCGGCAGAGTGCCCGCTGACTGGCACGTCAAGACCGATATAGCGTTCGACCGCAAACATCGATTCGTAGGGGCGCTCGCCGCAACCGATATCGAGCCAGGTGCCGCGGCCGTCAAGTCCCAGCCGGCCAACCAGTTCTCGCACCGACTGCTGCAGGCGCCGCCGTGCAATAAATCCGGGGTCGAAGAACACGCGCCAGCCGGGGATATGGGTCGGGTCGCGGCTCAACGCGGCGCACCTTTTGTAATCATTGCGGCTTGATCCCGCCCCGTTCGTCAACGGCTTTTATCACCCGTGCCGGTGCACCGGCTGCGATGTGATAGTCCGGCACATCCCGCGTCACCACCGAATTCGCGCCGATCACGCAGCCCTTGCCGATGCTCACATTGGGCATGACCGCCACGTTGATCCCGAGCCAGCTGCCGTCGCCGATGCTGACCGGGCCGGGCGAGAACATATACTGGTCCTTGATCGGCAGTTCTCTATTCGAATAGCCGTGGTTGCAATCGCCGATGTAGACCCGGTCCGAAATCATGACATCGTTGCCGAGCCGGATTTCGTCCATGCAGGCAAACATTGCAAAGCGGCCGATGTAGCAGTTGTCTCCAATGACGACAGTCGGTTTCAATGCCACGTCAGGCGAATTGTTCTGACGGTTAACCGACAGCATGCTGATCCAGCAGAATTCGCTGAGGTAGCTGTTGTCACCCACCGAAACGCTTGCGGGGTGAGTAATTTTTATGCCTCGTTTGAGAACAACGTTTCGTCCGCAGTCCTTTAGCGCCCAACGCAACGGTTGGGAACGCAGACGGTCCAGCCAGATTCCTATGCGATTAATGACTCGAATAATCATCTGAATAAACTGCATCGTCAGGAAAGATCAACGGCAATTTTGCAAAGGCGGCCAGAATCGGCGCAGGTTGTCCACCGATCACCAGCCGAAAGACCTGGGATTTCCAGGCCATGGCTCCAGAGTGCATTGCCCGGTTTGCAGGATTAAACAAAAGCGGAAGCGAATAATTGAACGTTCAAACCGACTGACTCAGTCGAATATGGCCGGCCATCGGATTTTGGCATTTACCGACAGTAAATGTTCGGGCACCCGTTTTTAATTCGTCGGTAAATCCAATTTTTCCGAGTAGATTTTCCACTAGTTTATTTTTGTCGGACGCAACATATTTTCCGGTTACAGTGTCGCCATCTGACAGCTTTGTCGACACAAAATTGTCGAATATCCGCTCCTCCACTCCTCTGCCTATAGTGCGGCAAGACATCAACCAGGTGTTTATCTCCCAGTCTTTGGATTCTTTCTTGGCGATGAAAACGGAGATTATTCCGTAGTCGCTATACTTGTCTTTAAGGCGGTAGCAATAGCAGAATGCGTTTGCACTGGCGGCGAGACTTTCCAGTTCGCCGCGGGTAATCCTGCGCATGGTCAGATTAAACTGATTTGTCTTGTGTATAAGTTCGAAAACCCTGTCAAAATTTTGAGGGTTTACGGATTCCGCCGTGATCTGCAAATCCAGGCTTCTTAGAAATTCGGAGTAGTCGGCATGTTTCCATGCGTCTTCTTTTCTTTTCTTTTCGGCAATATACATGTCTGATTTGTTCAGATCTTCCTCGTTAAATTTTGCTATGGTCAAATAGCCACTGCGGGATAAATATTCACACCAGACCGCCGCATCCTGCGGCAGATCGGGGACGATAATCTCAGGCAGTGCGCTCTTAACTTCTTCACGCTCGAATTTAGAGTCATCGAGGAACATTATGCCCGTCGATGTCAGGTTTAAATCGTTCAGTATCTTCTTGATATTTTCCGACTTCGGTGCCCAATTAATTTCGTGGGCAACAAAGTCGTCAAATTTCAAAATCATTTCCCTTCTGTGATCGAAGACATCTTTCGCGTCCTGGAATGAATTTTTCGAGCAGATCGCAAGCAATACACCGGCCTTTTTTAGGCTTAATAAATAATTCTGCAGCATTAGATACGGATATCCATCGGCATCCCGGTCGAGGCCCACGCCATGCCATCCCAACTCGCCTACCACGCCCTGCCATAGCGTATTGTCCAAATCGATAATCACCAGCCTGGTCGGTCTCCTGATCAGGCTTTGTATGAAATTGGCGAGATAATTGCCGTAAAGGGGGAAGCAATTGGGATGGCAGCAAAATTTTGCACTCATCAGGAATTTTGCGGGATGCCATTTTTGGAATCCAAATTCCATGATCAGGGGATCAATATCTACAAAGTGAGCAAAGCCATTAAGTTTGTTCTGCAACGCTTTCCTGTAGTCGGAGACGGATCGATAAAAGAACGACGTTTGATCAAACCCTTCCCTGATGCTTTCAGGCAAGACCAGGACAATTTCGCTCCGGCTCTTCCTTTTGTAGCGTGTCAGCAGGCGCTTAAGATTTTCGGAAAATTGAGTCGCATCGTGGTTCGGGCCAGAAACGAGGCGTATGGACGACAGCAAGATCAGAGTAAAGTCCGAGCTGCGCCGAAATGTTTCGCTTTCGGGGTTATTGAGTTCAAATTCCCACTGATCGAACGATGCCTCGTAGATATCGGCGTCAATGTCATTGAAAGCCAGGCAGGTATATATCGAATTAACCAAAAATTGCGTTGAGAAATTCGCTAACACCGTAATTGAAATTTTGATCTTCGCATTGGATCGGATATTGTCGCTATTCGCTTCCTTAAGCTTTTTTCCTAAATCCGCGGCCGTTGACGATGTGTCGAAAATAAATTTATCAATCATTTTGCTGCGCGCCCGAACGATTCATTCGGCCTGTCCTGATCCCCGTCCGCCCGCGTCACGATGAATTCGTTCTCGCAATTGGGGTGTCGACGTTTCAGATCCGCGGATACGAACAATTCCATATTCTGGAATTTTCTGGTTCTGTCGATCGGGTCCAGCAAACTGGGGAGCGCGCCCTCTTCGTCCTCGACAAATCCGGATCTATTTAGAAAATCAATGTAACCAGTGGAACTGCAATAGAAATCCGAATAGTCGCAATCGCTTTCCTTGAAAAAGAAAAGACACTTTTTTATCAATAACAGAGCGTCTGATCTTCCCGATTCATTTTCGGGGAAAAAAAACTCCAATATCCTTGCAACGCGGATTCCCTCTTTTGTATCCACAATTCTGACCACGCAGATAGCTGGTGCGATAGGGGGGCCTTCAATGAATACGTGATATCTGAAAAATGGAAAATTGATGAAGCGGGAATTTAGGTAGGCTCCGTCCCTCAACGTGCCATATTTCATACTTGGATAAGCCGTCCAATCCGGATTGAAAATTTCCTTCGTAATTCTCGAAACCTTATTCGGTTGCTCGCAAGAATCAATAGCATTGATATTTCCGGGGGGCAGGCTGATGCCAAACGTTCTGGAAAGTTCTGCGGATTTAAAAATGAAAACGACTTTGGGGATTTTTTCTATGAATTGGAATTTCATCTTGGCGACAATTTCCTGATTCATCGCACTCGCGCCCTGGCCGGCCACCACCGGAAACATTTCGATTATTTTTTTCATCAGCAATACGCCAATGCCAAATCGATGCTGCGTCGTCGTCATCCAGTGCGCGAGCCAGGCACCAACGACTTTCTCGTTTCCCCAGCGAAATGTTGTCGGTATATATCCAAGTAACGAAATGAGTTTTTCGTCCTCGTAGGCCACAAGTAAATTCGCCACGTTTCTGTTTCCGTTGCGGAGGAAAAGCCATTCAAAAAGAGGCCTGTTTCTGATCGCGTGATTTTCACCGTGGGTGGCGGCAATGAAACTATCCATTTGTCGCCAGTCTTCCATGTGGAACGTTGTCGAAATGGAAAGTGTTTTTTTCATTTTAATCTGAAATATGTTTTGGAAAACTGCACAACGCTTTCCCTGAAATGACCAGTTTTCCGTTGGCCGTTCCGGAGTATTTCAAAGAGACTGCGGATACCGCCGCCGTCAGTGAGGTGATTTCAATGTGATAGTCGACTTGCTGCCCGGCCAGAACCGGAAGATGCATATTCATCGTCAGGCTGTTGATAACGGACTGCGGGCCGGGAATATCCGTGCCCAACATGCCCGATATGACGGATTGAACAAAAAGCCCGTGCGCGATTGTGTTGTCAAAACCTAGTTGTTTAGCAAATTCAGGATTGGTGTGAACTGGGGCGGCATCGTCAACAAGCTCCGAAAAGGCGTTGATCCGCTTTGCGGTAAATTGATAGCCTTTCCTGCTAATCATGCCGACGGCCAGGTCGTGAAATGAGTAGTTACCCACGATAGCCTCGGTTGTATAACAAATTGACGAAATCCCCGACATTTTGAATGTTGATCAACTCGTCGGCAGAAAGCACCAGGCCTGTGAGGGCCTCAATTTCCACAATCAACGTGATGTGCTTTAACGAATCCCAGCCATCCACGGCTGCGGCACTTAGCGTTTCGGTCAGTACGAGAGATGGTTCATCCAATACCTCCTGGAAAATCGGGGTAAGCTGGTCGAATATTTTCTGTTTCATCATACGAACACTTTCATTGCTGTTTAGCTAATTGGCAGAAGGGTAGATTCGGAGGCGAAGCGCCAGTCGGGGCCGCAATCGCGGTCAGGACATGTCGGTCAGCGGGGAATTCTCGCTGACCGGCGCGGCCGACAAATTGAAAACGTAGGCTGCTCAAACGCATTCAACCGCGTGTGGCGCCTTTTATCACCGGGACGGATTACGTGATTCCACGCCGTCGAGCGGGAATTGCAAATGCACAAATCCGTGGGATCCAATCGAACCAATCAAATTCTTGGCAGTTAACGGCTCAAGGTTGCCGTCTGGCGGCTATCCAGTGCGCTTAGACCACCAGCGTGCGAATGCTCACTACCCAGTAATTGCGCCAAGCGATGAAGGTGTGGCTGTTTATTTTCAAACTTCCCGTCGATTTCCTCCAACATCATTTCGTTCAATATCCGTTGACAGCTTTTTATTTTCTCGAACTCAAAGCCTTGATCGTACAAATAGGCGAGGTACCAAAGACTGGTGTCCGGATCGATAAAAATGGAATTTTTTACATTGCGGAACATATAGGTTTTCATTTCCGCGGCGGTTTTCGAGTCCATTGTGTTATGCGACCACTTGTTTCCCATGCCCGTAAGGCCATACTTTTCCCGCGCGGTGTGAACGCTGGTGTGAGGCATGTAATAAAATTCCTTGGTCGAGTAGAAATCCACCTCACAATTCCGGAGAAATGCGATGTTTTCGTCGATGGTATCCGGCGTTTCACCGGGGAAGCCTATAACGAACGCGGCGAATGTTGTGATGCCGTATTTGTTTAAGTGTTCCATGCCCCGGAGAAATTTCTCCCGGGTTACTTTTTTATCCATATTTTTCAGGACTACATCGTTTGCCGACTCAACACCGAGATAGACCCCACGGCAGCCAGTATCCCTCATCATCTTCGCAACTTCTTCGTCGACGTATTGCACCCTTAGGAATGAAAACCACTCAAAATGGAACCTTCCAAGAATTTTTAGGATCTCCTTGAATCGCCTAATCGGAACGTTAAACGTGTCGTCAATAAATATGATCCGATCCACAAATCCGAGCGACTGAATATCCCGCAGTTGCTGTTCAATCAACTCGAGCTCCATCGAGAAGTGGCCGCCAGCGGTGTCGGGATAGGAACAAAACGCGCATGAAAACGGACAGCCTGACGCGGCCCTGAGTTGCACAGTGCGGTTGACAAAAGAAAGATCAATTTGCTTCCACAGCATCGGTTTGCTGTTCAGTGTTGGATTTCGCCACACCTTTGGTGTCGCGCGAAACGCACCGGCTTGGTCAAAATACACAAGATTTGAAATTTCACGAAAATCCATCCCGCCCTGATGGGCTTTTAGCAAAGAGGGAAAGTCTTCGTCGGAATTGAAAGCATGCAGAACGTAGTCGATGCCATACTTCCGCATCGGTTCCTCGAAATCCGCAATCGTGGAATTGATCGTCTGCTCATTGGTAAATGCGCCACCGACCACAATTGTCATTTTTGGGTCATGAGCCCGGAGTCGTTTAGTCAGTCTTTTCACCTCACCGTATCCAAGATAAAACGTCGTTGAGATGCCGACCAAGGGTGCGGGAGACTGACTGTCATAGTACTCAATAAACTTGTCAAATTCCGAGTCGAAATTGTTTATGATTTTGACGTTAAAACCGTCATGGCGGGCGGCGCTAGCAACAAGCAGGCTGCTCAATCCGGGAAGGTTCCAGATACTAAGCAATTCCCGGCGCTCAATATCGTCTACTGCCTGCGAGAAAACCTTTCCTGACTTGACAAGATTAATCACATCGAGGTGCGACATAAACCGGCCATTAAGATGGACCATTCGCAGATATACTAGATCCTTAAACAAATGGATGCGATCAACTGGTAATCTGCTGTAGTCCTCGTATCGGACAATTTCGGATTGACCGATGATGATCGCGTCAATTCTCTCGGAATTTCGCGAGTTCGAATTCATGGATTACCCCTCAAATTGTAAAAGTGCTTTGGATCAATTACAGGCGATGCGGTTGCGAGTTTCGGTAGATCGTTGGTGTCCAGACGTTCTAGAGTGAACGCGTTACCTGCATTCAGCGTAGCAACGCCAACCCGCGAGGTTAGGCCAAGTTTGCAGCCGCGCGCGCGGATTATTTGGATCAGTGATTCACTGTACGACCCGTACGGATAACACATTACCCAGTCCATTGTTGGGACACTAAGGTAATCAAGGAATTCAAGGGAACGATCGATTTCGGCCATCTGTTGGGCGGCAGGAAGTTCGGCCATCCAGGCGTGATTGTGACCATGCGATCCAATCCACATGCCCGCGCGTGACATCAGGCGGAGTTGATCGGCGTTCAAATAGAGCTCACGTGCGAACGTCGCCTCATTATCCGAAACATAGCTGGCGAATAGGCGGTCGATGATTACGGAACGAGCCGCATCATCGAGCCCCTTTTGCAGGAGCCGTTTGATAAAAATAACCGCTGCGGAATCAAACCGATTGGCATGTGCGAACTTACGGTAGAGTTCGGCATTGTCCGCAAAGCCGTAAGTGGGGCGGATTTCGTCGAGCATTTTGAGCACGTGTTGCAACAATGCGTCATCGCTTGGTGCCGATGCTAGTACAAAGTGGATTTTGTTGACATCGAGGACAACATGTTCTGCTATCGCCCTGGCCGGCGGGAAAAATGCGCCCTGAATTTCACGTTCTGCGAGTATGGGGAAGACGGTGGTGTAATGATCAATATAACCATCATCGAATGTCAGGAGCGCGGCGTTGTCGGGTAGTAGGCGCCCGCCGTAAATTGCGTCAAGGCAATCCTCGATGCGCACGAACGTGTAGTGCCGCTGCATGAAGCTGAGTTGCTGTACGAACTCTGACGCGAGCAGTCCCTTGATGCGCGGATAACGAGTATATGGCAGCTCGCGGACATAGTGATACATTACAATGGTAACGCAATTCAACATTTTCGCTCAGGTCGTCCGTTCATTTAGGTTACCCGTATCGATGAGCCAGTGCGCTTGCGACACTCGGGGTTGCGTTCTATTACCCAAGGATTGAGTCGAGCGAGTGCGGATACCGCTTGATTGGAACAATAACATTAATTCACAGGGCTATTCGGTGTTACGCCGCGCCAACGGCGGTCAATATTGCTGGCCCTAACCGCAATGAGGCGGCCACGTCCTTGTACGTCAGTCCCATCGCGCAGTTGTCGAATCGCTCGAGCACATTTACAAGCTCCGTCGAGCTGGCGGCGGCGGGGATTACGAACGGTCGGAGGCCCCCCACGCGTGCTGGCAACATGCCGAAGACCACTACAGGCACACCAAGCATAACCGCCTCGTAAATACCTGTGGTCAATCCTAGAATTAACAAATCGTAATTCGAAATCAAGGCGGCCGTATTGGATGTTGTTTCGAGCAACATGAAATTCATATTTGCGCGGTCCCGCAGTTTGGCAAGTCCTGCGCGTTTTGCCTTTTCCGCCTGCGAGGTCGCACTATGCAACTTGACATGAATATTTTCGGCTTTGAATCCAAGCGATGTTAGGCCCGCGTATATTTCCATCATATCGGTGATCGCGCAGTCTTCGCTTGCGCTCTGCGTTACGGCCTGCCATTCGGGGCTCAATACCAGCACTCTGGTCTTCGGCCAATTCTTGCGCAGCTCGCGGTATCGATATGGCTTCTTTTCAAATTGTGGATGAATGACACCAGTAGAGCTCCAGCCAAGTTGGCGGAACGCGAGTGCGGATGGTTCGCTCCACGCCAACACGCGGTCTGGCATGAACGAAGACTTTCTGCATTCCCCGGAAAAATCTTCGAAAACCAAGCCATGAGGCAAGTAATCAACGGCAATGCCTCTTTGGTGTGCGGCATGGGAAATCATTCTACAGGCGTCGAGCCGGTCATTCAGCATGATCACCCGCCGAACCCCGACTGCATCAAAAAGATTGAGCAACGCGTGTTCAATCTTGTCGAGCAATTGATTTGGAAAATCATTGACGAAGGCATTGAGGAGATTGTTAATGACGAAAAGTTCATCGGTCGAAAAATGTTCTTGCCACATCGCGGACCGACACAGTTCTGGCAATCCGTTCTGTAACTCGACAGGTCGATCAAGCAGGGAATGCCGGTCTTGAGCATGCAGCACTTCAAGCAACTTGGTAACGACACGGCCGCACAGGTTGATAACGCTAAAGCTCTTCAACAAGAACGCCATCTCGCCGCTCAATTGGAGATTCCAGTACGGCTGTAGAAGCACATTGCGTTTACCGAAGCATGCGCGCCATGCGCCCCAGCGCAATTTTGTGATCCAGGGTGGATCGACGCGTTGGGGTAACCCGTACGGCCTGACCCGGTGCAGGAAGGATGTGCCCTGGTCATGTTCGCCATCGCGAAACTCAAGTCGAACGCTAATTCCGCAGGTAACTGCTTGTGCGGCATGAACCAAATCACTGTCCTTGTTGGACGATATAACGATTGAGGTTGGAGCTAGTTCCCGAAGGAGTTTTTCTAGGGTTCGCTTCAACCAACAATAACGTGAAAGTCGCAATTGCAGCTGCAGGTAGGATATGGGAGCCCATCTCAAACTAGGGTTTACTCGGGCTTCATCATGAAGGCAGTGATCCAGGTCGCGATAAAGCACTTTGTCAGCCAACTCACCTGCTGTTTTACCCGGCGCAAAATCGGACAGCGTGTGGAGCCTTGCGGAATGCGGGGCTAGTCCGAACCGGCGTATCGGGGATATTACGACGACGTCACTGAACGCATCCAGATCGAGGAGGGAGTCGCCGCATAACAGCAAAAGTGATTTTTTCGAGGGCATTGCTTTAGGTATCCCGAATTTGTGCAGTATATGAATTAGCAAGTAGCCGGGACGAATATCGCACTTTTACCGAATTTGCCCTTAGCCTTCTGATAGTGAGTGATTTAGGGAGCAACGTTCGGGCCGATTTTTCGATAACCTACCGCCGCAAATACTAAAATCGGATCCCACAGTGCAAAATTTCTGGAATTATGAAAGCGACTCTTTTCGCTGCTTACCCGGATGAACACCTGCCATTTGGATGTCCGGAGACTAATCAATCGCGAGTGTGCTGCCAGCCGAAAAATTTACCGTGGCCAGATCGTCGCGCAGCCGCGTAGGGGGAGGTTTTTCCGAAGGTGCTTCAGCCTCCAAAATTGTTGCTTTTGCAAACAGATCCCAGCTAAGCCACTTTCGGTCTATGCGGCGGACAGCAAGGTCTTGATGTCGTCGCGTATGACTTCGTGCGCTGGACGCAACGAGTCATAATTCATGAAATATCGAGCTGTTGCCGAACTGATGCGGCGAAATTCCACGGGTTCCGTGCGGCGAATGTCATCCAGTCTGTCGCGAAACGCTTCGTATGGCACTTTCCCAAGGGCCCAGGGTCCGGAAACCGGGCAGGTGTAATGATCGCTGCCGCTCAGATTGCAGAACAAGACTTGTTTTCCGACGCCAAACGCTTCGTGGCTCAGCGTCGAATTCATTGCTACGACTACTTTGGCGCGATCGATTGTCCGGTAGGAACTGAAATTTTCCCGATCGTGGTCGATATACGTCAAATGCGCGCCGAGATGGTGCTCATAGAACACGCGTTCGGCAGGATTCGTGGAGCGCGGGGCAACAACAATATCGACATTGCGGTCGGAAGCGTAGCGACTGACGAATTCGACCAGGCGCTCGATGCCTTCGGCGAAAAGCGGGATTTCAGGGCGGACATTGTCGCCGAAATCATTGTTGATTGGGAAAAAATGGGGCATCCATTGTGACACCAAGCAAATTTCAAAATCCGGTTTCATCATTGCGGCCCGCTCGCGGAACCAGTAGCGTCCACCGACGAGGGAGCCGACGGGTATCGCGCTCCCGATCGTGTGACCGTATTTTCGATGCAAATCGATTTCCCACTGACCGAAGCAGTAATAAATCGGAATGTTGATTCTGCTGGCGGGATGGGGTGCGGGCGGCAGGGCGTCCGTCATGCACCAGGTTGTCCGGCCCCCATTCTGTATTGCTATGAACTTAGCGCCATGGTATTCGCTCGCAAGAACATGAAACACGCCGCTATTGTCGATAAATGTGATGACGATCCGCGGTTGCAGGTAGTCGAGACTGGCGAGTAGAAAAATCTTTTTCAACTGAAAGTAGAGAAGGCGCGGTCTGCCCCAGCCCTTTATTGCCGAACGCAAGTCGAAATTTCGAACTCTCAGTATTAAAGGCCATATCAGGCGCCACAACGGTATTGCCGGTGCAGTCGGTTCGAAGACAAAATGCGGTATGTCGTGCAAGACTAAGCGACTCAGTAGTTCCGAGCCGGTAGCGTGTAGTACTACGACCGCCGTAGAGCGATCAGGTCTACTTCGCCGAGGCGGTCCTAGTCCAGCCATTTCACCACTTCGAATACTTCCGCCAGACGCACGCCGATGCGTTGCCCCGCATTCTCGGCCTCATTGCGAAAGAAATTGATCCATTTCTCGCCCGTCCGGTTGATCTCGGATGCGTGTGCCCGGATCGCCGCTTCTTTGGATTCCCAGTGATCCGTAATATCGATATAAAAATTCCCGCGAAATTCCAAAGTCGAGTGGTACCAGTTGCTTCGATACATGAGCATCCTTGGCACGTGCCGGCAGCTGTGCAGGGAGGCGCGTGCAACGGCCTGGTGATCGTGGTGGATGTCACCCGACCAGTGGCAATACACCTTGTCGATTTTCTTTTCAACGACAATCTTGAGGATTTCGATATTCAGCGTGTCGACGAATTCAACCTCGAGCGTTTTGAAATTGCCGCAAATAAGCTCCCGCGCGCCGAGAATCCGGGCAGCCTCACGTGCCTCGGTCAGCGCGATTTCGCTCGAGCGGACCGATTCCTTGTACTGATTAGTGAATCCGGACAGCGTGGCGACGTATATATAGACTTCATCGCCGTTGCTGGCATGCCTCGCCAGTGTTCCGCCGCAGCCGAGTTCGACGTCGTCAAAGTGCGCACCTATCGCCAGTATGTTCACTAACAGCCTCTCAATATTTCGCGGGACCGACTGATCCCGCAGTTAAACAGCAGGTCAATGCTGCTCAGATACGGTAGAAAGTCGCCGTGTGATTGCGGATACACCGGATGCTTGAATTCCTGCCACAAGACGGTGATGCCGGCGCGTTCGAACGGCGCCGGCTCAAAGTAATCCCTTGCGCCTGTTCCCGATAGATAATGCGTTGCCCCCACCTTACCCAGGATATCGACCAGCAAATCGTTTTTCTTGCCGACCGGATCAAGCGTGCTGGCAAATTGCATCGCGGGATGCACGTCAAACAGCTTCAGCATCAGATCGATCGACCTCAGATTGAAGTCGATGAGCTTTTCGCACTGATACGCGTAAAGCTCTTCGACGGCCGGGAATATTTCGGCAAAAAAGGGTGCGGACTTGTAGTTTTCCCGGAGCAAATTCAGATTACCGGCACGCCAGTCAATCGAGTCAGACAGTTCGATTTCGCGTATTTGCGAATTTCGCGGCGCGCGCCTGACGCTGACGGTGAGCCATTTTTCGCCCTGCGGGGTCTTGATCTTGTCGCGATTCATCCAGGCGTTGCGCGTGCCATCGACATACTGGGCGCAATCAAGCAGCACGAACAGATCGGCTTGCAACAGCCGGTGAAAAAAACCCAGATACGACAGAAAATCGGGTTGATGAATGACGACGGTTTTGCTCACACTAGGCCCAGCGCGCGGGAAATATTTTCGGCGCCATTCATCGGTATGCGCGTCAGCCCATGCCGGCTCATGGAGCCGATATCCAGCGTTCCTGCAAACACACTCGCGTCAATCGCATTGTGCATGCCTGCGAATACGGACGAACCGAGCTGTTCCAGTGTTTTGCCAACGTCGGCTTCAAATGGTTCGCATGCCACCACAACGCAGGGCAACCCCGAAGCATTGGCTTCAAACGGGGTAATGCCGCCACCGGTAATAGCCAGATCATATTTGCTGAACTCTTCGATGAGGGAAGGTACGCTGCGTTTGAGCGTAAATGCGGCCCCCAGGTTGTCCAATTGCCGGTCGTCCTGATGGCCCGGCCCCAGAATCAGTGTCGCGGCCTTGTTCAAATCGCGCAGGATTCGGACCACTTTGGCCGTGACACCATGAGTGTCGCTACCACCCATGCTGACAACGATTTTGCCGGCCGCGATACGGGGCCGCCGGAATCCGGCGATTTCGGAATTCAGAATCAGATAGTCAGTTCCATGCAAGACTGTTTTTCCGGCCAATTTTGTTACATCGTCGAAAACCAGCGCGGCAATGTTGAAGTCTGCGAGTTCAGCGCCGCTTCCGCGGTCGTCGAACGTGGCCAGTGGAATGCCGGCGTGTTTCACGTGTTGTGCGTGGCGGGAATCGGTATCCAGTCGATCGTTTATCCAGAACGTCACGCCGTATTTCCGAATCAGGCCAGTTTCCCATCCGCTATCCAGATCGTCCAGACGTACGACGTCAAACGGAATCCGGGCGTTCTGTAGCAGGGCGAG
This sequence comes from Chitinophaga pinensis, assembly GCA_943329075.2. Taxonomy (GTDB): domain Bacteria; phylum Pseudomonadota; class Gammaproteobacteria; order Burkholderiales; family SG8-41; genus PALSA-1004. The sequence continues at coordinate 42,542 of CALQCM020000001.1, read as the reverse complement.
AGACGGTTCGTGTTCGTTGATCAGGAATATCGCCCGCTGTTTCAGCAACGAAACATGTCTGAAAAAGTTCAGCGCGCGGAAAAAATGTCCCATCCCGCGCTGGTGCGAGGCCTCTACGCATAGCGCGAGCATAGTGCGATGGCCTCCTCGGTCGAAACGGGGTCGCCAGCGTGTTCCGCAATGAAACAGGCTTTTCGAAAGTCCTCTTCCGTATCAACGGTCAGACAGATTTCCGGCTGGTTTTTTGCCGGGGCCACGGCGAGCCGGCTGGTTTTGAACAGGCCCGGGTTTTCCAGCATGTATTCGTCGACGTGCTCGAAGTGGTGCGGAGCGCTGCTTTCCCGGAAACATTTTTCTAGTGCGGCAAATGTGAAAATCTCCGCGCCGACGCCGACCGGGAGTGCTTCGAATGAATGGCTGAGTTCACTGCGTGTGGTCAGATGCAGTTCAATCAAGCGGTCGAGTTCGACGAGGTCCGTGAACGGATTGTCGCCCGTCAACCGCACGACGTTTTCGAAGCCATGCTGCTGCGCGCATTTATAGTAGCGCTCGAGCACGTTGACCTCGCTTCCCTTGAAACATTCCGTTCCTGTTCCTTTGCACAAATCCGCGACTGGCGCGTCCTGTGCGAGGTCGCTGGTTGCCACGACGATTGTCGCCGGGTGGACAAGCCGCGACAGGCGATTCAGGATGTATTCCAGCAGCGGCTTGCCGCCGATGGGGCGAATGACCTTGCCCGGCAGTCGCGTGGACCCCATGCGCGCCTGGATAATGACGCCGATATTTATCGCAGCGCTTCCCAGGTCAAAACTTCATCGGCCTCAAGATCGGTTGCCGCGACCCTGCCGACAATCTCGTCGAAATATTTTGGCGCGATGCCGTAACCGGGCCGTTTGATAGCCAGATGTCCCGCCGTCAAAGTTTCGCCGCCCTTGATTGTTCGGGCGATGATCAGGCTTTTGCGGTTGTTGATGCGGGTAGTTTTTTCGCTCGCCGCAGGCTGTTTGATGCCGTTGCCGTACATGATTTCGAAACTGCGCACAGCATCGACCAATGCGCGCATTTCCTCCGGATCCGCAGACAAAACGTGGTCGGGCCCCTCCGCGTGTTTGTCGTAAGTGAAGTGTTTTTCAATGACGCGGGCGCCCATGGCGACAGCACAGATGCACGCAGTAGTGCCAAGCGTATGGTCGGAATAGCCGACCGCTAATCCGGGAAATGTCTGTGCCATGGTTTGCATGGCGCGCAGGTTGACGTGCTCGGGATGCGTCGGATAACTGGTAACGGCGTGAAGCAGCGTCAGATTGGTATTGCCGGTGGACATTACCGCGGCCACCGCCTCCTGCACCTCTTCCAGCGTGCACATGCCCGTTGAGAGAAGCAGGGGTTTCCCGGTCGATGCGACATACTTGAGAAACGGCAGATTGGCCGCATCGTCCGAGCCGATTTTGTGGACCCCGACGCCGAGCCGCTCAAGCATATCGACGTCGGTTTGGTGCGAGGGTGTGGAAAACCAGTCGAGGCCTTTCGATCCTGCGTAGGCAAAAATCCGCCGGTGCAGGTCTTCGCCAATTTCGTATTTTGAGAACAGCTCGTGCTGGGAAACCACTCCGGTGTTCTCCATATCGAACAGCGCCTTTTTGCTGGCGACGGTATCCGCGCGATAGGTTTGCAGCTTGACAGCGTCGACACCGCATTGGGCCGCCGCATCAACCAGCCTGAATGCTTCAGCGTCGGTTATGAAATTGCCGCCGATCTCGGCAATGATGTAACAACGCTCGGGTTTGAAGTTTTTGAACATGCCTATTTCTCCAGCACGTAACAATGGAACGCGGGTTCGGCGTCCAGTTCCAATTTTCGATCCATTTGCACAATCGGTTCAAGGAACTGTTTAAGGGTTGCGATCCATTCACGTTTGATTTCCGTGAGCTTCGACGGGTCGGCTGCGTTGACCAGCTTGCACAAGACCGGGAACAGGGGCCGCAGACCAACGTCCCAGATCTGGACGGCGACTTTTGACAGGTGGGAAACGTGTGTAACCACGCGAAGCCCCGCGGTCTCGAACATCGCCTCCCACGCCTGACCAACGCGGGCCTGACGTATATTGTCGGCAAAACGCCCGCGATCCAGCTTCTCCAGAAACGCCCAATCCTTATCGCCGGTCTTGGCGAACAGCTGGTTATAGAAACTGAATTCCGGAAGGGTGTGGTTCGGGAGCATCAGGCAGGCTTGTCCTCCGGGGCGCAAGACGCGGGCGATTTCCGCGATCGCGCGCTCGGGCATATCAAGCCAATACACGATGTTCGAAAATACACTACTGAAACTTTGATCAGGAAACGGCAGCGGCAGATTGGCATCGCCCGTTTTCAAGTTGCGGTAGAGGCCGAGCTGGTTTGCCTTGCTCAACAAGTTGTCCTTGTGATCGAAGCCGCAATCGATTTTGTAACCGGGTTCGTGCATCACCACCGGGGCCGTCGACTTGTCGAAGGCGTCAAAGACATCCGCATTTTCAAAAAACTTGTCGAGGTCGCCGATCGACCTGAAGGCGTCGAATTTTTCGTCAAGCCTGCCACCCGCGCGGATAAACGAGAAGAGGCCATCCCCGCAACCCAGATCCAATGACGGCGAGCGGAATTCAAATGATGCCATTGCCCGGATATCGAGCTCGCGCCACATCGCGGTTTCCGGCCTCAACCAGAACGCATTGAGCAATTCGCCGAATGTTTTTGATCCGGGCATATTATATTTTCCGCGGGTCGGAAACCTTGTTTTGAAGTTGTACGCCCGCCTGCCATGGCGGGTTTGATTGGCGTTCTACGGCGGCAATGGCTTTTTGACGGGGCAAAGCCGCTGCCGGATTTGACGAGATGGTGGCGTATTCCGCTGCTAACAATTTATGCGGCGTGCAGTGAAAGCAGACGTTCCGAATTGTGATTGATCTCGGCCGCAGTCGTTTTTTCGTCGATTGCCAGATTAAATATTCCGCTGCCGAGCCACTCGCTGTTATCAGCATCGGCGACCCGAATTTCTGTCTGCGGCAGGAACGCCGCGATATTCGGGTACCAGGAACTGATCCGCAGCTTCTCGGCCAGCAGCGCTTTCAGCGTGGCGTTCCTTCGCGCGGCCGGCAGCATCAGGTTGTATCGCCACGGCACGGCGCCCTCCGGGAACGGCAGTGCCGGTTCTGATAGCGGCCCGAGCAAAAAATGGTACGTCCGCCAGTTTCGATGGCGCGTTGCGAGATTGTTTTCAAGCCGGAGCAGTGCGGTGCTGCACCGCACCCGCGTCGAATCGTCGTCCCGGCACAGCATCGATGGAAATAGTTCGACAAGCTCCCGATGGAAATGCGCTCGCTCGGATGCCAGCTTGTCTGGATAGTGGTTGTTATAAATGTTCTTGAATGCCTGACTGAGCGCCTGACTTGCCGCCGACGCCGCATCGGTTGGTGCGGTCATGCCGGCGTGCAGCTTGCCGATCGCGCCGGCCAGTTCAGGATTGCCCGTTTGCGAACGTCCGCCGCCGCCCGCTTCGATGATTTTTCCGGCGCCATAACTGAAAATTGCGACGTCACCGAATTCGCCGACCGTCTTTCCGCGATAGGCGGCGCCTTCGGCCTGAGCGCAGTCTTCAATGAGCGGTACACCGGCCGCCTGTGCAATTGTTACGAGCTCGTCGATCAGGCAGGGAATGCCGAATGCGTGTACCGCCACAACCGCGTCAACCTGTGAAACAACCTTCGCGAGTCCCGCCGGATTCATGCCGAGCCGGATTCGCTCGATATCGACAAAATGGGGGCGGTTGGAAGATGCATAAATCGCCGCGATGACATGTGGACAAACCGTCGGTGCCACCGCCACCCAGCCATTACGGCAGCCGACCCCGCGCAGGGCTGCATACAATGCCGAGGTGCCGTTGCCAAACCAGTGGACATGGCGGTTCCCTGCGTCGGGAGGGGGCGGGGTGGCCGTTTCAGCCATTTCCGTCGGTTCGGCGTTGTCTTTCTTCGGCAACGCTTTTGCGAATTTTCGCCGGCTTCGGCGACTTCAGCGTCACCTGGCTCGTGACCACGACGGGCGCGATGCTGATGTAGCGGCGCACGTACATATTGTCGCTGCCCTTGAGCTTCGACGGTTCGGTAATCACGCCGTACGAGCAGATGTTGCAGGGCTCGTTTTCTTCCAGATAGCGGTGCTTTCTGAAGGCTTCGCGGACCGCCTCGTTTGCCTTGCCGTGCCAGATCTCGTGCAGCGATTGCGTGTTGGCATCGCCGATGATTTTCTTCGCGCCGTAATCCGAAATGCACTGGTGGACGCGGCCGTCATACGCAATGGTTATGCGCTGCCACGGCTTCGAGCAGACGAAGTAGCGGTCGAATTGGAGATTTTTTTCGTTGAAATCGCGCGCTTCGTCGGCGATGATATTGACGCGGTCGACGATGCCCTCCCACGAGCTTCGAAACGTGTCCGGGTCGTCTTCGACCGCCGACATGATCGACTGCACGCGCAATAGCGGCCGCGTGAGGCCTTTGCTGTCGCGGTACTTCTTCATGTAAGCAACGCGCTCAAGCGTTTCCTCGAAAATCGCCGGCCGCCGGATTTCGTTGTAGATTTCGCCGACGCCGTCGGCGGAAACGCTGAGCCAGTCGAGACCGGAATCCACCAGCGCCTCGGCCATTTCTTTCGTCAGGAACTCGGCGTTGCTGAGGAACGCGACTTCCCTGATACCCTTCTGTTTGGCGTAGACCACCATTTCGACGATGTGCTTGTTGAGCAGAGGCTCGCCGCGCCAGCTCAGCTTGATCGAATAGACCCCGCGTATGGCGGCCTCGTCAATGAGCTTGGTGTAGAGCTCCCATTTCATGATGCCTTTGAGACTGTTGTCCATGTACGTCGTGTAGCACATTGGACAGCGCATCTGACAGGCGCTGGCGGATTCGACATCAAGGTGGGAGGGAAAGTCGCCGACGATGCCGAGCTTCGGAAAGAGTCGGAATTTGACCCGGTCAACCAGGTGGGCGCCAAGGTTGCCCATGCGCAGAAAATAGGCGAACTCCTTGCGCCAGCCGCCGACGGTGAAGTAGCTGTTCTCGAAGCGGAAGTAATTCCGGAAAAAGGAGCGCAGTTTATCTTTATTCATGGGTATGCCGTATGGCACCTGAGGGCATTCCTGATGCGGCTGGGTGAGGCCGGTTCATCAACATGCCCTGGCGCCGTTGGTTGAGGGTTGTCTTGCGGGATCGTCGCTTGCCGATTAGGGCTGCATTGTGTTCACTGGCTGCGCCGGTACTCCAGCATCATGCGCTCGATGCCCTCGCGGAACGAGAGCCGCGGGCTCCAGTCCAGCAGCGAGCGGGCGCGGCTGATATCGGCATAGACGTCGTTGATTTCGTTCGGGCGGACTACGCCGTCGCAGACGACCTGCAGGTTGCTGCCGGCGACGGACTGAATGATGTCGATCGATTCGCTTACGCTCAGAGAAACACCGGACCCGATGTTGCACAGGTTGTAGCCGGCAGGCGCATCCAGCGTTTTCACCAGCGCATCGATGAGATCGTCGAGGTAGACGTAATCGCGGCGCGGCGCGAGGTCCTTGACGCGGATCGGACGTTGCGCGATGACGTCGAGAATGATCTGCGGAATCAGGAAATGCGGTTTTTGACCGGGGCCGAAAACGTTGAACGGCCGGATGGCCGTGACATCGACGCCGTGATGTTCCACATAAAATGCACAAATTTGTTCGGCCAGAAACTTCGACAGCGCATACGGGGTGTTGGGCCTGGGTGTGCAGGTTTCGCTCACCGGCAGCCGCTCCGGCACGCCGTAGAGATAGGAACTGACATACGTGCATCGCGCGCCGCGCGTGCGGCAGAAATCAAGCGCGTTGGCCGTGCCGAGGATATTCGTATTGTGAAAGCCGGCCGGATCCTTCCAGCTGTCCGGCACATAAGTGCGCCCGGCGAGATGCATGACGTGATCGACGGCGCCGACCCGGTCGAACGTGGCGGCATCCGCAATGTCGCCCTCGTGGCGGGTCAGGCCGACGACGTCATGTCCGCGCGCGCGCAGGTTCTGGCACAGCGCGCGCCCGATAAAGCCGTCGGAGCCGGTGACCAGTAATTTAGCCATTGTTAAACCGTGTTCTCATTGTTCGGTCGCGTTTGCGTGCGCGTTTTTCATGGTTGAAGGGATGTGAGCGCGGCCTCGGCCATGCGCCAGTCCCACGCGGTGTCGATGTCGATGCATTCCTCGGGCCGGTCAATCACCAGCGGCAAGGTGTCGTCGCTGCAGAACGAACGCCGCTTGCGCAGTTCTGCCGGCGCGATCAGATAAAACGCCCCGTTGACGGCATAAGCCGGCGGCAGATCCTGCGAGCGCAGATGCAGGCCGCCGCCATCGACGAACGGGCGCATGGTTTCGCCCTCGACCCTGAAGCACCACAGCGGGTGCGCAGCCGCGGGCGAGACGCCGATCACCGCGCGGTATTGATGCGCGCGAAACAGTTCGAAGCCGCGCAACACGGTTTCGCGGCGGCGAAACGGCGAAGTCGGCTGCAATAACAGCAGGCCGTCGACAACGCCGTGTTCGCGTTCGTACCAGTCCAGTGCGTGCAGGCAGACATCCACTGATGACGCAGTGTCGGTCGCTAATGCCGGTGGCCGCAGCCATGGCACCAGCGCGCTCGCACTCTGCGCGATTTTTGCAATCGCTTCGTCATCGGTCGAAACCAGGATGTCGCAGATGTCACCGTTGCCTTTGGCCGCATCGATGCTCCAGACGATCAACGGCTTGCCGCCTAGCACGCGCAGGTTTTTTTCCGGCAGCCGTTTCGAGCCGCCGCGTGCGGCGACCAGTGCAAGAATTCTCAAGCCGGCGAATCCCGCATTTTTTCCTGCGCCGCGCTGTAGTCGGCGGCGCGTCCCACATCGAGCCAGGGTTCGTGCATCGGATAGACGATGGTGCGTGCGGCGCCTTCCTGCAGCCGGGCGAACAATGTCGGCATGTCGCATGCTTCACCGGCGCTCAAGGTATCGAGTGCGGTGGGTTCCAGCACGTAAATGCCGGCGTTGATATGACTGCGCGCGACCGGCTTTTCCTCGAAGCCGACGATATCGACGCCATTCGTGCGGACAACACCAAACGGGTGCTGCCACTCATGCAGGCGCACGGCCATGGTCGCCGCCGCGCCATGGCGGCAGTGAAAATCGAGCAGTTCGGCGTAGCGGATATCGGTCAGCACATCGCCGTTCGAAACCACAAAAGGATGTGCGGGGCGCGGTGCCAGCAGGCCGAGCGCACCTGCGGTGCCCAGGGGCGACTCTTCGCGCAGGTATTCGACCTTTACCTGCCAGCGGCTGCCGTCGCCGAAATGATCTTCGATCATGTGGCCGAGATAATGGATCGCCAGCACAAACCGGTGGAACCCCTCGGCTTTCGCGCGCTCGATGATATGTTCGAGCATCGGCTTGCCGCCGACCGGCAGCATGGGCTTGGGGCAGTTTTCGGTATGCGGCCGCAGACGGCTGCCCTGGCCGCCGGCCATGATCACCATCAGGTTCGGGCGCAGGCCCGGCGTCATCAGTTCGTCCCACAAGTGCAGCCCGATCACGTGCCGCGTTTCATCGACCACCGGCAACTGGTGGATGCGGTTGGCGTGCATGAGCTGGAGCACCATGTCGCGGTTCATCTCCGGCGGCACTACAAGCGGTTCGCGCCGGATGATCGAGGTCAACGGACTGTCCAGGTCGAGGCCGCGCAGCAGGCCGCGCCGGATATCGCCATCGGTAAGCGTGCCGAGGAGGGTGCGGTCGGGCGACACGACCAGCGCAATCTGAAGGGCCGAGTCGTCCAGATTGCGGATCGCCTGCCGCAGGGACGAGTCCGCCAACAGCAGGGCCTTGCGCCAGGATTTTTCGGGCATTGGTTTAGCGTTATCGGTCACGTTCGCGCGCGCTTTCGGTTATCGGGCTTGAGGTTCGAGGTCACTGCGCAAGGTCATGGAACGGCTTCTTCAAAATCGAGTCGAGTGGATAGTCGCGCAATACCTCGACGATTTTTTTACTCGCGCCGCCGTCGCCGTAGGGGTTGCGCACCGTTTTCAGCGTCGATTGAAATGCCGGCGAATACAGGCGTTGAATTGCCGCCGTGATCGCTGTCCGCTCCGGCGCGCAATCGATCACGCTCTCCGCCCTGAGGCGCCCGCGCTGGCGCTCGCCGATATTGATCGTGCCCTTGCCGAAGCTCGGCGCCTCGAGCAAGCCGCTCGACGAGTTGCCGACCACGCCGTCCACCTGCCCGAGGCAGGACAGATATCGGACCTGGCCGAGCGACGCATAAGCGCGCGCGTTAGCGTGCGCCGCGACGAATTCTTCAACCATGCGCGCAATCACGCGGTTCTCGGGGTCGGCATTCGGCAGCGTGAATATCAACCGCGTGTCCTTCAAGTCGTGCAATGCCGCCAGCAGCTCCGTCATCTGCTGTCCGGCGGACGCGGGCTCGAGAGTGACCGGATGGTAGGTCACCAGCAGACTCTTGCCGCCGAGATCGAATCCGAGCGACGTCTGCAGCGCCGCGCGATCGAGCAGGGGCAAGCGCTTGATGCTGTCGACGCCGAGGCCACCGACCGTGAAGACGCGCTCCGGCTGCTCGCCCAGTTGGATCACGCGCCTGCGGTATTCGTCGGCGGCGACAAAATGCAGGTTCGACAGTTTGGTGATCGCGTGGCGTATCGATTCGTCAAACGCGCCCTCGGTCGATTCGCCGCCGTGCAGGTGCGCGATCGGTATGCGCGCCACCAGCGCCGCGGCGGCGGCCGCCAGAATTTCGAAACGGTCTCCCAGCACCAGCATCAAATCCGGCTGCAACTGTTGCAGGGCTTCGCCGAAACCGCCCAGCGCAAGTCCCATCGATTTCGCCAGCGCGGCCGGCGTATCGGCGCCGAGCTGCATGTCGACCTTGCAGTCGATCACGAAGCCGTCGCTTTCGATCTCGCGCCAGGTGAGGCCGAATTGATCCGACAGGTGCGTGCCGGTCGCAACGACCTGCAACGCAAGGCCGGGCGTGCGGCGGATGTCTTCCATCACCCAGCGCAGCAGGCCGTAATCCGCCCGGCTGCCCGTTACGACGCAGATTTTTCGGCTCACAGCTCGATCAATTCATCCGGCGAAAAATCGCGCGGCGCCTTGCGGCCGAGCACTTCATCCCAGCGCATGGGCGACAAACCGTTGCCCGGGCGCTTCACCGCCAGATTCGCCGCGCTGAACGGTTCGCCGGCGCGAATCGGTCGGGCCGCTACAATCGACTTGCGCGCGACCACGATGTTTTTCTTTTCACTCGCGCTCGGCTGCTTGACGCCGTCGCCCATCGCGCGCTCGATGTTGCGGATTGCGCTGACCATGGCCTTGAGTTCGGCGGGTTCGAGGCTGGCCTTGTGGTCCGGCCCCGACAGCGTGCGGTCGAGCGTGAAATGTTTTTCAATCACCGTCGCGCCCATCGCCACCGCCGCGGTCGCGACCTCGATGCCAGGCGTGTGGTCGGAGTAACCGACGGCGACGCCGAAACGCTCGCGAATCGTCAGCATGGCGCGCAGATTCACGTCGGTCATCGGCGTCGGATATTCGGTGTTGCAGTGGAGCACCGTGATGCGATCGCGCGGCGTACCCGACTGTTCCAGCAACCGTAGCGCCGCTTCGATCTCCTCCATCGTTGCCATGCCGGTCGACAGGATCACCGGCTTGCCGTAGCGGCCGACGTGACGCAGATAGGGCAGGTTGGTGATTTCGCCGGAAGGAACCTTGAAGCGGTCGAGCCCGAGTTCCACCAGCAGATCGATGCTTTGCTCGTCGAAGCCCGTCGAAAAAAAACCGATGCCGCGCGATTTGCAATGCGCGATCAGCATTTCATGCATGTCGCGCGTCAGTTCCAGCTTGCGCAGCATGGCGTGCTGCGATTCGCCGGCCGGCGTGCCCGCCGTTTGGTAATCGGCTTTGCCGGCCTGTGCGGTGACCAGGCGGTCGGCGTTGAAGGTCTGGAACTTGACGAGATCGGCGCCGGCGTCGGCGGCGACATCGATCAAGCGGCGTGCGATCTCGAGGTCGCCGTTATGATTGACGCCGGCTTCGGCGATGATCAGCGTTTTCACGATATTTTCATTGGCGACGGCAACCAGGTGCCGGCCGCGCAGTCCGTCAACACGCGCTGACCCATGCCGATCACGCAACGATCGCCGATCCTTGTTCCCTGACGCACGCAGGCGTTGCTGCCGATGAAAGTGCCGCCGCCGACCTGCACCCCGCTGTTGATCGCCGCCGCGGTGGCGACATGGCAGTGATCGCCAATCACCGCGTCGTGCTCGACCAGCGCCTGGCTGTTGATGATGCAGTTCAGTCCGACCGCGGCGCCGGCGTTGACGATGGCGCCGTGCATGACAATGGTGCCGGCGCCGAGCGTCGCGTGCCGCGAAACATGCGCGCGCGGCGAGATAACAGCCGGCAGCGTGCAACCGGTCTTCTCGAGCGCGTCGAACAGGCGCATGCGCAACTCGGGTGTCTTGATCTGCCCGATCGTCACCAGCGCATGCCGGCAGTCGCGCAGCAGCGACGGCAGATCCCGGTCGGTGCCCAACACCGGATAACCGAGTAATTGCGTACCGACTTCAGCGCCGACGCCGACGAGGCCGGCGACGGTAAAGCGGCCTTCGTGCTCGATCACGTCGATGCACGCCCGGGCGTGACCGCCTGCGCCGACCAGCAGTATCGTCGGCATGCTCACGGCGCCGCGCCCAAGTGCGCGCTGCTCGGCAGATTGATCAGGCGCTGCTCCAGCGACTCGGCGACCGGCAGGTCCATCCGTGGGCATTCGCGATACGGGGCGAGCCTGTGCATCAATCGCCAAGTCGGGCGCGTCGTCAGCCCCGCGTCGTTGGTAGCCTCCAGTATCGAATCGCGCATTCCGGCGGCCGCTTCATTAAGCAGCAGGGTCTGCAGCCAGTAGTTGCTGCGGCAGCCTTTCGGCTCTTCAAAAATGCGGGCTTCACGAATTCCGGCAAACGCATCATGGTAGCGTTTGAACAGCTTGCGTTTCGCCGCCAGAAAGCCGGGCAGTTGCTCCAGTTGCGCGCAACCGAGCGCGGCGTTGAGATTCGGCAGCCGGTAGTTGTAGCCGACCTCGTCGTGCAGATAGTCCCAGCGGTGCGGCAACTTGGCCGTGGTCGTCAGGTGCTTGGCGCGGCGCCCGAGTTCCTCGTCATTCGTAAGTATGGCGCCGCCGCCGCCGGTGGTGATGGTCTTGTTGCCGTTGAAACTCAGCGTGCCGAGCAGGCCGAAGGTGCCGGTGTGGCGCCCGTTGATGGTGCTGCCCAGGGATTCGGCCGCATCTTCAATCAGCGTCAGACGGAAATCGTGCGCAAGCGCGAGCAGTGCTTCCATATCGACGGGGTGGCCGAAGGCGTGCATGGGCAGGAGCGAACGGATGATCCTGCCGGTGGTTTTGTTTACGCTTTGTCCGCCGCGCATTTCCGTATTGGCCCGCAAATACTCGCGCAGCGCCGGCACGTCAAGGCCGAGCGTGCGCTCGTTGCTGTCGGCGAAATGCGGCGTCGCGCCGCAGTAACTCACGGCGTTGGCCGTCGCCACAAAAGTCAGCGCAGGGATCAACACCTCATCGCCCGCCTGCACGCCCGCCAGTTGCAGGGCGACGTGCAGGGCGGCTGTGCCGTTGACCACGGCGATCACGTGTTTGGCGCCCGTATAAGCGGCAAGATCGGCCTCGAAGCGATCGACGAATTTGCCGACGGACGAAACATAGGTCGAATCGAGGCATTCCTTCAGGTAGGCCCACTCGTTGCCGGCAAAACGCGGATCGTGCAAGGCGACCGGCCCGTCGCCCACCACCGATCGGATCGCGGCGACGATCTGGTGAGCCAGAACAGAATCTGGGTGTGCTGCGTTCACAGGTTGTAGATCTCGGATTTATACGTTGCCAGATGTGACGGCTGCCTGAACCAGGCGACCGTTTCGGTGAGGCCGCGCCGGAAGCCGTCTAATCCGCCGTACTGCGGTTGCCAGCCGAGCAGTTCGCGCGCTTTGGTATTCGACGCCCACAGCCGCTCGACCTCGCTCTTTTCCGGGCGCAGGCGCTGTTCGTCGGTGAGAATTTCGATTTCCGTTCCCATCACCCCGGCGATGGTGCGCGCGGTGTCACCGATCGATATCTCGAAGTTGCTGCCGATGTTGATGACTTCGCCGACGGCTTTGTCCGACGCCAGCGCGGCGATGAAGCCGGCCACCGTGTCCGCCACAAAATTGAAGTCCCGCGTGGGATGCGCCGCGCCGAGTTTGATCTGCCGGTTGCCATTGGCGATTTGCGTAATGATCGTGGGGATCACGGCGCGCGCCGACTGCCGCGGCCCGTACGTATTGAACGGGCGCAGCGTGGCGACCGGCGTATCGAATGATGTGTAGAACGACATCGCGATCTGGTCGGCGCCGATCTTCGAGGCCGAATACGGCGACTGGCCCTGCAGCGCATGCTCCTCGGTGATCGGCACGAAGCGCGCCGTGCCGTAGACCTCGCTGGTCGACGTGTGGATCACCTTCGAAACGCCCAGATCGCGCGCCGCCTGCACGACGTTGAGCGTGCCCTTCACATTCGTATCGATATAGGTATCGGGCGAATGATACGAGTAGGGAATGGCGATGAGGGCGGCCAGATGCATCACCGCCCCGCAGCCCTTCATTGCGGTACGTACGCCATTGGGATCGCGGATGTCGCCGGCGAACACCTCGAACCTGCCTTTGACGTCGGCGCCGCATTGATCAAGCCAGCCCCACGAGTTGAATGAGTTGTAGAGCACAAAGGCCCTGACGTCATGCCCCGCGCGGACCAATGCCTCCGTAAGGTGGGAGCCGATAAAGCCGTCGGCGCCGGTAACGAGAATTTTCATCTTGGATGGATTCAGGCGGGTTGCGTAACGATTTCTTGATAAGTGCCGATACGAAGAATGCCGCGCTCGCCGAGTTCCACGATCTGATGGCAGTGCATTAGCGTGGTCAGGCGATGGGCGATGATGAGTATGGTGAGATCCTTACTCAAGCTTTCGATCGCCTGCATGATCGCCTGTTCCGTTTCGTTGTCGAGCGCGCTGGTGGCTTCGTCGAAAATGATGACATCGGCCTGTTTATAGAGAGCGCGGGCGATGCCTATTCTTTGGCGCTGACCGCCCGACAGGCGGATGCCGCGCTCGCCGACGAAGGTCAAGTACTGATCGGGCCAGGTCTCAATCGCGTCTGCAATTCGCGCTTGGCGTGCGGCCTGCCGGACGCGCGCATGGTCGATCTGGTCTTTCGGTTGTCCAAACGCGATGTTTTCTTCGATGGTGCTGTCGGCAAGAAAGATCGCCTGCGGCACGTGCGCGATGTGGGACTGCCATGCGCGCTGGTTGTTGAGATTGATCGCTTCGCCATCGATCACAAGTTCTCCCTGGGTCGGTTGCAGCAGCCCCATGAGAATATCGAGCAGGGTACTCTTGCCGCTGCCGGTAACGCCGATAAAACCGACGCGACTGCCTTTGGCGATGTCCAGACTGACGTTGTCAATCACCTGCGGCAATTGCGGGCCGTAGCGAAATGAGAGCCCATTCAGCCTGATGAAGTGCTTGAAAGGTAATGGAACGGCTGCCGCATGGTCGGCATAATCCGGGAGCGGTTGTTCGAGCAGTTCGAGCGTGTCTTGAAGTGAACTTTGCCCCGACCGAATGCTGGACCATGATGCGTAGGCCGTTTGCAAAACGGGCAGCAGGCGTTGCGCGCCGAGAGCCAATGCACCCAGGACGGGAATGGTCCTGGCAATGCCATCGGGCTGCTGCGCGAGCGAGTAGGCCAGCGCGGTGATGAGCATCATGCCCAACGCCTCCATGGCATAGCGCGGGCTGCCGACGATAAAGGCGTTGCCGCCTTGCGCGTGGCGAAACTGGATATCGGCGTCGCGATAAATCTTGCAGTAAGTGGCCTGGTTACCGTCGATCAGTACGTCGCGTATGCCGCCCAACCCTTCCTGCAGTGACTTGATCACCTGGGTGGACTCACGCGCAATGAGTTGGCTGTTCATCATTAGCCGGTTCCTGGTAACCCGGATGATGCAGCCGTATATGAGGCCGAAACCGCCAAAGGCCGTTAGCGCAATAATTGGGTCAATCGAAAGCAGGGCGACCAGAATAGTGATTAGCATGACGCTCGAACCAATGAGGTTGAAGGACATCATGACAATGGAAGTGGTGGTATTGGTCTTTTCCGAGATGGTGGTAATGATCTCGCTGCTGTTACGGGATACATGTACCGCGTATGGCTGGTAAAGCGTGTGGCGGTAGATCTTCATGCTAAGGTCGGCGCCGATCGCGAACGAAAGACGTGTGCTGGCCCACAACATAAACAATCGCATCACTCCGGCCACGAGAGCCGCCAGTCCGAAGGTGATGGTTAGGGGCAGCATTAGTTGTTCGGCTGAGGTGATTCCAAAAGTTTGGATGAACTTTTGGGCGGCGGGATGTTCGAAAACGCGACTCGGTGAAGTCATTACGCCGAGAAAAGGCAGCACGGCGCCGATGCTGAGAATTTCGGTGAACGAAGTGACTGTTACCAATATAAACAGAAGGCCGAATTGCCCCCGCCGCCGCGTGCTGATGTGGCGCCACAGACGTGTTAGAAGCAGGGTGATGGGTTGGGTCGGTTGCACGTGATTACCGCGGAGAGGCGGCCGGTATCCGTCGGTGCATTGTCATCAAATCGATGCCGGAATTTTCGCTCAATCCAGCCATGCGCGGTTGTTGCGCAGATAAGCGGCGCCGATGCGACCGCGAATCTCGCCATGGAGAGGCCGTCCGCGCAGTGGGTCATTGGCATCCGCCGGGAAAATTTCCCAGAAGCGATTTTGCAACGCGTCGTCGTCAGGGTGGATTTGCCAGGTGCCGGCCAGCCGCTCCGCCATTTCGACTGCGGCGTCGCGGATTTCTTCCGGCGTATTTTCGATGAGGCCGATTCCCAGGGCATCATGTTCCGAAAGAGTATGCAGAAAGCCGGCGCCGCATGAAAAAATTTCCCGAAGCGTCAACATAGCTTTCGATTCCTGCAAAAGATAATGTTTTGGAATCGACAGAAACCGAGGGCTGGAGGTGAATATGTGGCCAATGGTGACGGTATTTACGTATACGGAAGGCCGTCTCATAATATAAGGAATGGCGTCCCATCCGGTGCCGGTTGAAATGCAGAACGCGCATTTCGCGCCCAGATAGATGTCCATAAAGTCGCTGCGCAAGCCGTTGGTCGCATAGTCGATAACCTTCGGATGAGAGGTTTTCATAGCCTCAAGGACTTTAGCGCCCATGCGGATCACAAAATAGCCGCGCCCGGCGAGTGCTTCGGCCGCCAGCACGAAGTTCTGAATGTCGCTGTCGCGAAAATTATGGTAGCTCCAGTCGTTTGCCATATGACTGTTCAGGTAGGCGCTGTCACGCACAATCAGGCAGACAAAGGGGGCACCGGCGGTGAGACCCATTGCCCGCAGACCGGCCTCGCCGCGCAGTTCTTCTTCAGCGGTAAATTGCAGGTGCGGCGAGAACCGATCTAGCAAATTGTGCACATCCACGGGGCCTTGGGACGCGTCGCCGATTTCGTGCATGGCGCCGCCCGGTATCAGGCGGTTGATCCGGACAATCGGCGTAACGAACAGGGCGGGCCAGACATGCAGAATGCGCTTCCACATGGTCAGCAGTTGCTGATTGCAGGCCGGTTCGACTGCGTAAAAAACATCTATATGGCGCTGCACCGGCTTGTTGATGCCGGCGTCCTGTTCGCAGAGATACATTTCAGTATCGGCGGCAAAGTGGCCTATGCGGCCGCTGAACAAACATCCGTATCGCACCAAAAACCAAGGGCTGACCAAGCGCATTACCATGACTACCGGGACAGCGAGGATGCATAAAAGCGCCTTGAGGACTTTTATGTAAAAGACGGACCAACCGCCTCGCTGTATCTGGCTGATCTGCTGCTGAATAAAGTTGGTCTTTCTCATCACGTCGCTAAAGGTCATGGTGTCGCTGTGTTAATGCGGCGGAGGATAGGTGGCCAGAGGAGTAGTGGCTGGCACGACCTGATGGTTGCCGCAGCCGCGCGAGCGGTCTTGGGGCGTAATCGGTATCGGCGGGCTAAGCCGCTATAGGCTCGCGAGCGTACCTTGCCTGCCGGTAAAGCTGGCTGACCTGTGCGCGGCTAACCAGACGCCCAAGGCCGTTGATTTCGGTGCCGTGCTGTTGGATCCATTCGCGGATCATTTCCTGCTGGTAGTCCGAATGCAGTACCTCGATCTCGAGGCCCTCGGGCAGGTGTAGTTTTGCGGGGTCCGGCATAAAGTTTTTCTCGGCGAGGGCGACGAAGTCGAAATGAAACGTTCGCTTTTCGGCCTGCTCGTAATTGAGAAAGTCCGTCTTGCGCAACTGACTAAACTCGGATAGTTCCGTGAAGTAGAGCGCCATCACCGGGTCAGCGTCGAGCTTTTCGCCAAGCAGTTCCCGCGCAACATCGTAGACGATACGGTGCAGTTCCTTCATGTGGCGGAACGCGGCCAGCACGCGGTACTTGTATATCTCGTTGCTGCCGAGTTCCCCTGCTACGTAGCGTTTGACGACCTCGGGGTCGGCGACGTAGCGGGCGAACTCTTCGCGGGAGTGCCAGAGGTTCTTTTTTTCCTCGGCATTGTAAGCGGCGTAAAGCGCCGAGATGGGACCGTGGTCCGCCATGACGGTTTCATGAATGTGCCGGATGAAGGCGGAACGCGAAACGCCATAGCGGCCTACGAAGCGGA
This sequence comes from Chitinophaga pinensis, assembly GCA_943329075.2. Lineage (GTDB taxonomy): Bacteria > Pseudomonadota > Gammaproteobacteria > Burkholderiales > SG8-41 > PALSA-1004. The sequence goes on along the minus strand of CALQCM020000001.1, from coordinate 25,692 downwards.
AGACGTCGTAAAAGATCGCGTCGTTGAGGAAGATCTCGACAGTGAGGTTCAGATAGCGGCATTCCTGATAGTCCTCGTAGGTCATCGTGCTGTTGGCGATGCAGATTTCCTCGATCTCGACGATGGAAAAATTTTCGCCCCAGAGCTCATAGGTGCCAAAACAGCGCGGCTGCGCGCGGAACGCCGACCGCATTTTGTACTTGGCGCGGCTGGAGGCGCTTTCCGCTTCGGTGCCCTTCAGCAGCATGAACTGATGATTGCGCAGCAGCGTCGCGCCGGCGTCGATCATGTCGAAGATCGACTTGAAGTGGTGCGCCTTGCTGTCGCCCGGCAGGCACATGATGATCTCGGAGAGGCTGCTGGCATCGTCGTTCTCGCGCGTCTGCGAGACCTCCAGAAGATCGGCCATCGGCAGGTTGGTTCGCTTGATGGCTTTGAGCACTTCAGGAGATGTGCTCTGCACAGAGGCGCCCGGAGCGAGGGAGCCCTTCAGGATTTTCGAGATTTCTATGATACGTTCTTTCTGGTTCTTGGCTGTGGCCTGAACCAGGTACTTTGGATAACGATATTCCTTCTGGAGTTGCGCCAGATAGTGGGCAATTTCGACGTCCTCCTTGAACATGCCGAAGTTCAGGTCCGTGATGATCAGCTCGGCCACGTTGGCGCGCTTGGCGATGTACTCCAGCTCCCATTTGATCCGGTCCTGGGAAAAGCGCTTGGTCTTGTTCGAGTAGAGGTGGCCGTCCGTACAGAATGTGCAGGAGAACGGACAGCCCCGTGCGCCCTCCACCATGGGGGTGAGCAGGCCATCGAAGAACTTGTCGGAGAGGTTGTTTTCAAAGGTGGAGGGGATCATATCGAGATCCCGGATGCGGGGCAGAATGGGCGAGGCCACCACTTCGCCATCGGCAAGGTAGTAGGTGTTCCCCGACTGCGTGCGCAGCGCCTTGAACTTCGCGACATCAAAGCCGACCGCCTCGAGCTTATTGTAAAGCTCGACGAAAGCCAGTTCGGCCTCGCTGAAGACGAAGAAATCTATAGCCGGATATTTCTCGAAGTAGGCCTTCTGCGCCGCTCGGGCCTCGGGTGAATTCACCCCGCCGTAGCCGGGAAAGTTTTCGCCACCGAATACGATGATTGTTTCCGGCGAGCGCGCTTTGATTCGGCGCGCCATCTCATGGCCGAGGTCGTTGTTCCACGAATAAGCGGAGAACGCGGCGATGCCGGGGATGGTTTTTTCGAGGTAACCGGCAAAGTCCTCGGGGTACTTGAACAACTCGATGGCGATCTTTTCCTTGAGTTCCTGTTTGGCATAGGCGGCAACCATCGCCGCGCCCAGCGGGAAAGTGTTGGCGCAAATGGTCTCGCCAGTATGTGTCAAGTCGCAGAAGGAGACGTTTTTCACCATGATTGGGCCTCTGTTGCGAGCGATGGGAAAATCACTTGCAAGTTATTGTAATTGACAAAACGCAAATTGGGCTATTCATAACGGTGCCTTTTCAGTTTGTATTGCTAAACCGCCCCTGAGGCGGCAAGACGGCCGGCGGGGGCCTGCGCCAACCTGTTCTTTTTCAGGAGGTCGGCCTGAGAATCGAGGCTGTGCCGGTGCAGGAGTTGTTCCACTTCGGAGTCGGCATTGAGCGCCGGCGAATGCATCATTTGGCCGATGCGCGATTTGATGAGCAGTACGTTGCGCCACGTGAAGACCAAAATGGGTCCCAAGACAGGTATTCCCTTGAGCACACTTTTCCACGAAGTGATTTGCCGCGCCGCCGCGGTCGCTGTGTCGTTGAAACGTGCCAAGCTCTGGTCCGTTGAGTACAGTTCGGAGTAGGTCGGCAGGTAGGCCTTCGGGACGCGTGCTACGCAGGTTTCCAACTCATCGAGGAATCGCTCATATACGAGTAATTCACTCACTGAGTCCTTCGGATAATTTTGGGCGCGGCGCAAACATTCAAGCGCGTATTCCATTTGCGAGTAAAGAATGGCAATGAATGCGAGCTTGCGTAACTGCGTGCGCAGCGTTGCTGGTGCGGCACCGGAGCGCTCCAGGTGATCGATTGAGCGCAGAAACAAAGCGCAGCCGACGAACTGGAAGCCGTCGCCGCGCAGTACGGCGAATACCTCACGGATTCGTAGATTCCGACAAAGAAATAGCCTTTGTCATGAAGAAAATGGGCCAAGTCTCCAAACATGTGCCCGTCCTTGAAGACGTGCTGGAACTCGAATTCGCTGTAGACGGCGAGTACGCTCTCAAGCGTTTTCCCTGCGCCTTGCAGGATGCCGTACTCGGAGCCATCCGTGTCGAGCGAAAGGAAATCGGGTGACGGAGCGGTGCTCTTGCCGTTTTGAAAGAGGTCGTCAAGGCTGACGGCTGAAAGTTCGAGCTTCTTGATCGGGGTTGCGACTTCGCCATATACGTAGTCGTGATTCTGCCGGTGGCTGACATGACCGCCGTAGTAATAATAAGACTGCGCGATTCCCGGGTTCATCTTGCAGTAAGTGCTAGTGAAAGGGTCGCGGTTCAGGTTGAAACTGATCGTTCGCGAGGAGTCGGCGATGCAGTAGGGCAGGACATGGATCTCCACATGACGCGTCGCGTTTTGCTCACGCGCGTGATCAACGCAATCCGGATCGGCGTCGTAAAGGACGTTGACGATGTCCGTCTCAAAGGCTTTTGCGGGAGGGAACTGTTGGCTGCCATTGCGGCCGCCGACGTGGTGCACCGATAATTTATTAGACATTCGTATGTGCCGCCATGCCATGGGTCTGCGCCAGCGGGTTCGCTTTGCGTGCAGTACGGTAGAGCCGGTTCATGTTGGCGCGCAGCAGAATACGGCCAAGACCGATCGGCGTCGTCGTGTACTGGCGGATATAGCCCTCGATGAGGTCGCGTTGCTGGTCGGTGTGCAATATCTCGATCTCCACTCCCTTGGGCACACGGAAGGCCGTCGGGTCGGCTTCAAACAGTTTGTCGAGCAGGGCGGGGAAATCGTAATGGAAGACCTTGAGCGTGATCTGTGTCGTGTCAAGCGGTGAGAGTTTGCGCAGCAGGCTGAATTCTTTGAGTTCGGCCAGATAGACCTTGGCGTCCTCAGTGAGCCGGTCGTAGCCGGCGAGCAGCGAGTGTGCGGCGCCGTAGGCAAGGTCGTGCAGTGCGGGCAGGTGCTGGAAGACCGCCAGTGCGCGGTATTTGTAGAGCTCGTTGGTGCCGTATTCGCCGGCGATGTATTTGTCGATGCAACCGGCCTGCCGGACGAAGTTATCAAGCTGTTCGTAACTCTCCCACGTGTTCTTCTGCTCTTCCTGTCGGAATCCTTCATACAGTTTTTGGATTTCCGGCGCGTCCGTGAACACCCGGTCGCGGATGGTCGAAATGAACTCGGAACGCTTGATGCCCTGGCGTTCAAGAAACTGGGCGAGGTCGAAGAAGATCGAATCGTTGTGAAATGTCTCGACGGTCAGGTGCATGGCGCGGCAATCGAGATAATCGTCGTGCGGCATCGTTTTGTTGCCGGTGACGATCTCCTCGATCTCGGCGCACTGGAATTGCTCGTTCTGAAATCGGTAACTGCCGAAGCAGCGCGGCAGCACCCGGAAGCGGGTGCGGAACCCGTATTTGTCACGGTGCTCCTGGCTTGCCGACTTGGTGCCGGGCAGCATCATGAACTGGTACATGCGCACAAAGCTGAAGCAGGAGTCGAGCATGTCCTTGACCGTCTGGAAGTGCGCTTTTTTGCTGTCGCCTTCCAGACAGAGAATCACTTCCGCCTCGCTTTGCCCGCCCTGCTGCTCGGTGACCTGTGCCATCTTTGCCAGCACTTCGTTCGGCACGTTTTTGCGCTTGATATTGGCCAGCACCTTGGCGTCGGTGCTCTGCACCGCGCCGGTCGGCGGCAGGGTTTCCTTGAGGAGTTCGACGATTTCGATCGTGCGCTCTTTGTTGTTCTTAGCCGTTGCGGCGAGGATGGTGCGCGGCCAGCGGTTCGGATGCGAGAGCTGGATGCGGTGGATTTCGCGCGCGGTCTCCATGTCACCTTCGAACAGTCCGAAATTGGCGTCGACGATGCAAAGGTCGGGCACTTTGCCGACGCGCTGGGAGATGTAGTCCAGTTCCTTTGTGATGCGGTCCTGGTTGAAGCGCTTGACCTTCTGGAAGTAGGATCCGCCTTCCCAGCAGAATGTGCACTGGTAGGGGCAGCCGCGCGTCGACTGGATCATCGGAATGAGAACGCCATCGTAGAACTTGTCGGAGAGGCCGTTGAGGTGCGGCGAGGGGACGATGTTGGGATCGTCGATTTTTTTGGCCAGCGGGGCGGCGACGAACTCGCCGTTGGAGAGGTAGCGGATGTTCTGTACGAGACGTTTTTCGTCGCGGAAGCGCGCCCAGTCGAAGTCGATTTCCTTGAGCGCGTTGTAGAAGGCGACGAAGGATATTTCGCCCTCGAACTCGAAATAGCAGTCGATGTGCGGGAAGCGCTTGAGGAAGGCTTCCTGTTCCTTCGGCGCATCGGGAAAGTTCGGGCCGCCGAAAACCGTGATCGTTTTCGGCGAGACGGCCTTGATCCGCTTGGCGTAGTCGTGCGCGAGCCGGATGTTCCACGAGAACGCGGAGAAGCCGGCGAATTGCGGCATGCCCTTGTCGAGATAGTTCGCGAAGTCGTCGGGGTACTTGAAGACCTCGACGTCGATTTGGTCGCCGAGTTCCTGCTTGGCATAGCTGGCCACCATGGTGGCGCCAAGCGGAAAGGTGTTGGCGGCGACGACCTGTCCGGTGTGGGTGAGGTCGGCAAAACTGATTTTAACGGTCATTGAGAAATTCCCCTGATCGAGGGCTGATTGCAATTGCGCCGGTTGGGCGTGAAGGATGTGCGTGCTGTTCTGCGCGAGTGATTACGATTTGCCAAACTGCCTGAGTTGGTCGATCACCATCGAAATATTTTCAAGCGATTGTTCGGGGCCGGCCGGCAGATATATGCCGCATCGGTCGAACACGTCCGAGTTCGGAAATTCACCGCGGCTGTTGAAATACGAAGCGCGGCTCAAATTCGGATAATACGGACGACACTGTATGCCACGTGCGTCGAGGAAATCAATCAACTTGCCGCGCGATTCGCACAATACTTCGACATAAACCGGAATTTCGCCCGCTTCGACATCGACGGGAATTAATTTCACCGCCGAAATGCCGGAAAGACCCTCTTTGTACAGTTGGTATATGGTCTTTACCATGTCAATTCTGCGCGGCAGCAGCTTGAGCTGTTCGATGCCGATCGCCGCCAGTATGTCGGTGAAGCGGAAGTTGAATCCGGGACGGTCCCAATCGGCGTTGACGACATCGCCGACGCCGTGGGTGCGCATGCCGACCAGGCGCTTGTAGTGGGTTTCGTTTCGCGTAGCGATAAATCCGCCCTGTCCAGTGGAAATGATTTTGGCCACCGAGAACGAAAAGCAGCCGAAGTCGGACTGGGTTCCGAGGAAGCCGTCGACGTTGCGCGAACCGAGCGCCTGCGCGGCGTCTTCTACCACGGTCAGATTGTGTTCGCGCGCGATCCGGTTGATGGCGCGCATGTCGGCGGAGCGACCGCACATGTGCACGGGCATGATCGCGCGGGTGCGCGGCGTGATGGCGGCCTCGATGGCGCCGATGTCGATGATGGGGCGGTCTTTCTCGACATCGACCAGCTTGACGGTCGCGCCCAGCATCAGCGGCGCGTGTGCGGTGGCGATCCAGGTTCGGTTCGGCACGATCACCTCGTCACCCTGGCCGATGCCTGCGGCCCACAGGCTCATCAGCAGCGCCGTGCTGCCGCTGGTTGTGGCGACGACATAAGGCACGCCGAGATAGGCCGCAAGCTGGCGCTCGAATTCGGCGACCACCGGGCCCTGGCTGACGTGTTCAGCAGCAATCGCCTGCGCAATCGCCGCAGCTTCGCCGTTGTCGAATGAAGTCCGCCAGTATGAAATGCGGTTGCTCGTGGGCCTCGTCATGATCGTTCTGTCTCTTGAATGCGCTGGTTGCAGGTTGGTTGAAGTGGATGCCTACGCCGGGGCGCCTATCATCCTGAATTCGGGAACGGGGACTGCGACATGGCCGCCGCTCTTCAGGTAGGCCTGGTTTTTTTCGACGAAGATGCCGGCAAAGCGCCACGCCAGTACGAGCACGTAATCGGGTTTGCGTTCGGAAAGCGCCGAGGTCGGATACACCGGCAGGTGCAGGCCCGGGCTGTAGCGCCCCTGTTTGGCCGGATTGTCATCGACCAGATAATCGAGGTATTCGCCGATCTCGAAATGGTAGATCAGTGTGGTGCCGGTGATGGAGGCGCCGAAGCCGGCGACGCTTTTGCCTTCGCGTTTGGCGTTGACCAGAAACTCGCGGGTCTTTTGCTTGAGACGGTCAATTTTTTCAGCGAAGGCGGCATAGGTTTCTTTGCGGTAGAGACCCATGCGTTCCTCGGCGGCGAGAAACTCCGCCACCGAGCCGTCGTTTGCCAGGGGGCCGCCCGGGCGCTGCACGAAATAGCGCAGCGAACCGCCCTTGGTTTCGACGTGTTCGACGGCGACGAGTTCAAGCCCGGCGCGTTCGAACAGCAGCTTGATCGGTTTGACCGAAAACGCCGAGAGGTGCTCATGGTAAATAAAGTCGAACACCATGTTCTTGACGACATCGGCGAGGTAGAAGCTTTCGAACACGTACACGCCGTCGCGGGCCAGCAGTTCGCCGATGGCGGCGACCCACGACGTCAGGTCATCGATGTTGGCGAACACGTTGTTCGAGGTGATGACGCGGGCGGGGCCGCTCGCGGCGACGATTTCTTTCGCCAGCGCCGGTGAGAAGAAGCGCGGCAGCGTTTTCACACCGTTGGCGGTGGCATGGGCGGCGATGTGAGAGGCCGGTTCCACGCCGAGCACGTTCATGCCTTTCTGCTTGAAGCAGCGCAGCAGCGTGCCGTCGTTGCTGCCGATATCGACGACCAGCGAGCCCGGCGCCAGCCCGCAGCGGCCGATCACGCCGTCTGCATAGGCAAGAAAGTGCTCGGGCAGGCCGATCGAACTGCCGGTGACGTAAATATATTCGCCGTAGAGGATCTCGGGGTCGATCACGTCGAGGATCTGGGCAAAGCCGCATTGACGGCAGATGTGCAGGTCGATCGGATAACTCGGCTGCGGCACGTTCACCTTGTCGGCGCTGACGTAGGCGTCGCCAATTGGCGACGGTTTGAGGCTGAACATCAGTTCAAGATCGCGGCTGCCGCAACCGCGGCAGTCGCTGCGGCGATGAATGACATCAACCATGTTTTTCAGACCCTTTGTTTTCCGGCGCGGCGGCGAGACTTGCTTCGAGTTCCGCCGTATAGGCGTTTATGCCATCGGTGTCGCTGTCTTCGGGGGCCCACGGTGCGAAGGCGGTTTCTTTCCGGTCAAACGGCCCGTTGGTCGTTTCGTGGAAGACGAGCACGTCAGAACGGATTATCAGCGTGTGGAACAGCGGCGTTTCCATGCGGTAATAGAACGGCAGGCCCGACGCAAAGTCGCCCATCTTGATGGTCTGTTTAATGCGGCCGTCGTCATCAAACAGGATGACGTCGACCCGGCCCTCGATAATGTGGGTCGACTCGGTCTTGCCGAAATGCCGATGCGGACGTACATAGGCGCCGCGTTCGTGCACGATCAGCATTTCGTGCAACCGGTCCTCTGGCTTGCCGTGCGCGCACAAACGTATGCGCTTGCGCGGGTTGCGCGACGAGAGCTGCTTGAAGAGGGTGATGTCGCCGCCTTCAACCAGGGTGAGCGCGGTGTCCGAGTACAGCACCTCCGGGTTCACGGTCCGGTATTTGTCCGTCATGGTTGTTTGCCGTTCACCTGCGGGCGGGAAATCACGCGGCGCCGCAATCAGGCGTTTCCAATCGGTTGCCACATCGGCAGCAGGCGGCCGCTCGGCGGCAGCACCGACCAGAAGGTGCCGCCACCCTGCACCCATTTGTCGTGTTTGGCGATCACCTTGTCTTCAATCTCCGCGTTGACGGCGAGCAGGCAGACGTCAATGTGCTGCGAGTAGAGCGCGTCGCTCGCCACCACTGGAATGCGGCCGCCTGGCATAAAGGTGTTCTGTTTTTCGACCTGATCGTCGACGATGACGTCGATGTGGCCGGCGAGGTTCGCGAAATTGACCAGGCAGAAGACGCGATTGCCGGCGCCGTAGACGGCGATCTTCTTGCCGGCTTTTTTCAGCGCGGCAAGATACTCGGTGATGTTCTTCGCAAACTCCGGCCAGTGCTGCGCGTAGGCAAGATTGCGTTTGCGCAGGGCGGCAACGTAATCCGTAGAGGCTTGGGCCTTGCCGGTCTTGCGGCCGATGACGAATATGCTGTCGCCGCTGAAGAGGATGTTTTCCTGGTGAAACAGCTCGACGCCGGCGAGCGCCATGAAATGCCGCAGCGTCTCGACGGTGAAGTAGTTGACGTGTTCCTCCCACAGACCATAATCGGGAGAACGCATGTTGCACGCAAAATCCGGCACTTCGATCATCACCAGCCCGTCGGGTTTGACCAGGGTCTCGATCGACTGGATGACTCCGCGCAGGCCGCCGATGTGCTCGAGATTCTGCCGCGAGATGAAGATGTCGAACTGGCCGTGCTTTTGCCTGATCGTCGATGCCAGTTCCGGGGTGAGGAAGGCCTGCAGGGTGTCGATGCCTTGTTCGACCGACTTGTCGTAGGCGTCCTTCGCCGGCTCCACGCCGAGCATGTTCTTGAATCCGTTCGCCGACATCTGGTGCAGGAACATGCCGTCGTTGCTGCCGATCTCGAGAACCTTCGAATCCAGCGTGACGCCCGGCAGGGATTTGATGACATCGATCTCATGCTGCACGTGCGGCTGGTATTTCCATGAGCTTAGCGTGACGTAGTTTTTGTAAAGGATCTCGGCCGGGCATGAATCGACCAGCTGGGTCAAACCGCAGGATTCGCAGAACACAACGCGCATCGGCCATGTTGGCGCATCGTCGGTCGGCGCGGCGAGATAATGCTTCGCCACCGGGTGATTGCCGAAATCGATCAACGGCAGCAGATCGGTGCCGCCGCAGAGATTGCATGAGTGCCGCGATTGTTTTTGCATTCGAATTTCCAATCAAAACGGATGCCGGTCCCGAGACTGCCGGTAAAAATTTAAACAAGACTTGAAAACTGCGCCGCCCGCCGTGGCGGGCCTGCGCCTTAGCGCCGGTCGCCGGTCGAGCGTTCTACAAAATGCGTGATCTGCGAAAGTGTTGCGCGCACGTCCGGGGTCAGCGCCAGATCTGGCAATTCCTCGATCGGAATCCACGACATGGCCTGTCCCTCTAGCAGTTCGAGCGCATCGTTATCTACTTCGCACAGGACCGCGAAGTAGTGGTTTTGCACCTGGGGTTCGCCCAGCCACTTCCATTGGTACAACTCGTCGCCGACCGGCCCCGGCAAACATCCGAGTTCCTCGATCAGTTCCCGCTGCAACGCGCCTTTCAGGTTTTCGCCGGCCTCGACCTGGCCGCCGAACAGTGCCCACTGGCCGGGAAACAGGATCGCTGGATTGCTATCCCGCTGTTGCATCAATACGCGACGGTCCTGCCTGTAGATGACGGCCTTGACTGCATGCAGCAGGCCATTACTCGAAGTAGATAAATTCATAGTCGCCGCTGTAACCGAACTCCGAGTAAAGCCAGACCCACTCGTCGGTATCGAACAGCGATTCGGCGGTGAGCGCCCAGCACTCGAGGTTGAACATCTCCTGTTCGTTGCGGTAGCTCTCGACCATGACGTAGGCGTAGCGGCCGACGCGCTCGATTTCCTGCAGCGATTTTTTGAGATCGAATACGCGCAGGTTGTGCAGGCTGCCCAGCGAGATCACGAGGTCGAAGTGCTTGTCGCCGTAGGGGAACGGATCCTGCGCCCGGTGTTCGAACAACGCATCGCGGATATCGTCGGGAGCGTCGGCAATGCCGTGCTTCGAAACATCGAAGCCGACGCAAGTTGCGCCGGGCAGCAGTTGCTTCAATTCATGCAGCAGAAAGCCCTTGCCGCAGCCGACGTCGAGAATCCGTGCGTCTGCAGCCAGTTTGTAGGTGTCGATCAGCTGTTGCGCGACCGGTTTCCAGCGGCCGTCGTAACGATAGCCGCCGTAACCGTAGCGACGGTCGCCGTCCCAGTAATCGCTTTCGTATTCCTTCGCCTTGAGCATGCAGTGGACTTTGTCGTCCACCATCCGCGCCAGATAGTCGCGTTTGGTGCGCCGGTGCAGCGGCGTCACGATGTTCAGGAGTTTGCCCATCAGACGAACATGCCGTGATCGGGATCGACCGACAGCAGGTCGAGGATCGCCAGGTTCTTGGCATGCGAAACGCAGTGGTGCGTGCATTCGACCGACGGATTGATTTCAAACAGGCGTTGGCGGTTTTCCTCGGAAAACCAGAAATCGTGGAAGCTGCGGCCCTCGATCGAGCCCAGCGTGCCGGATTGGGTGAAGGCCTTGTCCTGGCAGGTGTAGACCTTGCAATCGGCGCCGATCACGGTCAAAAACATCAGGTAGGGGCAGGACGCATAGTTCTTGTCGAAGCGCTCGTCGAGGTCGTGATAATGGTTGATCAGCGAAAAGCGTTCGTCCGCCAATGCCGTGGCGCGCGCGATCTGCGCCGTCACCGTAGCGCCGATGCGCGCATGGTAGGCGTTGTTTTCCGCGCCCGAATTGCTGACGACGACACCGGAAATCTTGATGTGATTGACGCCGGCGTCCTTGAGCAGTGCGCAGGCCTCGTAGAGGTGTTCGCAGTTGTTCTCGTCGACGATGAAGCTGATGCCGAGCACGCACTTGCTGTTGCGCGCGGCGAAGCTGCGGATGTTCCGCAACAGGTCGGTGAATGCGCCGTCGCGCACGCCGCGCGACTTGGCAAAACTCTGGTCGTTCCACGCGTCGGTCGAAATGCGCACCCAGGTGCCATGTTCGGCGAAGGCGTCGGCGACCCGGCCCTTCAGATTGGAGCCGTTGGTCAGGGTGGCGACACGCACGCCGCCTTGCGCCAGGCGCTTGACGACCTCGGGCAGCGGTTTGTACAGGAGAGGCTCGCCGCCGCCGCTGAAGGTGACGGCTTTCACGCCCATGGCGATCACGTCATCGACGATCTCGAACATTTTTGCTTCCGGGATGATGTCATCGTAGTCAATGTCCTCGCCCAGATGCAGGTTGCTGACGCGGTAGGCGCAATACCAGCAATCGTGATTGCAGCGGTTGATCGGTTTGATGCGGATGTGCACGGGCGCCACGACGTGCCGCGTGCGCAGCGCTTCGATATGCTGCGGGAAGCGCAGGAACTTGAGGTTGCTGTAGAGCGTCGGTTGGGCAGTCTGCATCACGTTTATCCTCCGCGCTTCTGCGTCAGCAAACCGCTTACCGTCGCAACGACCGCCTTGGTGGAGATGTCGTAGTGGTCCATCAGTTTCGCTTGCGAACCGTAGTTCTCCGGAAACACGTCGGGGATGCCGTGCCGCTTGAATTTTTTCGCCGGTTCGAATCCCGCCTCGGCGACGATTTCGGCGACCGCGCTGCCGAGTCCGCCGATGATGCTGTTTTCCTCGATGGTGACGATGGCGCGGACCGGCGACGCCAGATCGAGCAGACGTTTCGCATCGAGCGGTTTGACGGTCGGGAAGTGCAGCACCGCGGCGGCTATGCCCTGCGCCGCCAGCTGGTCTGCCGCTTCGAGCGCGATTTTCAGCGTAATGCCGGTGGTGATCAGCAGCGCATCGCGGCCTTCGCGCATCGGCAGTGCCTCGCCGATCCGGCAGGGCACGTCGTCACGCGAGACGATCGGATCGTAGCCCTTGGCGACGCGGATGTAGATGGGCCCCGGATAGTCGAGCGTCTGCGGCATCAGCCGGCGCATTTCGTCGGCGTCGGCCGGCGCGACGATCGTCATGTTCGGAATTGCGCGCATGATCGAGATGTCTTCGATCGCCATGTGCGTCGGGCCCAGCGGCGCGTAGACCATGCCACCGCCGTTGCCGATCAGCCGCACCTTGAGCCGGTGCAGGCAGGCGTCGATGGCGATCTGTTCGTAGCAGCGCCGCGTGATGAAGGTGCTGATGGTGTTGACGTATACCACGTGTCCTTCGAGCGCGAGACCGCTGGCCATGCCGATCAGGTAGCCCTCGGCAATGCCTTCCATGAAAAACCGCCCCGGCATTTCCTGCTGGAAATTCTTGAGGGTGCCGACGCCGAGGTCGGAGCCGACAAAAAAGACCCGTTCGTCCGCTTTCGCCAGTTTGTAAACTTCGTCGAGGCAGGCTTCGCGCATTTATGCTTCCTCGAGCGCTGCGAGCAGTTCGCGCATTTCGTTTTCCTTGAGGCCGCTCTTGTGGTGCCACTTCAGATTGTTTTCGGTGAAGCCGACGCCTTTGCCCTTGACCGTGTGGCAGATGATGGTGGTTGGCTTGCCGGTCTCGGCGGGCAGATCCTTCAACGCGTTTTCAAGCGCCTTGATGTCGTGCCCATCGGCTTCGCGCACCGCGAAACCGAAACTGCGCCACTTGTCGGCGAACGGTTCAAGATCGAGCACTTCGCGGGTGCTGCCGTAGGACTGGTGCTTGTTGTAATCAACCAGCGCGACCAGATTGTCGAGGCGGTGTTTGCTTGCCGCCATCGCCGCCTCCCACACCGTGCCTTCGTTGCATTCGCCGTCGCCGAGTACCACAAAAGCGCGGTGCGGCGAGCGCACGAACTTCGCATGCAGGGCCATGCCGACTGCGACCGGCAGGCCGTGGCCGAGGCTGCCGGTTGAAATTTCAACACCGGGTACGCAGGGCTCCGGATGGCCGCCGAGGATGCTGTCGAAGCGGCAGAACGTCCACAATTCCTCGACTGGAAAGAAACCCTTCTCGGCTAACAATACATAGAGGGCGAGACAACCGTGGCCCTTGCTCAGGATGAAGCGGTCGCGCCCGGGCAGCGCCGGGTTGGCCGGGTCGACATGCAATACGCTGTCGTAGAGCACGCGCAGAATTTCGACCAGGGAAAACGCCGAGGCGAGGTGGCCGCGTCCGGCACAGTTCATCACCTCGACGATCTGGCGGCGCAGGGCGATCGAGCGTTTGTCGAGCGCCGGCGACTGTGTTGGCGGGATCGTCATGCCGCGCACTCCATATAGGGAAACGAGTTGTTCTCAGTCATGATTTTCGCGAGCATGGCCCGGGATTTTGCAAGTTGGTCGGATTTCTTCTTGGCCGCATCGATCGGTGCGTGCGCGGCGAACTCCCGCCGCGCAAGTTCGACCGGCACAAATTCGTTCAGCATGATCATGCACCACTTGAGTCCGACCAGCGGGTAGACGTATTTCAAACGTCCGATCAAGCTGCGGTCGCTGGCAAAACTTTGCAACATGCTGTTGGCGAATCTGCGTTTGATCTCTTCCGTCAGCGCCTGCGCGGGGTGCAGCAGAAAATCGGCGATCATTTTGGCCGGATCGTCGCGGCCGAAATATTCGAAGTCCAGAAACGCCAGCGCGCCCGATGCGCGCCGCAATGCGTTGTGAAACCCGAAGTCCGACGGACTTAATGTCTGGTTAGCTGCGGGCAAATCGCGATCGAATGCGTCGTCGCCCAGTTCACTTCTGACCCGCGTTCTTGCGTCGTCGAAGGCCGGTACAAATTCTTCGGCTAGGAACTGTGCAAGGGCGCGCTCGACCGGCGCATCATGGCGTTGCCCGCCAAGCCGCTGCAGCCGGTGCTCGATTTGGCGAAACATTTCGCCCATGTTCAGGCACGCATCAGCGGCGGGGGGCAGGGTGCCGCTTGCAGGCAGCCGGCTCAGGTCTTTCAGTTTGGCGGCAAATTGCACCACCTGATCGATATCGGCGGCGGCCACGTTTGCCGCATCCACTTCCTGCCCGGCGACAAATTCGTAGAGCGCGAAATCGAATTCGGCGTTTGCACTGAGCGGCTGCGGAATGCAGCGTATGCCGTGCTGCCACATGAACGAAATCGCATTGAACTCGATGTCGAGCCGGCTGCGCCCACGGTCCGCGCGGCGGAAATAAAACTTTGCCGCGAATTCACCGCCGTCCTCACAACAAACCCGGAACACCCGGCTGTTGCCGCCGCGACCGGTCCGTTCGACCGAGCGCACGCTTGACGGCAGCGCCTTCGACAGCAGCTCCAGCGGGACCGGCAATTCAACCACGGTCTGACAAACCTGTTGCCGGGCCCGCGGCGGCGGCCTCACGCTCGACGTGTTCCTGAATCCCGCGCCAGGTCGCGAAGCTCAGCATTTCGCGGGCGTCGCGTGGCGCAGTATCGGCATAGAGAATCTTGCCGACGGCAGGCGGGAATCCGGACGCTGCAAACGTTTCCTCCAGATCGTCGATGAAATGGGTGACGCCAAGATTCCTGATGCGTTCGACTTTCGCGGCTCTGGTGGACTCAAAAAACACCGCTGTTTCGTCGATTCCGCAATCGCCGCCGCCGACCAATCCGTGTTGCCGCAGCCAAGTCATCGCGCTCGTGCGCAGGTTGACCGTCGATTCGCCGAGATTCGAGTGCTCGGTCTTGTGGCTGACGATACAAAGCGGGATGCCACGTGTTTTGCAGAAGCGGAAGAACGTTTCGACCCCGGCGGCGGGGGCGGCGTCCCCGATGCGGGAACCGTAGGCCGCGGCCTGCAACCGTTGCCAGACGATTTCGCCGTCGGCCAGTTTGCGCAGGGAATCCCGTATCTGCGTTTTGTTCCTCGACGTGTTTTTTGAAATCGCCCCCCAGCCGGCGGCGATTTCGTACATCAGTTCGTCGTAGCGGACGATGGTGTTGTCGAAATCAACGCCAATGAACAAGCAACGCTTCCCTCAATTCTGCCGGCCGTCGGGAGACTCGCGTCCCGGTGCCAGGGTTGCCGGGCGGTTGCGCGAAACGACTTCCTGGACCATCCAGATGTCCTCGATCAACCGGATATCGGATGCGGATTCCAGGGCGATGTTTTCGACCGCGCCGTGCAGGCTCGCGCCCCTGGCGAGCACCTTGCTGTAAATCTCCAGTCGGCGGCTTTGGCGGCGCGGCAGCAGAAAAATGCTGTACATCGCGAGGCCGTCGATCTGCCCGAGTTCGTTGAGCGCGTCTTCGAGCATCATGTAACAGGCCGGCATCGCATACTCGGTCGCGCTTAACAGATATTCGAAGCCGCGGCGCTTGCAATAGTCGCGGATCACGATGTTCTGCACGTGCTGCGGCACCCGGTTGTCGAAAAACGGCCGGCTCGTCACGTAGCCCCTGACCCGTTTCAATCGATTACTCCGCGAACCCGCCGGGCAGCGCGTGGTTCATGCCGACACGGGTGGCGGGACGGATCGTGATTGGTTCGAAGAACTCGCCGAGCCGTTTGTCCGCATACGGCGAAAACAGGCTCTTGAAGCGGCAGTTCATCGACCAGCGGGTTTCCGGCTCGCGGTTGATGCGGTTGCCGTGCATCAGGTTGTGATTGAACACGATGACCTGTCCGTACGAAATGTCGATGAACTTGACGTCGGATTCAATTGCCTTGTAAAGGTCTTCGGAACTCTTGCCGTCGAATGCGCTGAACTGCGACTGGATTTCGCGGTCCTTGCCGGGCGGCATGAGATACATCGCTTTGGTTTTGTAACAGTCGACCAGCGGCAGCCACATTACGACTTCGTAGGGCGAATCGCCCGACCAGACATCCGCATGCACCGGCAACAGCGAACTGTCGTCGTCGGGCAGCTGCACGCTCAGGTTTACCCGCCGCTGCATCGCCAGTTCGTTGCCGACAATGTTGGACAGCAGCTTCCGGCCCACCGCAAAGTAGCACTCGCGGAACCACGGCTCGGCATTGACGCCGTTGATGACGGCGAGCCGCAGATCGTTCAGTTTTGCCGGGCTGACGTGGTCGCCGATGCGGTTGAGAAAATTATTCCGGTCGGACGGCAGCGCAATACCGAGGTGACGGGCTGCCAGCTCGGCAATGAAATCGCGCATGCGGTTGAGCGCGGCACGATCTTCGACCGGCTCGATGGCGTAGCCGTGATTGACGTAGCGTTCGCCCAGGGCAATTTCCTCGTTCGTGAGAAAGCTGCCGGGCATTGAAGCGTTGGAAGCGGTGGTCATGTATGTTTAATCGCGTTTGGTCCGGTTGTCGCAGGCATCATTTCAGCAGCGTTGAGATGTATTTTTGCAGGCCGGCCGACGCAATCGGTTCCCGGTTGCAGACGATCTGCACATCGATGGCCGCCGCCGCACTGCCGATAAACGCGGAAACCTCCGGAGCGAGGCCGCCGCCCAGACACAGGCCCGCCAGCGACAGAAAAGCGTCGCCTGCCCCGATGCGGTCGACCACTTTGGTCGACAGGGCGGGAACCTTGTGAAAGGCCTTTCCCTGCCGGTCGTACATAAGCATGCCCTTGGTGCCGCGCGTCACCGCAAGTTGCTTTACTCCCGCCCCCGTGCCGACCTGCTCGGCCAGCTTCTCCAGGGGATCCTGGCGGTTGTGCGCGGCCAGACGCAACTCGGGCTCGTTCAGCGACACGAAGTCGGCGCGGGGATAGCGATGAATCACATGGTAGCCGCGGTTGCCGCTGTTGATCTGGGTGTTGATCGCCAGAAACCTGGCTTTTTCACTGAGCGAGGCGATCATGCCGTGGGTGATGAAGCCGTTGCCGAAATCCGGCACGATGACGACGTCGTATCCCTTCAAATGCTGATCGAGCCATCGACAGACCGCCGCTTCTGATTCCACGAGTACCGGATCTTCGCGGAAGAAATACACCTCGAACAGTTTCGATAAATCGGAATCTACAAACCGTCGCTTGGTGACTGTTGGGGCATCCTGAAAATGGAAAAACACCGGCTCGACGTTGCCGAGCAGTTTCGAGCGGATAAAGTCCTCGTGGCTGTCGAAGCTGCCCAGCGCGGTTACCAGTGTAACGTCCTTGGCGAAACCGGCAACGTGGTTGGCAACGGCGATGGCGCCGCCGGCGAACTGCTCTTCCGAGTCGTAGCGCACGGCCAGAATGTTTGCTTTCGCCGTTTGCCCAAGCGGCGTCGTGTAGTGATACTGATCGACGATGGCGTCGCCGACGATCAGCACTCTCAGGCCAGAGAGCGACGCGATCTGGCGGTGCAGTTCCTTGTCCGACCAGCGGTTGCGGAACCCGTTCAGGAATTCCTTGGTGTCCGGTGTGAAGACATTGAAATGCTCGTTGAGCAGGTTGCTCGAACTGAAGGTGATTTCATCGGTGTAATAAATGCGGCCGCCGTGCGCCTCGACCGCCTGCTGTTCGAGCGCGATGTTGCCGGTGACGTCTTCGCTGTGCGACTGGTAGTCGCTGCCCTTGGCATAGACGTTGGGGCGGACGTCGTTGAGCACCTCGACCGCCGTCACCGCGTAGTTGACGGCGACGTAGTCGACGCAGGCGAGGGCGGCGAGATTTTCGGCGCGCAATTGCTCATTGAATACGGGGCGCCCCGGCCCTTTGTTGACGTGCACGTCCGCGGTGACGGTGACGCACAGCACGTCGCCTTCCTCGCGCGCACGCTGCAGGTGGCGGATATGGCCCGTGTGCATGAGGTCGAAGGTGCCGTGGCAAAGAACGATGCGTTTGCCCTGCGCGCGCAGTTCGCGTGCAACTTTCGACAATTCGGACAGCGGCAGTATTTTCTGTGTGGTCATCGCGATCAACCGAAGTGGCCGGCGCCGAAACGGTCGGCGACGTTGTGCAACACGAACTGATGGCCGATTTCGACGAAGCCATAGTCGGTCGAATCGAGCCAGATATTGATGTCGCCGAGCGCGCGCAGCGGGTTGTCACCGGCGAAACCGCTGAGTGTGATGACGGTTGCGCCGCTTGCGGTGGCCTGTGCCGCCGCATTGCGGATGTTGGCCGATTTTCCAGAACTGCTGATCGCCACCAGTGCGTCGCCTGGTTTGGCCATTTGTTTCAACAGGCGCGCAAACGCGTTTTCGTAACCGTAATCGTTGGCCATGCAGGTCAGCAGCGAGGGGTCGTGCAGCGTGTAGGCGCGCAATTTCGCCACATTGACGAAATCCGTGATGACGTGTGAAGCGATGCCGGCGCTGCCGCCGTTGCCGATGACATAGACGGCGCCGTTGTTGCGGCGGACCCCGGCCAGCGCGTTTGCTGCCGCAGTGACGCCTGCTTCGATGCCAAGGTCGCCGCCCTTGCGGTCGCTGATCGAGCAGGCGCCGACGATGGCGCCGAACTGCGCCAGGCGCGCAGCGAGCGTCAGATCAGAAGTTTTCTGTATCACGACGGCTGATCCTCCAGATAACGAAACCAGGATTCCGTCGCCTTGCCGATCGACGTCGGATCCCATACCGGCGCGTCGCGCCAGTCCTCGATTCTTTCCAGCATGCGGCGCACGCCCTCGGCGAAAGGCACTTGTGCACGCCAACCGAGCAGGCGTTCGATTTTGCCGGTGTCAGCAAACGTGCAATCAGGCTCGCCGGGGCGTTTCGGCAGGCGCACGATATCGCCGCCCAGCAACTCGACCAGACGGTTGACGCTATAGTGGTTGCCGCTGCCGACGTTTATCGCTTCGCCGATCACCGGTGATTCGGCGGCCCGCAGGAAAGCGGCGGCGACATCGCTGACAAAGGTGAAATCACGCGTTTGCGTGCCGTCGCCGACGACGGTAAACGGCTTTGCATTGAGTTTTTGCGCCAGAAATACGCCGAAGACTGCGCCGTAGGCACCGGTCGTTCGCGAGCGCGGGCCGAACACATTGAAGAGGCGCAGCGATACCGCCGGGAATTTGTAGACCGCAGCCCAATGCAGCACGAGTTCTTCGCCCATGTATTTGGTCAGCGCATAGGGGTATTGGGGGCGGATCGGCGCGGTTTCCGCCGTCGGGTAGTGATCCGGAATGCCGTAGCTCGACGAAGACGCCGCGTAAATGAGGCGCTTCACCCCGGCTTTGCGCGCGCATTCGAGCACATTGAATGTGCCGCTGACATTGGTGCTGTAGTACTGCGCCGGCATTTCGATCGAGGGCACGATATCGGCGAGTCCCGCCAGATGGAACACCCAGTCGATGTCCTCGAAAGCCGGTGCGATGGCTGGATCCCTGATGTCACCGTTGACGAACTGAAAGCCGGCGTGTTTTTCTGCTTCACGCAGGTTGGCAAGCCTGCCGCTGGTGAGGTTGTCGAGCGCGGTGACTGCGATGCCGCGGCTGAGCAGCAAATCGGTCAGATGACTGCCGATAAATCCGGCGGCGCCGGTAACGAGGGCTTTCATGGTATCCGCCGGTTAAATGAAATTCAGATGCTCGACGCGTTCTTCGCGGATGTCGAACAGGTATCGGTTTACTTCGTCCATCCGGCAGTTCTTGCGGCATTCGTGGATGTTCAGTTCCTTGCGCACAAATTCAAAGTTGGCGCGGCGCTTTTCGCCTTCCCAGATTTCCTGAAACGAATGTTCGTTCAGATTGCCGTAGTCAAATCGCGAATCCAGCAGATAGGCGCTGCAACCGTAGACGGCGCCGTCGGCCATGACATAGGCCCAGAAAAACGGCGTCGCATTGCATTTTGTATAACGAGCCTCTTCGCTTGCCATGTGTTTGCGCATGGTGTTTTCACGGAACACAACCTGAAAGCTGTCGGTGTTGTACTTAGCCAGTGCGTCGGCCATGCTGATGTAGGCGCTGTAGTCGATGTTTTCGTACTGGTGGGTTTCGCTGAACTTGTGCTGCGAATACGGCTTGATCACGAGGTAATCGAGCCCGATTTCGTCGCGGCACAAAGCGGCGAGCGTTTCCATTTCGTGAGCGTTTTCCGGCAGCAGCAGTGACTGCGCGCCAATCGTGCATTTCAGGCCGTGCGCGCGTTTGAATTCAACCGCCCGCTTGAGGTTGCCGACGACCCTGGGGAAATCGGCCTCCTTGGTCTGATGGACCTTCGCGTAGGTTTCTTTGGTGCCTGCATTCATCGACACCTTCATCCATGAGGTGCGGGCCAGCGATTCGTTGATGAACGCCTCGTTCACCACCGTGGCATTTGTAGTGAAGGCAACGTCGATTCCCGCGTCCTTGGTTGCCTTGACGATCTGATTGATTTTTTTGTGCAGCAGTGGCTCACCCTCGCCCGCATACATGATGCTTTTCACGCCCAACTTGCCCATTTCCGACAGCCGCTGCGCAAGAATTTCCGGATCCAGCATGCGGGCCTTGTAGCCGATGTAATCAACCGCGCAAAAAGTGCAGCGATGATTGCAAGCGCCGACAGGCGATACCTCGACGTAGATCGGGTAGATTTTCTTGGCCTTTTCCCAATCTTCGCCCGCATCCAGAAACTGGCTGACGCGGCGCGGGTGATAGACCAGCTTCTGGCTGTCGATACGGTAGGAATCTGCCATCTGAATGCTCCGGGAATGAGTGCGCTGCTAAATCGTTTGGCCCTGATTGCGGTGGGCACCCTGTTTCAGGCACGCTACCGCCCTGCCGGTAAATTCCAGCATGTTGATTTTTATGACTATTCGCCCCGTTATTCGCGGGGCAGATAAAACTACTTACGTTTCGATTCCAGCCGCAGCACGTCCGGTACCAGCAGGAGAATCGTTGCCGCATTACTGGCGATTTCAGCCATTCTTTGTTGTGGCGCGCTAATGTCAGTCAGGATGCGTGCGTCGTGAGCGTCAGTCGCCTGCAGGTCGCGCCAGACCGGTTTTCCCAGAAATAACTGGCGCGTGCTGTCCGGGTCGTAAAACCCGACGATCGTAAATTCGCGTTCCATGGCGCGCAGCGTGGCGATTTCGGCGAGATCGGAAACGCCGCACAGCAACAGGCGCTGCCAGTGATTGCTGGCGCACTGATCGAGCAGGCGTGTGCAGGAATTGCCGGCTTCCCGATAAAACCCTAGTGAAGTGCTCAGATATTCCGCCGTGAGCCGGCTTTTCTCCGCGAAGCCCGTCGGCGTCAGGTAGTAGAGGTAGCGGTTGGCCGGTGCTTGCTGGACTTTGACCCAGCCTTTGCGCACACAGCGTTTGAGATACGAGTTCGCAAGCCCCAATGCCACGCCGAGCTGGCGCGACAGGTGGCGCTGGCTCAATTGCTCGTTGCGCTGGACGGAGTCCAGGATTTCGAGCGTTAGACTTTCTTCAGGATCCGGCACAGCGTTCATTTGGTGAACACTATACCCGAAAACTCCAATAGATCAATACTAAGGGATAATCTATTGAATATTCATTGAGCTACGGGTTCGACCTGGTCCGGGTGCATCCTGGCGCGCACCTGTCCGCCCACCAGATCCATCAGTATTACAACCCGTTCACGGCTGCTTTTTGCGATCAAAATGCCCTCGTAGCCGGCGAGCGGGCCGCTGATGACGCGCGTGCGTCCGCCGATCGTCAAGGCGGGTTGCGCCCACTCATGCAGGCCCTCCGCGTTGTGCCGCGACTTCAGGTAGTCAACCAATGCGTCTGGCACGTGTGCCGGCTCCGCGCCAAAGCGCACCAGCGAGGTGACGCCCAGCGTCGAACGGATCGGCGCCCAGTTGTCGGAATGCGAATCGAGATGAATGAAGAGATAACGCGGGAACAGCGGTTCGACTACCAGTTGCCGGTTGCCGTGGCGCGTGCGCCACATCCGGATTTGCGGAAAATAAACCTCGTATTCCTGACGAAGCAGATTCTCGACAGCACTTTTTTCCTGGCGCGGTTTTGCGTAGACGAGATACCAGTTTTTTCCCGTGCGTATGGAAGCGCTCATCTTGTCGGCCTGCGGTCCGCGTGTTATTCGTTGATGATATCGAGCAGGTAGCTGCCGTAGGCGGTTTTGGCGAGTTTGTGTGCCAATACTGTCAACTGGTCCGCGGAAATGTATTTCATACGGTAGGCAATTTCTTCGGGGCAGGCCACTTTCAGGCCCTGCCGCTTTTCAATCGTTTGAATAAAGTGCGAAGCTTCCAGCAATGAGTCCGGCGTGCCCGTATCGAGCCACGCGCGCCCGCGCCCCATCATCTGCACCTGCAGATTGCCGGCGGACAGATAGTGCCGGAGCAGATCGACGATCTCGAGTTCGCCGCGCGCGGAAGGCTTGAGCGATTTTGCGATCGTTGCGGCATTTCCGTCGCAAAAATAGAGTCCGGGGATGGCGAAATTGGATTTTGGCTGCGCCGGCTTTTCCTCGAGGCTGATCGCACGCCCGTTCGCGTCGAATTCAATGACGCCGTAACGCCCGGGGTCGGTTACCCGGTAGGCGAATATGGTCGCGCCGGCCTTCGAATTCGCCGCCTGCTGCAAATCCTGTGGCAATTCATAGCCGAAAAACAGGTTGTCGCCGAGCATGAGGGCGCAGTTTTCGCCGCCGATGAATTTTTCACCGATGATGAAGGCTTCGGCAAGTCCACGCGGCGCCGTTTGCACGGCGTAGGAGAGGTTCAGCCCCCACTGCGACCCGTCGCCCAGCAATTGTTCAAAGCGCGGCGTGTCGTTCGGTGTGGAGATGATCAGGATGTCGCAAATGCCCGCCATCATCAACGTCGTCAGCGGGTAATAGATCATCGGTTTGTCATAGACAGGCAGAAGCTGCTTCGACACCACCTGCGTGATCGGGTAGAGGCGGGTGCCGCTGCCGCCGGCGAGAATGATGCCTTTCATCGAAACCTCATTCGTGAAAATCGTAGGCGGCATAACCATGCCGCTTGACGAGTTCATCGCGTTCGGCGGCGCGCAGGTCTTCACGCACCATTTCGGCGACGAGTTGCGGAAATTTCACGCGCGGCTTCCAGCCGAGTTTGCGTCGCGCCTTGCGCGCGTCGCCGAGCAGGGTCTCGACCTCGGTCGGGCGGAAGTAGCGCGGATCGACGCGCACCACGACCTGCCCGGGTCGCGGGCTCGTTTTGGCGCCGCCGGCAACGCCCGCGACGCGCGCGATTTCTTTGACGCCCTTGCCGCTCCAGCGCAGCTTCAGGCCGAGTTCGGCGGCCGCTGCGTTGACGAAATCGCGCACGCTGTATTGTTCGCCGCTGGCAATGACGTAGTCATCCGGTTTGTCCTGCTGCAGCATCAGCCACGCGGCCTCCATGTAATCGCGGGCGTGGCCCCAGTCGCGGCGTGCCTCCAGATTGCCGAGATACATGCAATCCTGCAGCCCCAGCTTGATGCGGGCCAGCGCGCGCGTGATCTTGCGCGTGACGAAGGTTTCGCCGCGCACCGGGCTTTCGTGATTGAAGAGAATGCCGTTGCAGGCGTACATGCCGTAGGCCTCGCGGTAATTCACCGTGATCCAGTAGGCGTAGAGCTTGGCCGCGGCGTAGGGCGAGCGCGGATAAAAAGGTGTCGTTTCGCGCTGCGGCGTTTCCTGTACCTTGCCGAACAGCTCCGAAGTGGAGGCCTGATAGAAACGCGTCTTCTTGGTGAGGCCGAGGATGCGCATCGATTCGAGGATGCGCAGCGGGCCGAGCGCATCCGAATTGGCGGTGTATTCGGGCTCTTCAAATGACACGGCAACGTGGCTTTGCGCCGCCAGATTGTAGATTTCGCGCGGCTGCACCTGCTGGATCACGCGCGTCAATGCCGAAGAGTCGGTCATGTCGCCGTAGTGCAATATGAAGCGCCGTTTGGAGACGTGCGGATCTTGGTAGAGGTGATCAATGCGGTCGGTGTTGAGCAGCGAGGCGCGGCGCTTGATGCCGTGCACTTCATAACCTTTGCCCAGCAGAAACTCGGCCAGATACGCACCATCCTGCCCGGTGATGCCGGTGATCAATGCGACTTTCTTCATGATGGTTGCGGCCACTTGATGTTTCAATTGATTATACTTGGATTGTCGCGCCGCCTAGCGTTGGCGCATATCCAAGAGCAGTCGCATTTTGAGCAAACCGCTGCCCAACGTTGAATTACATACGCCGTGCTGATTCCCGTCATCATGTCCGGTGGTGTCGGCGCACGTCTGTGGCCAGTGTCGCGCGAGGCCTACCCGAAACCCTTTATCCGCCTCGCCGACGGGCAAAGCCTGATCCAGAAGTCGATGCTGCGCGCTGCCGCGGTGGCGCCGGCCGGGCCGGTTTTGACGGTGACCAATCGCGAATACGTCTACGCAACGCGCGATGAATACCGCTCGGTCGGTGCCGACGAGCGCAATGTTTTTCTGCTCGAACCGAGTGCGCGCAATACGGCACCGGCGATCGCGCTGGCCGCCTTGTATGTGCAAGCGCATTACGGTGCCGACGCGGTGATGCTGATATTGCCGGCCGACCATGTGGTCGAGCCACCCGCGGCATTCAAGGCGGCGGTCAGTGCGGCATGCGCCCTCGCCGAGAGCGGTCGCATCGTGGTGTTCGGCGTCCAACCCGATCGCGCCGAGACCGGTTACGGCTATATTGAATGTGGCGGCGCCATCGGCGATGACGTCTACGATGTCGCGCGCTTCGTCGAGAAACCACCGCTGGCACAGGCGGAACAATACATCGCGCAGGGCAACTATCTGTGGAATTCGGGGATGTTTTGTTTTACCGCGCGCACCATCCTTGAAAATCTTGCGCGCCACGCGCCGCAACTCCAAACCCCGGCCGACCGTTGCTGGGCGGCCACGCCGCCGCGCAGCGGCGACGCCGTGCATCTCGACGCGGCGACTTTCGCCGGCCTACCGGAAATCTCGATCGATTATGCGGTGATGGAAAAAGCCGCCGGTATTGCCGTGGTGCGCGCGGCATTCGCGTGGAACGATATCGGCTCATGGAATGCGGTCAGTGATCTCGTGACCCCCGATGCCGATGGCAATCGCACGGTCGGCGAATCAGTGATGGTGGACAGTTCGGATTGTTACGTGCAAAGCGCCGATCGTATGGTGGCCGGTGTCGGCATCCACGGCCTGCTGGTCATCGATACGCCGGACGCCTTGCTGATTGCGGACCGCAACGATGCGCAAAAAGTGCGCACGGTCGTTGATCGCCTGAAGCAGACCGGCAGTACCGTGCACAAAATCCACCGCACGGTGGTGCGTCCGTGGGGCAGCTACACCACGCTCGAGCAGGGACCCGGTTTCAAGATCAAGCGCATCGTCGTCAATCCCGGCGCCGCGCTGAGCCTGCAACTGCACCGCCATCGCAGCGAACACTGGGTGGTGGTCGGCGGCACCGCGCAGGTCGTCAATGGCGAAAAAGAATTCGTTGTGCGTACCAATGAATCGACTTTTATTCCCGCCGGCCACCGGCATCGTCTTTCCAACCGCGACAGCGAGCCGCTGGTCATCATCGAAGTGCAGACCGGCGCTTACGTCGAAGAAGACGACATCGTACGGCTCGAGGACGTCTACGGCCGGTCGTAAACGCGGCATGTGATGCAGTTTGCAGGATGCGATTCCTGCCTCACCGTACCCTGCCCCGCTACCCGGCGTCACACAAATGGATTCCCTCCCCCTTGATGGGGGAGGGTTAGGGTGGGGGTGACATTCGTCATGACACGCAATGGCTACACCCCCATCCCCGCCTTCCCCCATCAAGGGGGAAGGTGTTCATTTGAAATTGATGTGCCGCAGGATCAGGCGCTCACCGCCATTCAGCGTTTGTCGTAGTTCGTCGCCAGCCAGGGGCGGTATTCGCCGCTGACGACGCTTGCCACCCACTGCGAAATGAATTCCCTCCCCCTTAAGTGGATTCCCTCCCCCTTGATGGGGGAGGGCTAGGGCTGATGTTTCCCCGGCTTTT